>NZ_JBFAUM010000001.1:526428-679285 GCF_040679195.1 Actinoallomurus sp. NPDC052308 | reverse complement strand
CCGCACCCGCGCTGTCGAGGTGTCGCGCGACGGCGAGCGCCAGCGCGGACCGACCGAGCGACGCCAGCGCCTCCTGCGAGACGCCGGTAAGGTCGACGATCGACGTCGCCTCCTTGGTCGGGGCGTTCCCCGCGGCCTCGGCGGGCTGCGCGACGGCGACGGCGACGGCAGCCGCCGCCACGGTAACCGCCACGGCTACGCCCGACCGCGGGGCAGACTTTCGTCCGTGTTCCATGGTGGATCCTCTCCACTCGATGAATTCAAGGCACACTAAGTCCCAGTAGTTGATCAACGATAGAGACCTGAGGATCATCGCGATAGGGACCAGAAGCTCAAATACGAAAACTGTCCTTGAAGCATCTTGCGTACGCACCTTGACCGATACCTCAGACTCGGGTTGACTGAAGTATGCAGATGCCGTTGCGGAGGTCGGCGGGAGAAGCCGAGACAGGTATTCGCAGCTCAGGTGCAGCTGGTGGTCGGCCCACCGCGCGAGCGGCCCAATGCGTGGTCGTCTGGCTTGGGAACCGCCTCGCCTGCAGGCATCTTCTGCCCACCCGGCCGGGGACGAGCCCCGGCGTCGTGTTGATGTCCCAGGGCGATCGCGGAGTCCACGCTGACATCCAAGATGATCAACCCGGCCGCATCGGCTTGCGCCTGAAGGGCGGTGACGATCCGCCGCCCCGGCGCCGAGCACGTGCAGCTCGCCGACCTGGAAGTACGCCACCGCATGCGGGCCCGCTGCGAAGACCGCATCCGCGGCGCCAAAGACCCCGGCATGCGGAACCTCCCCTGCACGGCTTCGCCCAGAATCAGCTCTGGTGCGAGCTGGTCGCCTCGCCAGTGAGCTGACCGCCTGGGCCCAGATGCTCGACTTCGGTGGCCACCCCGCCCGATGCCGGGAGCCCGAACGTCTGCGCTTGCGGATCTTCTCCATCGCCGCACGTCTCTCCCGAGACGGCAGACATCTGCGGCTCCGCCTCGCCGGCCGCTGACGAGGTTAGGAGTACTAGGCCCCGAGACGGTTCAGCGCACCGTGACGTGGACCGTCGGGGAGGGACCGTAGATCACGTGCTTCTTGTGCCGCAGGCCCACCCCGACGGCGCGGAAGGAGTACTTGCCGCGCGTGAGCAGGCGGGTGTCGAACCCGAAGACGGCGGTCCAGCCGTCGGCGCGGTACGGCTCCACGCACTTGCCGAGCTGGCTCCAGTGCCCGGCGTCCCGGACCTGCAGGCAGAACCTGGTCCGCTGCAGCCCGGCGTCGTCGCCGACCGATCCGGCCAGATGCAGGGGCTGGCCCCGATGGATCACCTTGTGCGCGGCGCTGAGGGTGAGATCGGACTTGGCCATCGCCGAGCCCCCGGACGCCACGACGAGCCCGCCACTGAGGAGACCGACCACACCGACGCCGACGAACACGTGTTTCATGATCGGTATGACACCGCACATGACCCCGAGGTTGTCAGAAGTTCTTAGGAAAAATTCGGGGGATTCTCAAGGTTGACCAGTTCGATACCCGGAGCTGCCACCACCACGTCGCCGGCCAGGTGGAACTCCGACACCTCCCCGGTCTCCAGATCCGTGATCTCGTAGCGCTCCACCGGGACGCGTTCGCCGTCGGCGTCGTGCCAGGCGATCTCGGCGAGGGACCAGCGCTGCGGGACGGTGCGGACCGCGAGGGACGGCGCGGTGACGAGCAGGATCCGCAGGTCGACGCGTTCGCCCTCGGCCAGGCGCAGCGACCGGGCCACGGCGACCAGCAGGCCCGGCGACTCGCCGAGGAAGCCGGTGGCCCGCGCGGCGTGCTCCCGTCCCGCGGTCACCCACATGAGCTCGGCGCCGACGGCGCCGCCCCGCAGGACGTGCTCGCCGACGGTCACCTGGAGCCGGGCGGGCCGCCAGCGGCTGTCGGCGACCAGCTCGATCGTGCCGCCGTCGGACCGCTCGGCGGTGTAGCGCCAGCCGCCGCCGTCCAGATCACAGGCGAACCGCTCCTCGACCCCGGGCTCATGAATGTACGTACCGCGCGGCATGCCCAGAATCTACGCGACAGCACCGGGTCCTGATCGAACTCAGGCCGGCCGCCGCCCGTACTCGGCGGGCCCCGCCCTGCAGGTGTGCTCCGGCAATGACGGCGGCAATGTGACCACCACGGCGGCGAAGTCCTACGAGCCGGATGCGGATCGCCGCCCCAGGCGTGCCCACGTCACCGACTCAGGACGTACGTACCGCGCGGCCTGCACGCCTGACTCGAAGATCCCTGGCGATCACTGCGCTCTAGACGCAGTGAACGCCAGTGCGACGCGTGCTCGAGGCTCACGGGATCGGTGTCGCCAGTTCGGCCGCGCGGCATTGGAACACTAAATGCCGGGGGTTTCGGTTGTAGATGATCGTCGGTTCAGGGCCGAACTTGGCGATGGCGGCGTACTCGCGGCGGTACCAGCACCACATCACCAGCCATTGAGAGCACAGGTCCTGGACCTCGGCGAGCTGGGCCGGGGACGGATCCGGCGGCTCACGCCGACGCGGCGGAGACGGCCACGCCGACCGGTCGGGTCTGACGATCAGGATGCCGAGGCAGGCGAGGAGCCGCCGGATCACGACGCCTCCCGGATCTCAGCGAGTTCGGCGGCGGTCAGGATGATGCCGGGTGCGGTGATGAGGGCGTGCACGGTCTTGCCGTGGTCGGTGTAGGTGACCCACCGGGCGGCGGCGTGCTGGTCGACGATGGCCAGGCCGCGCCCGCGCTCGGCGAGTAGGCCACCGTGCTGCTGGGCGGGCAGCGGTTCGGTACCGGGGTCGCTGACGGCCAGATGCGCGTACCGATCGGTGAGAGTCAGCTCCACGCCGATCGGCCGGATGTCCTCCGGCCAGGAGGGGTGCATGGCCTCGGCGGCGCGTATCGCGTTGGTCGTCAACTCCGACGCCAGCAGCGCGATCTCGTAGGAGTCGTACGGGTGCCCGGCCACGACATCGGCGACGAAACGCCGAGCCTGACGGACGGCGTCACGCCGGACGTGGCGCGAAAGGCACACGGGTGCCGGTGCGGGGGGGGTATGGGGAGCGGTCGACGATGACCGCAGGATCGGGTGTCACGGGAGATCAACTCCCCGTAGTCAAGCCAGGGCGGGTAGGCCCGGCCAGCTGAGTAGGCATGGGCCTCAGGATGCCCTCAGGTCATCGGATTCGCAATATCGGAATCGAATGTTGGTTAAATGGTGCGGCTATGTCTGTTTTCGCTGATCAACCGAGCTCATGCCCTACGATCCCGTCCATGTCCGACCCTCGCCGTAGTCCGACTCTGCGCCGTCGGCGCCTATCCGCGACCCTCCGGGAACTACGCGCCCGTGACGGCCGTACGGCGAAAGAGATCGCCGAAGAGCTGGAGTGGCAGCAGAGCAAGCTCACGCACATGGAGCGCAACGAATGGAAGCTTCCGCGTGTACTGGACATCCGCGCCCTCCTGGAGGTCTACGGCGTCACGGACGAGCGGGAACGGGAAGAGCTGATCAATCTCGCCCGCGACGGCCGCAAGCGCGGCTGGTGGCATCCCTACAGCGCGATGTTGTCCGAGCACTACTCCACCTACATCGGCCTGGAAGCCGAAGCCTCCGAGGTGTTCGCCTTCGAGACGATCGTCATTCCGGGACTGCTACAGACCGAGGACTACGCCCGCGCCCTGATCGAAGCCGGGCCAGCGGAGATAACCGAGGAGGAGGTGGAGCGGCGGGTGCAGATCCGCATCGAACGGCAACGGATTCTCACCGGTGATGATCCGGTTCGGCTGTGGGCGATCCTCGACGAGGCGGCGCTTCGCCGACCGGTCGGCGGCGCGGAGGTCATGGAGGCTCAGAAGCGCCATCTGGTGAAGATGGCGAAGCTCGCCAAGGTGTCCCTCCAGGTCATCCCGTTCGGTGCCGGAGCGCACGCGGGAGCGGCCGGAGCGTTTTCGATCATCCGGTTCCCCGAGTCGCGAGACACCGACGCGGTCTACGTCGACACCCCTGCCGGAGAACTCTTCGTAGAAGACGAGGAAGAGGTCCGCCGGTTCCACGTCGCGTTCCAACATCTCAGTGGGGTGGCGCTGAGTCCTCTGGATAGCATCGCACTGATCGCCGCAGAGGTGGGCGGTACCTAACGAACCCGAAGGAAGGCACCCATGCCCAGCACTCCTGACCTCGCACGCGCCGACTGGCGGAAGTCCGCCCGCAGCACGCAGCAGGGTGCCTGCGTCGAGGTCGCCGTCGTCAAGGCATGAAGGCGAAGAAACCCCGGATCATGCGGCCGAAGGCTCTCTGCCACCTGACTTGACCAGGGCCGCTCAAAGATCCCTGGCAATCGCTGCGCTCTAGACGCAGCGAACGCCAGTGCGACGCGATGTTAGGAGCCCTGGCGCCAGGAGGACAGGTAGTCCTCCTGGCCCTGTGTGAGGGCGTCGATGGCTATGTCCATGGAGGCCAGCTTCAGGCGTGCCACCTCGGTGTCGATCTCCTTCGGGACGTCGTACACACCGGGGACCAGGTCCTGGCCGGCGATCCACTCACAGGTGAGGGCCTGGTCGGCGAAGGACATGTCCATGACGGCCGCCGGGTGGCCCTCGGCGGCGGCGAGGTTGACGAGACGCCCCTCGGCGAGCAGGACCAGCCTGCGGCCGTCGGCGAGGACGTACTCGTCGGCCTGCGGGCGTACGTCGCGGTGGATCTCCACGGCGAGGTCGGCCAGCGCCCGTACGTCGATCTCCACGTCGAAGTGACCGGAGTTGGCGAGGATCGCGCCGTCCTTCATCCGGGCGAGGTGCTCGGCGCGGATGACGTCCCGGTTGCCGGTGACGGTGATGAAGACGTCACCGTGCTCGGCGGCCTGCGCCATCGGCTGGACGCGGTAGCCCTGCAGGACGGCGTCGAGCGCCTTGACCGGATCGATCTCGGTGACGACGACGCGGCCGCCCATGCCGCGGGCGCGTTCGGCCAGGCCGCGGCCGCAGTAGCCGAACCCGGCGATGACGATCGTCTTTCCGGCCAGCAGCGTGTTGGTGGCGCGGACGATGCCGTCGAGGGTCGACTGGCCGGTGCCGTACCGGTTGTCGAACATGTGCTTGGTGTCGGTGTCGTTGACCGCCACCATCGGGAAGCGCAGCGCGCCCTCGCGGGCCATCTGGTGCAGGCGGATGACCCCGGTGGTGGTTTCCTCACAGCCGCCGCGTACGCCGTCGAGCAGGTCGAGGCGCTCGGTGTGCAGGATGTTGACCAGATCGCAGCCGTCGTCGAGGACGAGGTCGGGGGCGATCTCGAGCGCCTGGTGGATGTGCCGGTAGTACCCGTCGCGGTCGACCCCCTGCCGGGCGAACACCGCGGCGCCGTACTCGTGGACCAGCGCGGCGGCGGTGTCGTCCTGGGTGGACAGCGGGTTCGAGGCGGCCAGGGCCACCTGGGCGCCGCCGGCCTGGAGCGTCCGGATCAGGTTGGCGGTCTCCGTGGTGACGTGCATGCACGCCGCGACCCGCAGGCCGTCCAGGGGGCGGCCGGCGGCGAAGCGCTCGCGGATGCGCCGCAGCACGGGCATGGACCGGTCGGCCCACTCGATGCGCCGGACCCCGGACTCGGCGAGTCCGGGGTCCGCGATGTCGTACGTCACGACGAGGTAGACCTCAGTAGCGGTAGTGGTCCGACTTGTAGGGGCCCTCGACGTCGACGCCGATGTAGGCGGCCTGCTCCTTGGTGAGCTTGGTCAGCTTGACGCCGAGCGCGTCGAGGTGCAGGCGGGCGACCTTCTCGTCGAGGTGCTTCGGCAGGGTGTACACGCCGATCGGGTAGTTCTCGGTGCGGGTGAACAGCTCGATCTGCGCGATCACCTGGTTGGTGAAGGAGTTGGACATCACGAAGCTCGGGTGGCCGGTGGCGCAGCCGAGGTTCATCAGCCGGCCCTCGGCGAGCACGATGATCGAGTGGCCGTCCGGGAAGGTCCAGGTGTGGACCTGCGGCTTGACCTCTTCCTTCACGATGCCGGGGATCTTCGCCAGGCCGGTCATGTCGATCTCGTTGTCGAAGTGGCCGATGTTGGAGACGATCGCCTGGTGCTTCATCCGCTCCATGTGGTCGGCGCGGATGATGTTGAAGTTGCCGGTCGTCGTCACGAAGATGTCGGCGATGTCGACGACGTCGTCGAGCGTGGTGACCTGGAAGCCGTCCATCGCGGCCTGCAGCGCGCAGATCGGGTCGATCTCGGTGACGATGACGCGGGCGCCCTGGCCGCGCAGCGCGTCGGCGCAGCCCTTGCCGACGTCGCCGTAGCCGCAGACGACGGCGACCTTGCCGCCGATCAGCACGTCGGTGGCGCGGTTGAGACCGTCGATGACGCTGTGCCGGCAGCCGTACTTGTTGTCGAACTTGGACTTGGTCACCGAGTCGTTCACGTTGATGGCCGGGAACAGCAGCGCACCGTTCTTGTGCATCTCGTAGAGGCGGTGCACGCCGGTCGTGGTCTCCTCGGTCACGCCCTTGATGCGCTCGGCGATCGCGGTCCACCGGCCGGAGCCGTCGACGGTGCGGTGCAGCAGGTCGAGGATGACCTTCCACTCCTCCGGGTCGTCCTCGGCCGCGGAGGGCACGGCGCCGGCCTTCTCGTACTCGGCGCCCTTGTGGACGAGCAGGGTGGCGTCGCCGCCGTCGTCGAGGATCATGTTGGGGCCGTCGTCACCGGGCCAGGTGAGCGCCTGCTCGGTGCACCACCAGTACTCCTCCAGCGTCTCGCCCTTCCAGGCGAACACCGGAACGCCCTGCGGGTCCTCCTGGGTGCCGTTCGGGCCGACGACCACCGCGGCGGCGGCGTGGTCCTGGGTGGAGAAGATGTTGCAGCTCACCCAGCGGACCTCGGCGCCCAGCGCGACCAGCGTCTCGATCAGCACGGCGGTCTGGATCGTCATGTGCAGCGAGCCCATGATCTTCGCGCCGCGCAGCGGCTGGTCCTTGGCGTACTCCTCGCGGACCGCCATGAGACCCGGCATCTCATGCTCGGCGAGCTGGATCTCCTTGCGGCCGAACGCCGCCAGCGACAGGTCGGCGACCTTGTAGTCCATGGTTCGTTTGCTCCCTGGGGTTCGGTTTCACAGCGAGTCTAGGCGGGGCCGCTTGAGGATCGCACGAGGCGGGCGCCGTATCTAACACTGATTTGTCAGAATGAGGCCCATGCGTATCACGGAGGCCGCCCGGCGACTCGGCACATCCCCCCGCATGCTCCGCTACCGCGAGACCCTCGGCCTCCTTCCGCCGACCCGCGAACGGCAGGGGCACCGCCGCTTCGGCGAGGCGGAGCTGCGCGCCGTGGCACTCGCGCTGGCGCTGGAGCGGAGGTACGACATCAGCCCCGCGGAGCTCGCGTTCGGGCTGCGCGTGCTGGCCGACCCGGAGGTACGGGCGAACGTCCGGGAGCTCGGCGAGCGCGTCGGCCGGCTGTCGGCGCCGCCGGCGCGCGCCCTGGACTTCGAGAAGGAGAAGGCGTTGCGCCTCCTGCGCGGCCGGCCTTAAGGCTTCGAGACAGGCCCAGGGCCCCTCGGGCCCGGCCGGGAGCCGCACGGGGCCCGCCGTCGGCGCGTCCGCCGAGGGTGATCGGCGGGCCATCGGTGCAGCCCTCGCCGAGGAGGCCGGATCGGGGCCTTCCCCAGCCCATGGTCGCCCCGACCAGCCGTCCACGGGACATACCCGCGGGAGACCCGGACGGACTGCGGCCACCTCGGCGAGGGACGATCGGCCGCGCCATCCGAACCCCCGAGATCCAGATGGCCCGGCCCGGACGCCGGCGACCTCGGACCCCCTAGTGCGAGAGCGCCGGCGCCTCGTCACAATGTAAAAGTACGCCGCGGACGGCGGCCGGTCGTCCCCCGCAAGGATGGACCCGGAATCGTTCCAGAGGTGGACATCGGGGCGCTCAGGGCCGATACGGAATCGCTCCGTACGGTGAGGCGAACACCCCCGAGGACATGTCATGGTAAAGAGTGACCAGCGACAAGCCTGACTTCCTCCACGAGGCCGGACCGGCGGCGTGGCGCATGGCCGCACAGGTCGTGACCGCGGTGGGTCAGGTCCTTCTGTGGATCCTCACCGGCGTCGGCCGGCTCCTGCGCCCGATCACCAGCCGCCTCGTCGCCGCCCTGTACGGCCGGAGCACTCCGCCCGCGGTGCCTCCGCCTTACGGTGGACCGCCCGCGTACGCGACGCCGGACGGCACCCTGTTCACCCGGCAGCCGCCGACCCCGGCGGGAGCGCCCGCCCCGCCGTCCCGGCCGCCCAAGACGCCGCCGCTGCTGCGCTGGGTGCACGCCTGGCGCCGGTTCGGGGAGTCGTGGGCGTACGGTCCGGTGACGGGCGCGATCCTCGCCGTGGCGGCCCTGATCGAGCTGCCCCTGCACCACCTTCAGGTCGTGAGCCTGCCCGGCGCGTTCGCGCTGGCGGCGACGCTGCCGCTGATGTTCCGCCGGGAGTCGCTGCGGCCGGCGTCGGCGATCGTGCTGGGCGCGCTCGCCGCGAGCCTGCTGTCCGGGCAGCAGGTCCTGCTGACGACGGCCTTCGCCGGGCTGTACACGCTGTTCCTCCTCGCCCAGCAGCTCCCCCGTCAGTCCACGGGCGTGCTCGGCGTGTGCAGCGTCGTCGCCGTCGGCGTGGTGTACCTCGCCTCCGGCAGCCTGGACGACATTCCGTGGCTGGCCGGGTTCACGGCCGTCATCGCCGCCATCGGCCTGGGCGACGCCCGTCGTACGGTGGAGACCGCCGAGGCGAGCGTGGACGAGGAGCGGGAGCGCAGCAGCGAGACCCTCACCCAGCTCAACGCCGCCCAGCGTGAGCAGGCCATCCTGCGGGAGCGCGCCCGGATCGCCCGTGAGCTGCACGACGTCGTCGCCCACTCGGTCTCGATGATCGCCGTGCAGGCGGAGACGGCCCCGTACACGATGCGGGAGCTGTCCCCCGAGGCCAAGAAGGGCTTCGGCGAGATCGCGGGCGCCGCCCGCGAGGCCCTCGAGGAGATGCGCCGGCTGCTGACCGTGCTGCGCGCCGAACCCGGCGCCGAGCCGGAGGTGACGCCGCAGCCGCGGCTGGACCGGCTGGGCGAGCTCATCGACTCGCACCGCGGCGCCGGTGGCGAGGCGCGGCTGACCGTACGCGGCAGCGCCCGGCCCCTGTCGACGACGATCGAGCTGTCGGCGTACCGGATCGTGCAGGAGGCCCTGACGAACGCGCGGCGGCACGCCCCGGGCGCCCAGGTGAACGTCGAGCTGGAGTACCAGGGCGACCGGCTCGCCGTCCGCGTCACCGACGACGGCTCGACGGCCCCGCCCACGACGGTGAACGACGGCCGTACGAAGGTCATGGGCCACGGTCTCGTGGGCATGCGCGAGCGGGCGACGATGCTCGGCGGCCGGTTCGCGGCCGGTCCGCGGCCGGAAGGCGGATTCGCGGTGCAGGCGGAGCTTCCGGTAGGCCAGAATCGTCGATCGTGATTCGAGTGCTGATCGTCGACGACCAGACGATCGTGCGGGCCGGTTTCGCCGCCCTCCTCGCCGCCCAGCCGGACATCGACGTCGTCGGGCAGTGCGGTGACGGGCGGGAGGCCGTGCGCCTCGCCGAGGCCCACCGGCCCGACGTCGTGCTGATGGACATCAGGATGCCGAAGATGGACGGCATCGAGGCCACGCGGCGCATCCTCGCCGATCCGGCCGGCGGATCGACGCGGGTGCTGGTGCTGACGACGTTCGACGTGGACGAGTACGTCTACGAGGCGCTGGCCGCCGGGGCGAGCGGCTTCCTGCTGAAGGACTCGACCGCCGACGACCTGGTGGCCGCCGTACGCGTCGTCGCCCGGGGCGACGCGCTGCTGGCCCCGCAGGTGACCGGACGGCTGATCCGGGAGTTCGCCCGGCAGCGGCGGGACAAGCCGACGCCCGTCCCGGCGCTGGAGACGCTCACCGCTCGGGAGACCGAGGTCCTCCAACTGATCGCCGGGGGCCTGTCCAACGCCGAGATCGCCGCCCGTCTCGTGGTGAGCGAGCACACTGTCAAGACGCACGTCGCCCGCGTGTTCACCAAACTCGGCCTGCGCGACCGCGCCCAGGCCGTCGTCCTGGCCTACGAGTCCGGCCTGGTCACCCCCGGCGGCTCGCCCGGATAGCCACCGAACGTGCTGAGGCGAGACGACATTTTCCCGCGGGTTCGATTGCGCCGCGCGCCGGACGACGTACGGTCATGGACACTTGGCCCATCCGGGCCGAGGCCGTCCACGCCAAAAAGCGTGAACGATGATCTCGAAGCAGAAGGAGCACGTCATGACCAGGAAGCCCAGGACTCCTCAGCCGAAGCCGACGTTTCCCGAGCCGGGGCCGGGGCGTGAGCCGCTGCCGTCGCCCGGTCCGCAGTAGACCGTCCCTCCTACGGCAGCCGATCCACCCAGGGCGGGACCGCTGACCCGGCCCTGCCATAGCGCAGCCCTCCGCCACCAGGCGGGGGGCTGCACCTCTTATGGGGTCAGGTCATGCGGATGCCTTGGCGAGCCAAAACCGGACATTGTTTGCCATCGCCGCCTCGATAGGGACGGTTCTCACCCGTAAGCATCACTACAAAGGAAACCTGGAGGCAGCCCATGCTCCGCCACATCGACTTCCCGACGGCGCTGCACATGATCGGCCTGCTG
Organism: Actinoallomurus sp. NPDC052308; assembly: GCF_040679195.1. NCBI lineage: Bacteria > Bacillati > Actinomycetota > Actinomycetes > Streptosporangiales > Thermomonosporaceae > Actinoallomurus > Actinoallomurus sp. NPDC052308. The sequence continues at coordinate 668,608 of NZ_JBFAUM010000001.1, read as the reverse complement.
ATCTGCGGCGGCTGCGCCGTGGCACTGTTCGTCGGGGGCTTCATCAGCGGACGCCGGCGCCGCCGTACGTCCGGCGGCGTGTGACCTGATCGTCTCGCGGCCGCACCGACCAATCGCCGCCGGCCCCACACTGTGGGGCCGGCGGTCTGCGTTTCGCGGGTGACCTGAGGGCTACGGGGCTTCCGACACGCTCGAGCGGTCCAGGTCGGGTTCGAGGTAGATGTGGCGGGCCATCGGGACTGCGGCCCGTACGCGCTTCTCGGCCGCGTCGATCGCCCGGGCGACCTCGGCGGCGGTGTCGTCGTGGGTCACCGCGATCTTCGCGGCCACGAGCAGCTCCTCCGGGCCGACGTGCAGCGTCCGGATGTGGATGACGCGGTCGACCTCGTCGACCGACTCGAGCTCGGTGACGATCCGCTTCTCCACCTCGGTGGCGGCCGCCTCACCGATCAGCAGGCTCTTGGTCTCGATGGCCAGCACGATCGCCACGAACGCCAGCAACACGCCGATGGCCATCGAGCCGACGCCGTCCCAGATCCCGTTGCCGGTGACGACCGCCAGCGCGACGCAGACGAAGGCGATGACCAGGCCGAGCAGGGCCGCGGAGTCCTCCAGGAGCACGACCGGCAGCTCGGGCGCCTTGGCGCGGCGGATGTAGGACACCCAGCTCTGCTTGCCCCGGGTCCGGCCCGCCTCCTTCATCGCCGTACGGAACGAAGAGCCCTCGAGGAGGATCGCGAAGATCAGCACGCCGAACGCCCAGATCGGGTCCTCGACGTCGTGCGGGTCGGCGACCTTGTGCCAGCCCTCGTACAGCGAGAACAGCGCCCCGACGGTGAACAGCACGACCGCGACGATGAAGGCGTAGAAGTAGCGCTCGCTGCCGTAGCCGAACGGGTGCTCGCGGGTCCTCGCCCGCTTGGACCGCTTGCCGCCGAGCAGCAGGAGGCCCTGGTTGCCCGAGTCGGCGATCGAGTGCACCCCCTCGGCCATCATCGACGCCGATCCCGTGAACGCGAACGCCACGAACTTCGCGGCCGCGATACCGAGGTTCGCCCCGAGTGCCGCAATGATCGCCTTGGTACCGCCTTCAGCACTCACGGTCGCTCCTGTTCGTCGCGCGGCCGGTGTTACTCACGTGTTCCTCTCTTCGGGCTCCCGGATGACCGCCGACGGGTCGACGCCGACGGCCAGGGCCAGGTAGACGCTGATGTAGTCGATGTGCGCGATGAGCCCGGCGAGCCGTTCCAGAGGATGGGTGCCCCTGGTCGTCAGCTCCACCACGGGTACGGCGCGGTCACGGGCGAACTCGGCGGCGATCTCCCGCCGCCTGGTCACCTGCGGGTGCTCCTCCACGTCGTGGACGAGCACGAGGGACAGCCGGATCGGCTCCGGTTCCTCGACCCGGTCGCGAAAGAAGTCCTCCTCGGCGGAGCCGCCCGCGCCGGCCGCGAACGGGCCGTCGAACATCGCCGCCTGGTCGTGCCAGGCCGCCGGCAGCTCACCGTGTACGGCGGGGTAGCCGGCGTCGGCGGAGAGCCGGTTCGCGAAGCGGTGGGCGGCCACCCCGGTCAGCGGTGACGTGCCCCAGATGACGGGCAGCGAGCCGGCGAGCTCCAGCGCGACCTGTTTCGCGGGATTGACGAACGACTCGCTCGCCGGCCGGCACTGGTGGCTCATGTCCTCCAGCACCTCGGCCGTCCGTTCGAGGGTCGCGGCCGTGACGTCGGTCAGCCCGAGCGCCCGGGCGGCGAGCAGCAGCGGGACGGTCAGGCCCCACAGCATCGTCCGCTCCGGCCCGGCCGGTCGTACGGGGACGAACGGCACACCGGCCTGGACGGCGATCTCGGCCAGCGGTGACGCGCCGACGCCGACGCACAGCAGGCGGCAGCCCCGGCGCACGGCCTCGACGGCCGCCGTCAGGGTCTCCTCGGTGCCGCCCGGCCCGGACACGGCGATGACCAGGTCGGCCGCGCCGACCCAGCCGGGGAGCCGGTGACCTTGTACGGTCATGATCGGCACGCGGCAGCCCTGCCCGCAGACGGCCGCCAGCATCTCCCCGGCGAGGCCGGAGCCGCTGGTGCCGACGACCACGATGGCACGGGGCCGGCCGCCCTGCGCGATGCGTTCGACGCCCGCCTCGGCGGTGTAGAGCTGGGCCTCGCGGACCTGGGCCGCGGCGGACGCGACGCACCGCAGCATGTCTCCGGGATCGGCGGCCGCCAGCGCCTCGGGGTCGTCGAGGCGGCCGGGGTCGACCTCGACAGGAGTCATGTCAGGCCGGGGTCCGCGCCTCGTCGACCAGCAGGACCGGGATGTCGTCGCGCACCGGGTAGGCGTACTTGCACGTTCCGGTGCAGACGAGCTCGTCGGCCGCCTCGTCGGCCTTCAGCTCGCCCCGGCAGTTGGGGCAGGCCAGGATCTCCAGCAGCCAGGCGTCGATGTTCAACTTTCTTCCTTTCGGACGACGGCGAGCACTTCGTCGCGCACCGCGGCCATGGTCTCAGGGTCGGCCGCCTCGGCGTTGAGGCGGAGGAGGGGTTCGGTGTTGGACGGTCGCAGGTTGAACCACCAGTCGGCGTGCCCGACCGTGAGGCCGTCGAGCTCGTCCAGGGTGACGCCGGGCCGGCCCGCGAACTCGGCGCGCACCCGCGCCGTCGCGGCCGCCTGGTCGGCGACCTCGGAGTTGATCTCACCGGAGGCGGTGTACGGGCTGTAGGCGGCGAGCAGCGCGGACAGCGGCCGCTCCTGCTCGCCGAGCGCGGCCAGGACGTGCAGCGCGGCGAGCATGCCGGAGTCGGCGAACCAGAAGTCGCGGAAGTAGTAGTGGGCGGAGTGCTCACCGCCGAAGACGGCGCCGGCCTCGGCCATCGTCTGCTTGATGAACGAGTGCCCGACCCTCGTGCGGACGGGCTCGCCGCCGTGCTCCCGGATGAACTCCGGGACGGCCCGGGAGGTGATCAGGTTGTGCACGATCCGCGCGCCGGGGTGCTTGGCCAGCTCCCGTACGGCGACCAGGGCCGTGATCGCCGAGGGCGTGACCGGCTCGCCGCGCTCGTCCACGACGAAACAGCGGTCCGCGTCGCCGTCGAAGGCCAGCCCGATGTCGGCGCGGTGCTCGCGGACCGCCGCCTGCAGGTCGCGGAGATTCTCCGGCTCGATCGGGTTGGCCTCGTGGTTCGGGAACGTGCCGTCGAGCTCGAAGTAGAGCGGGACGAGGTCGATCGGCAGCCCCGCGAACACGCTCGGCACCGTGTGCCCGGCCATGCCGTTGCCGGCGTCGACCACGACCTTGAGCGGACGGATGCCCGCCAGGTCGACGAGGGACCGCAGATGCGCGGAGTACCCCGAGAGCAGGTCCAAGCGGCGGACCGTGCCCGCCGGGCCGTCGTGGGCCGGAACGCCCTCCTCGACCAGCCGGCGCATCTCGCCGAGCCCGGTGTCCCGGCCGATCGGCCGGGCGCCCGCCCGGCACAGCTTGATGCCGTTGTACCGGGCCGGGTTGTGGCTGGCGGTGAACATCGCGCCGGGCAGGCCGAGGCTGCCGCTGGCGTAGTAGAGCAGGTCGGTCGAGCCGAGGCCCGCCTCGGTGACGTCGGCGCCCTGGGCGGCGGCACCCCGCGCGAACGCTGCGGACAGCGGTCCCGACGAGGTGCGCATGTCGTGGGCGGTGACGATCGCCGTGGCGCCGGTGACGCGCACGAAGGCGGCACCGGCCGCCTCGGCTATCCGCTCGTCGAAGTCATCGGGCACGATCCCCCGGACGTCGTACGCCTTGAAGATCTTGGCCAGGTCGCCCACGTGCGCCCCCCTGCTCATGGCCCGGTCGTCGCATTGCGGTCATGAGCCTACCGGGAGCGGATCAGGGTTTGCGGGGCGTGTCGGAGCGGAGGACCCGCAGATGGCCGCGCCGGCCGACTTCGATGCCCTGCCCGACCGGTTCCTCCCGCGGCGTGGCCGGTTTCGCGGCCTCACGGACGGCGTTGGCCAGTGCTTCGAGGTCGTCAGTGGTCGGCTCGGACTCTTCGGCGGGGAGGCGGACGAGCTCCCAGCCGACGGGGGCGGTCAGGCGCTCGGCGTGCTCGGCGCAGAGGTCATAGCAATGCGGCTCGACGTACGCTGCCAGCGGGCCCAGAACAGCGGTCGAGTCGGCGTAGACGTACGTGAGCGTGTAGACAGCAGACTGCTTGCACGCGGTGCGGGAGCAGATGCGGACGGGGCTCACGACGGGAACGTATCTCCTCCTGCCGCCCCTGCGCCACTATCCTCACTTCGTGTCGCCGTATTTCCGACGCGCGACCGCATAACGGATCTTTGTGCCGGGGGGCGGTCCGGCGAGGTCCGGACTATGCTCAAGGAGTGCGATCCCGGGTGACACGCTCCAGCACACGCCGCCGCGACCGCCGTGGACGCGGCCTGCGCGGCCCGCTCGCGCCGCCCGATGCGCCGATCTCCCGGACCCGCGCCGAGCGCTTCGACGATCTGGTCCGCGAGGAGGCGCGCCGGCTCGAGCAGCGATGGAGCCGCGAGTTGACAGGCGTCGAGTTCGCCGTCGAAGAGGTCCCGCCCGTCGAGCCGTGGGCGGACCCGGCCGATCCGGTTCCGCTCGGGCGCCTGCTGCCCGCGGCGGACGGCAGGCCGGCGCGGATCGTGGTGTACCGGCGGCCCGTGGAGGCGCGTGGCGGCGACGATGAGCGCGACCGCGTCCGGCTGGTCCGTGACGTGGTGGTCGAGGAGGTCGCGGATCTGCTCGGGCTCGCGCCGGAGTCCATCGACCCGACCTACGAGTCCCGCGACGACTGAGGCGGCCTGAACGACCCGCCTGGTCTGGGGGCTTCGACGCCGGACGCCCCGAGATCCGCCGACCGTACGCGGCGCCCCCCGGGTCCTGCCGGACCGCGTCAAGCCGTCCGGCAGGACCCCGGTGAAATGGTCGCCGCGGGCGTCAGACGCCGCGGAGGCGGATTTCAGCCTGCCGCGCGCTTGAGCTTCCGGCGTTCACGTTCGGAAAGACCTCCCCAGATCCCGAACCGCTCGTCATGCCCCAGCGCGTATTCCAAGCATTCCGCCCGCACCTCACAGGCACGGCACACTTTCTTGGCTTCACGGGTCGAGCCACCCTTTTCCGGAAAAAAAGCTTCCGGGTCGGTTTGCGCGCACAGCGCGCGCTCCTGCCAGCCCAACTCTTCGCCGTCTGCACCGTGCGCCAGCGGGATGAGCACTTCGCTCACAGACGCACCTCCTCGCCCCGTGGAGTCCCCCCCTGGTCACCTTCCCCGACACAGTCCCCCGGGAAGGCAGAACTACACCCATGAAATTACACGCGTGTATGACCAGGGACGTCAAGCCGAATGGGCACGGCGCGGGGTGTCACGACCGTAAAGCCGTGCTGACCTGCAGAGACGATCAGTGACTCCACAGAATCCCGCGGTTATGTGTTTCTGCCGTCGCCGACTACTCCGGAGGCCGGTACGGGTCCGCGGGAGGCGACTGATCCGACTCCCCCGATCCCGATGAGGTCTCCTTCGTCTCCTGCGGTGCCGGCTGCTCCGTGCTGCCGTAGGCACGCGTCCACTCACCCTCGCTCTGCCCCGCCGGCTGCGCCGGCTGGGCGGGCTGGGCCGGTCGCTGCTGATAGTAAGCAGACTGGCCGTACCCCTGCTGCGGATATGGCGACTGTTGACCGTACGGTTGCTGCACCTGGGGCTGCCCATAGGGCTGTTGCGGCTGACCGTAAGGCTGCTGCTGACCGTACGCCTGCCCGTACTGCGGCCCCGGCTGGCCGTAGCCCTGCTGCGGATACTGCGGAGCGACCGGCTGCGCCGGCTGGAACGACTGGAACGTCGAGAAGGCGTAGAAGGCGCCGACCGCCAGCACCGCGAGCTTCGCGACGCCGTACAAGAACATCGCGAACTTCGCGCTTGCCGGAATGTCCAGGATCGCGCCCTCACTGCCGCTGCCCGCCGCGAGGCCTGCGAGGATGCCGATCACGTCGAACAGCGCGATGACGCCGAGCAGGATCACACCGGCCAGGGCGACGTTGCGCGCCTGGGCGATCGGGGGGCCGCCGAGCCGGGACGCCAGCGCCACGGCCGCCACGACGACCGCGACGGTGGCCACGCCCGCGAAGAAGTTGTCGTACGCGACGAAGTTGTAGGCGCGGTACGTGAAAGTCGTTCCCTTACCCGTGGACAGGCCGATCAGTCCGCTGAGGAACTGCAGGACGACCGAACCGAGGAGGATCCACGCCCCGGGTCCTCGTAGCCGCTGCGCGGCGTCGTTGTTCACGCGTGTACTCCCTGTGAGTAATCGGATCATTGCCAGCTTCGCATACTGACCCGCGGCCCGTGGGCGTCCGCCGCTCCCCGAGGTGCCAGACTTGTCCGCATGCGCATCGTGGCACTGGCGGGCGGAATCGGGGGAGCCCGTTTCCTGCGCGGACTACGGCAGGCCGCCCCAGAGGCGGACATCACCGTAATCGGCAACATCGGCGACGACATTTCACTCTTCGGGCTTCGGGTCTGTCCCGATCTGGACACCGTGATGTACACCCTCGGCGGCGGCATCAACGAGGAGCAGGGATGGGGCCGCGCGGACGAGACGTTCACGATCCGCGAGGAACTCGCCGCGTACGAGATCGGCCCCTCCTGGTTCACCCTCGGCGACCGTGACTTCGCGACGCACATCGTGCGCACGCAGATGCTGGACGCGGGATACCCCCTGTCCGCCGTGACCGAGGCGCTGTGCGAGCGCTGGAAGCCCGGCGTGCGCCTGCTGCCGATGAGCGACGACCGGGTGGAGACCCACGTCGTCATCGAGGAGGAGCAGGGCCGCCGGGCCGTCCACTTCCAGGAGTGGTGGGTGCGCCTGCACGCGCAGGTCCCGGCCCGCTCGATCGTGGCGGTCGGGGCCGAGGACGCCAAGCCCGCGCCCGGCGTCCTCGAGGCCCTGGACGCGGCCGACCTCGTGATCCTCCCGCCGTCCAACCCGGTGGTGAGCGTGGGGACGATCCTGTCCGTTCCGGGCATACGCCCGGCGGTCGCGGCCAAGACCGTGGTGGGCGTCTCCCCGATCATCGGCGGCGCTCCCGTGCGCGGCATGGCCGACGCCTGCCTGACCGCGATCGGCGTGGAGACCTCGGCGGGAGCGGTGGCCGCCCACTACGGCGCGGACCTGCTCGACGGCTGGCTCGTGGACACCGCCGACGCCGCGCTCGAGGGCGACCTCGGCGGCATCGCCGTCCGCGCCCGGCCGCTCCTGATGACGGACGTGGACGCCGCCGCGGACATCGCCCGCGCCGCCGTCGACCTGGCCCGGGAGCTGGCGTGAGCGAGCGCAGCGAGCGAACCATGAGCACAGCGTGTCTGATCGCTCCTCCGACGAAGGAGGGCACGTGAGTGGGTTCGAGGTCTTCGGCCTCGACGGCCTTCCCGAGGTGCGCGAAGGCGACGACGTCGCCGGGCTGATCGCCGGGGCCGATCTGCGCGACGGCGACGTGGTCGTCGTCACCTCCAAGATCGTCAGCAAGGCGGAGGGGCGGGTCCTGGTCGCCGACGACCGGGAGAAGGCGATCGACGCGGAGACCGTGCGGGTCGTGGCCCGGCGCGGCGCCACGCGGATCGTGCAGACCCGTCAGGGCCTGGTCCTGGCGGCGGCAGGCGTGGACGCGTCGAACACCGACCCGGGCACGGTACTGCTCCTCCCCGAGGACCCGGACGCGTCGGCGCGCCGCATCCGCGCGCGCCTGCGCGAACTGACCGGAGTCCGCGTCGGCGTGATCGTCTCGGACACGCTCGGCCGCCCGTGGCGGCTGGGCCTCACCGACGCCGCCATCGGCGCGGCCGGCCTCTCCCCGCTGGACGACCTGCGGGGCCACGTCGACGCGTACGGCAACCGGCTCGACGCCACGGTCGTCTCGGTCGCCGACGAGATCGCCTCGGCGGCCGAACTCGTGAAGGGCAAGCTGGCCGGTGTCCCGGTCGCGGTCGTGCGCGGCCTGGCCGGCCTGGTGACCGAGGAGGACGGGCCGGGTGCGCGGGCCCTCGTCCGCTCGCCCGACGAGGACATGTTCCGGTACGGCTCGGCGGACGTGCTGACGGCCCGCCGTACGGTCCGGGAGTTCGCGCCCGAGCCGGTCGACCCGGCCACGGTCCGCCGGGCGGTGGCCGCCGCGATCACCGCGCCCGCCCCGCACCACACGACGCCCTGGCGCTTCGTGCTGGTCGAGGAGCACAAGGACCGGCTGCTCGACGCGATGCGCGACGCCTGGGAGGCCGACCTGCGTGGCGACGGCTTCAGCGAGGAGTCGATCACGCGGCGGCTCAGGCGCGGCGACGTGCTGCGCCGCGCCCCGTACCTCGTCGTGCCGTGTCTCGTGGCGGACGGCGCGCACGACTACCCGGACGCGCGCCGGTCCCGCGCCGAACGCGAGATGTTCCTGGTCGCGATGGGCGCGGGCGTGGAGAACCTCCTCGTCGCGCTGGCCGTCGAGGGGCTCGGTTCCTGCTGGGTGTCGAGCACGCTGTTCTGCGCCGACGTCGTCCGCGAGACGCTCGGCCTGCCGCCGAACTGGGACCCGATGGGCGCGGTCGGCGTCGGCCATCCCGCCGCTCCCCCACGCGACCGCCCGCCCCGCGACCCGGAGGACTTCATCCTCCGCCGCTGAGCCGCCGCGGTCTCACCCCGGTGAAGGAACCCGATCACCCCTGCGGGGTCGCCGCTCGCTCGTACTGGCAACGGACGAGGTGATCTCTCACCGTCAGGCGCGCATGGCGGCGGCGACCTGGGACGGGGTGGGGTTCGGGAGGATCTTGGGGAGGGTCTGCCGCAGGCCGAGGCGGGTCGCGTCGCGGGCGTCGATGCGGCCGTCCGCGGTCCGGAAGCCGTACCACTGGAAGGTGTCCCGGGCCTGCTGTGCCTGCAGAGCCCAGCGGAACGCGTCGGCGGCCTGGGCGCGCAGGGGGTCCGTGCTCACCGTGACGAACGGGTGGTCGAGGAGGAGGGTGCCCTCCTCGGGGACGATGACCGACGCCGGATTGGGCCGGTGGGCGTCGTTGTAGGCGACGACCGACTGTTCGGAGGCGGCCACGAGAGGGCGGCGGAGGTCCTCCAGCCCGGCGAACGAGGCGTAGAGCCGGGCCGGGTCCGGGTCGCGCCGCGCCGTGACGGGGCCGATCGTGGCCCGGGCCGCCAGCGCGACCGCGGCGCCGGCGGCGTTGCGGGCCGGGTCGAGGACGCGCACCGAGGCGTGCAGCGGGGCCTTCTTCAGCAGGCGCCAGCTCGCGGCGGTCCCGTCGTCCCGCAGCTCGGCGGCGACGGCGCGCGGTGCCGCGATCACCACGGGGGACGCGGCGAGCGGCGAGCCGAACCCGACCGTCCGCGCTCCGGCGGCGCGGGCGCGGTCGAGCCACATCGAGGAGTCGGGCACCCACGCGTCCGCGCCGACCGGGTCGCCTCTGGCGAGAGAGCGGACGACCGTCGCCGGGTCCCGCGCCTCGACCTCGATCTGGGCGCACCGCCCCCCGATCTCGTGCGGCTGCACGTTGAAGCGGGCGGCGACGGCGGCGAGCGCGGGGGTGATGTCCGGGGCGGCCACCACTCCGACCTGCAGGGTCCTGCCCTGGCAGGCCTGTGGGCGGTCGCGCAGGAGGTACCAGCCGGTGGACAGGCCGACGAGGAGGACCGCCGCGCCGGCGACCAGCAGCCGGACCCGGGGATCCCTCCTGGTCACGGCCATGATCCGGAGAATAGCGCGCCCGGTGGACTACACCCGTAAAGCCCTCTCTGAACGCTTCATCAGCTTTGAACGCTCAATGAGAATAAATGAGCGATTTCCGTACCCGCCAGTAGGTACTTACTTTGCGTGACGATCCGTGTCTGATTCGACCGGGTTTGTGAAAATCCAGAATTACTCTGCGCACGGTGCCATGATCACTGCCCCCGCAACCCGACCGGCGCGGTCCCCTAGCCGCGCCAGGAAAGGACCCGCTCATGACAACGAGACGACCACTCGTCACCGGCCTGAGCGTCGCCGCCGTGTCCATCGGTGTCGCCGCACTCGCCGGTTGCTCGTCCTCGCACGTCGAGTCCACGTCGTCGAGCAAGAAGGTGACCGCCCACTACTTCGTGGCCACGGCCGCCCTGAACACCCGCGCGGGCAAATCGCTCAACGCGAAGGTCGTCACGGCCGACAAGTACAAGAAGGGACAGAAGGTCCCCGTCGTCTGCCAGGACCCGGGCGAGTACGCCTACGGATCCAGCATCTGGGACAAGACGACGGACGGCGCCTGGGTGACCGACGTCTACGTCAAGACCGGCCACACCGGCTACGCCCCCGGCGTGCCCCGGTGCAGCACCGGCACGTCGAACACCGGCGGCGGGAGCACGAGCAGCGGCGGCGACACCCCCGGCTCCAGCAACTGCTACAGCAGCGCCGCCGTGCACGGGCGCAACAACGGCGCCATCGGCTCCCGCGGCGGATCGGTGACCGCCCGCGTCAACCGGGTGATCGCCGTCGCCACGGCGGAGACCAAGAAGGTCCGCAGCTACTCATGGGGCGCCGGCGGCAAGGGCGGCCCGTCCTGCGGCATCGCGAGCCTGAGCCCCGGCGGCTACAACGACTACCGCCGGTACGGCTTCGACTGCTCGGGACTGACGCTGTACGCGTTCTACAAGGGCGCGGGCATCGACATCGGCGCCAACACCACCCAGCAGTACAGCCGGGGCCCGAAGAAGAGCTGGTCGTCGCTGCGCAAGGGCGACCTGATCTTCTGGGGCAGCGGTGACGACATCTACTCCACGACCCACGTGGCGCTCTACATCGGCAACAACAAGATCATCGAGGCCGCGCCGCCCCGCGGCTCGCACAGCGTGCACGTCACCACCCTGTACGGGTCGGGCCGGCACACCGCCCACGTCATCCGCTTCATCAAGTAGGTGACGCGGCGGACAGGGCGCCGGACCGCCCTGTCCGTCCTCCACCCGTCCCTCAGTGGGCCAGCGGCAGGAACCGGCCGACGCCGTCGGTCGCCAGCGCCGCGGCGCGCCGTTCCTCCGGTACCGGACCGTACAGCGTCGTCCGCTGCCGCGCCGGACGCCCGGCCCGAGCGGCGAGTCCCTCCAGCGCCGACATCGTCTTGAACGAGCCGTTCTCCGACCCGGCCATCCGGCTGATCGTCTCCTCCATGAGCGTGCCGCCGAGGTCGTTGACGCCGCCCCGCAGGACCTGCTCGCACAGCTCGTCCTCGAGCTTCACCCACGAGCACTGGATGTTCGGGATCGCCTCGTGCAGGAGGACGCGGGCCAGCGCGTGGACCGCGCGGTTCTCCCGGGCGGTCGGGCCCGTCCGGGCCAGGCCGGCGAGGTAGATCGGCGCGTTGTGGTGCACGAACGGCAGCAGCACGAACTCGGTGAAGCCGCCGGTGCGCTCCTGGATCGACCGGATCAGCTTCAGGTGCGCGACCCAGTGCGCGGGCGTGTCCACGTGGCCGTACATCATCGTGGAGGTCGTCGGCAGGCCGATCTCGTGGGCGGTCGTCACCACCTCGATCCACGCCGACGTCGGCAGCTTGCCCTTCGTGAGCACCCAGCGGACGTCGTCGTCGAGGATCTCGGCGGCCGTGCCGGGCAGCGAGTCCACGCCCGCGGCCTTCGCCTCGAGCAGGAAGTCGCGGATGGACAGGTCGGTCCGGGCGGCGCCGTTGACGACCTCCATGGGGCTGAAGGCGTGCATGTGGATCTCCGGGGCCCGCCTCTTGACCTCACGGGCGAGGTCGAAATAGGCGGTGCCCGGCAGGTCCGGGTGGATGCCGCCCTGCATGCACACCTCGGTCGCCCCGGCCGCCCAGGCCTCGTCGACCCGCTGCCCGACCTGCTCGATCGACAGCGTGTACGCGTCAGCGTCCGTACGACGCTGGGCGAACGCGCAGAACCGGCAGCCGGTGTAGCAGACGTTGGTGAAGTTGATGTTGCGCGTGACGACGTAGGTCACGTCGTCGCCGACGGCGTCGCGGCGCAGGTCGTCGGCGAGCCGCGCCAGGGCCTCCAGCTCGGGGCCGTCGGCCTGCAGCAGCGCGAGGGCGTCCTGGTCGGACAGCCCGGCCGGGTCCCGCTCGGCGCTGCGCAGCGCCGCCGCGACGTCGGCGTCGAAGCGTTCGGCGGGCCGGATCCGCGTCCCCACCTCCGACCAGTCGCCGTAGACCTCGTCGAAGTCGTCCCGGCGGTCCTTCGTACGGCCCTCGGCGTCGATCGCCACGTGCAGATCGGTCCGCCCGGCCTCGCCCCAGCTGCCGTCCGGCTCCTGCCAGGGCAGGCCGGCCGGCGTGACGTCCTCGCGGGCCAGGCCGTCCGGGCCGGCCAGCGCGGCCACGTGGGCGGCGAGGCGGGGGTCGAGCCAGGACTCGCCGCGCCGGACGTACTCGGGGTAGATGGTCAGGCGCTCCCGCAGCGCGAACCCGCTGTCGGCGGTACGGGCGGCCAGCTCGTCGATCTGCGGCCACGGGCGCTCGGGGTTCACGTGGTCCGGCGTCAGCGGCGAGACGCCGCCCCAGTCGTCGATGCCCGCCCGCAGCATCAGGGCGTACTCGGAGTCGACCAGGTTCGGCGGGGCCTGCACGCGCGCCCTGGGACCCAGGACGACCCGCGTCACGGCGATCGTGGCGGCCAGCTCCTCCAGCTCCGCGTCGGGCGTGGCGCGCATCTTGGTGTCCGGCTTGGCGCGGAAGTTCTGGACGATGACCTCCTGGATCCCGCCATACTCCCGCATGACCTTGCGGATGGCGAAGATCGACTCGGCGCGGTCGTGGACCGTCTCGCCGATGCCGATGAGGATTCCGGTGGTGAACGGCACGTTCGACCGGCCGGCGTCCTCCAGCACACGCAGGCGTACGGCGGGGTCCTTGTCCGGGGACCCGAAGTGCGCGCCGCCCTTCTCCTCGAAGAGCCGCCGGGACGTCGTCTCCAGCATCATGCCCATCGACGGCGCGACCGGCCGCAGCCGCTGCAGGTCCCGCCAGCTCAGCACGCCGGGGTTGAGATGGGGCAGCAGCCCGGTCTCCTCCAGCACGCGGATCGCCATCGCGCGCACGTACGAGAGCGTGTCGTCGTAGCCGTGCGCGTGCAGCCACTCGCCGGCCTGCTTCCAGCGGTCCTCCGGCCGGTCGCCGAGAGTGAACAGGGCCTCCTTGCAGCCCAGCTCGGCGCCCTGGCGGGCGATCTCCAGAACCTGGTCGGGGCTGAGGTAGGGCGCGTCCAGGCGGCCGGGGACCGTCGCGAAGGTGCAGTAGCCGCACCGGTCGCGGCAGAGGCGCGTGAGTGGGATGAAGACCTTGCGGCTGTAGGTGATCACGCCGGGCCGGCCGGCGGCCTCGAGCCCGGCGTCACGGACGCGGGCGGCGTACGTCAGCAGCGTCTCCAGGTCCTCGCCGCGGGCGTGCAACAGCACCTCGGCCTCGGACACGTCGAGCGATTTGCCGTCGCGCGCGCGGGCGAGCGCACGACGGATGGCGTTGGGTGAGGGTGCCGGGGCGACCAGATCACTCATGCTGGAAACATACGCGCGCCTGGTATCCGGTATTTCCACTGCCCCCGGACGCCAGGGCGTGTCGTAGCGAGAACGCACCGGCCCTGGCCTGCGGGCCGATGCTCACGGCCCTGGTTCGTCACTCCCCTCCTGTACCGGACGGCTCAGGTCACGTGCGAGCCGTCCGGCCATGCGATCTGACCGGGAAATCGCGTTGATCAAGCGCGTTTTTCGATCTCTTCGAAGATGTCGATATCGGTCTGTTGTTGCCATTCCGGAAGCGCGTCCCAATCTGCGACATAGGATGGCTTCGGTTCGGAGATGTGCTTGTAAATCTGGGCGACCCAACATAGCGCGACGAAGCGGCCCTTTTGTTCTCGGGTGAGTTTGTCGGTTGCCCCGTCCGATACCGCGACAAAATCAGCCACTTGCCGGTATACCGCGCTTGCGGCTTGGCGTTCCCAGTCGGGGGTCTCGCCCCACGGGGCGATGTATCCGGGTTTGGGGTCACCTGGGTAGTGCTTGCGCACTCCGGCGATCCACGCATCCCGGAAGATACGGCCGTATTCGCTTTGCTGGGTGTCCGACTGTGCCTGCATATCGTCTCCTCAGAGTTGGGCGATTCGTTCGCTGAGTTGAGCCGCCCGGCTGTCGGACGACAACGAGGCAAGCTGGGTACGCAATCCTTGGAGCTTGCGTCCGATGTACCCCGACGACCGGGTCTGTTCTGCCAGTTCGACCGCTTGCCCACCGTAATAAAGGACCTGGTCAAGGTCTCTGGTCTGCATGCCGAGGGCAGCAAGGTCGGTCAGGATGCTTCCGCGTCGACGCGGCGATGCGGCCGTGCCGAGAGCCTTGATCAGCGCCTCCGAGGCCAAGTCGGCCCGCCCCAGGGCGGCGTAACAAGTGCCGCGTTCTTCGGCCAGTCGCGAGTCGTCAAAGCGGAGCCAGCCACCCGGCATCACAGACCCGGTCAGCTCCTTCACCTGCTCGGCTTCGTCGAGGGCGCGTTGGCAAGCGTCGAGGTCCCCCAGCCCGGCATATGCCTCTGCTCGCACCGCGGCAACCCAATGCCGCGTAGACAATTGCCCATCACCACGTCGGGCGACCCTGGCGGCCCCCTCCAAGACTGGCGTCACGTCCTCGAATCGGCGTTCATACATACCGAGGTAGGCGTGTCGAGTCAAGGCGCACGCCCACAGGTCGAACGCGTCGCCCTCTTTGCTGGCATCGGCCGCAAGTTTGTAACAGTGCGCCGCGTCGATATACCGGTCGGAGTCAAAAAAGATCTCTCCGGCGAGCTGGAGGAGATCCCCGGTTGCGACACAGAGTCGCTTATGCGCGGCGGACGAGTGCGTCCGGTCGAGACTTCCGGTCAGCAAGTCGAGTTGTTGTCGTACGACCGGGTACACGGTCCGCTTGGACTCCGACAGGGCATACACCTGCCATAGGTGGGAGTTCAGCTGCTCGTACTGGCTGATCTGTTCGGAGTCATCGGCATACCCGTCGGTGACGAGATCAGGCACCGCGACCAGCGTTCCCGCGACGCTCAGCAGACGAAGCAACTCCCGTCGGTTCATGTCCTCCAGTCCATCAGAGCCGACATCGAGTGTGACCACTGTGGGGGCGATGGCGCGGCCCTGGAGTACCCGCCTCTGAGCGGGCGACGCATGATTCTGCATCCTTGCCGCATCGATCGTCAGTAGTTCGTCCAGTTCCTCCAGGCTGACCTGGAGGAGCTCACAAAGCTTAGATCGGTGGTAGAGCTGGGGATCACATTGCCCGCGTTCCCATCGGGCAACGGTGGACCGGTCTACCCCGAGCGCGGCGGCAAGCGACTCCTGAGTGAATCCGCACATTCTTCGGCGTGCGGCCAGCCTGGGTCGTCGTCCTGCCGTCATCGAAAGTCCTCCGCGCGATGAAGCCGACTCGCCATCGTCGAGTTCGCCAACGTCAGCGTAAGACGTGAACCGGCGATGCAGCGCGAATGCAGCAGAGATGCCTCACGACTGCACCAGTACCGCGCCACGGATGCTCTGGGGTGAAGGCGTCCGCTCGGCTTCCCTGGAAGAGAACCGAGCGACCAGTCCAATACGCAGAGTGATGTTTCCCTAGCAACATCTTCACTCGATGACTCCGACGGGGTGTGATTCCCTGTGCTAATAGACCCAGCGGTCACCGACCGCCCGTCCCCCATACCTCGCCGCCCTGCGTGGCGCGGCCTGCGTGCCCAGCCCAGCGAAGTGGCCCGGGCGCGGTCTTTCGCCTCGTCCGAGGTGTTCGGTCTGCCGTTCGACGCCTACGAGATCGGACTGATCACCAGCGAGATCGTCACAAACGCGGTCAACGCCGCCCGTGCGCTGTTCGAATGGCCCGACCGCATGGCGCCGATCAACATCCGGATGATCGTCACCGATCGGTATGTGCACCTGGCCGTCACCGACCCCGACCACCGGCCCATCGCCGGCGTGAACCGGGGCGGCCAGCTCGCCGAGTATGGCCGCGGCCTGTCGATTGTCGACCAGTTGGCCGCCGCGCGCTGGGTGACGTATGACGAGCGATCCAAGACCGTGCACGTCGTCGTTGCCGCGAACAAGGTCATCCTGACCGACGCCGAACTCAAGCGGATCGGGGTGCCGGTGTGAGCGGTGAGCAGGTCCCTGCCGGGTCGCCCGGGCCCCCTACGTCCCTGGCTTCGCGGGAGTACCTCGCCAAGCTGAAGAAGGACACCTAGGACGTGGACGCGCGGCGATCACCGGAGCTCGTGGCCACTGCGTCACCGCCGCGCGCCCACCAGACCCCCGCATGGCCCCCGCTTCCCCCGGGCGCGGCCGTGCGGGACGAGGCCGCCCGGGCCAGGCAAGCCGCGCGCTCATGCGCACAAGACGCGGCTCCCCAGGCGGCCTGGCCGCCGGGCGGGGACGAGCGACCTCCGCCCGGCGGCCCATCCAGACGTCCCGGCTTGGTAGAGGCCGGGACACCGCCGCCGGGTCCGTTTGAGGGGACGGGCCCGGCGGCCCCAGACCCGCCGAGAGGGTCAGCGGCGCCGCGTTGCAGCGCCCGACGCATCGAGTTCGGCACCCTCTCGGCGGCCCCAGAACGCCGCGACCCCGGGCATCCAGCGCGGGAACCCGGGGCCGTGGCCGACCGTGGCTCTGGCGCTTACTCAGGCCGCGGTTTTCGTAAGAGGCACACACGAAGGGAGGTGTCATGGCCACGCTGACGCTCGACGCGATCGAGGACCTGTTCACCGGTACGCCGGAGTGGGAGGTTCCCCCGGTCGAGGACCGCTTCGCCTACAAGAAGAAGGCGGGTTCCTCGGACAGCTACAACACCAAGGACGAGATCGAGACCTGACCGTCGACGCGTGAGGGTCGACACGTTGGCCGGCGGTCTTCGTGCCGCCGGCCTTCCACAACGAAAGGGAGCTGACGTGCTGAAGCTGGAAATCTCGATCGACGATACGAGCGGGCCATGGAGGTGGGACGGCCGCCGGTGGACGCACGGGCGGTCCTGGATCGAGCCGTACATCCATCCCGCCTTGGAGTATCTGTGCACAGGCGACCGGTTCTGCATCCGCGAGCGTGTGGCCGGATGCGACGGGCAGCAGCCGGCCGACTTCCTCGACGTTCAGATCGACGCGGGGCGGGTCCGGCTCACCGCCGGGCCGCAGGGCGTCGCGCCGCTGTATGTCACCGAGCAGGCCGGGATCCTTCACGGATCCTGGGATCTGCTCGACCTTCGGCCGTACATCGCCCCGGGGAAGCTGCTCGACCGCGAGGTCGCCCGGCTGCTGGCGTTCCGCGTCCGCTATGGACACGACACCGTGTTCGCCGGCGTCCACCGGATCAGCGAACGCTCCACCGCCGCCTACGACCGCGATGGCCTGACCCTGCACTACCCCGAGCCCGCGCTGCACTCCCGAGCCCGGCAGTTACGCCCCGACGTCGACGACGCCGCGGTGATCGACGCATACGAGCAGCAGCTCGCCCAGGCCGTCGCCGATCACCGCTACGATCCGGCGAGTTCTTGTGTCGAGCTGTCCGGCGGCACGGACTCCGCGAACGTCGCAGCAACGCTCGGCGCCCTCCACCCGGCGCAGGTGAGCGCAGGAGCGTTGATCATCCTCGGCGACGCCGGACGACAGCAGATCCGCCGCCGTGACGCGTTCATCGACCTGCTACAGCTCGGCACGGACACCCAGGTCACCCTCGATGGGCGCCTGCCGTTCTGCCCCGGCGGCCGGCGCGGCCCCTACGATGACGCCTACTCCGAGGCCAAGTACATCCTGCTCGCTCGGCTGGCCGACCAGGGCGTCCGGACGGTCTTCACCGGCATCGGCGGGGACGAAATGGTCGCGGTGACCTCGCGAGAGTGGCCGCGCCCGCCCTACGGAACCGAGCTGGAGACCAAACCCTGGATCGGTGACCGGGTCGTGGACGGGCTGAAGGAGGCAGAGAACAACGTCGCTCCCGCGGCGGTCATCAACGAGATGACGTTGTCCGCGCAGGCGTGCGCGGCGCCGGCGTTCCTGCGCGCCGGGATGTGGCCCGTTCATCCGCTCGCCGACCCGCGGCTGATCACCTTCGGGGAATGGCTGCCCCTGGAGTGGAGACGCCACAAACGCCTCCACCGCGAACGGCTGGAACGCCGCGGCTGCCACGGCGAGCTGCCCCACCCGCCGCTGGTGGAGAACTTCGCGCCGGTGATGCGTGAAGGCCTTCACCGCCACGGCGTCGCGCACCTGGACATCATGCTCGGCGAGGGCTCGCCGCTGATCGACGGCGGTTACGTCGCGGCCGATGGCCTGGCCGACGCCCGCGACCGCATCGCCTGTGGCCGGTTCCTCGAGCGAGACGCGGAGCTGTACATGGTCCTGGCCCTGGACTTGACCCTGCGATCGTTCAGCTAACCGGCGTGCCGGTCAGCACGGGAAGGTCGGGCTGCAGCTCGGCACGCCGGGTCAGCCCGACCACCGTGACACCACCGCGTTCCTGCTCCCGTACGACCTGCCAGCCCTGCACCTGCGTGTAGTAGCGGACCAGGCCCGGCTCGATCGTGCCGCGCCGTACCCAGTCCCGGCCGGTACGGGCCGCGTGGTCCAGGACCCAGCGGAGCATCAGGTGCCCGAGGCCCTGGCCGGCGAACGCCGGGTCGGTGACCGTCGAAGCGACGAAGTACGCCGGCTCGGCGCACTCCTCAGGCGTCCAGAACCACGCCGGGGACTCCTCATACAGGCACGTCGCACCCATCACCTGACCGTCGCGGGTCAGGACCCACATCGGAGTGTAGGAGTCAGCGGCCTGGCGGCCGTACTCGGGAGCGAACTCCCGCCAGCCCTGCCCGTTCAGGCCACGGGCCCCCAGCCAGTCCGCCCGCGCCTGCGTCATCGCTACGATCGGCTCGCTGTCCTCGGCGGACGCCGGACGCATCACCAGCATCCTTTGACCCTATGCTGCGAAGCGGTTCGCGTGGTCAGAAGTAGCGGTAGTCGCGGACGGACATCCGCGGGCCCCTGCGCGGTGGGGTCGCGCCGGACAGTTCCAGGAGGCGGGTGACGCGGTAGCGGTGGCCGGCGTACGGCGCGAGCAGCTCGAGCATGCCCGCGTCGTCGACCTTCCGGCCGCTCAGCGCCCAGCCGACGATGCCGGGGACGTGGTAGTCGCCGACCGAGACCGCGTCGGCGTCGCCGAGGGCGCGCTGCCGCACCTCCGCCGACGTCCACACGCCGATGCCGCTCAGCGAACGCAGCCGCCGGTCCGCCTCCAGCGTGTCGCCGACCTCCAGCCGGCTCGCCACCCGCGCGGCGCCGATGATCGTACGAGCCCGGACCGCCTCGATGCCGGACTTGTGCCACTCCCAGGAGGGGATCGTGACCCAGGTCCGGGGCGGGGGCGGCACCCGCAGGGCCAGCGGACCGGGCGCGGGCTCACCGAACCGGCGCACGAGGTAACGCCAGGCCCGCCACGCCTCCTTGCCGACGACCTTCTGCTCCAGCACCGCCGGGACGAGCGCCTCGAAGACGTTGCGGGTCCGGCCGATGCGCAGGTGCCGCAGGCGCAGGCTCGCCCGGCGCAGGACCTCGTGCTCCGGCCGGAACGACTCCGGGTCGTCGGCGGCGCCGAGCAGGTCGGGCACGCCGTCGAGCAGCCAGGACGCGCCGGGCCCCCACGCCTCCGCCTCGATCTCGCCGCCGCGCCCGAGCAGCCGCAGCGTGCCCGGCCCGTCCGGGGTCGTCGACGCCCGCCACACCGCGCCGTCGGGCGTCACGGCGAATGCGGGGTCACCGGTGCCCCGGCGGTGCGGCGACAGCGTCAGCAGCACGTCGACCGGCCACGGCGGCCGCCACGTCCGGCTGCGGGCCGGGGTGCGGGCGTCGGTGAGCACGGCGAAAATCCCTCAGACGTCGGCGGAGAACCGCACTGCCGTCTCCGGCAGCTGTACGCCGGGCCACAGCCGCAGCCCGTCACGCAGCTCGTTGCCCGAGCCGACCATCGCGCCGTCGCCGATCACGGCGTCCGACACGACCGCGCCCGCGCAGATCCGCGCGCCCCGGCCGAGCACCGAACGCGACACCCGCGCCCCGCGCTCGACGACGGCCCCGTCGAACAGCACGCTGGACTCCACGGTCGCGCCCGACTCGACCACGGCCCCGGCGCCGACGGTCGTACCGCCGGAGACCGCGGCCTCCGGGGCGACCACCGAGCCGTTGAGGAAGAGCACGCCCCCGCCCGGTCGCACGGCGGGCGACTCCATCCGGCCGAGCACCAGGTCGCAGGAGCCCTGGACGAACGTGGCCGGCGTGCCGACGTCCAGCCAGTACGCGCCCTCGACGTACCCCATGATCGTCTCGCCGGAGGCGAGCAGCTCCGGGAACGTCTCGTACTCCACCGACACCACCCGGCCGGTGGGGATCGCGTCGATCGCCGAGCGGCGGAAGACGTAGCAGCCGGCGTTCACCTGGTTGGTCGGCGGCTTCGGGGACTTCTCCACGAACGCGATGACCTTGCCCTCCGAGGTCGTCGGCACCGCGCCGTAGCGCCGGGCGTCGTCGACCAGGGTCAGGTGCATCGTGACGGCCGCGTCGGACTTCTCGTGCATCGCGACCTGGGAGACCAGGTCGTGGCCGGACAGGATGTCGCCGTTCAGCACGACGACCGGGCTGTGGTCGTCGCAGGTCAGCTTCGCGGCGGCGTTCCGGATGGCGCCGGCCGTGCCCAGCGGCTCGTCCTCGGTGACGTAGACGAGCTCCAGCCCGAACCGCGACCCGTCGCCGAACGCCTCGGTGAACATCGCGGCGCGGTACGACGTGGCGAACACGACCCGGCGGATGCCCGCCGCGCTCGCCTTGCGCAGCTGGTGCTCCAGCAGCGGCACCCCGGCCGTCGGCAGCAGTGGCTTCGGCGTCGAGATCGTCAGCGGCCGCAGCCGCGTGCCCTTACCGCCGACCAGCAGGATCGCTTCCAGGATGCCCCTCCCTCATGAAGTACCGGCCAGTCACCTTACTGTTCGACGGCGCGCTGGTACGCCGCCAGATGCGCCTCGGCGGATGCCGCCCAGGTGAATTCCCGGGAACGGGCGTGCGCCGCCTCGGCGAGCCGGCGCCGCCGCTCCGGATCGTCGATCAGCGCCCGCAGCGCCGCCGCGATGTCCTCGATGCCGGGTTCGGTGTAGGCGACGGCCTCGCCGCCCACCTCCGGCAGCGAGGCGCGGTGGGTGGTCAGCACGGTGGCCCCGCACGCCATCGCCTCCAGGACCGGCAGGCCGAACCCCTCACCCCGGCTGGGCAGGGCGACGGCCAGCGACCCGGCGAAGAAGCCCGGCAGCGACGGCCACGGCAGGTAACCCGGCCGGATGACCCTCAGGTGGGAGGGGACGTCGGCCAGCGCGGCGTCCAGCTCGTCGTCCCAGCCCCCGCTGCCGGCCAGGATCAGCGCGGGTGGCCCCTCCAGGCCCTCCGTCGCCCGGACCCAGCCGCGGATGAGGTTCGGGACGTTCTTGCGCGGCTCCAGCGCGCCCAGGAACGCGATGTAGGGCCGCCCGTGCAGGCCGAGCCGATCGGAGACGCGCCGCCGCTCCTCCTCGGTCGGCGGATGGAAGATCGTGTGGTCGACGCCGTGGTAGGCGACGTCGATCCGGGTGGGGTCCGCGCCGAGCAGCCGGACGAGGTCGTGGCGGGTCGCCTTGGACGGGACGATCACCCGGGTCGCGCGCCGCACCGCCGTGCGCGTCGCCGATCTGATGAACGTCGTCTTGACCGGGTTGTGCTCCTCCGGGTCGGTGAAGTACGCCATGTCGTGGACCGTGACGACGGTCGGCAGACCCGGCCGGAGGGGGATCGAGTAGTACGGCGCGTGGATGACGTGCGCGCCCACCTGCTGGGCGACGAGCGGCAGGCCCGTCTGCTCCCACGCCAGGCGCGCCTGGCGGTGCGCGATCGAGGTCGGGCCGGCGACGACCCGCGCCTTCGGCGCCAACTGGCCGTACCGCTCCTCGTCCGACCGCTGGCAGACGACGGCCAGATCGGCGTCCGCGCGGTGCAGCCCGCCGATCAGCCCGTCGACGTAGCGGCCGAGCGCGCCGCGGTCGGCGGCTATGGCGGTCGCGTCGATCAGCACACGAGGCACCACGGTGTCAGTCGCCCCCTCCGTTCGGTGCCGATGTGGTCGGGATCACTCCCGATCGGAAGCCTACGCCGATCGATCGCCGACAGGGGGACGTCAGCCCTTCTTGCGCGCCCTGATGAGGACGATGCTGCCGCGGTCGTTCGGACTCCGCCGGTCGGCGAGTGCGACCAGCGGGGTGAGCGGCGCTGCGGCGTTGAACCCGGCCCGGCCGCCGTACGCCGACAGCGAGAGGTAGAGACGCTCGGTCGCCTTGGTGCGGAACTGGTAGGAGTACTCGGCGAGCTCCATCCCGCGGTCGGCCAGCAGCTGCCCGAGGCTCTCATGCGTGTAGGTGTGCTGCACGTGGTACTTCGCGCAGTGCGCCGCACGGAGCTTGGGCCACTGGCGCGACCGGCTGAGCACGTCGGCGGACATGAACAGCTCGCCGCCCGGCTTCAGGATGCGCGACATCTCGTCCAGCGCCGTGCCGCCGTCGTCGAAGTGCTCGATCGCGCACACCGACAGGACCGCGTCGAAGGTGCCGTCGGCGAACGGCAGCTTCAGCGCGTCGCACTCGATCAGGGCCGGCGGGTGCTTCAGCGTCCGGCCGTACAGCATCTTGCCGCGCGCCAGGTCGATCGAGACGGCGTGCGCGCCGCGCTTGCGGGCCTGCCCGGCCCAGTAGCCGTCGCCGCCGGCCACGTCGAGCACTCGCTTGCCGCGCAGGTCGTCGCCCATCCAGCGCAGGAGGGTCCCGGCCTCGCGGAAACGGCACACGTGCACCTGGTGGCCGACGAAGGCCTTCGCGTCGTTGAGTTTCATCGCGTCCTTACTCTACGGCCCCGCCGTGCCGTGTACCCGCTGATCACCGAGTGTTCATCGGGGCGTACCGACTAGTCTGGCGGGGTGATCTCCCGCCTGCGAGCGAGCCGCCTGGCGCGCGTCGCCCTGGTCGTCGTCGCGCTCGGCTTCTGCGGCTATGGGCTGTTCGCCCGCTGGGACGACACGCGCGACGCCCTGACCCGACTGTCCTGGCCGTACGCCGGCGCCGCGCTGCTGGCGGGCGTGCTCGGCCTCGGCGCGTGGATGCTCGCGTGGCGCCGCCTGCTGGCCGGCCTGGGCTCGCCGCTGCCGCTGCGGGCAGCGGTGCGGATCTACTTCGTCTCCCAGCTCGGCAAGTACATCCCCGGGTCGGTGTGGGCGCTGGTCGCCCAGATGGAGCTGGCCAAGGAGCACCGGGTGCCACGCGATCGCGGCGCGAGCGCCGGCGTGCTGTCCATGGCCACCACGGTCGCCACCGGCTGCGCGGTCGCCGCCGTGACGCTGCCGCTGACCTCGCCGGACGCCACCCGCCGCTACTGGTGGCTGCTCGCCCTCGCGCCGATCTTCCTCGCCATGCTGCACCCGCGGATCCTGGCGTTCGCACTGAACCGCGCGCTGCGCCTGGTGCGCCGACCGCCGCTGGCCCGCACCGCCGGGCTCGGCACGATGGCCCGCGCGGTGGCCTGGACGGCGGTGGGCTGGCTGCTGTTCGGCGCGCACACGTGGCTGCTCGTGCGGGCGGCCGGCGGGCACGGCCTCTTCCTGGCCACCGGGGCGTACGCCCTCGCTTTCACGGCGGGTTTCATCATCGTGATCGCGCCGGGCGGCGTGGGCGTGCGGGAGGCCGCGCTGACGGTGACGCTCGGGCCGGTGCTGCCGGCGGCGGGCGCGCCGCTGGTCGTCGCGCTCACCTCCCGCGTGGTGCTGACGGTCGCGGACCTCGCGTGGGCGGGCGCCGCCGTACTCCTGGGTACCCGACACCCCGTCCTCGCCGAGGACGAAGTGGAGCCGGTCGCCGGTCCGGTCGACTAATCTCTGCCCGCTGGAATATCGCCAGGGCCACCGGCCTTGTGATCCGTGTCGCCCGACGCCGCACTCGGCGGCGTACCGGAAGGAGAGATAATGGCTGGCGTGGCCACCGAACCCATCACCGTGACCGACGCGACCTTCGACCAGGAGGTCCTGGCCAGCGACACGCCCGTGCTGGTGGACTTCTGGGCGTCGTGGTGCGGGCCGTGCCGCATGATCGCGCCGATCCTGGACGAGATCGCCGCCGAGTACGCCGGCAAGCTCAAGATCGCCAAGCTCGACTACGACGCGAACCAGGCGACCCCGGGCAAGTACAACGTGCTCGGCCTGCCGACCCTCCTGCTGTTCAAGGGCGGCGAGGTCGTCGAGCAGATCACCGGCGCCAAGCCCAAGCGCGCCCTGCTCAAGTCGATCACGCCGCACATCGGCTAGTTCTAGGCGGACCGCGCCTCACCGTCGGCTCCGCTCGGCACGAGCGGGCCGGCCGTGAGGAGCTGTTCGAGGTAGGCGGTCCAGTGCGGCTCGGAGTCGACGGGCCGCACGCCCGCCCGCAGCCGCGCCGGCTCGCCCGGCGCGTAGAACCGGCGCAGCGCGTCGGTCAGCGAGTCGACGTCGTCCGGCTCGCACAGCACCCCGTCGACGCCCTCGCGGACGTGATCCGCGAGGGTGCCGGCGCGCGTGGCGATCACGGGGATGCCGTGCTCGTACGCCATGAAGACGTTCTGCGAGGCCGTCGCGGTCCGGTAGGGCAGGACGAGCGCGTCGGCGCGGGCGAACAGCTCCGGCACTTCGGCGGCCGGCACGTATCCGGGCCGCAGCTCCACCCGCTCCTCCAGCCCCAGCGAGGAGATCAGCGCACGGGTCTCGTCCGCGCCGCCCCAGAACTCCCCCGCCACGGTCAGCGCGACGTCGTCCACCCGCGCGAGCGCCCGCAGCAGCACGTCCAGGCCCTTGTAGGGCCGGACCATGCCGAAGAACAGCAGACGCTCGTGAGGGCCCTCCGGCGTGCCCGTGAACACTCTGGTCCCCTGAGGGGGCGTCGGCAGGTGCGCGGGCAGCACGGCCGTGCGGACGGCCGTGCCCGGCACCAGGTCGCGGGCGAGCTGCGCCTGCTGGGCGGAGTGCACCAGGGCGCCGTCGACGCCCTTCAGCAGCCGGCGCATCAGCGGCACGTCGTACGGCTTGCGCTCGTGCGGCAGGACGTTGTGGCACAGCGCCAGGACGCGCGGGCCCTGGCCGTTCCGGCCGCCCAGGCCCCGCAGCATGCCGAGGTAGGCCGGGACCT
The DNA here is from genome assembly GCF_040679195.1 of Actinoallomurus sp. NPDC052308. Taxonomy (NCBI): domain Bacteria; kingdom Bacillati; phylum Actinomycetota; class Actinomycetes; order Streptosporangiales; family Thermomonosporaceae; genus Actinoallomurus; species Actinoallomurus sp. NPDC052308. Next base: position 643,347 of record NZ_JBFAUM010000001.1, on the reverse strand, counting down.
GCACGGGCGAGAGCACGACGAGGATGACGAGGTCCTGGGCGCGCAGCCGGCGGCCGGTGCGCAGCCAGCCGTCCGGGCGGTACCAGGCCAGCGCGTGCCGGGTGCCGGGGAACGGTTCGCCTTCCGGAGTCGCGATCGTCTGCTCGCCCGGGTAGAGGAAGGAGGGGTACTGCGCCTTCCACGACTCCAGGGTCACGTCGTGTCCGGCGGCGGCCAGCCGGTGCGCGAGCTCGGTCGTGTGGTGGGCCCCGCCGCCCTTGTACGGGAACGCGGGCCCGATGATCGCGATCCTCACGTGTCTCCCCGCGATCGCACGATCAGGTCGGCCAGCAACGCCATCGACGCGATGATCAGCCCCGTCACGAAGATCAGCACCGTGTTGATCGCGAACCGCAGGGGGTGCAGGACCATGTCGAGGATGCCCTTGGCCACGCCGAGTCCCAGCAGCCACAGCGCGAGCGGCATCAGGACCTTCAGCGGGTTGAAGTACATCACCATCCGCAGCACCTGCAGGATGTAGCGGTAGGCGTCGTGCACGAAGTGGAACTTCGAGCTGCCGGACCGCTTGAAATAGTCGATCGGGACGTAGCGGATGTCGTGCTGGTTCGACATGAACGCCAACGTGATCGTCGTGACGCAGGAGAAGCCGGGCGGCAGGAGTTTCAGGTAGGGCTCGGCGACGTTCTTGCGGAAGGCACGCAATCCGGAGTTCAGGTCGGGGATCTTCTGCCCGGCGAGCCGCTCGGCCACCTTGCGGATGAACCACTTGGCCGGCACCCGCAGGAACTTGTGGGTGCCCTCCTCCGTGGTGCGGGCGCCGACGACCTGGTCGACGGTCGGATCCTGGTCGAGGATGTCGACCAGGTCGGGGATCCGCTCGTTCGGGTAGGTCATGTCGGCGTCGGTCCAGACGACGATGTCGCCCCGCGCCTGCTGGGAGCCGATCCGCCGGACGGTGCCGGATCCGCCGTTGCGGTGGAACGGCACGACCTGCATGTTCGGGAACTGCGGGGCCGCCGCCTCGAGCCGGGCAAGGGTGTCATCGGTCGAGCAGTCGTCGACGGCCAGCAGCTCATAGGTGTGCCCGCTGGCGTCCATCGCCTTGCAGATGCGCTCGACCTCGTCGATGACGTGATCCTGCTCGTTGTAGCACGGCAGGACGATCGTCACATGGGGCGTGGTAGTCACGCCCGGCGAGGATAGTCGCCCGCTCCGGTGCACGGTTCCAAGCGTACGCAACGTTCACCCTCTGTACACGGGATCGGTCATCCAGACGTTGATCGTCAGCGACCACGTGCCCCGGGGGGCCGACACCAGGGTGCTGGCGTCCCGGCGGGTGTGGACGTGGAAGACCCGCCTGGCCTGGCCGTACGCCTCCACGTCGACGGAGTCGGCGCCCAGCAGCACCGGGCGACGGCCGGCCGCGACGACCTTCTGGATCACCCGCCGCACGTCCTTCTCCGGTGCGGTCTTGAACCCGGCGGCGATGCGCACGCGGGCGGTGGGCGTGCCGCACATCCCGCGGATGAGCTGGGCGAACCGGTCGCCGGTGACGCGTTCGATGAAGAGCACCGAGGCGTTCGGGCCGATGGCCCGGCACATCGCCTGCGCCTGGGACACCTCGCGCTCCTCGGTCCGCGTCACGGCCATCGGCGCCGAGGCCCACGCGGTCGGCACCAGGATCATCAGCGCGCCCACGACCGCCACGCCGGCCGTGGCCGCGCGGCCGGGGCGGAACCGCCGTACGTGGCGCGCCCCCCAGGCGACGGCCCACAGCGCGAGCAGGAGCAGGCCGGGGATCACCATGCCGATGAGGCGGCGGCTCGCCCACGGATGGTCGGGCGTGATGCCAGGCCGCCAGAGGGTCGCCACCGTCGTCCAGACGATCAGCGCGTACGGCAGGAGCCAGGCGGTGCGGCGCCGCCGCAGCAGGTCGCGCAGGACCACCGCGGCGCCCACGGCGGCCAGCAGGACGGCGGGGATCCCGATGTACCAGGCCACCCAGTGCAGGCTCAGCTCCGAGTACTGGCGGTTCGGGTCGAGCGGCAGGTTCTGGGACCGCTGCAGGGCGGCGATGAAGGAGGCGTTGACCCGGTCGTCGGGGTTGTTCGGCACCCGGCGCACGGTCTGGAGCATCGGGCGGGCGGCGAAGAAGGCCAGCATCGCGAAGGTCGCCGGGACCGCCAGGTCCGGCAGCCGGAACCGTGTGAGGTCCGGCAGCCCCCAGCGGCGGATCGCCAGGCTCGCGACCGCCGAGGCCACGACCACCGCGAGCGCGATGAGCAGTAGCGGATACAGCGACGCGCCCAGGTAGTGCAGGTAGGGCCGGGACATCACGAAGCCCTCGAGCAGTCCCGCGCCGACGCCGACCGTCAGGCCCGCCAGCAGCGGGAGGCCGACGCGCCGCCGCAGCGCGAGCAGCAGCCCCGCGAACGCCACCACCGGCAGCACGTCGCGCACCCCGTCGATGCGCACGAGGATCGTCAGCCCCAGCGCCAGCCCGCCGAGCAGCGCCGGCAGGCGGCGGCCCGCGCGCACGGCGTCGAGCGTGAGGGACACGCCGCCCAACATGAGGATCAGCGCGCCCGTCTCGCTGTAGATCGACCGGGAGATCATCATCATCGGCCAGGTCAGCCCGAGCGCCAGCGCCGCGACGGGCGCCCAGCGCGAGCCGATCAGCCGGGCGGCCAGACCCGCGAACGAGATCAGGGCCAGCGCGCCGACCAGCGGCATCATCGCCAGCGTCGCGTACGGGCCGCCGAGCCAGCCGCCCGGCGTGACGGTCAGCGGCATCCCGGCCATGAACTGCGGGACCAGCACGCCGCCGCGCTGGTAGAACGCCGGGCTGCCGTACGTCAGCGCGCCGTCCCCGCCGCCGAACGCCCACCGCATCTGCGGGATCGGCAGCGAGCCGTGGCCCGCCAGCCAGGTCGCGAAGTTGAAGTACGACGCCGGGTCGCGGCGCACGACGATCTGCTGGGAGCACATCACGAGCTGCAGCGCGCCGAACGCCGCCGCGATCACGAGGAGCCACGCCACCGGCCGCCAGGAGGCCCGGCCCATCGCCAGGCCGGTGGGCCGCACGGCCCGCAGGCCGAACCTGAGCGTGACCGCCGCCACCGGTACGTACAGCGGGATCGCCGCCCAGGGCCGGAAGATCCCCGCCATCAGCAGCGGCAGGGCGACCGCCAGCCAGGAGGCCAGGAGCAGGGCCGGGATGACGGTGACCCGGGCGAGGAGGAGGTCCGCCCGGGATGCTCCGGAACCTCCGTCGTTGTCGTCCATCGAGTCCGGAGAGTAACGGCCGCGCGAGCCTGACGGCCGGGTGGCCGTAATCTTCACTTTCATGTCACATCCCGTTGAGCTCCTGCGCGGGGCCCTGGCCGCCGACCCGTCCCGTCCGCTCGTCACCTTCTACGACGACGCCACCGGCGATCGCGTCGAACTGTCGGTGAAGACGTTCGACAACTGGGTGGCCAAGACCGCGAACCTCCTGGTCGACGGACTCGGTGCGGTACCGTCCGGACGGGTGGCCCTCGCCCTTCCGGGGCATTGGCAGACCGCCGTCTGGCTGTTCGCATGCTGGTCGGCCGGGCTGACGGCGGTGCCGGTCGGCGACGGCGCCATCCCGGGCGACGCCGACATCGTAGCGGCGGAGCCCGCCCGGCTGGCCGAGGCCGCGCGCTCGGCCGCCGACGTCGTCGGGCTGTCCCTGGACTCGCTCGGCGCGCCGCTGGCGGAGTGCCCGCCGGGCGTCATCGACTACGCGGTGGAGGTGCGCGCGTACGGCGACCGTTTCCCCGGCGGCGTCCTCGATGCCGGCGCCCCGGTGGTGGAGTTCGCCGGGCGGACCCTGACGGGGACGGAACTCCTCGCCGAGGCCCGCGCGTTGGGCACGCCGGAGAGCAGCCGGGTGCTCACTACTGTGGGCTTCGACACACCTGAGGGTCTCCTGAAAGGTCTGCTGGGGCCTTTGACCTCGGGGGGATCAGTAATAATCTGCCAAAACCTCGACAGGACAGGTTTGGAACGCCGAATCTCAGTAGAACATGTGACATCCGTGATCTGACCGGATCGCCCGTTACATGGATTAATGCCGAGCCGATGGGGCCGATGATCAGCGACTACGACTACCTGGACCAGGACCATGCGTCCGGTCCCCCGCCGAAGCGGGGGATCTGGTGGCGCGTGATCGGCTGGGCGTCCATCGGGATGGCGGTGGTCCTCGTCGGCACGAGCCTGGCCGCCTACGCGGCCTACCGGAAGCTCGAAGGCAACATCAAGCACGAGGACGTCGCCGCCCAGCTGGGCGGCAAGCGCCCGCCCAAGCTCAACAACGCGCTGAACGTCCTGCTCATCGGCTCGGACCAGCGGAACGGCGCGAACGCCAAGTACGGCAGGGACGTCGGCGAACGCTCCGACACGATGATCCTGCTGCACCTGTCCCCCGGCGGGAAGAAGGCCGTCGGCATCAGCTTCCCCCGGGACTCGATGGTGCCGATCCCCTCCTGCAAGACGAGCAGCGGCCGCACCATCCCCGCGCAGAGCGTCGCCATGATCAACTCGTCGTTCAACAACGGCGGCGCCGCCTGCACGATCCGGACCCTCGAGTCGCTGACGAAGATCCGTATCGACCACTTCGTCAAGGTCGACTTCTCCGGGTTCAAGCGGGTCGTGGACGCCCTCAACGGCGTCGAGATCTGCCTCCCCAAGCGTGTCGCCGACAAGAGCAGCAAGCTGTACCTGTCCGCGGGGCGGCACGTCGTCAAGGGCGAGCAGGCGCTGGCCTACGTCCGCATGCGCCACGGCCTCGGCGACGGCTCCGACACGGACCGCATCAAGCGCCAGCAGAAGTTCCTCGGCGCCGTCGTGAAGAAGGCCACGAGCAACGGCACGCTGACCAACCCGTCGAAGCTGCTGAGCTTCCTCGACGCCGCCACCAAGTCGGTCACCACCGACAAGGACTTCACCATCGACGAGATGAAGAAGGTCGCCGGCAGCGTGCAGGGGATGTCGGCCGGCAAGGTGCAGTTCATCACCGTGCCCTGGGGGGCGTACGCCCCCGACCCCAACCGCATCGCGTGGCGGCAGCCGGACGCGGACAACCTGTTCGCCGCGATCCGCAACGACAACCAGGTGCAGGCCCAGGCCGCCACCAAGAAGGTGAAGATCCCGCCGGCGCAGGTGAAGGTCGAGGTCCTCAACGGCACGGCGACCCCCGGGCTCGCCGGACGGGCCGGGGACCAGCTCAAGGCGCGCGGCTACCAGGTGGTCAAGGTCGGCACCCTGACCGGCACGAAGCCGAGCGCGACCGAGGTGCGCTACGGCACCGGCGCCGACCAGCAGGCCGCCGCCCTGGCCCAGGTCGTCCCGAACGCCAAGCCGGTCGCCGGACAGGACACTCCGGCCGGGACCGTGGACCTCGTCCTGGGCCCCGACTGGCAGGGGCTGAAGAGCGCGCAGTCGGCCGAGATCCCCTCCTCGAGCGCCGCCGGAGCGGTGAACGCCGCCGCCGACGTCTGCTCGGACAAGTCCTAGACCCGCCGGTCCGCGCCGTTCCTGAGAGGTTCCTCATAGCTCGGCCGTTGTCCTGCGTGTGCCTCCGAGTGTCGGTATGGTCGTTTCTGAGCCCCGTGTTACCCCCGGGGTCCGGAACTCCGCCTCCACTTCCTGGAATCGATGACCTCGCCGACCGCGAACTACGCCCATTACCCGTCGTCGTCCCCGCCAACGATCCCCGACCTGTACGCCGTCTCCCCCGCGCTGCCCGCCGTGCCCGCACCCCGCGCGCGCCGCCGGCGGGACCCGTTCTTCGACAACGCCAAGTTCCTGGCGATCGTCCTGGTCGTGATGGGCCACTCGATCGTCAACCTGCGCGACGTCCGGTTCGCGCATGCCCTGTACCTGTTCGTCTACACGTTCCACATGCCGGTGTTCATCGTGATCACCGGCTACTTCTCCCGGAACTTCACGTTCTCCGGCGGCAAGGCCCGCAAGCTGATCACCAACCTGGGCGTGCCGTACATCGTCTTCGAGACGGCGTACTCCACGTACCACTGGGCGGTCGGCCACTCCGCCTTCCAGATCAGCCTGCTCGACCCGTACTACCTCACCTGGTTCCTGATGGCGCTGTTCCTGTGGCGCCTGTCCACGCCGGTGTGGCAGCAGATCCGCTGGCCGGTGCTGGTGGCCCTGATCATCTCCCTGCTGTCGGGCATGAGCGACCTGCCGGACGAGCTCGAGATGCACCGCACGTTCGGCCTCGTGCCGTTCTACGTCCTGGGCCTCATGCTCAAGCAGGAGCACTTCGACCTGCTCAAGCAGACCAAGGCCCGCGTGCTGGGGGCGCTGACGCTCCTGTTCGGGTTCGTCTTCACCTTCCTCGTCGCCGACCGCCACATGACGACCGAGTGGGTGTACTGGCGCAGCCCCAACGCCCACATGCACGTGAACAACCTCACGGGCACGGGCATGCGCCTGGGCCTGATGATCGCGGCGACCATCCTGGTGGCGGCGTTCCTGACCATGGTGCCGGCCAAGCAGACGTGGTTCACCGGCCTCGGCGGCGCCACGCTGTACGCCTACCTGCTGCACGGCTTCCTCACGAAGCTGATGGAGTACATGGGCTGGTACGACGTGTCGTTCCTGCACACCATCCCGGGCGTGCTGGTGACCGCGGCGACCGGCGCGGTGGTGGCGACGCTGCTCTGCACCCCGCCGGTGCGCAAGGTCATGCACTGGGCGCTTGAGCCGGATATGTCGTGGGCGTTCGTGCCGCTGCGGCGGCCGAGGAGGGCCTGAGCAACTCCACCCACCGCTCGCCGACGAGATCGAGGGCGTAGGACCGCGTGACCTCCGCGTGGGCCTGCGCCCTCTCCTCGTCCCACCGGCCCTCCGCGACCATCGCGGCGATCCCCCGCGCCATCGCGGCCGGCGACTCGTGGATCCAGCGCCGGTCGTAGATGGTGTCCGCGCCCGGCCAGCCGAGCAGCGCGGGCACCGCCCCGGACGCCATGCCCTCGGCCGGCGCCAGGTGGAAGCTCTCGTCGTCGCTGGTGGACAGCACGAAGCCGACGCGGCGCAGCCACGCGGCGACGTCCGGCCCGGCCGGGTCGAAGACGACCGAGCGCGCGAGCAGCGGCGACCGCCGGATCCGCCGGAACAGCGCCTCGAACGCCTCCCGCTCCTCCGTGCGGTTCCAGATCCACGGCAGGTCCCAGGGCAGCTTCGACTTCACGAACAGCGTGAACCGCGGGTCCTGCCGGCGCAGCTCCTCCAGAACGTCCACGGCCAGGTCGAGGCGCTTGCGCCACGGCGCGATCCCGATCATGCCGAGGTGGAACCGGGCGCCGGGCAGCTTGGCGCGGTCGAACTGCGCGACGTCCACCCAGTTGGGGATCACGGTGATCTTCTCGGCGGGCCAGCCGGTCATCTTGCGCGTCAGCTCCGCGTACGACGGGCTGACGCAGACGACCTGGTCGATCAGGTCGATGTCCAGCCGTCCCGGCCACGCGCCGTACAGCTCGAAGCGGTGCAGCCGGACGATCAGGCGCTGGTCCGGGCGGCCGTGCTTCTTGCGCCACTCGCTGTACCAGACGGCGTTCGGGCCGCACCACTCGCAGATGATCACATCGGCCCACTCGGCCAGCTCCGTGCTGACCTCCGGGTCGTGCGTGCCGAGGGCGGGCCAGCGGTCGACGCGCACCTCGACGTCCGGGAGCGCGCCGATGTGGTCGAGCAGCCGGGTGAAGAACTTCAGGTCGTGCCCGGCCACGACGATCCGCGTCTTGCGCCCGGCCCCGTCGGCTCGCAGCGGCGGGGGGAACGCCTGCCCCAGGTACGTACGGAGCCGGCCGGCCGCCGCGTCGAGGGTGAACGCCCGTGCGGCGTCGAGGCACCGGCGGCGGGCGAGCGCGTACACCTCCGGGTCGGTCACGTCCGCGAGCACGTCGACGACGTCGTCCTCGGTCGCGGCGAACAGCGGATAGTCCGCGCCGAGGAGGTTCTCGTGCATCGGGGTGCGGTTGAGGACCACCGGCAGGCCGAGCGCCCCCATCTCCAGGACCTTGGTGGACAGCTCCAGGCTCGCGTCGAGCTCCGGGTGGCGCCAGGACAGCCCGACGTCGCAGCCGGCCGACACCCGCATCGCCTCGGCGCGCGGGTGGCCGCCGTGCCAGGTCAGACCGGGCGTGGACTCCAGGGCCACGCGCATGCGGCGGGAGAAGCCCGGGTCCTTCCTGTCGTGGTGGATCTTGTCGCCGATCATGTGCAGCTCGGCGTCGGTCTGCCGGGCGGCCAGCCTGCGCGGCAGCGCGGTCATCTCGTAGGTATTCCAGCGCGGCGCGAACTTGCCGGTGTAGACCAGCCGCAGCGGCCTGCCGGGCGCGCGCTCCGCCGCCGGTTCGAGGCCCTCGGGGAGGGCGACGACCGGCGGGAACAGCACGCACTTGCCCGTCGCCTTGTGCAGCACCCCTTCCAGGTGGCAGCGCAGCTCCTCGGTCTGGCAAAGCAGGAACCGGGACGCCTTGGCGACCGCCGCCAGCTCGCCGCGCGTCCTCCCGTCCAGGTCGGCGACGGTCTGCGGCACGTCGGTGAGGTACGTCCACAGCCGCCCGGCCAGGGGCGTCGCGGTCAGTCGCACGGCCAGCCGCTTCCCGCGCACGACGATCAGGTCGTACGGCCGCTCGGCGTCGAGCTCGGTGAGCAGCCCGGCCGCCTCCTCGACGGTCAGCGGCGTGGTCGCCTCGTCCGGCCGCCGGCGTACGGTCACCCCGGCCAGCTTCTCCAGCGGCTCGACGAGGCGCGCGGTCCGCACCGGGGCCTTGAGGACGAAGGTCACCTCGACGCCGGCGAGCCGCAGCGCCTGCACCATCCCCTGGGCCCAGATCGCCGACCCGTCGATGAGGTTGAGATCGACGTCGCCGTACACGAGAGCGCGCACGCGTTCTCCTTCTCGCAGGATCATGAGAGTTCTTCGATGCCGAACCGGGCGCACAGGCCGGGCAGCGCGTCGGCGATCGGCGTGCCGGGCGGCACGGTCGCGTCCCAGCCGAACCCGGCGATGGCCGGGGCGGAGCCGGCCAGCACGACGGGACGGCCCCGGTCGTGGGCGACGCTCATCAGGGCGAGGAGCGCCCGGTCACGGTCGGGAACGCCCGGGACGCCCAGGTAGGCCCACGGCCCGCCGGGCGCCCCGGCGGCGGCGTCGACGATCACCAGGTCGACGTCGGTCGTGTCGAGGACGAGGGCCGCGTCGTGCGGCATCAGCGGCACGACGTGCGCGACGTCCGCCAGGGCCTCGGCGGCGGCCGGGCCGAGCACGCCGGCGACCACGAGACCGGTCGCGGGCGCCGCCGCGATCAGCCGGTCCTCGTCGCGCGCGGTGAACATCGGGCGTTCGCGGGCGTCCACGGACGTCACGACGTTCGGCGCGCCGCGGTGCCGCCACATGCGGTACAGCTCACGCGGCAGCTGGACGACGCCCTTGCCGGGCCTGCGGGCCGCGTCGGTGACGGCCCGGCCGACCTTGAGGGACGTGGAGCCCTCCAGAGCGGCGACCCGCGCCTCGAGGATCTGGACCCGCGCCTCCCGGTCGGCCAGCGCCGCCTTCAGCCGGGCCACCTGCCGGTCAGCCACCGAGCCACCCCTCCACGACGCGGGCGATGCGCGGGCCGGCGTGGCCGTCCCACAGCGGCGGGTGCTCCCGGCCCCCGTGGTCGGCCGCCAGCGCCTCGGTGACCGCCGGAACGACGTCATCGGCGGTGACGAGCCGGTTGGTGCCGTGCGTGATCGTGATCGGCCGCTCGGTGTTGGGCCGGAGCGTCAGGCACGGGACGCCGAGGATCGTCGTCTCCTCCTGCACGCCGCCGGAGTCGGTGACGACCGCCGCCGCTCCGCGTACGGCCGCCACGAACTCGACGTAGCCGAGCGGTTCGAGCAGCCGCACGCGCGGGTGCGCGTCCAGGCCGGCCTCGGTGAGCACCTTCCGGCCGCGCGGGTGCACCGGCATGACGACGTCCACCAGCTCGGCGATCTCGTGCAGCCGCTTGACCAGGCCCGCCGCGATCTCCGGGTCGTCGACGTTCGCGGGCCGGTGCAGTGTCGCGACGACGTACCGCGCGGGCAGGTCGTACGCCCGCCGCACGGCCTCGGTGTCGAACTGGTCCAGATTCGCGAGCAGCGTGTCGATCATCGGGTTGCCCACGAAGTGGATCCGCTCGACCTTCACGCCCTCGGCCGCGAGATGGCCGACGGCCTCCGGGCTGGTGACGAGGCACAGGTCGGACAGCTGGTCGACGAGGCGGCGGTTGACCTCTTCGGGCATGGTCATGTCGAAGCTGCGCAGCCCCGCCTCCACGTGGGCGACCGGGATGCGCAGCTTGGCCGCGACGAGGGCGGCGGCGATGGTGGAGTTCACGTCGCCGTACACCATGACGAGCTCGGGTGAACGCTCGATGAACTCCTTCTCCAGCGCCACCATGATCGCGGCGGTCTGGGCGGCGTGACTGCCGGACCCGACCTCCAGGTTCACGTCGGGTTCGGGCAGGCCGAGGTCGCGGAAGAACACCTCCGACATGCGCTCGTCGTAGTGCTGGCCCGTGTGGATCACCCGCTGCTCGCGGCCCGTCGAGGACAGCGCGGCGATCACCGGCGCCGCCTTGACGAAGTTCGGCCGGGCGCCGAGGACATGCGCGATCACAGTTGCGTTTCCCTTTCGTTCACGAACGATCCCTAACCTCGCCCGCCATGCAGGTGGCGAAGATGCTCTTCTTTGGAACGGTGCTCGCGTGGCGGCACGCGATCGCCGATCCCCGCCGTGCGGTCCGGCTGGCCGTACGGCTGGCGCTCCGCGCGGCACCCGGGCGCGTGCGCACGCGGTTCCGCGCGCTCGCCGCACCGGCCCCGCAGCGCGCCGACCGGGAGAACCGGGACCTGCGCGCGCTGCTCGCCGACGCCGCTCAGGTCAAGTCCCGAGACCACCGCCAGGCGCCCCGGCCGGACGGCGACCGGATGACGGTGCTGCACCTGGTCACGAACGCGCTGCCGCGCACGCAGGCCGGGTACACCGTGCGGACGCACCGCATCGTGTCCGCGCAGCGCGAGCTGGGCCTGGACCCGCACGTCGTGACGCGGCTCGGCTACCCGCTGACCCAGGGCGTCCGGGACGCGCGGGCGCGGTGCGAGGTGGACGGGATTCCCTACCACCGGCTGCTGCCGTGGACGCCGCCGCGCGGGCCGGTGCGTGAGGTGAGCAAGGCCGCCGACCTGGCCGGACGCCTCGTCGAGGAGCTCCGCCCGTCGGTGCTGCACGCGGCCGGCAACCACCTCAACGCGGCCGTCGCGCTGGAGCTGCGCCGCAGGTACGGCCTGCCGGTGGTGTACGAGGTGCGCGGCTTCCTGGAGGACTCCTGGCTGTCGCGGGACCCGGCGCGCTCGACGGGCGATGAGTTCTACCGGCTCACCCGCGAGCTGGAGACCGCCCGGATGCGCGACGCCGACCTGGTGGTGACGCTCGGCGAGGCGATGCGGGCCGAGATCCAGGGGCGCGGCGGCGTCGGCGACGTGCTGGTCGTGCCGAACGCCGTCGACGACAGCTTCCTCGCTCCCCTGCCGGACGGCGGGAAGCTCCGCGCCGACCTCGGCATCGCCGAGGGCGACGTCGTCGTCGGGCTCACCTCGACGTTCTACGGCTTCGAGGGCATCGACACGCTCATCGAGGCGGCGGCGCTGCGGCGCGACTTCACGCTCCTGCTCGTCGGCGACGGCCCCGAGCGGCCGGCGCTCGAGCGCCGCGCCGCCGAGCTCAAGGTCCCGGCGATCTTCACCGGCCGGGTGCCGGTCGATCAGGTACGTCGGTATCACGCAGTCCTCGATGTTTTCGCGGTCCCGCGGAGAGCGGACCGGGTGTGCCAGTTGGTGACTCCGCTGAAACCGCTGGAGGCGATGGCAGGGGGACTCCCAGTAATAGCAAGTGATGTCAAAGCGCTCCGCGAAATCATCGAACCGGGCGTGACCGGCACGTTAACTCTTCCAGAAGACCCGGAAGCTTGGGCGAATTGCCTGGACCAGCTCATTTACAGTCCGAAGCTACGCGGCGAAATCGGTCAGGCGGCCCGGAAATGGGTCGCGGCGAACCGCACCTGGCGGGCCGTCACGGCCCGCTGTCTCGGCGCCTACCGGGACATCGCCTCCGCAGCATCCTGAAGGGAGCCACTGGTGGATCTGGTGGTCATCGGACTTGGCTACGTCGGCCTCCCGCTCGTGCGGGAGGCCGGCCGCGCCGGCCTCCGGGTCGGCGGGCTGGACCGCGACGCCCGTGTCGTCGCCGGGCTCAAGGCCGGCCTGTCCCACGTCGACGACGTGAGCGCCGAGGACGTCGAGCACATGCTCGCCGCCGGGTTCACGCCCTCACGGGACGAGGACATCCTCGACGGTGCGCGCACCATCGTGATCTGCGTGCCCACGCCGCTGTCGACCGACGGCGGCCCGGACCTGACGGCCGTCCGGGCCGCCGCCCAGACGGTCGCGCGGCACCTGGACCCCGGCACGCTCGTGGTGCTGGAGTCGACGACCTACCCGGGCACCACCGACGAGGTCGTCCGGCCGATCCTGGAGGAGTCCGGCCTGGTCGCCGGCGAGGACTTCCACCTGGCCTTCTCCCCGGAGCGGATCGACCCGGGCAACCCGGTGTACGGCGTCCGCAACACCCCGAAGATCGTCGGTGGCCTCACGCCGTCCTGCGCGCACGCCGCCGCCGCGTTCTACGGCAAGTTCGTCGACCACGTCGTGCAGGCCAAGGGCACCCGCGAGGCCGAGATGGCCAAGCTCCTGGAGAACACCTACCGGCACGTCAACATCGCCCTGGTCAACGAGATGGCGGTGTTCTGCAACGAGCTGGGCATCGACCTGTGGGACTCGATCGCCTGCGCCGCCACCAAGCCGTTCGGCTTCCAGGCCTTCTACCCCGGCCCCGGCGTCGGCGGGCACTGCATCCCGATCGACCCGAACTACCTGTCGTACAAGGTGCGGTCCCTCGGCTACCCGTTCCGGTTCGTCGAACTGGCCCAGGAGATCAACGACCGGATGCCCCGGTACGTCGTCGAGCGCGCGCAGTCCCTGCTCAACCGCGAGGGCCTGGCGATGAAGGGCGCCAAGGTGCTCGTCCTCGGCGTCACGTACAAGCCCGACATCGCCGACCAGCGCGAGTCGCCGGCCCGCCCGGTCGCCCGGCGGCTGCGGAAGATGGGCGCCGACCTGAGCTTCCACGACCCGCACGTCGAGAGCTGGGAGGTCGACGGCGAACCGGTGCCGCGCGCCCGCGTGCTGTACACGGGGCTCGCGGAGGCCGACCTCGTGATCGTCCTCACCGACCACCGGGAGTACGACCCGGAGAGCCTCACCCGGCACGCGCGGCTGCTGTTCGACACCCGGGGCGCCACACGCCGCCTCGAGGAAACGGCCGCCGAACGCGTCGAATTGCTGTGACCTGATGGCCTCGTGGAATTCACCGAACATTCTTCCGCGCCCGCGAGACTCTCGGCGAAGTGAGAACAATGCGGATTTTCGTGTGCACCGTCGTGCACCATCCAGAGGACGCGCGAATTCTGCACCGGCAGATCCGCGCGCTTTTGGACGCCGGCCACGACGTCACCTATGTGGCGCCGTTCCGGACCTGTAATGTGACGCCCTGGCCCGAGATCGATCCGCTCGATGTCCCGCGCGCGACCGGCCGGAACCGGCTGCACGCGTTGCGGACGGCGCGGCGCGTCCTCGCCAGGCACGCGAAGGACGCCGACATCCTCCTGCTGCACGACCCCGAGCTGCTGCTCGCGGTGCCGCACCGGCTCCGCTCGCGCACCGTCTGGGACGTGCACGAGGACACCGCCGCCGCCCTGGGCGCCAAGGGCTGGCTGCCCGCGCCGCTGCGCGTCCCGCTGCGGTTCGCCGTGCGCCGGATCGAGCGCCGCGCCGAACGCCGGCTGAAGCTGCTGCTGGCGGAGGAGGGGTACCGTGACCGGTTCCGCCTTCCACACCCGGTGGTGCCGAACACCACCCACGTCCCCGACCTGCCGCCGGCCCCGCCCGGCGACGACCGGATCATCTACGTCGGGCAGCTCTCCTTCGCCCGCGGCGTGAACGACCTGATCGCGCTGGCCCGGCTGGTGCACGCCGACGGGATCACGCTCGACCTGATCGGCGGCGCCGACGCCGACGTACGGCCCCTGCTGCGCGACGCCCAGCGGGAAGGGATCCTCCGGTGGTACGGGTTCGTGCCGAACGACCGGGCGCTGCGCATGGCCGAGGGCGCCCTCGCGGGGCTGTCGCTGCTGCACGACACGCCGAACTACCGGCACTCGATGCCCACCAAGGTCGTCGAGTACATGGCACGCGGCATCCCCGTCGTCAGCACACCGAACCCGATCGCCGCCCGGATCGTCGAGGAGGCGGGCTGCGGCCTCGTCGTGCCGTTCGAGGACCCCGAGGCCACCGCGGCGGCGGTCCGGCGGTTGCGGGACGACACGGAGCTGCGCCGCGAGATGGGCAAGCGCGGCCACGAGGCCGCCCGCGCGCGGTTCCACTGGCCCGAGCAGGCCCGGTTGTTCGTCGCCCAGTTGGAGGACTGGGCCCGCGACGCGTCCAAGGCCCCGGTGGCCTGAGCCCGGCTACACGGCCGGGGGCCGGCGCCACGCGACGGCGGGCAGACGCTACGCGACGGCGGGCTGGCGCTACGCGGCGGCGGGCTGGCGCTACGCGGCGGCGGGCAGACGGGCGGCGATGACGGCGGCCAGGCGCGTCGCCGTGTCGGGCAGCCCGGAGCTGACGGTCACGATCGTGCGGCCGACCCGCATCACCACCGTGCCCGACGACGTGCCGATCGCGTACGCCTCGTTGCCGGCGCGCACCCGGTCCCGCGCGCCGTTCTGCGTGTCACGGGCGGCGGCGAACAGCGCCTTGGCCGCCCCGTCGTCGGGAGCGACCCACTGCACGGTGACCGACAGGACCCCGGCCTCCCGCTCCGGCCCGTCGGGGGCCCGTCCCCGCGCGCGACGCGGCCGGAACGTGCAGCCGGCCGGCACGCGCAGGCCGTCGACGGCGGCCGCCGTCGGCTCGCCGGAGTATCCCCGCGGCAGGTCCCGCTTCGGCAGCAGGGAGCAGGCGTCCGGCCACTGACGGGCCGGCACGCCGGCCAGCTCCGGCGGCCCCGCACCGCGAACGCCGCCCCGCAAGGCCACCAGCCTGGCCGCGCCGAACGGACGCGGCCGCGCGGCCGGCGCGGCGACGTAGAGCAGCCCGCCGCCCGCGGCGAGCCAGGGCCGTACGCCGTCCAGGCCCGCCCGCAGGACGACGGGGATCGGCACCGTCGTGCCGTTCCCGCTGACCGGGTCGATGACGTCCACACCGGCGGGCAGCAGCGGATCGGCGAGCCGGGACCGCAGCCCGTACACCAGTCCGCCCGCGACCGACAGGGCGCTGTAACCGGGCATGTCCCGATGCCAGGACGACGAGCCCGACGCGATGTCCACCGACTCGAGGCGACGCGTCGGCGTCGCGTCCTCGGGCCGCCGCCCGGTCTCGTAGGCGACGAGCAGATGCCCGGCGGTCACCGCCATCGGGCACATGTCGCGGCACAGGTCCTGACCGGCGCGGTCGAGGAAGACCCGCCCCTTCTGGTCGAACGCCTGCAGCGACGAGCCGTCGAAGACGACCGTAACGTCGCCGCCGACCGCGAGCGCCGAACGGGCGGTGCTCCGGGTGACGACCGTGAAGTCCGTACGTCCCTTGACCGGGTCGACGACCAGGATCCGGTCACTGGCACCGCAGTCGATGCTGAAGGCGGCGATCTGCTCGCTGCTGTCCGACGCGTACGGCACCGCCTCGGGCAGCAGGCAGCCGTGCGGGAGCCGCTTGGCCCACAGCCGCCGGCCCGTCGTCGCCGACCGGCCGTACAGCGTGTGCCGCCCGTCCTCGGTGACGAACACCACTCCTCCGGCGGCCGGCCAGCGCAGCGTGGTCCGGTCGATGGCGGCGGGCACGTCGCCCCGCTGCCGCCACAGCAGCGTGCCGTGCACCGCGTCCAGGCCGACCATGAGGCGGTTGCCGCGATGCCCGGTGCGTTCGAGGTAGGCGATGAGGACCTGTCCCGTGCGCGCCCAGCCGAGCATCGACCACTCGGCGCGGTAGTAGTGCCAGCGCTCCCGGCCCGTACGCGCGTCCCGGACGTCGAGGCCGTGCCCGGACACGACGACGAGCTGGCCGTCCATGATGGCGTACGCCACCCGGTCGTAGGCGGGCAGGTCGCTGTCGCCGACGGGCGTGCTGAGCTGCCAGCTCATGGTCACCGGCGTCGCCGGCGGACCGAGGTCGGCCAGCGGCGGCTGCGGCGCGTGCGTGACGGTGCGGTTCACCTGCCACCACTCCGCCTGGAGGACGAAATGGTCGGCCAGCACCCCACCGACGATCACGGTCAGCAGGGCCGTCAGGACGCTCAGGACGATGTGCCTACGGCTCCGCGCGGACTCGACCGTGATCACCCCTTCCCATGTGTGCCACGCACTGCCGAGCGTACGGGGTTCCGCGGCGGCGCACCGATAATTGGTCCATGGTCCCGACCGTCAAGGACGAGCAGATCGCCGCGGAACAGTCCCGTGTCGACGAAGCCTACGCACGCCTGGAGGAGATGCGCGCAGGCGCTCGCCGGATGCTGGAGGAGGGGTACCGCCAGGCTCAGGCCGGAACGAAGGGCTCGCTCGTCGACCGGGACGCGATGGTCCACCAGGCGGCCGTCCGCAGCCGTGCGCTGGACGTCGCCGAGGAGGGCCTCGTCTTCGGCCGCCTCGACCTGGTCGGCGGCGAGACGCTGTACGTCGGCCGGATCGGCGTCCGCACCAGCGAGCACGACTCGCTCGTCATCGACTGGCGTGCTCCGGCGGCCGAGGCCTTCTACCGCGCCACCCCCGAGGACCCGCGCGGCGTCGTACGCCGGCGGGTGCTGCACTGCCGGGGCCGCAAGGTCGTCGACCTGGAGGACGACCTGCTCATCCCCGACGCCCGGCCGGATCTGACCATCGTCGGCGACGGGGCGTTCCTGGCCTCGCTGGCCCGCAGCCGGGAGGGGACGATGCGCGACATCGTCGCCACGATCCAGCGCGAGCAGGACGAGGTAATCCGCGCCTCCGCCGACGGCACCGTCATCGTGCAGGGCGGCCCCGGCACCGGCAAGACCGCCGTCGCCCTGCACCGGGTGGCGTACCTGCTGTTCCGGCACCGGCGCAGGTTCGGCTCGCGCGGCGTGCTGATCCTCGGCCCGAACCCGCGCTTCACCGCGTACATCGAACGCGTGCTGCCGTCCCTGGGCGAGGGCGGCGCCACCCTGCGCTCGCTCGGCGACCTCGTCCCGGGCGCCGCGGCGGCCGCGCACGACGCACCGGAGCTCGCCCGCGTGAAGGGCGCCGCGATGATGACGCGCGTCCTGCGGCGTGCCGTACAGGACGCCCCGCCGGACAGCCCGGACATCCTCCGCACCGTCTACCGCGGGGTCGTGGTGTCGCTGGACCGCGAGACCCTCGACCGCATCCGCCGGGAGGTGCACCGCACCGCCAACGGCTCGGTCAACACCGCCTACCCCCGCGCCGCCGACCTGCTCCTCGGCGCGCTCTGGGAGCGGTTCTGCGAGGTCGGCGGGCTGGACGACGCGCCGGGGACGAAGCGCGCGGCGTTCACCGCGCACGTCCGCGACGAGCGGCGCTTCGTCGAGTTCCTGCGCGACTGGTGGCCGGTCCGCCGCCCCGCCGACGTGCTGCGCGCGCTCACCGACCCCGACCGCCTGCGCCGCGCCGCCGGCCGCTCGCTCAACGACCGGCAGGCCCGGCTGCTCGCGGAGTCCTGGCGCGGCCCCTGGTCCTACCTCGACATCGCGCTGCTCGACGAGGTCGGCGCGATCCTGGGTCCCCCGCCGCGGCCGCCGCGCGGCAGGAAGCGCAAGGCGGAGGACCCGTTCGTCATCGACGGCGTCAACGTCTTCACCGGCGAACGCGTCGAGGTGGAGGACGACGACGAGCCGACGCTGCGCGAGCTCACGACGTACATCGAACGCCGCGAGCAGGCGATGCGCCGCGACGACGAGGACGACGCGGACCTGCCCGTGGAGTACGCCCACATCGTCGTCGACGAGGCGCAGGACCTGTCGCCGATGCAGTGGCGCATGCTGGGCAGGCGCGGCCGGTCGGCCACCTGGACCATCGTGGCCGACCCGGCCCAGAGCGCCTGGGAGGACTCCGCCGCCGCGCGCAAGGCGCTGGACACCGCGCTCGGCCGCCGGCCGCGGCACGCGTTCGAGCTGACCACCAACTACCGCAACTCGGTGGAGATCGCGGACGTGGCCGCGCGGGTGCTGGCCCGGGCGGTGCCCGAGGCCCGGCCGGCCCGCGCCGTACGCGCCTCGGGCCACCGCCCGGTGATCCGGCACGTTCCGGAGCTCGACGGCAACGTGCGCGCCGAGGCCGCCGCCCTGGCCGACGCGGTCGAGGGCACCGTCGGCGTCATCCTGCCGGTGGGCCACCCGGCCCCGCCCCTGCCCGGCCTGCCGGAGCGGGTGCAGGTCCTCGACGCCCTCGAGGCGAAGGGCCTGGAGTTCGACGCGGCGCTGATCGTCGAGCCGGGCGAGATCGCGGACTACGCGCGGACGGGCCTGCGCACGCTGTACGTCGCCGTCTCCCGCGCCACCCAGCGCCTCACCGTCCTCACCACCGCCCCGGACTGGCAGGAGTTGCTGTCGGGCACCGGATAAGAGCCTCGCGCGGCTCATCCGGTCCAGGACCCGGCGCGCGTAGCCGTCGGTGGTCTGGATCTCGGCGAGCGGCATCACGGGGAGCCGTACCCGGGTCAGCATCGGGATCTCGCGCCGGAACGAGGTCGCGCGCAGGCACTTCTGCGACAGGTCTGTGATCTCCGTCCACAGCACCGGCGCGAACTCCTCCACCAGCCGGATCCGGAACTCCCCGTGCGTGCACTTGTACGAGAAGGGGTCCTTTCCCGAGGCGCACGGCGGCATTCGGCCGTCGGCGGCCGCCCCACCGGTCGCGGCGAGGTCCTCCTCATCCTCCTCGGCCGCGCGCGGGTCGAGGGGCATACCGCCCCACTGCAGCCAGTAGGAATTCCAGCGGGAGGCGCGCATCTCGTCCAGGAGGTCCGTCAGCCGGTCCAGCGCGTCGGGGTCGCGGGGGACCGCGACCTCAAAGACGGTGACAGGGACCGGTGCCCCCTGCAGCGCTGCCGCCATCAGACCATCGGCGAGGTACGGAGTCTCGGCGAACCAGGAGACGAAGGACGTGAACTCGATCTTCCAGTCGGCGACCCGCTCCTTCAGCGGGCGCCCGGCCGCCGCGGCGATGGCCGCGTCAATCGCCTCCCACCTCGGCTGCGCCTCCAGGTGTAACTCCAACTCCATCGCTTCCAGGATCCGGTCGGCCAGCGGAAGGCTGACATTGCGCGTGCCCCGCTCGATGGCGCTCAGCGTCGCCACGCCGACATCACACAGGTCGGCGAGGCTCCGCATGGACAGCCGCCGTGTCCTCCTCGCCTGCCTGATCAGCATCCCGATCCGCTGACTGCTCCCATCGGACATGACAGCATCATCGGCCGTACTGACGGCCGGCATCCACCGCCATCTCCAGGCTGTGGAAAACGCGTGTATGAGCGAACCCGGACGCGGGCCCGCTGGCACGGCCTGGGACGAGTCCCGGACAAGGCGGACCGCCGGATCCGGGGGTGGAGGCGCTGTTTTCCGCGCCGTCTACTCAGCGGAGAATTCGTCTCCTCTGAGTAGACGGCGCGGAACGAGGCACGGCACCCCCGGGGCGCTTCCGTCCCGGTCTAGGGCGTTTTGTCGCGCTGACCGGGTCGGCACTTGCTCGCGCGCCGCCTAGATGATCGGGGGGCGGCCTAGGCGGGTCATGCGCCAGACGGTGCGCCAGGAGATGGGACGGCGCTTGCCGGCGGGCTTGCGCCAGCCCTCGAGGAAGCCGCCGAACCAGGGGCGCAGCGCGGCCGGCTTGCGCTCGCGCAGGACCGTCATCCCCACCCACACGCCGAGGTAGGCGAAGACGAGCGGCCACGGCAGGTTGCGCCGGGCCAGCCAGACGCGGTTACGGGCGTTGAGCCGGTAGAACATCTCGTGCCGGGTCGGCGCGACCGCCGGGTGGAACATCACCGACTCGGCGTCGTACACGATGCGGTAGCCGGCGTTCAGCGCCTGCCAGGCGAGGTCGGTCTCCTCGTGGGCGTAGAAGAAGTCCTCCGGGAGCCCGCCCGCGACGTCGAACACGGCACGGCGCATCGCGCAGGCGCCGCCGAGGAACGTCGTGACGTCCGACGAGCGGAGCGGGTCGCCGGCG
Organism: Actinoallomurus sp. NPDC052308; assembly: GCF_040679195.1. Lineage (NCBI taxonomy): Bacteria > Bacillati > Actinomycetota > Actinomycetes > Streptosporangiales > Thermomonosporaceae > Actinoallomurus > Actinoallomurus sp. NPDC052308. Next base: position 622,954 of record NZ_JBFAUM010000001.1, on the reverse strand, counting down.
CGCAGCCGGGGGACGTGCCGCCGCTCCCCCGGACCGCCCTCGGGGTCGCGCACCCGGAAGGACACGATGCCGAGCTTCGGGTCCCGGGTGAACATGTCCCGCAGCCGCGCGCCGAGGTCCGGCGATTCGTACCAGCCGTCGTCGTCGAGGAAGAGGATGAGCTCCCCGGACGACGCCTCGACGCCCCGGTTACGGCCGCCCGGGATGCCGAGGTTCTCCGGCAGGCGGACGACCTTGACGTTCTCCGGCCAGGAGCCGGGGACGTCCGCGCCGTTTCCGACGAGGACCACCTCGACGTCGACCCCGATCTGGCCCAGCGCGCTCTTGACGGCGCGCTCGAGCTCGGCGGGCCGGTTCCCCATGGTCAGCACGACGACGGACAGCCTCATTTGAGCCTCCGGGACGCCACGATGCTGACGAAGTGCAGGCCCGTCTGGAGGACGGCGACGACCGCGACGGCGACGGCCAGCACGCGCGTGGCGGTCAGGCCGTGCGTCAGGTGGTCGACGACCGCGGCGGCCACGATGAGCAGGGACAGCTCGACCGCGCCGATGATGCGGTGCAACTTGAGCAGGGAGGCGGCCTCGCGGGCCAGCGCCAGTCCGGTGGACTCCGGGCGCAGCGCCCGATCCCCGGTCGCGGGGTCGGCGGGCAGGCCCGACTTGGCGCGGGCGACCACGACGTTGTCGGTCTCGGCCTTGATCAGCGCCGCGCCGAGCGCGGCGAGCAGGCCGAGCTCGACGTAGCCGCCGTTCTCCCACGCGCCCTGGGCGCGCACGCCGAGGCCGGCCAGCAGCGTGACCTCCGACATGTAGTGCCCGATCCGGTCGAGGAAGACGCCGGTGATGGACGTGCGCTTCCGGAACCGGGCGACCTCGCCGTCGGAGCAGTCCAGCAGCAGGTAGGCCTGGATCAGCACGGCGCCGACGATGGCCCAGATCAGGCCCGCGGTCCCGCGGCCGTCGACCGCGACGGCCACGCCGCCCAGCATGCCGCAGGCGATCATCATGTAGGTGAGCTGGTTCGGGCTGAACCCGATCCGGATGAACAACCAGGTGAACAGCGGCGAGATGCTGCGCATGTACAGCCGTCCCGCCCAGTGCTCTTCGTTCCGGCGTTCCTTGAGGCCGGGTGGCTGTCCGCCCGCCCGTACCTCAGCCAGCGAAGGTGCCGACATATTCGCGTACCGCTTTCAGCACAGCGCCCTCGTCGAGTCCGAGGTGCTCGAGGATGGTGTATCGGCCAGGCCGTGTCTGGGGAGCGTAGAGCACCGCCTCGGCGAACTGCTCCTCGGTCAGACCGATGTCATACGGAGTCTTGGGCAGCCCGTGACGGTCCAGGCATGCCACGATCTGGTTGAGGCGTTCCGCGCCCTCGCCGAGGTGGGCGGCGCGCAGGTGGTAGCAGAACGCCGCGCCGATCCCCGCCAGCTCGCCATGGTTGGCGGTGCCGGGGAACAGCTGGTCGATCGCGTGCAGGATCTCGTGGTCGCCGCCGCTCGACGGGCGCGAGGACCCGGCGAACGACATCGCCATCCCCGACAGCACGAGCCCCTCGGCCAGCACGGTGAGGAACTCGTCCGACTCGATCGACTTGGGCTGGTAGATGAGCGCCTCGGCGGCCGTACGGGCGAGGGTCAGCGCGAGCCGGTCGATCGGGTCGCCCTGCTCCCGGCCCGCCAGCAGCCAGTCGTCGACCGCCGAGAAGTTGCTCAGCACGTCGCCGACCCCGGCGCGGACGAGCCGGTCCGGCGCGGCGCGCACGTAGTCCAGGTCGACGACCATGGCCAGCGGCATCGTCACGCCGAAGGTGTTCTTGCCCTTCTCGTGCTCCAGGGAGGCCGTGGGCGAGCAGATGCCGTCGTGGGAGAGGTTCGTGGCGACGGAGACCATCGGCATGCCGGCGAGCGTCGCGGCGTACTTCGTGGCGTCGATGGTCCGGCCGCCGCCGATGCCGACGACCGCCTCGTACGAGCCGCTGCGCAGCCGGGAGCCGAGCTCCACGGCGGCGTCGACCGTGCCGCCGTCGACGTGGAACACCTCGCACGCCTGCAGGCTCGGCCGTATGTGCTCGGCGATCTGGTCGCCCTGCCCCGGCCCGACCGCGATGGCGACGCGGCCCTCCGTGGCGATCCGCCGGTCCGCGAGCAGCTCCCCGAGGTGGGCGATGGCCCCGCGCCGCACGTCGATGGACAGCGGCGCGGGGAGCATCCGCGTGAGCAGCGGCATCAGTATTCCTTGGCGATCCGGCGGGCCTTCTCCAGGTCGTCGTGGTTGTCGACCTCGACCCAGTCGACCGCGCCGATCGGGGCCACCGAGATCTTGCCGCCGCGGTTCACCAGCTCCTGGTAGCCGTCCTCGTAGTACAGGTCGGGGTCGCGCTCCCAGGTGGCCTGCAGGGCGGCGGCGAGCGGCTCGGCGGCGGCCGGCTCCAGCAGGGTCGCGCCGATGTACTCGCCGTACGCCTCGGAGGGGTCCATCAGCTTCGTGATGCGCTGAAGGTGCCCGTCGGCGCCGAGGATGACCTTCATCTCCTCGTCGGCGAGCTTCTTGGCGTCGTCGACGGCGAGGAGGATGTCCGGGCCGCGGTTCCCCAGGAGGGTCTTCTCGACGCTCACCGGGTGCACCGTGTCACCGTTCACCATGAGGACGCCCTCGCCGAAGTGCTCACGCGCCAGCCACATGGAGTAGGCGTTGTTCCACTCCTCGGCCTTGTCGTTGTGCACGAGCGTGATGGACACGCCGTACCGGCTCTCCAGCGCGGCCTTGCGCTGCTCGACCGCCTCCGCGCAGTAGCCGACGACGATGACGACGTCGGTAAGCTCGACCTCCGCGAGGTTGCCGAGCGCGATGTCGAGAATCGTCGTGTCACCGTCGACCGGCACCAGGGCCTTGGGCAGCGTGTCAGTGTACGGACGGAGACGTCGCCCCGCTCCCGCGGCCAGAACCATGCCGATCATGAGCCGGCTTCCTCCTCATCCTCGAGATTGACCATGACGCCCTTGCCGGTACCGGTCCGCACCCATGTGTAGACGCTCTCGATGCCGAACAACAGGGCGAAGTAGACACCGAGCACCGCCAGGACGATGGGCAGCTTGCCCGCGAGCGTGGCGACCGCCGCGATCAGCAGGCGGCCCTCCCAGCCGAGGCCGGCCACGAACACCCATCGGGCCGGCCACAGCCGCTGGCGCGTGCGGTAGACGGTGTCGTAGTGGTGGTAGGCCAGCACGCCCAGGAAGGCGTAGACCAGCGGCTTGGAAACGTCGTGGGAGAAGCCCAGCGTCGCCAGGTAACCGTACTCGATCGCCCGCATGATCGGCGGCACGAGCCAGTCCAGCCGTCCGCTGTGCGGATGCGTCGAACCGGGGCCGGCCAGCAGCAGCACCAGCACCGGAGCGAAGATCGCCGGGCTGGTCTGGCCGCTGACTCCCACTCCCAGCAGGATCGCGGTGACGATACCGGCGACGAGCAGCGGGAGCAGCGGCGGAAGCTGGCCCTTGGTCAGCCGGCCCAGGACGTGGGCGATGGGGCCGTCGTCGCGGTAGGCGACCAGTCGGCTGCCGTGGTAGGCGAGCTCGGCGTCGGGAGTGGGTGCGGCGGCGGGCCTGTCGGCCGCCGCGGACATACCGGGAAGCACACTCATTGCGAAACCGCCACCGACCTGGGCTGGGTGAGGGACCGAAGGATGCGCCCGGCGATCGTGTAGAACGCGGCGACGCCACCCCACGAGAGCAGTGCGATGAACGTCACCTGCGCGTTGAACAGCGCCGCCGTGAGGGCGATGAGCGCGAACCGCTCGCCGATCGGAAGCACGATCATCTTCTTGAACCAGTGGAAGACGCGGACCTTCTCCGAGCGCGCGGACAGCCACACCGCGAGGTGGCTCAGGCCGCTGCCCTTGGGCCGGCTCTTCGTCGGCTCCGGCTCGTCGAGCACGCTGTCGCTGGGCGTGCCGAGCGGAACGATCGGGATGGGCTCCGGTGGTGTGCGACGCTTCGAGGCGCCGAACGCGAAGTCCACCATGTGCCGGCAGGTCTGCGCCGTGATGGCGGTCGCCGCGAGGTACCACACGTCGCCGCCGTGCACCGAGCTGCCGACCGCGGCCGCGGTCGAGCCCGCCGCGAGACCGGCGAACACGGTGTACTCCTTGGCCCGGTCGAACGTCGCGTCGAGCCAGGCGCCGAGCGTGCTGAACTGCCGGGTGTAGCGGGCGAGCTGCCCGTCCACGCAGTCGAAGACGAACGCGAAGTACAGCGAGAAGGCGCCGAGGATCATCCCCCACCGCTGGCCGGTGGAGAAGAAGCCCGCGGCCACCACCGAGATCCCCATCGAGATCGCGGTGACGAAGTTCGGCGTCCAGCCGCGCTTGCCGCACCAGCGCGCGATGTAGCGCGAGTAGGTGCTGACCGCGTACGTCGTGAAGAAGCCGTCGTTGTTCTTGACCGCCGCGGCGAGCCGGACCTTGTCCTCGTCGACGGAGTCGACGGCCCGCTGGGCCGCGTCCGCCTGCGTCTGGTCGAGGACCCGCTCGCACACCAGCGTGCTGTTGCCGCGGCCGGTGACCTTAACGCCCGAGCGGACCAGACCGACGACGAGCAGAGCCGGCGCGTCGTCTCCGGTGATCGGGGTGGTGGCCAGGGCGCCCAGGTGCTCGCCGCCGACCTGTTCGATCTCGACGTCCCCGGTGTCCTCCGGGTCGTGCCACAGCCGACGGAGTGGGCTGATCTCTGTGAAGCCACCGGGCTTGTCGGCCAGCTCGGCGAGCTTGTCGGCCACCATGGCGAGTGTCCCGGTCTCCTCCTGGGAGACCCGCACGACGCCGCGGAAGACGGCGTTCGGGTCGGTCACCTGGTGGTACGGGGAGCCCGCTGACTGGATGCGGCCCTTACGGATTCGGATGAGGGGGCGGGTCAGCTCCTCGTCGTTCACCCGCACGCGGGCGACGACGGCGGACGCAGGCGCCTTGGAGTTGTAGACGAGCCGGGCGAACACCTCGCGGTGGGCGACGACGTCACCGTGCATGACGAGCATCGGCCGCTTCGCGGTGCGGGCGACCCGGGCGATCTCGCGCAGGTCGTCGGCGAGCCCCTTGGACTCGACGACCTCGCAGCCTGCCTCCCGCAGTGCGGCGGCGAATTCGGGACGGGCGATCACGCGTCGATCGGCGACGTCAAGGGACTCGAGCTGGGCGAGCAACCGGGTGACGACGGCGACGCCGCCCGGGAGTGTGAGGCCGGCCGTCGGCGTGGAACCGGACGCGACCGCCTCGGTCGCGAGAACCACTGCCAACGTCATCGGCACCCTCCGAAGATCATCTCTGTAGTCCTCAGGTCTGGGGTGGGGGTCTCTCTCCGGCCGAGGCCGTGAGATGCGAGCGCCGACCATACCGCGACTGTTAGCGCGCCGCCTCCTCGCCGTAAACATCCGTTAAGCCGGGTGACGCGGCGAGAGTTTCCATAGGTTACCGCTGCCGCGACGCTGTGGGCCCGCGCGCCCAAGGCGGCGGACAGTAAAGTGCGGCGGCATGAGAACCGTTGCGGTCGTCCTCGCCGGTGGGACGGGACTGCGCCTCGGGCTCGGCGCGCCGAAGCAGTTGGCGGCGGTGGGCGGTCGCCCCATTCTGGCCCGTGCGATCGAGGCGTTCGAGTCGGCGCCGGACGTCGACGAGGTCGTCGTCGTGATGGCCGCCGGCCACGTGCCGGAGGCCGAGGTCATCGCCAAGCCGTACGCCAAGGTGACCCGCGTCGTCGAGGGCGGCCCCACGCGTACGGAGTCGACGCTGCGCGCGCTCGCCGCGCTGGCGCACGAGCCCGGCGACACGCGCGTGCTGTTCCACGACGCCGCCCGCCCGTTCGTGGACGCCCGGATCATCGCCGAGTGCGTCGCAACGCTGGAGCGCGAAGAGGCCGTCGCGGTCGCGGTGCCCTCGTCCGACACCGTCGTGGTGGTCGAGGGCGACCGGGTGGTCGAGATGCCGCGCCGGGACGCGCTGCGGCGCTTCCAGACGCCACAGGGCTTCCGGCTCGCCGTCATCCGCACGGCGTACGAGCGGGCGCTGGCCGATCCGAAGTTCGCCGAGCGGCCCCCGACGGACGACTGCGGCGTCGTGCACCGCTACCTGCCCGAGACGCCCATCCGGGTCGTCCCGGGCAGCGAGCAGAACATCAAGATCACGCACCCGGTCGATCTGCTCATCGCCGAGCAGATCACCGCCCGGGAGGCCGGGCAGGTCAGCGCGCGGGAGAACGGCCCAGGCTCGGCGGACTGAGCAGGAAGCCGGCCCCCCACGCGAGGTGCATCGTCGCGTACACCAGCGGCAGCCGCGCCCACGCCGAGAACGGCAGGCCCCGCCCGGTCGCGACCGAGCCGACGAGGATCGCGGCGGCGTAGCCGCCGGGGATGATCCAGCCGGGCCAGAAGCCGACCGCGCCCGCGACCACCCCGGCAGCGATCGCGACCACGGCGATCGGCGGCGCGAGGTAGCGCAGGTTGAGGGTGCCCTGGTGCTCGCGGCCGACGACGCGCCGCCACTTGCCGGTGTGGAAGAACTGCTTGGCCAGCGCCCGGATGTTCGGCCGGGGACGGTACGTCACGCGCATCCGGGGGGTGAACCAGATCTTGCCGCCGGTCTGGCGGATGCGATGGTTCATCTCCCAGTCCTGCGCGCGCACGAACGTCTCGTCGTACCCGCCGACCCGGTCGAGGGCGCTGCGCCGGAAGCTGCCGAGGTAGACGGTGTCCGTCTCCCCGGACTGCCCGCCGACGTGGAACGTCGCGTTGCCGATGCCGATCTTGGTCGTCATCGCGCGCGCTACGGCCTTCTCGAACGACGTGACGCCCTCGGCGGCCATGATGCCGCCGACGTTGTCCGCGCCGGTCTCCTCGAGGGTCTCGACGGCGGCCAGGACATAGTCGGACGGCAGCAGCGAGTGTCCGTCGACGCGGACGATGATGGAGTGCCGGGAGGCCTGGATGCAGGCGTTCAGGCCGTTGGGGGTACGGCCCGTCGGGTTCGCGACGACGACGATCCGCGGATCGTCGGCCGCGAGCTTCTCCGCGATCTCCTGCGTACGGTCGCGGGAGGGCCCGACCGCGACGACGAGCTCCAGCTCACCGGGGTAGTCCTGGCCGAGGATGGACCCGACCGCCTCCGCGAGATGCCGCTCTTCGTTGAGCACGGGCATGATCACTGACACGGCCGGCCAGACGCGGTTTCGGGCGACCTGTGTGTTGGGCGAGGGATTCATGACGGCGCCACGCTACTGTACGAACGCGAGGAACGCCGCAATGAAGGCAAGACTTCGCACCCCCCGGAGAGGCGAGCCGTCATGGCACACGACGAGGAGTCCGACCCGCAGGAGCGCTACTTCCGTCCCCGTCCGGGCGCTCCGGGCGACGACGAGGCCGCGGAGGTCGAGGGCGTCGCACTCGGCGACGCCGAGTCCTCGCACGTACGCGTCGACCGCCCCTCGCGCGGGGTGTCGGCGATGGTGGCGCCGGACGGCGCGCGGCGGCAGCGCCGGTTCCTGGTCACGACGGGCCTGATGTCCACGGCCGTGCTGCTGTTCTCGGGCGGCGGCTGGGCGTTCCAGGACTACGTCCTGGGCAGCGTGCGGCGCGTCAACGCCTTCGAGGGGCTGAAGAACCGCCCCGGCTCCGGGCCCGAGGGCTCGATGAACATCCTGCTGGCCGGCGTCGACCGGCGGGAGGGGCTGACCGACCAGCAGATCAGGGACCTGCACCTGGGCAAGGCCGACGGCGAGCGCTCCGACACGATGATGCTGGTGCACATCTCGTCGAAGCACGACAAGGTCACCGTGGTCAGCATGCCGCGTGACTCCCTGGTCACCATCCCGGCGCACAAGTCGAACGGCAGCGAGGGCGCGCGCGGCACGCAGGTCGGCGAGCGGCAGGGCAAGCTGAACTGGACGTACATGTACGGCGGGGCGCCGCTCGCCGTGCAGACGGTGGAGCGCATCACCGGGGTCCACGTCGACCACTACGTCGAGGTCAACTTCCTGGGCTTCATCAAGGTCGTGGACGCGCTCGGCGGGGTGACCATCTGCACGAACCAGCCGATCGACGACCCGAAGAGCGGCCTGCGGCTGCCCGTCGGCAAGAGCACCGTGGACGGCAAGACCGGACTCGCCTACTCACGCGCCCGTTACACCCTGACCGGCGGCAGCGACCTGGGCCGGATCCAGCGGCAGCAGCAGTTCATGTCGGCCGTGGCGCACAAGGCGCTGAGCGACCCGACCAAGTACCCGGCGGTGCTCAGCGCCGCGCTGAGCACGATCCGGGCCGACAAGGAGCTGTCGAAGGGCACGTTGACGTCCCTGGCCACACAGCTGCGGGGGATGAACACCGACAGCATCGCCTTCACGACGGTGCCGCTGGCCAACCCCGACTACACGACGACGATCGGCGGCATGCGGCAGTCCACCGTGCTGTGGGATGACCGGGCCGCCGGCCGGCTCTTCGACCAGATCCAGCGGGACAAGCCGATCGTCGAGCCGCCGAAGCCCACGCAGAGCGCCTCGGCGAGCGCGTCCCCGACCATGTCGCACTCGTCGAACCCCGACGCCCTGACCGTGCCCCCGAAGAACATCGACGTGCGGGTCGTCAACGGCGTCGGCACCCCCGGGCTGGCCGCCCGGGCGGCCGGTGACCTGCGCGACGCCGGGTTCGGCGCGACCGTGGTGCCGGGTACCCGCCACGGCGCCGGGTCGACGGTCATCCAGTACGGACCGGGCCGGGAGGACTCCGCGCGGACGCTGAAGGCCGCGATCCCGGGGGCGCGGCTGAAGCAGGTGCCCGGGCTCGGCTCGCGGCTGCAGGTCGTGGTGGGCCCGTCCTGGTCCGGGGCGAAGAAGGTCACCGTGAGCGAGCCGGCCAAGTCCTCGTCCGACGACTCCCAGCAGCAGGTGAACGCGAAGACGGCGACGCAGAACCTTTGCAAGTGACTCCAATGTGCCTTTTGACGCGTTCGCCGGACTACTAGCCTTCTGCTGTACCGGCGGCCACGCCGGGGTCGCCGCGGCCACTGGGAGGACAGCGATGTCGAACGGCGCACGCCACGCCTGGGGACTTCTCCTGGGGGTGATCCTCACGGCCGCGCTCGCGGGGCTGCTCATCTTCGGCACGTACCGCCTGCAGCACGGCTTCGTGATGCAGGGGCACAAGACCGACAAGTGGCTCGGCGGGGGCCTGCTGGCCGGCGCCGCCATCGTCTTCGCCCTCCTCGTGGCGTCGCGGCTGTCGCCGCTGGGCTCGCTCATCGGCGGCCTGATCCTCACCGCCGCGGGCGTGCTGTTCTTCGTCTCCCAGAAGACGACCGCCGACCTCATCAACCGGTTCCCCTTCAAGGGCCAGCGCGTCACCCTCGCCGGCCTCGAGGAGGAGGGGTTCATCCTGTTCGCGGGCGTCGGCCTGCTGTTCGCGTCGTTCTTCCCCTCGCGGTGGCGGGCCCGGCCGGGCGCCGACGACGACCCGGCCTACGAGTACGGCCTGCCCGAGCCCGACGAGACGTACGGGCGGCGCTCCACGTCCGGCGGCGGCCGTGGCCGGCACGCCGCGCGTGACGACGGGAACACCCCGGCGTACGGGTCGCCCCGGTACGCCGACACCCACGTGTACGGCTCGGCGGACCAGGGCGACGTTCCCGCCTACGGGTCGGCCGAGGACCCCGCCACGACGGCGTACGGCCAGACGGAGTTCGACGTGCCGCTGTACGAGCCGGAGCGGTCCCATGGCGACCGCTCGCCGTTCAGCCCTCGGGACGACGACGGCGGTACCCGGGAGATGCGCCGCCCCCGATAGATCAACTGGTGTGGCGCTGTGCGGACAAACGCCGTAAGATCCGGCATACCGGTCAAGAAGTGGCTCGGGACAGTCTCCTCTCGCGAGAAGGACTATCTCCATGGCCATTTCTGTCTGGGAACCGTCTGTGATCTGCGACATCGCCACCCGGCGGCTGGTCGAGCGTTTCGACCTCCTCCCCGCCGAGATCATCGAGCGATGTGTCCGCGACGTCTGGGTCTGCGCACTGCACACCGGCGCCCGCGCCGACGCCCGGCTCCTTGAGACGCTCGCTCAGAGCCTGCTCGAAGCACTGCCCGGCCGCACCGAGACGGCCGAGCCCCTCACCGGAGTTCTCATCGAGCCGCCCGCCGGACCCCGCGCGACCGCGTGATTCTCCTGCCCACCACCCGGATACACGGAGAAGCCCCATGGAAGAGCTGACGCTCACGCACCATCGCCTGCCCGGCACCACCGTCGTCGTGGCCCGCGGCGAACTCGACGCCGGGACCGCCCGGAACCTGGAGGCGTTCCTCGCCGAGGTCCTGCACGACGGCGACGACCTGGTCTTCGACCTCGCCGAGCTGACCTTCATGGACACCAGCGGCCTGGGGGTGATCCTGGCCGCCGGTGAACGGACGCGCCGGCTCGGCGGCACGCCCCGCCTGGCGGGACTGCGCGCCGGCCCCGCGCGGGTCGTCTCCCTGACCGGCATCGCCTCCGCGATCCCCGTGCACGACACCGTCGAGGACGCCCTCGGCACCGTCGTCGCCGCCGTGGCGTCCTGACGGGTCTCAGCGAGGCAGGCCCAGGCGGGCCCACTCGATGGCCGGGCAGCGGTCCATGACGACGTCGATCCCGGCGTCGCGAACCCGCCGCGCGGCGGTCTCGTCGATCACGTCGAGCGGGAACCACACCGCCCGTACCTCGCCGTCCCCACGCGGACCGTACGCCGCGAACAGCTTGATCGCCTCGTCGGCGGCCTCGCCCGCGTGCTCGGCGCGCCGGTAGACGCCGACGACGTCCACCCGCCGCGCGACCTCGGCCAGCGACGGGACCCCCGGCTCCCCGAGGACGGTCTCGGCGCCGGGATGGACGGGGACGATGGTCTTGCCGCGGGACTGCAGCAACTGGGCCATGTCGTACGCGGTCCGGCCCGGGTTGTCGCGCAGCCCGACGAAGGCCCAGGTCCGCGATTCGAGCAGGACCCGGCGGATGACCGCCTCATCGGCGTAGGACTCGCTCATGACCGTGCCAACCACCGGGCGGCCCGCCGCCTTCCCGATCGACGTACGCGACCGCCCGGCCACTCGGGCCGGGCGGTCGGACGATAGGGCTACGGACGGCCGAGCGCGCGGTACTGCCAGCCCGCCGCGCGCCACCGCTCGGGGTCGAGCGCGTTGCGGCCATCGACGATATTGCGCTCGGCCACCGCGCCGCCCAGGACCTCCGGATCGAGCTCCCGGAACTCCTTCCACTCCGTGAGCAGCAGCACGACGTGCGCGCCGTCGACGGAGTCCATCGCGGACGAGCCGTAGGTCAGGTCCGGGTGCGCCCGGCGGGCGTTGTCCAGCGCCTGCGGGTCGTACACCGTCACCTGACCGCCCTGCGCGCGGATGGACGTCGCGACGTCGAGGGCGGGCGAGTCGCGGATGTCGTCGGAGTTCGGCTTGAACGCCGCGCCGAGGACGCCGACCGTACGGCCGATGAACGAACCGCCCAGCAGCTCACGCGCCAGGTCGACCATGCGGATGCGGCGCCGGATGTTGATGGCGTCCACCTCGCGCAGGAACGACAGCGCCTGGTCGACGCCGAGTTCGCCGGCGCGGGCCATGAACGCCCGGATGTCCTTCGGCAGGCAGCCGCCGCCGAAGCCGAGCCCCGGGCCGAGGAACTTGCCGCCGATCCGGTCGTCGTAGGAGAGGGCCTCGGAGAGCTTCGTCACATCGGCGTGCGCGGCCTCGCAGACCTCGGCCATCGCGTTGATGAACGAGATCTTCGTCGCGAGGAAGGCGTTCGCCGACACCTTGACCAGCTCCGCGGTGGGGAAGTCGCTGACGATGAAGGGAACGCCGTCGGCGATCATCGAGGCGTACACCTCGCGCAGGACCTTCTCCGCGCGGTCGGACCGGACGCCGACGACGAGGCGGTCCGGGTGCAGGGTGTCCTCGACGGCGTATCCCTCGCGGAGGAACTCGGGATTCCATGCGAGTTCGACGACGTCTCCGGCCGGGGAGCGCTCCGTCAGCCGCAGCGCGAGCCGCTCGGCCGTGCCGACCGGTACGGTCGACTTGCCGACGACGACGCAGGCCCGGGTGAGCAGGGGCGCGAGGGAGTCGACCGTGTCGTCGACGTAGCGCATGTCTGCGGCGTACTCGCCGGGCTTCTGCGGCGTGCCGACGCAGATGAAGTGCACGTCGCCGAACTCGGCGGCCTCCTCGTACGACGTCGTGAACCGCAGCCGTCCGTTCTCCAGGTTGCGGCGCAGGATCGGCTCGAGGCCCGGTTCGTAGAACGGAAGGTCGCCTCGGGTCAGTCGGGCGATCTTCTCGGCGTCCACGTCCACGCCCAGGACCTCGAATCCCAGGTCGGCCATGCATGCCGCGTGGGTGGCGCCCAGGTAGCCGGTACCGATCACGGTCAAGCGCTGTGCCAAGGTCCCGCCTCCTTTCCTCAGAGTTCCGTGCCCGACCCCGTCTACGTCCCCCACGGGCCGCTCGGCATGCTATCGGCCCTACTGGCGAGTAGGTTTACCGCGTACGATCGGCACATGACCGCAGACTTTCCTCTGTACGAACTCTCTGAAGAGCACCGGATGCTCCGCGAGACGGTTCGCTCGCTGGCCGATGACAAGATCGCTCCGCGAGCCGCGGAGACCGACGAGACCGGGGAGTTCCCCCAGGCCGTCTATGACGCGCTCGTGCAGGCGGACCTGCACGCCGTGCACGTCCCCGAGGCGTACGAGGGAGTCGGCGCCGACGCCCTCGCCACGGTGATCGTCATCGAAGAGGTCGCTCGAGCCTGTGCCGCCTCGTCCCTCATCCCGGCGGTGAACAAGCTCGGAACCGTTCCCATTCTCCTCTCCGGCTCCGAAGACCTGAAAAAACGCTACTTGAGCCCGGTCGCCCGCGGCGAGGCCATGTTCTCGTACGCGCTGTCGGAGCCGGAGGCGGGCAGCGACGCGGCCGCGATGAAGACCCGGGCCGTACGCGACGGCGACCACTGGGTCCTCAACGGCACCAAGCGGTGGATCACCAACGCGGGCGTCTCGGAGTACTACACCGTGATGGCCGTCACCGACCCGGAGAAGGGCGCCCGCGGCATCTCCGCCTTCGTGGTCGAGAAGAACGACCCGGGGGTGAGCTTCGGCGCACCGGAGAAGAAGCTCGGCATCAAGGGCTCGCCGACCCGCGAGGTCATCATGGACGACGTCCGGATCCCGGCCGACCGGATCATCGGCGACGAGGGCACGGGCTTCAAGACCGCCCTCGCCACGCTCGACCACACCCGGATCACCATCGCGGCCCAGGCCCTCGGCATCGCCCAGGGCGCGCTGGACTACGCCATCGGGTACGTCAAGGAGCGCAAGCAGTTCGGCAAGCCGATCGGCGACTTCCAGGGCGTGCAGTTCATGCTCGCGGACATGGCGATGAAGCTCGAGGCGGCCCGCCAGCTCACCTACGCCGCCGCTGCCAAGTCCGAGCGGGCGATGGAGGGCGAGAAGATCGCGGACCTGACCTTCGTCTCCTCGGCCGCCAAGTGCTTCGCCTCCGACGCGGCGATGGAGATCACCACCGACGCCGTCCAGCTCCTCGGCGGCTACGGCTACGTCAGGGACTACCCGGTCGAGCGCATGATGCGCGACGCCAAGATCACCCAGATCTACGAGGGCACCAACCAGATCCAGCGCGTCGTGATGGCCCGCCAGCTCCTGAAGTAGGCCGGTGAACAGCAAGAACTCCCCCCGCCCTGATCAGGACGGGGGGAGTTCCCCTGCGAGCAGGGGAAGGATGTCCACTCAAGACCGGCGCGACAGGCGGAACCACGCTCAACGGCGACGGCTAGGCGCGGCGGAGGCGTTCGCCCTTGCGCTTGGCCTGGGCGTGCAGGTCGCGCTGGAAGTCCTCCATGCGCTCGCGCAGCTCCGGGTCGCTCGCGGCGAGGATCCGGACGGCCAGCAGGCCGGCGTTGCGGGCGTTGCCGATCGCGACGGTCGCCACCGGCACGCCGGCCGGCATCTGCGCGATCGACAGCAGCGAGTCCATGCCGTCGAGGTACTTCAGGGGTACCGGCACCCCGATCACCGGGAGCGGGGTCACGGCGGCGAGCATGCCCGGCAGGTGGGCGGCGCCGCCCGCGCCGGCGATGATCACCCGGAGCCCGCGGGAGGCGGCCTCCGAACCGTACGCGATCATGTCCTGCGGCATCCGGTGCGCGGAGACCACGTCCGCCTCGTACGGGACGTCGAACTCCTCCAGCGCCTCGGCGGCGGCCTTCATCACGGGCCAGTCCGAGTCGCTGCCCATCACGACGCCGACGGTCATGCGGTCCCTTTCCTCAGGTAGTCGGCGGCGTGGCGGGCCCGCTCGCGGGTCTCCTCCAGGTCGTCGCCGAGCGCGGTGACGTGGCCGATCTTGCGGCCGGGCCGGACCTCCTTGCCGTAGAAGTGCACCTTCACGGCGGGGTCGTGGGCCATGACGTGGATGTAACGCTTGTAGATCTCCGGGTCGTCGCCGCCCAGGACGTTCGCCATGACGGTGTACGGCGCGGTGGGCGTCGTGTCGCCGAGCGGCAGGTCGAGGACGGCGCGCAGGTGCTGCTCGAACTGCGAGGTGCGCGAGCCCTCGATCGTCCAGTGCCCGGAGTTGTGCGGCCGCATCGCCAGCTCGTTGACGAGGACGCCGTCCTCGGTCTCGAACAGCTCGACGGCCAGCAGCCCGGTCACGCCGAGGGCGTCGGCGAGGCCGAGCGCGAGTCGCTGCGCCTCCTCGGCGCGGTCGGAGTCCAGGCCCGGCGCGGGCGCGATCACCTCGGTGCAGATCCCGTCGGTCTGGACGGTCTCCACGATCGGGTACGCGGCGCCCTGCCCGTACGGCGAGCGGGCGACGAGGGCGGCCAGCTCCCGGCGGAACGGAACGTGCCGCTCGGCGAGCAGGCCGACGCCCTCCGCGGCGGCGCGCTCGACGACGGCGCGGGCCTCCTCCAGGGACGCGCAGACCCACACGCCCTTGCCGTCGTAGCCGCCGCGTGTCGCCTTGAGCACGACCGGCCAGCCCGTCCGCTCCGCGAAACTTTCCAGGGTCGCCAGGGGCGCCTCGGGGTCGAGCACGACGAACTCCGGGCACGGCGCGCCGAGGGCGGTGAGGCGTTCGCGCATGACCCGCTTGTCCTGGGCGTGCAGCAGCGCCCCGGATCCGGGGCGGCAGGCGACGCCGTCGGCCTCCAGCGCCTGGATGTGCTCGCCGGGCACGTGCTCGTGGTCCCAGGTCACCACGTCGGCGCCCTTGGCGAAGGCGCGCAGGTCGTCGAGGGAGCGGTGGTCACCGATGCGCACGTCGGCGATCACCTTGGCCGCCGACGCGTGGGCGCTGTCGCTGAGCACCCGCAGCGGCACGCCGAGTGCGATCGCCGCCTGCTGCGTCATCCGGGCCAGCTGCCCGCCGCCGACCATGCCGACGACTGGTATCTCTTGCCTGTCCGTCACGTGGGAAGCCTATCCGCCGTGCTCAGAGAGCGGGTTCGCCGGGCGACGAGCGCGGGAACAACGGGTCCGGGAACGCCGTCTAACCTCGTAGGCCAGGGGTATCGATTGATCCGGGCTTCGCCGAGCGACGTGCGATCAGCCGCCATCCGGAATGAGAGGTCCCGCTTCGTGAGCTTCGTCAGTCATCTCTATCGGAGATTCGCGCACCTGTTCCATGAGCTCGCGGCGTTCGGGACGATCGGCGTGCTGAACTTCATCATCACCATCGGCATCTCCGACACCCTGCACCTCGGTTTCCATGTCGGCCCGCTGACGTCGTTCGGCGTTGGGACGATCGCGGCGACGACGTTCTCGTACTTCGCCAACCGGTTCTGGACGTTCCGCCACCGCGACAGGTCGGGCCTGGGCCGGGAGTACGTCCTGTTCTTCGTGTTCAACGGCGTCGGCCTGGTGATCACCTGGGTGTTCATCGGCTTCACCCACTACGTCCTCGGCATCCGGGGCGGCCTGGCGTTCAACGTGTCGCAGATCGTCGGCACCGGCGTGGCGACCCTGTTCCGCTACTGGGCGTACAAGAAGTGGGTGTTCCTGCCGCCGGCCGCGCCGCCGGTCGACCCGCACACCGGGCTGCCCGAGGCCGCGGAGCCCGTTGGGGGCGACGCCGCGCCGCCCCCGCCCCGGGTGCCCGCCGGGCAGGCCGTCAAGCGGGACCGCTGACGACGCGCTCGCGCGCCCGCAGCACCTCGTCGCCCTTCCGCAGGAAGATCGCGAAGGTGGCGGGCCGGGCGCGTACGAGCTCGAGCCGGCCGCCGTCCGCGGTCGCCAGCGAACGCGCGAGGTAGAGGCCGAGCCCGGTCCCCTGCCACCGTCCGCTGACGTTGCGGTCGAAGACGCGGCGTTCCAGCTCAGGAGGCACGCCCACGCCCTCGTCCCCGACCTCCACGACGATCGACGTCGGCGTCTCCTTGGTGTGGATGGCGACCGTGCCGTCCCCGTGCACCAGCGAGTTGTCCAGCAGGGTGGCGACGATCTGTGACAGGCCGCCGGGGCTGGCCACGGCGGTGAGCTCCGTCACGCCGGAGACCTCCAGCCGGCGTCCCTCCCGCCGGAAGACCGGCTCCCACTCCTCCACCTGCTGCGCGACGATGTCGTCGACGTCGACGGGGACCGCGTCACCCGTGGGGTCGTGCTTGGCGCGGGCGAGGAGCTGCTCGACGACCGCCGCGAGGCGCTCGACCTGCGCGGCCGCCGCGGCGCCCTCCTCCCGGACGATGTCCGGGTACTCCGCGGCCTCGATCATCTCCTCCAGCCGCATGGACAGCGCCGTCAGCGGCGTACGCAACTGGTGGCTGGCGTCGGAGGCGAACTCCCGGCTCGCGGCGAGCAGGTCGGCGATCCGCACGGCGCTGCGGTCCAGCACCTCCGCGACCCGGTCGACCTCGGGCACGCCGTACCGGCGGCGGCGCGGCCGCGCGTTGCCGGATCCGAGGCGGTCGGCGGTCTCGGCCAGGTCGATCAGCGGCAGGGTGAGCTTGCGCGCCTGCACCATCGCCAGCCCGACCGCCACCCCGACGCCCAGCACGACGAGGCTGCCGATCAGCACCAGCGTGCGCAGCGCCTCGGCCTCGATGTCGGCGGCGTCCCGGGACACCTGGACCCGGACGCCGCGGTCGTTCGCGGTCTTCCTGATGACGTGCGCGCCCTTGGGCGGCGCGACCCCGGCCGTGATCACCTCGTCGTTGGCCAGGGTGATGACGATGTAGCGGCTGGGGAATTCCTTGGCGATCTGGTCGCCGATGACGGACTGCTTGCCTTCCTGTTTCAGGTTCACGCCGGCCACCACGGTCGCCGCCTCCCGCTCGACCTGCTGCTCCGCCTCGTCGTAGAGGAGCCGATGGGTCGAGTACGCCAGCGGGATGCCGAGCAGGAGCACGGCGACGACCGCGACGGCCAGCGTCGACAGCAGAAGCCGTCGCCTCATGGGGGTCCCTCTCTTTCGCCCGGGACGTGACCAGGGGGTGGTCACGCCGGGTTCACACGACTAGTCACCGCGCTCGAAGCGGAAACCCACTCCTCGTACGGTCGTGATGTAACGCGGGCTGCCCGCGTCATCCCCTAGCTTGCGCCGAAGCCAGGAGATGTGCATGTCGAGGGTCTTCGTGGAACCCCACCAGTTGGTGTCCCACACCTCCCGCATGATCTGCTCTCGGGTGACGACCTTGCCCGCGTCGCGGACCAGCACGCGCAGCAGGTCGAACTCCTTGGTCGTCAGCTGGAGCTCCTGGTCGCCCATCCAGGCGCGCCGGGACTCGGCGTCTATTCGGACGCCCTGGACGATGGGCGTCTCGGTGCTGCCCCGGCGCAGCAGCGCGCGGACGCGGGCCAGGAGCTCGGCGAGACGGAACGGCTTGGTGACGTAGTCGTCGGCGCCGGCGTCGAGGCCCACGACGGTGTCCACCTCGTCGGCGCGGGCGGTGAGGATGAGGATCGGCACGCCGTGGCCCTCGGCGCGTACGCGCCGAGCCACTTCGAGCCCGTCGAGCTCGGGCAGGCCGAGGTCCAGGACGATGAGGTCCACCCCACCCCCGAGCGCCCGCTCGAGCGCCTGTGGACCGTCGGGACTGACTTCGACGTTGTATCCCTCCCGCCGCAGCGCTCTGGCGAGAGGCTCGGATATGGACGTGTCGTCCTCGGCGAGCAGAACTGAGGTCATGAACCGATCGTAGAGCTATTCAAGAACGTTTCCTCGGCAGTAGCGGGGCCTTGACCTGCGATCTTCCAGTCGTAGGGCTGAACAAGACATACCGATAACCGCACTAATGCAAAGTAAAGACCCTCCGCCCTGAGCAGACCTTCCCAGCTCAGGGTGCGTACGGGGTCACGAGGCGTGACCGGCTCCCCCGGCGGCGAGGCGGGCGAAGGCCCAGGGGTCGTGGGCCGAGAAGACGTCGACCTCGTCGCCGTGGTCGCGCAGGAGCTCGCGCAGGCGGGCCTGGTTGGCCATGCGCAGCGGCCGGTCGACCTCGGTGATCTCCTCCAGCGCCTCCCACAGGGGCATCGACCAGCGGCCCTCCGGCTCGACCTGACCGTGGTGGTAGAAGGCGTCACCGGCGTGCAGGAGCCAGCGGTCGCCGTCGCGTACGGCCACGGCGCAGTGGCCCTCGGTGTGCCCGGCCAGCGGGACGAGGAGGATCTCCGGGGGCAGGCCGTCGAGTTCGATCGCGTCGAACCCGAACCACGACGCGCCCTTCCGCGATTCGTAGGTCCGCCAGTGCGGGCGGTGCGCCCAGTGCGCAGGCCGGTAGCGCAGCGCGTGCTCGGGATGCCCGCTCGTGGCGGCCATGGCGGCCCGGTACTCCGCGTCGTGCAGATGAACGGTGGCATGTGGGAAGTCCGGCAGCCCGCCGCTGTGGTCGAGGTCGAGGTGGGTCAGCACGATGTGGCGGACGTCGGCGGCCGAGTGACCGAGGCGCTCGATGTGCCGTGCGGCGGTCTCCCCCGGGTCGAGGAGCGCCTGTGTGCGATCGAGGAAGGTACGGCCGAGGGTCTCCTCCGGGCGGGCGATGTCGGCCGTTCCGAAGCCGGTCTCGACCAGGACGAGGCCGGCCGCATCGGTCTCGACGAGCAGGCAGTGGTTCAGGGCGCGGGCGGGCTCCGGAGCGTTCTCCTCGCCGCCGGGGTCGATCTCGCGCATCGAGCCGCAGTTCAGGTGATGGATCTTCATGACACCTCTTTAGCTACCGAACGGTCGTACGCATTTAGCGAACGGTCGGTAGGTTAAGCTGCTGTCATGAGCCCGCGCAAGTCCGCCGTCGAGACCGCCGCCACCCGAACCCGGATCATCGAGTGCGCCCTGACCCTCGCCTCGGCCGAGGGCCTGGAAGGCGTCACCATCGGACGGCTCGCCACCGAGCTCGGCATGAGCAAGGCCGGCGTCATCGGCCATTTCGGCACCAAGGAGGCCCTGCAGCTCGCCACGCTCGACGCGGCGACCGAGCGGTTCCGCGCCCGCGTTCCGGCGCGGGTGGCGGGCGCCGACCCGGGGGTCGCCCGTCTGGCGCGGGCCTTCGGGGAGTGGATCGACTCCATGGCGGACGACGAGGGGAACGCCGGGTGCTTCATCACCTCGGTCGCCACCGAGTTCGACGGCCGCCCCGGTCCGGTCCGCGACGCGGTGCTCGCCGCCCTCGCGAGCTGGGCCGGCTACGTCGCCGCGGAGCTCCGCGCGGCCGTCGAGGCGGGCGACCTGCCGGCGGACACCGACGTCGACCAGCTCGTCTTCGAGCTGAACGGTGTCGCGCTCGCCGCCGAGCAGGCGATCCAGCTCCACCGCGACGCGGCGGCCCCCGAACGCGCCCGCCGCGCCATCGACCGCCTGCTCGGCCGCTGACCGACGTCAGCCGGCGACGGTCAGAACGATCTTGCCGGTCGTCCGGCCCGTCTCTCCGTGCTCATGGGCCTTGGCCGCCTCCTCCAGGGGGAAGACCGAGTCGATCTCGGCGCGCAGCCGGCCCTCCTCGACGAGCGCCGCGATCTCCTTCATCCCCGCGTGGTCCGTCTCGACCAGCGTCCAACCGGCTCTGATCCCCCGCTTCCCGGCCGCGGCGAGCACGTCGTCGGCCGGCGGCAGGAAGGAGACGAGAACGCCCCCGTCGCGAAGCGTCCTCAGGGACCTGAGGCCGTAGTCGCCGCCGACGGCGTCGAGCACGACG
The DNA here is from genome assembly GCF_040679195.1 of Actinoallomurus sp. NPDC052308. Classification (NCBI taxonomy): domain Bacteria; kingdom Bacillati; phylum Actinomycetota; class Actinomycetes; order Streptosporangiales; family Thermomonosporaceae; genus Actinoallomurus; species Actinoallomurus sp. NPDC052308. The sequence continues at coordinate 602,741 of NZ_JBFAUM010000001.1, read as the reverse complement.
TCGACGTCCCGGACCACGTCGGCGAAGTCGACCTTCGTGTAGTCGACGACCTCGTCGGCGCCCAGCCCGCGGACGAACTCGTGCTTCGCCTCGCTGGCGGTCCCGATCACGTACGCGCCCCTGGCCTTGGCGATCTGCACCGCGAGGTGGCCGACCCCTCCGGCGGCGGCGTGCACGAGGACCCGCTGACCGGCTCGGACCCGCGCCGTGTCGACCAGGCCCTGCCAGGCGGTCAGCGCGGCCAGCGGAAGCGCGGCCGCGTGAACGTGGTCGATTCTCGCGGGCTTGCGGGCGAAGTGCCGCGCCGGGGCGGTGACGTACTCGGCGTACGCACCCGCCGGGTGGGGAAAGCGCGGCATCCCGAACACCTCGTCACCGGGCTCGTACAGCGTCACACCCCGTCCGACCGCCTCGACCACCCCGGACACGTCGAAGCCGGGCCTCGGCAGCGCCACCCCGGTCATCGAGCCGCCGCGGGCCCGGCTCTTCCAGTCCGTGGGGTTCACTCCGGCGGCGTGCACCCGGACCAGGATCTCCAGCAGGCCCGGCTCGGGCCGCTCCACCTCGGCGAGCCTGAGGACCTCGGGGCCGCCCGGCGCCTCCTGCACGATCGCGCGCATGGTGTTCATCGACTCTCCCGTTTCAGTTTCATCGGTTGCGACGGACCCCAGCCTCCGGCAGCCGCACGCCGATCGGGAGTGGCACGATGGCCATCCTGTGAAAGGATCTGGCCATGGCCCGATCCCCACACCGTGTCGTCGTCCTGGCACTGGACGGCGTGATCCCCTTCGAGCTGGGCATTCCCGGGCGGATCTTCGGTGGTGCGCGCGGGCCGGAGGGCGAGCCGCTGTACGACGTCGTGACCTGCACGCCGGACGGCGGGCCCGTGCGCACGCACGCCGACTTCTCGATCGCCGTCGATCACGACGCGTCCGTGCTGGCCGACGCCGACACCCTGGTCGTCCCGCCCTTCGGCGAATGCCGGCCGATCGACCGGCTCCCCGAGGAGCTCGCTGCGGCGCTGGCGCTCATCCGGCCGGGCACCCGCATCATGTCGATCTGCACCGGTTCCTTCGCGCTGGCCGCCGCCGGCCTCCTCGACGGGCGGCCGGCGACGACCCACTGGTACGAAGCGGCCGAGCTGCAGCGGCGGTACCCCCGGATCCGGGTCGACCCGGACGTGCTGTTCGTCGACGACGGTGACGTGCTGACCTCCGCCGGGGCGGCCTCGGGCATCGACCTGTGCCTCCACCTGGTGCGCCGCGACCACGGCAGCGAGGTGGCCAATCGGGTGGCCCGCCAGGTCGTCGTACCACCGTGGCGGGACGGCGGTCAGGCGCAGTACATCGAGCGCCCGGTCCCCGAGCCGCACGACGCGGGCACCGCGCCGGCCCGTTCCTGGGCGCTGGAGCACCTCGACCGGCCGATCTCCCTGTCCAAGCTCGCCGCCCGGGCCGGGATGAGCATCCGCACGCTGACCCGCCGGTTCCACGAGGAGGTCGGCATGAGCCCCGGCCGCTGGCTCGCCCGGCAGCGCGTCGAACTCGCCCGGCACCTCCTGGAGACGACCGACCTGCCGGTGGACCAGATCGCCCGGCGGGCCGGCTTCGGGACCGCAGTCTCCCTCCGCCAGCACCTGCACGCGGCGATCGGCGTCTCCCCGCTGGCCTACCGGCGCACCTTCCAACCGGAGGCGCTCGCCTGATCACCCTGCGCCGCCCTCCGAACCCGGGCCCGCGGGCTCCCGGGCGCGCTCATTCTCCCCGACCCAGATGGCGATCTGGGTACGAGAAGCCAGCCCCAGTTTGCCGAGGATGTGCTCGACGTGGCTTTCAGCGGTTCGCTGGGCGATCACCAGCGCCGTCGCGATCTCCTTGTTGCTCATCCCCTTGCGGATCATCCGAGCCACCTGGGTCTCCTTGCGCGTGAGGGGCATCAGCCGGTCGGACTCAGCGCGTGGAACGGCGTCGGAGGACTGTTCCTCCAGCGCGTACGCCAGCGCGTCGTCGTCATCGAGCCGGGCACCGCGCCGAAGCTCGAGACCGAAGAGATATTCGCCGATGGCGCGGCATGTTCTGGATTCGGAATCTTCGCGGTAAGTGGCCGGATACGCGTATCCCGACAGCGGAGGCTCGCCGACCTTCTCCCAGACCGACCGCAGGATTCCGTACAGCCGGGCCGCCCGCTGAAAACGGCCTTCCGTGACGGCGATCCAGGCCAGCACCTCCAGATCGACGCCGACTCCACGTGGATCGTCCAACGAGCGGTTGATCCGCAATGCCTCCGAGACCAGTTCGGTGGCCCGCCGGGTGTCGCCCTGCCGACAGGTCGCGGCACCGAGTACGACCAAGCTGTACGCCTTGCGCCAATGCTCGCCCTGTGTCTCGCAAATCGCCCGGGCCTCCTCGCCGATGGAGATGGCCAGCGATTCATCGCCCGTGAGGCAATGAGCGACGCAAAGCCGGATGAGCACCTCGACAACGCCCATGTCATAACCGATGAGACGGAAACGCCGGAGGGCCTCTTCGAGCGACGGGATAGCCGACGTCACATCGCCTCGCCCCAGCGCCAGCATTCCCGTGCAGAAGACGGTGTAGGCGAGAGCCATCGGGTCCCCGAGAGCATCCCCTAGAGATCGGCATTCCCGGAGCATCGTCTCCGCCGCGGATGCGTCTCCCTGGATGACGGCCAACACGCTGCTCGTCCACAAGGCGTGGGCCCGGACATCGCTGGGGTCGGGTTCGGCCGCCAGCCCGCGCTCCAGCCAGGCGCGCCCTTCCCCGAGGAAGACACCGCTGATCCAGTGGTACATCAGGTCGGCCGCCATCGCCAGACCGGCCCGGGCCTGGCCCGGCTCGGTGTAGCAGTACTCGAGTGCGACCCGCAGGTTCGGGTGCTCGGTTCCGAGCCGCAGGAGCCAGGACCTCTGGTCCGGCCCCGCCACCCGAGCGCGCGTCTGGGCCGCCAACCGCCGGTAATGGTCACGATGACGCCGGCGCAACGTGGCCGACCGCCCGGACTCGTCCAGCTTCTGCCGACCGTACTGACGGATGGTCTCAAGGAGCCGATATCGGACGACTTCTTCGTGTCGTTGCGGGATCAGGATTGATTTATCGACCATCCCGCCCACCAGGTCGACGACCTCCTGGCGAACGATCCCTTCGCCCGAGCACACGGTCTCCGCCGCCTCCAGGTCGAAGCTCCCCGCGAAGATCGACAGACGAGCCCACAGCAGTCTTTCCTCAGCGGTGCACAGGTCGTAGCTCCAATCGATCAAGGCACGTAGCGTCCGGTGATGAGGCAGCGGCCTCCCCGAGCCGGTGAGCAGCTCAAAACGGTCTTCGAGATTCGCGAGCAGCTGCTCGAGTGACAGGATCCGCAGTTGTGCGGCGGCCAGCTCGATGGCGAGTGGCATCCCGTCGAGGCGGCGGCAGATCTCGACCACCGCGTCGCCGTTGGCGTCGGTGACGGCGAAACCGGGCGAGACGTCCGCTCCTCGCTCGGCGAACAACCGCACCGCCTCGAACCGTTCGAGCGCGCGACCACGATCGCCCGCGCCGGTACTGCCCGGCATCGTCAACGGTGAGACCTCCAGCAACTGCTCACCGGGAACACTCAGCGACTGCCGGCTGGTCGCGAGGATCCGCAGATCCGGCGCCGTCATCTGCACCGTCCTCGTGACGGCGGCGCACTCGTCCACCACGTGCTCGCAGTTGTCGAGGATGAGGAGCAACCGCTTGTTCCGCAGATGCTCGGCGAGGACGTCCAGCGCGGCTCGGGCCGAGCGGTCGCGGATTCCCAATGCCTCGATCACCGCACGGGCCAGCATCCCCTGGCTCTGCAACGTGGCCAGGTCGACCAGCCACACACCGTCGGGGAACGCCCTGCCCACGGTGAGGGCGACTCGCGAGGCCAATCTGGTCTTGCCCACTCCGCCCGGTCCGGTCAGTGTCACGACACGGGCATCGGCCAGGATCCGCTTGACCTCGGCCACCTCCCGCCGACGTCCAACGAAGCTCGTTCTCTCAGCCGGGAGCCCATGCACCCGATCCCGTCCGCTGATGGTTGCCGTGACCATCCCGATACACCGCGTTCAGTGGCCAATGTCTCCGGCGGCCGCACCGCCCGTCGCCCTCGGCCCCCTGCCGACCCATCGACTGGAGGGCGTCGACCCGGAAAACCCCTGGTAACACGATACGTCGCAGCTCGCCCCCTCCCCGCGGACGGATACTCCGGCCCGTCGGAGCCGGTCCCGTACGTGATCCGGCCCCGGCCCGGCGTAGGAGGGGGACGCCGGGCCCGGGGCCGTATCCCGGGGGAATCCGGGGGAGGATTGATCTGTCCCATCCACTGCCCAGCATGCCGACCGGTCCCTGTATCCGACGTCCGGGGAAACACCCGGTTCGCTACCCCAACGGGTACCACCGGCGGCGCGTGGCGGACCCGTGGGCATGCGATCCTTCCCCCCATGTCCGCTCGCCGTCGCCTGGTCCTGGCCTGTGCCTCGGTCGCCGTCGCCGCGGGGTGCGCCGTCGCGGCCTGCTGGTACGTCGGGTTGTTCACCTCGGACGGCCGGTTCGCCCCGCTCGACGCCTGCCGGGTCCTGCCACCGCCGGACGCGCTGGCCCCGCTGGTGCGGAACGGCGCCCGGGAGCCCAAGGACTCACGGCCGAGGACGACGCTGGGATTGGGCGGCGACGCCGCGTCGGAGTGCAAGTGGAGCAGCGTTCCGTCCGGCCGGGATCGCCCCTTCCGTACGGTGCGCCTCCGCATCCAGACCTTGATCCACGACGGCCGTGCCTCGGGCGCCGCGCGGGCCGAACGGAACCTGGCCGGCTGGGCCCGGAAGACCGGAGCCGAGGGGCCGGTCGTCCCCGTCCGCGTGGGCGAGGGAGGGTACGCCCACGTCGACGCGCTGGCGGTCCAGGTGCTGTTCCGGCGGACGGTGGTCTATGACGTGCACGTCCAGTTCCGGATCTCCAACGCCCTGGTGGACGTGTCGGCCCGCACCCACACCCGCCCCGACGACCACGCGACCGCCCTCGTACGAAACCTGGCCGAGACCACCACCCGGCACCTCCCACGCCACTGAATCTCGTAGCTGCGGCGCACCTACCCGTCGCGGCGTCACCTGCCGTCGGCGGAGGCGCCATCAACCCCGGCGCCGACGTGGCCACCTTGACCGGCACGCTCGAGACCATCGGCTACCCACACGCCGACGTCGCCGTGCCGGATGCCGGTGAACGTGGTCTCCAAGAGGGACGAACGCCGCAAGGACCATCGTCCGCGGGTCTCTTGGAGGGGGGACGTATCAGTGTCTATCCGGCCTTCTTGGTCAAACAGCACGTAGGGCCGACGATCGCTCCACTACGGTGGCAGGCGTCCTGATCAGGACGACCCTGCCGCGTCGAGTGAGCGGAAGAGATGACAGAGCCATATCCCGGGGCCGTACCGCCCTCGCCGAACCACCCGCAGACTCCTCCTCCCGCCACCCCCTACCAGGGCGCTCCGCAGCAGGGTGGGGGCGGGTTCCAGGCTCCCTACCAGAACGTGCCGAACCAGGGGCCCTACCAGCAGCAGAACCCGCAGTACGCGAACCCGCAGTACGCGAATCCGCAGTATCCGAACCAGCCCTATCCGAACGCGCAGCAGCCGTATCAGGGGCCGCCCCAGAACGCGCCGTTCCAGGGCTCGCCCTATCAGGGGGTGGATGACGGGGAGCGCCGCAGGGCCACCCGTGCCATCGGCATCGGCGCGGCGTTCTTCGTGATCGGGTTGCTGATCACCGTGCTCACGTACTCGCACGCGTCTGGGAGCGGCGGCGGGGTCTACGTCGTCGCCTGGGGCCCGATGCTGTTCGGCGGCATCCGGATGATCATCGGCCTGGTCCTCCTGGCCAAGGCCAAGCGGTAACGAGGTCGCGGGGTCACGTCCGGCCCCGCCCGGGCGTTCGCAGGATGACGACGGACTCGCCGGGGAGCCCGCTCCCGTCCACCTCGGTCGAGGAGGCGAGGAGCACGTCGCCGTCCGGGAGCGGCAGCGGTTCCGGGCCCAGGTTGACCGCGACCCGCAGGTCTCCCCGGTGGATCACGAGCCACGACTCGCCGTGCTCGACCGCGACCTCGGTGAGGCGGGGGTCGGTGAGCTCGGGCTCGGCCCGCCGGAGCGCGATCAGCGCGCGGTACCACTCGTACAGCTCCCGGTGGTCCGATTCGTCGAGTTCGCTCCAGTTCAGGATCGAGGCGCGGTACGTCTCGGGGTCCTGGGGGTCGGGGACGTCCTCCGAGGCCCAGCCGTGGTCGGCGAACTCCCGGCGGCGGCCCTCGCTGACGGCCCGGGCCAGTTCGGGCTCCTGGTGGTCGCTGAAGTACCGCCACGGCGTGTCGGCACCCCACTCCTCCCCCATGAACAGCATGGGTGTGAACGGCGCGGTCAGCAGCAGCCCCGCCCCGACCTTGCGCAGGCCTGGGGACAGGCTCGCGGAGATCCGGTCGCCGGTGGCGCGGTTGCCGACCTGGTCGTGGTTCTGCAGGAAGCCGAGGAAGCGGTGGGCCGGGGTCCGGTGCGTGTCGACCGGCCGGCCGTGCGTGCGGCCCCGGAACGACGACCACGTCCCGTCGTGCAGGAAGACCCGGGTCAGCGTCTTGGCCAGCACCGCGGGTGAGCCGAAGTCGGCGTAGTAGCCCTGCCGCTCACCGGTGAGCAGGGCGTGCAGGGCGTGGTGGAAGTCGTCGCTCCACTGCGCGTCCAGGCCGTACCCGCCCGCCTCGCGCGAGGTGACCAGGCGGGGGTCGTTCAGGTCGGACTCGGCGATGAGGAACATCTCCCGGCCCGTCCGCGCGCTCAGCCGGGACACGGACGCGGCCAGCTCCTCCAGGAGGTGCAGGGCGCGCTGGTCCCGGATGGCGTGGACGGCGTCGAGCCGCAGGCCGTCGAGGTGGTAGTCGCGCAGCCACATCAGCGCGTTGCCGACGATGTACGCGCGGACCTCGTCGGAGCCGGCCTGGTCGACGTTGACCGCCGGGCCCCAGGGCGTCTGGTGCGCGTCGGTGAAGTACGGGCCGTAGCGGCCCAGGTAGTTGCCGCTCGGGCCCAGGTGGTTGTAGACGACGTCGAGGACGACCGCGAGGCCGCGCCGGTGGGCCGCGTCCACGAACCGCTTCAGCCCGTCCGGGCCGCCGTACGGGTCGTGCACCGCCCACAGGTGGACGCCGTCGTACCCCCAGCCGTGCCGGCCGGGGAAGGCGGCCACCGGGAGCAGTTCGACGGCGTCGACGCCGAGGGCGACGAGGTGGTCGAGGCGCTCGGCGGCGGCGTCGAACGTGCCCTCCGGGGTGAAGGTCCCGACGTGCAGTTCGTACAGGACGGAGCCTGCCAGCGGCCGTCCCCGCCAGCCCTCGTCCGACCACTTGAATCGATCATGGTCGTACGCGCGGCTCGGTCCGTGCACTCCGTCCGGCTGCCAGGGCGAGCGCGGGTCCGGGAACGGTCCATCGCCGTCGAGCACGAAGCCGTAGTCCGGCTCACCGGTCCCGGCGCCGACGTCCGCCGTCCACCAGCCGGGCCGCTCGGCGCGCGTCATCGCGTGCCGGGTCCCGCCGGTCTCCACCTCGACGGTCTCGGCGGCCGGCGCCCATACCTCGTACCTCATGCGGCCTCGATCAGGACGGCGACCGGGAGCAGCCGGAGGACCCCGTCGAGCTCCAGGCCGGAGGGGTAGGACTGGTCGGTGAGGACGTCGTGCCAGGGGCCGCCGGGCAGGTCGAGGTGGGTGTCGCTCCAGCCGCCGCGGCGCTCGAGCCCGGCGGGCAGCCGCGTCGCGACGATCACCGCGCCGCCGCGCCGGAACGCCACGGCGTGGGCGGCCGCCGAGCCGGTCACGGGCACCGGCGCGTACTCGCCGTCGAACCAGTCCGGGTGCTCCTCCCGCATCCGGAGCAGGCGGGACGTCAGGAGGAGCTTCTCGCCGTCCAGGTCGGCCGGGGTGGTCCCGGCGTCGAGGTCGGCGAGCAGCTCACGGCGGCGGGCGTAGTCGACCGGACGCCGGTTGTCGGGGTCGACGAGGGACAGGCCGGTCAGCTCACAGCCCTGGTACACGTCCGGTACGCCCGGCATGGCGAGCTGCACCAGTTTCTGGCCGAGCGAGTTCACGCGGGCGTACGGGGCGATCCGCCGGACGAACCGTTCGATCTCCCTGGTCAGCGTCGGATCGGACAGCACCGCGTCGGCGTGGGCCAGCACCGCCTCCTCGTACGCCGGGTCGCCGTCGGTCCAGGACGTGCGGGTCTTCGCCTCGCGCATCGCCTTGGTGAGGTACTCCTTGAGCCGGTCGGGCGGCAGCGGCCACGCGCCGACGACCGTCTGCCACATCAGGTAGTCCAGGTCGGGCTCCAGGGGACTCTCCGGCGCCCGGGACCGCCAGCGGCCGACGGCGGCGACCCACGCGTCCGGCAGCTCCGACAGAACGGCCAGCCGCGCCCGTACGTCCTCCTGCCGCTTGGTGTCGTGCGTCGACAGCGTGGTCAGGGTGCGCGGCCAGTCGGCGGCGATCCGCGCGCAGTAGGCGTGGAACTCCTCCGGCGACACCGCGAACCTCGCCGGGTCGCCGCCCACCTCGTTCAGCGCGGCCAGCCGCGACCAGCGGTAGAAGGCGGTGTCCTCGACGCCCTTGGCGGTCATCGGCGCGGACGTCTGCTGGAACCGTACGACGAACTCGTCCCGCGTCTCGTCCCGGCCACCGAGGCCCAGCACCAGGGGGATGACCTTGTCGAGCAGGTCGCCGTCCGGGAGGACGGCGCGGGCCTCGGCCGCGGCCTGGGCGACGATCTCCAGGGCCTGGGCCGGCGGCTCCTCGCCGGGCACCATGTAGGCCCGGTAGACCGGCATCGCGACCAGCAGCTCTACCAGGACCTCGCGCAACGCGCCGGGGTCCTCCTCCGGCAGGATCCGCGCCAGCAGCGCGGTCAGGCGGCGCACCTCGGGGACGAGGATCCGGTCGGCCGCGAAGCGCCGGGCGGCGCGCTCGACCTCGGTGAAGTCGGCGGGGCCGCCGGTCAGCGCGGTGTACGCCTCGGTCAGCGGCTTCTCGCCCGCCGGGTCGACGAACAGCCCGCCGACCATGCCGAGCGCGTCGTACCCGGTGGTGCCCGCGCAGGGCCAGTCGGCGGGGAGCGGCTCGTCGCCGGTGAGGATCTTCTCCACGACCACCCAGCCGCGCGGCCGCTCCAGCCGCCGCAGGTACCCGCGCGGGTCCGCGAGCCCGTCCGGGTGGTCGATCCGCAGGCCGTCGATGAGGCCCTGGTCGACCAGCCGCAGGATCACGGCGTGGGTCGCGTCGAACACCTTCGGGTCCTCGACCCGCAGCCCGATCAGGGAGGAGATGTCGAAGAAGCGGCGGTAGTTCAGGTCCGGTTCGCGCCAGTGCACCGCCCGGTAGCGGCCCTGGCGCGGGAAGACGTGGTCGTGGTAGCGCAGCACGTCGCCGTCCGGGCGCGGCTCGTCGTCGGGCGAGCCGAGCACGGGGACCACGACGGCGCCCTGCGACCAGTCGATGTCGAACCAGCGGGCGTACGGGGAGTCCGGCCCCTGCCGCAGGACGTCCCAGAACTGCTTGTTCAGGTTCTCCGGCGCGGGGACCGCCATGTGGTTCGGCACGACGTCCACGATGATCGACAGGCCGTGCGCCCGCATCCGGGCCGCCATCGCCCGGAAGGCCTCCTCGCCGCCGAGGTCGTCGGAGATCCGCGCGTGGTCGACGACGTCGTAGCCGTGCGCGGAGCCGGGGGTCGCCTGCAGGATCGGCGACAGGTACACGTGCGAGACGCCGAGCGCCGCGAGGTAGCCGGCCAGTTCGCCGGCCTCGGCGAACCCGAAGCCCCTGCGCAGCTGCAACCGGTAGGTCCCGGTCGGTCGCCTAGACACGACGCAGCACCTGGATGGAGCGGGACTCGACCCGTACCTTCTCGCCGCCGCGGACCACCGGCCGCTCGTGGTCCTCGTACACCTCGATGGGGGTCGCCGTGTCGAGCACGCCGGTCCACATCCCTCCGCCGGTATCGGGCAGCACGAAGTCGAGGTCGACGTCGGCCGCGTTGAACAACAGCAGGAACGAGTCGTCGCGGACCGGCTCGCCGCGCCGGTCCGGCTCGGCGATGCGGTCGCCGTCGAGGAAGACCGTCACCGCCTTCGCGTACGGGGTCTGCCAGTCGGCGTCGGACATCGGCCGGCCGGAGGTGGCGTACCAGAGGACGTCCCCCTCGCCGGTCGGGAAGCGGCGGCGCCGGAACACCGGGTGCTCCCGGCGCAGCTCGGTCACCCGCCGTACGAACGCCCGCAGGACCTCGTTCGTCGGGGAGTCGGACCAGTCCATCCAGGACAGCTCGTTGTCCTGGCAGTAGACGTTGTTGTTGCCCCGCTGGGTGCGGCCCGCCTCGTCGCCGTGGGAGATCATCGGTACGCCCTGGGACAGCAGGAGCGTGGTCAGCATGTTCCGCTTCTGCCGCTCGCGGATCGCGATGATCTCCGGGTCGTCGGTCTCGCCCTCGACGCCGTGGTTCCAGGAGCGGTTGTCGTCGGCGCCGTCCCGGTTGTCCTCGCCGTTCGCCTCGTTGTGCTTGCCGTTGTAGGAGACGAGGTCGTGCAGTGTGAACCCGTCGTGGCAGGTGACGAAGTTGACCGAGGCGATCGGGTGCCGGCCGTCGTCGGCGTACAGGTCGCTGGAGCCGGTGAACCGGCTGCCGAACTCGGGCAGCCGTCCTTCCACTCCCCGCCAGTAGTCGCGCATGGTGTCGCGGTACTTCCCGTTCCACTCCGTCCACAGGGCGGGGAAGTTGCCGACCTGGTAGCCGCCCTCGCCGACGTCCCAGGGTTCGGCGATCAGCTTGACCTGCGAGACGATCGGGTCCTGCTGGACCAGGTCGAAGAACGCCGACAGCCGGTCCACGTCGTGGAATTCCCGCGCCAAGGCCGAGGCGAGGTCGAACCGGAACCCGTCCACGTGCATCTCGGTCACCCAGTACCGCAGCGAGTCCATGATCAGCTGAAGCGCGTGCGGCTGGCGGACGTTGAGGCTGTTGCCGGTGCCGGTGGTATCCATGTAGTACTCCGGCGCGCCGTCGACGAGCCGGTAGTAGTTGGCGTTGTCGATGCCCCGGAAGCTCAGGGTCGGGCCCAGGTGGTTGCCCTCGGCGGTGTGGTTGTAGACCACGTCGAGGATCACCTCGATGCCCGCCTCGTGCAGGGTCCGCACCATCAGCTTGAACTCCTGCACCTGCTCGCCGAGCTGCCCGGTGGAGGAGTATCCGTTGTGCGGGGCGAAGAAGCCGATCGTGTTGTAGCCCCAGTAGTTCGACAGGCCCCGCTGGAGCAGGACGTCGTCGTGCACGAACTGGTGCACCGGCATCAGCTCGACGGCGGTGATCCCGAGATCCTTGAAGTAGTCGACCATCGACGGGTGCGCCAGCCCCGCGTACGTGCCGCGCTGATCCTCCGGGACGTTCGGGTTCAGCTTGGTCATGCCCTTGACGTGGGCCTCGTAGATGACCGTCTCGTGGTACGGGGTCCGGGGATGGCGGTCGGACATCCAGTCGAAGTACGGGTTGATCACCACGGACTTCGGCATGTGGCGGGCGCTGTCGTCGTCATTGCGGGCGGACGTGTCGCCGAACCGGTAGGAGAACAGCGACTCGTCCCAGTCCACCTCGCCGTCGACCGCCTTGGCGTACGGATCGAGCAGCAGCTTCGCGGGGTTGCAGCGCTGCCCGCCGCGCGGGTCGTACGGGCCGTGCACCCGGTAGCCGTACCGCTGCCCGGGGCCGACCGTCGGCAGGTACCCGTGCCAGACGAACCCCGATGTCTCGGGGAGGTCGAGCCGAGTCTCCCCGCCCTCGTCGTCGAACAGGCAGAGCTCGACCCGGGTGGCCGCTTCGGAGAAGAGTGCGAAATTCGTGCCGGCGCCGTCGTAGTGGGCGCCGAGGGGATAGGGGTCACCCGGCCATACGCGTGTCACATGGGTGAGCTTCCCTGCCGTGATCGCCTCACACGCGGATGTTCATGTCGGTTTGTAACGGAACAGGCACGCACGGCACCCCGTATTGCCTGGTCACGCACGGAGCGTTATCTTAGGAGAGCCTTACCTAATGGATCAACCGAGAGGTTCTCCCCCGATGTACGCATGTGTCTGCCACGCCGTCACCGACGATGACGTGCGCGATCATGTGGCGGCGGGAGCCTGCTCGGCCAAGGAGGTCCGCACGGCCTGCGGCATGCGCCCCGGCTGCGGCTCGTGCGTCAACCGGATCCGCGACCTGATCGAGCAGCACTTCGCCGCCGACGAGCGCGGCGAGGCGCTCACCACCGCGGCGGCCTGACCGGCGGGTCGGTCGGCTCCCTCGGCGCTTCCCCATGCCACGATGGGGAGATATGGAAGGTGACAGGGAGATCATCGGGCTGCTGAACGAGCAGCTCACCGCCGAGCTGACGGCCATCAACCAGTACTTCCTGCACGCCAAGATGCAGGAACACTGGGGCTTCACGAAGCTCGCCGAGCACACGCGCGCCGAGTCGTTCGACGAGATGCGGCACGCCGAACGCCTGACCGACCGCATCCTCTTCCTCGAGGGCCTGCCGAACTACCAGCGCCTGAGCCCGCTGCGCATCGGCCAGAGCGTGCCCGAGCAGCTCCGCTCGGACCTCGCCATCGAGATGGAGGCCGTCGACCGCCTGCGCCCGGGCATCGACCTCATGCGCTCACGCGGTGACGTCACGTCCGCCCGGATCTTCGAGGAGATCCTGGCGGACGAGGAGGAGCACATCGACTACCTGGAGATGGAGCTGGAGCTCCTGGAGAAGCTCGGTGAGCCGCTCTACCTCCAGCGCTTCGCCGAGCCTCCGGGCGATTGAGCCGGTCGCCCCGGGAGACACCCGGAGCGGATTGCGCGCTGCCGGACGCCGTGACGGCCGGTGTCACGGCGGCCTGGCGGCTGGGCTGGCAGCCGGCCGACCTCGTACGCCATGCGACCCGTACGCACGGGAGGCGGGCCGGCCGGATGATGACCGACGCGATCGCCGCCGAGATGCGCGCGTACGCGGCGGCGACCGTGGACGAGCGATGGTCCGGCCAGCTGGCGGCGCTCGGGGCGACCACCTGGTGGCGGAACGACGACACCTACCTCGCCGAGTGGGCGGCCCGCAACGGCACCGACCACGCCACGGCCGTCCAGTACGCCCTGCGCCTGACCGCGCTGCTGCGCGCGCTGCCCCGCCTCGAGATGCTCTGCCCGCCCCCCGGCGACGCCCGGCCCCTCTCCGGCTGCGCCGGGGCCTCCCCGCGTGACGCCCGGTCCTCTTCGGGCGGCGGCCGCGCGGACCGGCGAATGCTCGACCGGATCCAGGCGCTGCTGGCCAAGGCCGAGTCGACGGAGTTCCCCGAGGAGGCGGAGGCGCTGACCGCGCGGGCCCAGGAGCTGATGGCCCGGCACCGCGTCGACGCCGTGCTCCTCGCCGCGCGGACCGGACGGGCCGGCGACGGACCCGTCGGCCGCCGCCTGCCGATCGACAGCCCGTACGAGGCGCCCAAGGCCCTGCTGCTGGGCGCCGTCGCCGACGCCAACCGGTGCCGCGTCGCCTGGAGCAGGTCGCTCGGTTTCGGAACCGTGCTGGGCTTCCCCGCCGACCTGGACGCTGTCGAGCTGCTGTTCACGTCCCTCCTGGTGCAGGCGACGTCGGCGCTGGTCCACGAGGACGGCGACCGCGCCCGTACCCGTGCCTTCCGCCGGTCGTTCCTGGCGTCCTACGCCGTCCGGATCGGCGAACGCCTCGCCGAGGCCGCCGACGCGGCCGAGCGTCGGGCCACGGCCGAGGCGCCGGGCACGGACCTCCTCCCGGTCCTCGCCGCCCGCGACCGGGCCGTCGGGGACGCGATGACCGCGATGTTCCCGCGGCTCACCGGCCATCGGATGAGCGTCAGCGACCGGGCGGGCTGGCTGTCCGGCCAGGTCGCCGCCGACCGCGCCGACCTCAGCGCCCGTCGGCCGGTCCGATGACCGTGTCATTTATCGGCACATCTGATCACGATGTGCGACGATCAGCGCTATGGGACTCGATGTCTATGCGGTCCGCCCGGGAGACCCGGCGGTGAAAGGCCACGACACGCTGCGGACGCCCGTGACGTGGGAGTGGGAGGGGCCGGCGGACCTCGATCCGTTCGAGGACGTCCCCCGGGACTTCCCCGAGGGCCTGTTCTGGCCCTCCGACGGCGACTTCACCGGGTTCCGCGGCCAGGTCTACCGGGAGTGGGCCAACCGTACGCTCGGGTTCAATCTGTACGAACTGCTCGACCCGGCGCAGGTCCGCGAGCTCGCCGACCGTCTCGACCACTGGCTGGCCGACCTCCGCACCTCCGGCGTCGACAAGGTCGAGCTCGATGACGACACCACCGTCCCGTTGAGCGGCATCGAGGCGCTCGCCCAGTTCCTCCACGCCACCGCCGCCCAGGACCTCTGGCTCTTCCCCGACTCCTGACCGGACCGGCGCTCCATCACTGCTCCTAGTCCTCGATCCTGATGCCGAACGCGGACGCCAGAGCCCATACGAGGCTCTGCGCGTCGGCGGACGACACCGTCGCACCGCGAAGGCTCTCGACCCCGCCCAAGCCTGACAGATCGCAATCCTTGAACCGGGCGTCGATGATCTTCGCCTGGGAGAACTGGGTGCCGGCCAGGCGGCAGTTCTCGAAGAGGACGCCGTTGAGAGTGGCGGCCTGGAAGCTGGCCTCTGTGAGGTCGCAGTCGCGGAAGATCACATCCCGCAGTGCCGACATCCGGAACCGGGCGAGGTTGGCACGGCAGTCGGTGAACACCATGTCGCGCATGCTGCAGTCGATCCATGCCAGACCGGTGAGCCTGGAGTTCGCCAGGCGGGTGGTGAACATCCGGCCATCGATGATCTGCAGGTTGGCCAGATCACAGCGGGTCAGCTCGACGTCCTCGAGCCGGGCACGCGGCAGAATCACGCCGGGGATCTGAGCATCGGTGAACCGGCACCGGTTCACCTCCACGTCCTCGGCCTGTATCCCCGCCCAGCCGCCGCCGTGCAGCTCCAGGGACAACAGCACCTGGTCGTCTCCGACCGGTTGGTCGGGTACGGCGATGCGCGTCAGTCGGCTCGGAAGCCGGGGAGCGGCCGGCTCGCGAAGCCGAGTCGGAGGACGGGAGTTCGGCATCGCCCGAGCGTACCGGCGGACGTCGTCCCCCGACGCGGACCGGCTTCCGCTCCGCCGAGGCGACCCCGAGGTGCCGTGCCCCGGGCCTGTCGGTGCCAGCTGCGAGGATGCCGGTCGTGAGCGCCGACGCCGCTGCCATCGCGGAGTACTGGGACGCCGCCGCACCGACCTTCGACGACGAGCCGGATCACGGGCTGAGGGACGAACGGACCCGTACGGCGTGGATGCGGCTGCTGCACACGTGGACGCCACCCGGCCCGGTCGACGTCCTCGACGTCGGGTGCGGGACCGGCTCATTGTCCCTGCTGCTGGCGCAGACCGGGCATCGTGTAACAGGCGTGGACCTGGCACCCGGGATGGTCTCGCAAGCCCGTGAGAAGCTGAAGGCCGCCGGCCTGCCGGGCCGGATCCTGGTGGGCGACGCGGCCGCACCGCCGACCGGCGGCGAGATCTTCGACGTCGTGCTGGCGCGCCACCTGGTGTGGACGCTGCCTGATCCCGAGGCCGCGCTGCGTGAATGGGTGACACGGCTGCGGCCCGGTGGCCGGCTGGTACTGATCGAGGGCCGGTGGCGCGAGTCCGGGCAGCGTGGGACGTCGTACGTGAGCGGAGCGGAGTTCCTGCCGTGGAACGGCGGGATCGGCGCGCACGACCTGGCCGCCGCCGTACGCCCCCTCGTCGCCGACCTGCGAATCGAGCCTCTCAGCGCACACGCGGACCTGTGGGGCGCCCCGGTGACCGACGAGCGCTACGCCCTGATCGCCCGGCTCTCCGAAAGTCGTGTTTGACGAACCTCCGCGATACGTACGGCCATGTGATCGGCGTTGAGGGGCGTAGCGCTCGGTGAACCCGTTGAGCACGGGCCTCTTACCGGGACGAACCACTCGCCAGCACGAACTTTCGCCGAGCGTTACGCCCGCCCCGAGCTGCATGGAGCCTGTCCCATCCGGGCCGCGGAGTCCTCTGCCGGATCGATCAGCCACTGTGACGTCGAAAGTGACGTAACAGGTCCGGCAAACCGGTCATCGATCCGTCACCGTCGACGGCAAGGTGACCACGACGACGGCACCGTGCCCACGGCGGCGAACGACTGCTCGATTTCGAGGCTCATGGGATCGGCATCGCCAGTTCGGCTGCGCGGCATCGGAACACAAACCGCCGCGGGTCGCGGTCGTAAATGATCGTCGACTCGGGGCCGAATCTCGCGATGGCGGCGTACTCGCGGCGGTACCAGCACCACATCACCAGCCACTGCGAGCACAGGTCCTGGACCTCGGCGAGCTGGGCCGGGGACGGGTCCGCCGGCTCAGGTCGGCGTGGTGGCGGCCAGGCGGATCGGTCGGGCTTGGTGATCAGGATCCCGAGGGAGGCGAGGAGCCGTCGGATCACGACGCCTCCCGAATCTCGGCCAGCTCGACGGTCGTCAGGATGACGCCGGGTGCGGTGATGAGGGCGTGCACGGTCTTGCCGTGACCGGTGTAGGTGACCCATCGGGCGGCGGCGTGCTGGTCGACGATGGCCAGGCCGCGCCCGCGTTCGGCGAGCAGGCCGCCGTGCTGCTGGGCGGGCAGGGGCTCGGTGTCGGGGTCGCTGACGGCCAGGTGCGCGTACCGGTCGGTGACGGTCAGCGCGACGCCGATCGGCCGGATGTCATCCGGCCAGGAGGGGTGCATGGCCTCGGCTGCGCGCACGGCGTTGGTCGTCAGCTCCGACGCCAGCAGCGCGACCTCGTACGGGTCGTAGGGGTGCCCGGCCACCGCGTCGGCGGCGAAGCGCCGGGCATCGCGTACGGCGTCGCGCCGGACATGGAGCGAAAGCGACGCGGGCGCCGGGGCGGGGGGATATGGGGAGCGGTCGGCGATGACCGCGGGATCAGGTGTCACGGGAGATCAACTCTCCGTAGTCATGCCGGGGCGGGCAGGCCCGACGGGCTGAGTAGGTAGCCCTACAATGAACCTTAGGGCCTAAAGTTTCAAGCCCATGCCTTAAGCTTCATAGTTTGAGGCGTATGGCCGTTTCACGAGAGGGGGCGGAATGACGGTCGATACCATCGCCCCCATGCCAGAACGTCGCAGCCCGACTCTGCGCCGACGTCGCCTGTCCGCCGAGCTCAGACGCCTACGCGCAGAGAAAAGCCTGAGCGTCATCGAGGTCGCCGAGCAGGCGAACTGGTCCGAGGCGAAACAACGCTGGATCGAAGACGCTCAGTGGGTGCGGCCCAACCCGCGCGACGTTCAGGACCTGCTCGACATCTACGGCGTCACCGACACCCGCGAGCGCGAGGAACTCCTGCGCTGGGCGCGCGAAGGCCGCCAGAAAGGCTGGTGGCACGCCTACCGCGAGATGCTGTCCGAGCGGTACTCCACCTACATCGGTCTCGAGGCCGAAGCGGCCGAGGTGCTCACCTTCGAGCTGGCGGTCATCCCCGGCCTGGCGCAGACCGAGGCGTACGCCCGCGCTCTCATCAAGGAAGGGCCAGCTGAGATCGACAAGGCGGAGATCGAGAAACGCGTTGAGATTCGGGTCGAACGCCAGCAAATTCTGATCGCCGACGATCCAGTGAGCCTGCAGATGGTCATCGATGAGGCGGCTCTGCATCGACCGGTGGGCGGCCCGAAGGTCATGCGTGAGCAGATCCAGCGGCTGATCGAGCTGGCGAACCTCCCGCACGTGATCGTCCAGCTCCTGCCGTACGACGCCGGCCCGCACCCGGGTACCGGGGGACCTTTCACGATCCTGTCCTTCGAGGGCGATCCCGCCGCCGTCTACGTCCCGACGATCGCGGGCGAGCTTCTCATCGAGGAAGCAAAGGACGTGAAGCGGTACGAACGTGTCTTCCGTCGTCTCATCGGGAAGGCTCTGAGCCCAGAGGCTACGATCTCGAAGCTGGCCACCGAGGTAGCCGGAACCTGACCGCCCACTACTAGAGAACGTGCGCCCATGGACTCACCCCGAGACGTGACCCACGAGATCGACTGGCGCAAGGCGTTGCGCTCGCAGCAGCAAGACGCCTGCGTCGAAGTCGCCGTCGTCAACAGCTGAGCAGCGAGGAAGCCCCCGCGCCGTCGGCCGGGGGCTCTCTGCGGCCTAACTCGACCCACCGACGAAGGCATGTCGCCCTGCAGGATCGATGTCACGATGTGATCCCTGGCGAATACTGCGTTCTAGCAGCAGCATCCGCCAATGATCAGCGCGACTGGGTGACGGGGAGCCTGCACGCGATTTCGCGTCGAGCGGGGAGGGCTCCGGGGCTATTCGTCTGTCAGGTCGTGGCGGAGGCGGGTGACCAGCGCCTGCAGCCGCTGGCGCATGTCGCTCGGTTCGAGCGTAGGGCTGATCGTGCCGTGAGTGGGCACGACCCGCGTGAACGCGTGGCGGCTGAGCCGTTCGAGTGAGTCGACCTGGACGGTCCATGAGCACCAGCACATGTACGGCTCCGCGCCGAGATCATGTTGGATCCAACCACGCAGTGCCGCGGTGAACCGTGGCGAATCGATGAGCACGTTTCCGGCGGCGCCCTGCACGACGAAGGCGTTGCCGCCTGCGTTCTCCGGCCGCGCTTTCGGGGTGACGCCGGTCGCCGCGAGCCATGACGACCGACCTAGGGCCTGTCTCAAAGGCAGGCCAGCCATTCATTGCTAGCGGCGTCCGCCGTACTCGCGTTCGATGCCGTCCAGGATCCAGGTAAGGCCCTGCTGGAAGTCCTCCTGGGCGTGGATCCCCGCATCGAGCACCGGCTTCAGGTGCGGGAACCGCCCGTCGGCCAGGAGGCTTCGCACATAGGGCTGTTCCTCGATGCCGCCCAGGGCGCGCGTTTCGCCTTCCGGGCTGTGGTGCGCGCGGAGCGTATAGCCGAGCATGTAATGGTCGATGGCCGTCACGATGGCCAGCATCTCGCGCGGATCGTCGGTGAGCCGACTCGCGGCCGCGAAGACCTGCTCGGCGTGCATAAGCCCGTTGGGCCCGACCCGTGGCGAACGCCCCACGAGTTGGAACAGCCACGGGTGCCGCAGTCCGGTCTCCCGTTCCCTGTCGGCGATCCGCTGGAGCGCCTCGCGCCAGTCGGCGGGCAACTCTCCCTCGATCAGCACCTCGGCGGCCACCTCGTCGTGCATGAGGTCGAGGAGGTCCTCCTTGGCGTCGATGTGCGTGTAGAGGCTCATGGCACGCACGCCGAGCTCGCTCGCGATGCGCCGGATCGAGACGGCGTCCAGTCCCTCAGCATCGGCGATCGCGATGGCGGCAGCCACGATCGCCTCCCGGCTGAGCTTGGGCCGGCGCCCACCGCGAGGGCGGGACCACACCGGCTCGGCGGCGCGTTTGCGGTCGCCGGCACGCTGGTAGCGCTCGGGTGTCCCGGACGGCCGGTCCCCATCGATGGTCATACCCGAATCCTACCCGTACATCGTACGGCGCTACCGATACGGTGTACGTATCGAGCGATACGCTGTACGGTCTTAGCGATACAGCGTATCGAAACCTCACCGAGAGAAGACCGGATGACCACCGCACCCACCCGCGAACCCGCCGCCGACCGGCGCGGCATCGATCCCGAGCTTCGTCGGCTGGCGATCGTCGTGCTGCTCGGGACGATCATGACGATCCTCGACACCACGATCGTGAACGTCGCCGTCACCACCCTCGGCAAGGACTTCGACGCCTCGTTGTCGTCGATCCAGTGGGTGATGACCGGCTACACGCTGGCCCTGTCCATGGCCATTCCACTCACCGGCTGGTCGGTCCGCCGCTTCGGCGCGCGCACGATGTGGCTGACCTCGCTCGTGCTGTTCATCTCCGGCTCGCTGCTGTGCGGACTGGCCTGGTCGGTGCCCGCCCTGATCGCCTTCCGGATCCTGCAGGGCGTCGGCGGCGGCATGCTGATGCCGATCGGCCAGACCGTACTGGCCCGGGCCGCCGGGCCCGATCGGATGGGCCGGGTGATGACCGTCGTCTCGGTGCCGGCCATGCTCGCGCCCGTGCTCGGCCCGCTGCTCGGCGGCGTGATCCTCGACAGCGTCAGCTGGCGCTGGCTGTTCTTCATCAACATCCCGTTCTGCGCGCTGGCGCTCGCCGCCGCGCTGCGCATGATGCCCCGCGACACCGAGCGCGACCCGGGCGCGCCGCTGGACCTCGTCGGCATGCTGCTGCTGTCCCCCGGCCTGGCCGCGCTGGTGTACGGCCTGGCCGAGACCGGCAAGGGCGCGGGGCTGTCGAACCCCCGCTTCCTGACCGGTGTCGTGGCCGGCATCATGCTGGTCGCGGCGTTCGTGGCGCACGCGCTGCGCAAGGGGGCGGGAGCGCTGATCGATGTGCGGCTGCTGCGCGACCGCTCGTTCGCCGCCGCGACCGGCGGGCTGTTCGTCTACTGCGTTCCGATGTTCGGCCTGACGGTGCTACTGCCGCTGTTCTCCCAGGTCGTGCGGGGTGAGTCACCGATGGACGCGGGATGGCTGATCTCCCCGCTCGGCCTCGGCGCGATGATCACGATGACGGTGGCGGGGAGGATGACCGACCGGTACGGGGCGCGATGGATCGCGACCGCCGGGGTGGCGCTGGTGCTGGCCGGGACGCTGGTCCTGACCCGGATCGACCCGTCCACCGGCCATCCGACGCTGATGGCCCTGATACTGGTGATCGGCCTGGGGCACGGCGCCGTGTCTCCGGTCCTGATGGCGGCCGCCTACCAGGGGATCCCGCGTGAGTCGGTGCCCGCCGCGACGACCGGCGCCAGCATCCTCATCCGGGTCGGCAGCTCGTTCGGCACCGCGATCCTCACGATCCTCCTCCAGATCATGATCCGCGCCGAGGTGCCGGGCGCGACCGGCAACCTCAAGGACGCCGTGACCCACCGCACCGCGCAGACGCCCGCGCAGCTCACCTCGGCGTTCACGGACACGTTCTGGTGGGCGGCGGCGCTCCTGGCGGTCACGCTGGTCCCCGTGCTGCTGGTTCCGCGCAGGCGCGGCGCCGCATGAACCGGCGGGATCAGCAGGTGTGATGTTCGATGGAGGCGAGGGTGCGGTCGGCGACCTGGAGGACCCAGAAGGCGCCCTTCGGGAGCTTGGGGTCCTCCGGGGACGGGGCGCCGAGTTCCTCGCAGGCCCGGCTGATCAGGTCGGGTACGAGCTCCCCGTGGGTGCAGATCACCACGGGGACGCCGTCGGCGAGGAGTTCGGCGAGGCGGTCGCCCGGGGCCTTGGCGGTGCCGACGGTGACGGCCCAGTCGGTGCGGACGTCCGCGGCGGTCCGGGCGGCGTAGGGCAGGACCGTCTCGAGGCAGCGGGCCGTCGCCGAGCTGATCACCCGCGCCGGGCCGTAGCAGACGAGCACGTCGTCGAGCCGCTGGGCCTGCGCGCGTCCCTCCTGGTCGAGGGGGCGGAGCAGGTCGTCCTCCTCCCAGTCCCGCTTCTGCCCGGCGGCGCCGTGCCGGAGGACGATGTACGGCGTGGTGCGCAAGGGACCGGCGGCGAACTCTCGCAGCACGTCGCGGTCGTGGTCGTGGCTGAGCCACCGCTCCGCCTCGGCGATCGGCAGCCACTCGATCCGGTCGACCTCCTCACTCGGGACGAACCGGGCCTCGTCCCCGGTCGCCGCCCAGTAGTCGACCCGCTTGGGGCGGTCTCGCACCGTATAGCGGACCGTGCGCAGCCGGCGGCCGAGCACCGGCCAGACGCCGGTCTCCTCCCAGACCTCGCGGGCGGCGGCGCGTACGACGTGCTCGTCGCGGTCGACCTTGCCCTTCGGGAAGGACCAGTCGTCGTACCGGGGGCGGTGGATCAGTGCGACGAGCGGCCGACCGTCCGGGCCGGGCCGCCACAGGACCGCGCCGGCGGCGCGGATCGTCCCCGGGGGATCAGGATTCAACGGTCCTCCAGCGGCGTGCCCGCATCAGGTTGGTCTGCACGTCGATGTCTCCCCCGTGGCGGGTCCAGACGCCGCTCTCGCCGAGGATCCAGCACTTGGTGTCCGGGCCCATCGCGAGGTCGAAGCGGCCGACGAGGTCCGCGCAGTGGGCCGGGTCGGTGACCCGCACGAGCGTCTCGACCCGGCGGTCCAGGTTGCGGTGCATGAGGTCGGCGCTGCCGATCCAGACCTCGTGCTCGCCGCCGTTCTCGAAGGCGTACACGCGGGAGTGCTCGAGGAACCGGCCGAGGATGCTGCGGACCTGGATCGTCTCCGACATGCCGGGCACGCCGGGGCGCAGCGCGCAGATCCCGCGGACCCAGACGTCGATCGGGACGCCCTCCTGCGACGCCCGGTAGAGCGCGTCGATGAGCACCTCGTCGACCAGGGCGTTGCACTTGAACCGGATGCGGGCCGGACGACCCTCCTCGTGCCGCTCGATCTCCCGCTCGATGCGCTCGACCAGCCCGGCCCGCAGGGAGTCGGGGGCGACCAGGAGCCGCCGGTAGTCGGTGTCCCGCGAGTAGCCGGTCAGGTGGTTGAACAGGGCGCTGACGTCCTGTCCGACCTCGTGGTCGGCGGTCAGCAGGCCGTAGTCCTCGTAGATCCGGGCCGTCTTGGGGTTGTAGTTGCCGGTGCCGATGTGGCAGTAGCGGCGCAGCGAGCCGTCGGACTCCTGCCGGACGACCAGCGCGACCTTGCAGTGGGTCTTGAGGCCGACGAAGCCGTACACCACGTGACAGCCGGCGCGCTCCAGCTTGCGCGCCCAGGTGATGTTCGCCTGCTCGTCGAACCGCGCCTTGATCTCGACGACCACGACGACCTGCTTGCCCGCCTCGGCGGCGTCGATGAGGGCGTCGATGATCGGCGAGTCGCCGCTCGTGCGGTACAGCGTCTGCTTGATCGCCAGGACCTGCGGGTCGGCGGCGGCGTCCTCGATGAGGCGCTCGACGCTGGTGGTGAAGGAGTCGTACGGGTGCTGGACGAGGACGTCGTGGTCGCGCAGGGTGGCGAAGATGTCGGTGTCGTGCGGCAGCGCCGCCTCGGACGGGACGAACGGTGGGTACTTCAGCTCGCTGCGGTCCAGGTCGGCGATGGCGGACATGCCGCCGAGGTCGAGCGGGCCGGGCACGCGGTATACCGCGCGCTCGTCGACCTCCAGCTCGGTCATCAGCAGGTCGAGGACCTCCGGGGTGATCGACTCCTCGACCTCCAGGCGTACGACCGGCCCGAACCTGCGGCGCAGCAGCTCGCGTTCGAGGGCCTGCAGGAGGTCCTCGGCGATGTCCTCGTCGACCTCCAGGTCCTGGTTGCGGGTGACCCGGAAGGCGTGGTGCTCGAGGATCTCCGTCCCGGTGAACAGCTCCGGCAGGTTCTCGGCGATCACGTCCTCCAGCGGCACGAACCGCGACGGCGACGCCTCCAGGAACCTCGGCAGCAGCGGCGGGACCTTGACGCGCGCGAACATGGTCGCGCCGATCTCCGGATCGCGGACCAGCACCGCCAGGTTGAGGGACTGTCCGGAGATGTACGGGAAGGGGTGCGCCGGGTCGACCACCAGGGGCGTCAGAACCGGGTAGATCCGCCGCCGGAACAGGCGGTTCAGGCTCTCCTTCTCGGTGTCGGCCAGCTCGTCCCAGCGCAGGACCTCGATCCCCTCCTTGGCGAGGGCCGGCAGGATCTCCTCGCGGAAGAGGGCGGCGTGCTCGAGCATCAGCTCGCGCGCGACCTCGGAGGTGTGCGCGAGCACCTCGCGGGGCTGGCGGCCGCTGGCGCTCTGCACGGCGATGCCGGTGGCCATGCGCCGGGTCAGCCCGGCGACCCGCACCATGAAGAACTCGTCCAGGTTGGTCGCGAAGATCGACAGGAAGCGTACGCGCTCGAGCAGCGGCAGCGACGGGTCGGCGGCCAGGTCCAGGACGCGCTGGTTGAACCGGAGCCAGCTCTCCTCTCGATCAAGGAACCGATCCTCCGGCAGCCCGTCCACGGAACGAGCAAAATGCCCTGGTTCAACGCTCATGAGGTATATGGTCCCCATTTTTGGTGAACGGAAAGCGAACGAGATGTTGCCGGTCCGATTTCCCCCGTCACCCCGCTGACCGGCAAAGACTCCGCTATCGGGCGCGGCGGACGACGTAGGGCTGGATGACGCCGAGGCCGCGGGCCGGGCGGCGGCCGATGCGGACCAGTTCGTACGCGCCGTCGCCGCGCAGGCCGTCCGCCAGACCGGCGTCGGCCAGGACGGTTCCGGGCCGGGCGATCGAGGTGAGCCGGCTGGCGAGGTTCACGGTCGTGCCGAACACGTCGCCCATCAATGAGAGCACCAGGCCGTACGCCATGCCGACCCGCACGTCCATGTCGCCCCCGGCGCGTACCGCCTCGGCGATGCGCAGCCCGATCTCCGCGCCCAGCGTGGGGGTCTCGGCGGTGTAGAGGACCTCGTCGCCCAGGGTCTT
Source organism: Actinoallomurus sp. NPDC052308 (assembly GCF_040679195.1). Lineage (NCBI taxonomy): Bacteria > Bacillati > Actinomycetota > Actinomycetes > Streptosporangiales > Thermomonosporaceae > Actinoallomurus > Actinoallomurus sp. NPDC052308. Next base: position 578,162 of record NZ_JBFAUM010000001.1, on the reverse strand, counting down.
GACGATCCGCCCGCCGTGCTCGGCCACGACGTCGGAGGCGGTCTCCTCGAAGCGTTCGACCAGCTCGGCCAGCTCCAGCTCGCCGAGGTTCCGGCTGGTCGCGGTGAACCCCACGATGTCGGCGAAGCCCACCGCGACCCGGAGCCGGCCCGGCATGGCGTCCTCCGCCGCCGACGCGGTCAGCGCGCGGGTGCCGGCGGCGGCGAGCTGCCGCCGCCACGCGTGGACGAGGAGCGGTTCCAGCGCCGCGACGTGGCTCTCGGCGTGGTCCACGATGAGGCGGACGACGTCCGGAGAGGGCGGTTGCAGGGGGTCGGCGAGCGCGCCGACGATGATGTCGACCTGCCACTCGGCGAGCCGCGCCATCGTCTGGCCGACGGCGCGGACCATCCGCAGGACCATCTCCTCGTCCAGCAGGCCCTCGTGGAGCAGGTCCTTGATCCGGACGAGCGCGTCGAGGTCGCCCTCGGTGAAGGCGACCGTGTCGTCGGCGAGATGCGGGAAGCCGAAGGCCCGCCAGAGCCGCTGGGTGAACTCCCGCGACACCCCGGCGCGCTCGATCGCGTCGACCCGGGTGAACCTCAGCTCACCGCCGAGGAGCAGCTCCTCGATCTGCCTCGGCTCCGGCGCGTCGCTCATCTACGGCTTGACGCCGTCGCCGTCGGTCAGCTCCTCGACGATCCGGTAGAGCTGGTTCTGGGCGTACTCGACACGGGGGATGTTCTTCAGGACGAGCTGGCCGTGCTCACCGCCCGACTCGACGATCAGCGTGCCGGTGCCCAGCATCCGCTGGATGAGGTTGTGCTCGAACGACACGTCGTTGACCCGGGTGAGCGGGATGTCACGCCCGGAGCGGGACAGGATGCCGTGCCGGAGCACGAACCGCCGGTTCGTGAGCGTGTAGGAGGTGGTCACCCAGCGCAGGAAGGGGACCAGCCCGAAGACGAGGATCACGACGACCGCGACCGCCGCGATGATCAGGCGGATGATCGTCTGTGCGCCGCCGCCCGGGATGAAGAAGATGGCGACCGCGGCCACGACCACCGTCACGACCGACCAGAAGATCGTGCCGACCAGCGTCGACCAGTGCGGGTGGAACTCGAGGACGATCTCCTCGTCCCCGCCCAACGAGCTCTTCGCAAGACCCATGGCCGCAATCCTGACAGAAACCGACGGTCTACGACGATCAGAGTGCTGATCACGTTACGAAGTGCATGACGATGACGATGAGGGCGATGAGCCACACCCCGCCGCCGCCGACCAGACCGCCGGTCGCGGTGTCGACGGCGTACTCGCGCTCCTCGTGCGACGTACGGAGCCGGATCCAGCCGCCCGCCGCGAGCTGCCCGAGCCAGGGCGCCGCCAGCACCGGCCCGTACACCAGGACCAGCCGCACCTGCCCCAGGCCGCGCAGGCTCTCGGCGAGCTCGAAGCCGACGGCGGTGACGACCACGGCCACCACGAAGCCCAGCACCGCCATCTGGATGTAGCGGCCGGTGAGGGGATAGTGCACCGGCTCGCGCACGCGCCGGTGCGCCTCCCCCACCAGCTCAGCGGCGGCCTGGTCGGGCCGTACGTCGTCGGCGGGCTCCGGAAGCGGGCCGACCGTGTGCGACCCGAAGCGGGTGGTCAGCTCCCGCCAGACGCCGGCGGCCCGTTCTTCCAGACCGTCGAGGCGCGCCCACTCCTGTTCGACGGAGGCGTACGCCGCCGTCCGCCGCTCCTCGGCCTCCGCCAGGCCGCGCCTGGCCCCCTCCGCGGCCAGCAGCCTGCGGCCGGCCTCGGCCGCGTACTCCTTGTACGCGCGCCGTGCCGCCTGCGGGTCCGTCATCAGCCCTCCGCCCTCACCCGGCACCGTCCCCGGACTCGCTCATCACCTCGAACGGGATGATCGGCTGGGGCGGCACGCCGGTGCGCTGGTCGTGGAACAGCGCCCGCCGGTGACGCGGGCTCCAGCTCAGCAGCTGACCGCCCGGCAGCGGCGACAGCTCACTGTCCCGTACGTCCAGGGCGACCCACGCGTCCATGTTGCGGACCGACCCGACGCGCTCGACGACGTCGGCCTTGAGCCGGTCCGTCGTCCGCCACCAGCCGAGCACGTGCATCCGGCGTTCCGGGCCGTGCTCGACGAGGCGGCGGATCGCCCGGCGCAGGTCGTCCGAGCGGCCGGTCCCGGCGTCCACCGCGAACAGCGCGAGATACTCGGGCACGTCCCGGTCGGCGGGCTCGGGCAGGTCGCCGCCGAGCGTCACCTCGTGGCCGTCGTCGGCCAGTCGCCGGGCCAGCAGCCCGACCCGTGGCTCGAGCTGCTCGTCCAGCGCGTACAGCCGGAAGACCGCCGACCCGGGCGGGTGCCCGCGGGACAGCGACAGCACCGCCGAGGCCAGCACGTCGTACGCCTCGTCGGCGCGGGTGCCGACCACCGCGAGGTTGCGGCCGGGCGCGCGATCGAAGCGCACGGTCGCCGGGCTGCCGGCCAGGTCGATGAGCTGGCCGACCGCGCTCTCGCCCGGCGGCAGGACCGGCGCGGTCATCAGCTCGGGCACATGCGCGCCGTCGAAGATGCGGGGCGGCGCGAGGTGCTCGGGGCGGCGCTGCCACAGTTCCCGCTGCAGCGCGTCGAACGTGCCCGCGACGCCGGCGTCCGGCAGCCGGGCGATGCGGTTGGCCTGCCGCGCGCCCGACTCGGGGTTCACGACCGCGCAGAAGCGCGCGACCTGCGACGCGGCGAAGTTGTCGTCGGCGAGGATGCGGCGCGCCTTGGGCAGCGCGATCCGCAGCGTGAACTGGTCGAGGATGGCCCCGCGCCCCCACAGCGACTGCACGCCGCTGACGTTCTGGCTGGCCAGGACGAGGTGGATGCCCTGGGACCGGCCCCGGCGGGCCAGGTCGTTGAGGAGGTACAGCGACTCGTCGGTGATCTTGTCCTGCTGCTGGATCAGCACCTGGAACTCATCGATCACCGCGACGATGCGCGGCCAGTGCCCGTCCGGGTCGACGGCCCGCAGCTCCTCCAGTTTGGTGACCTCGTGCTCGCGGGCGGCGGCGCCCCGGCGCTCCAGCTCGCGGGCCAGGAAGCGCAGCAGCGCCAGGCCGAACTCCCGGTCGTTGTTGATGTTCACGCCGATGAGCCGGGCGTGCGGCAGCCACGTCTTGTCGGTACGGCCGCTGGCCAGGCGGGCGAACGACACGCCCTCCTTGAAATCCAGCAGGTAGAACTCCAGCTCGTCGGGTGAGTACCGCGCCGCCATCGACCCGATCATGGCGTAGAGGAAGTTCGTCTTGCCGGAGCCGGGCGGACCGCCGACGAGCGCGTGCACCGGGTCGTCGCCGAGGAAGACCTCCACCGGCTCGTACCGGTCGACGTCCTCGCCGATCGGGGCGCGCACCCCGGCCGCCGACGACTCGCTCCACATCCGGTGCGGGACGAGCTCGGCGAAGCGCGGCGGGTCGCGTTCGATGCCCGCCCAGCGGGCGGCGCGCTCGCACACCGCGCGGACCAGCTCGGGCGGCGGCGGCTCGACCGTCACCTCCAGCTCGCCGGTCATCGAGGTGGTGACGCGGCCGTCCGCCGTGATGTCGACCGCCTCGATGCCCGGCGCGTCCTCGACCGGCACGTCACGGCAGATCACGTGGATGCCGCAGGCCGCGCCGGCGTGCATCACGCTGGTCAGGTGGGCGACCTCGTCGTCGCGGAGGCCGCGCACCGGGCTCTGCACGATCACGACCTGCCACGGCTCGGGGCGCCGGCCGGTGGCCGCGGCCAGCTCCGCGAGCGAGGAGTGCCCGCCGCCGAGCACGTCGCGCTGGATGCGCCGGATGTCGCGGTCCAGCGAGCCGAGGAGGTCCTTGAACTCCTCGACGCCGTACACGGTGAGCAGCCCCGGCCGGGACAGCGCGTGGAAGCCGCCGAGCCCCGCCCCGAGGCGCCGCGGGTCGTACAGGCTCACCCGTACGGAGCCGGGCCGCGTCGTGGCGACGATCCGGACGAGCAGCGCGTCGACGACGGCGTCGGCGACCGGCGTCTGGCCCCCGGTGATCCTCAGGTGGCCGGAGTCCAGCAGCGGGACGAGGGCGGGAACCTCACCGGCGGCCGTGCCGACGCGGTACAGGCACGGCCCGGAGTCGGCCGGCTCCGGCTCGGCCGGCCAGTCGGTCCAGGGCGCGGACGCGGCGCCGGGCGCGGCCTCGGCGGCCAGCTCCCGCCAGCCGGCGACCGCCGCCGCGGTCTCCGGGCCGCTGGTCGCCGCGACGTCCCGGCGGCTCTGCTCGACCGCGGCCTCGGCCTCGGCGATCTCTTCGTCGAGCCTGCTCCTGCGGGCGCGGATGGCACCACGCGCCTGCCGGATGTCCTTGCGCACGGCGGCAACGAGATCGCCGGGCTTGAGCGTCATGTGGGGGTTCCTGCGGCTTTCACGCAGAGGGCGGTGGGCGATGGACCTCGGTCGGGGACGTGCTGGTGTGCGGTCGCCTCAGAGCCCCTCTGCGTAGGCGTTCGCCTCTTCGATCGCGGCGGCGATCTGCTTCTGGCACTCCTCGATGCTCTCGACCGCCTGCCCCATCGCGCCCAGCGCACCGCTCAGGGCATCGTGCTCACTCCCCTGTGCCACGGCGATGAGGTACTGCAGCGCCGACTCGGCTCGGCCGCCCGCCTGGACGAGCAGCTGCACGGCCTGCTCGGCCTCTTCGCCGGCCTGGGCGATGGCGCCCTTGAGCTCAGCCACACTGGCCATGCAACGACCTCCGGAGGATGGGGATAGCCCAATTAAACCGGCGTGTCGCGGACCGGTCCAGTTGAGTGAGGCTCACAGAGTGTCCGGTGGATCAGCTGATGCCCACTAGCGGACGTGGACGACGTCGCCGGCGCTGAGCGCGTGGTCGCCGTCGGCCGCGCGGACGACCAGGCACCCGTTCTCGTCGACGTCCACGGCCTCCCCGGTCAGGACGCCGTCCGGCGCGCCCGGGGCGCCGCCGGGCAGCTGCACGCGCACCTGACGGCCCAGCGTCGCGCACACCTCGCGGTACGCGTCCCGGAGCGCCCCCTCGTTCCACTCCCCGCAGAACTCGAGGTACCGGCCCGCCAGCTCGCGCAGGATCGCGCGGAGCACCGGGTCGCGGTCGGCGGGGGCGTCCTCCAGCGTGAGCGAGGTCGCGGTGGGCACCGGCAGCTCGTCGGCGCGCAGGCTGACGTTCAGCCCGATGCCGAGCACGACGGCGTCGCCCGCGCGCTCGGCGAGGATCCCGGCGAGCTTGCGGCCGTTGATCAGCACGTCGTTCGGCCACTTCAGCGCCGCGTCGGCCATCCCGCCGCGCGACGCCCCCTCGATCTCGGCGAACCCGCGCAGGGCGCGTACCACCGCCACCCCGGCCACGAGCGGCAGCCAGCCGAGCCGGGCGACCGGTACGGGAGGCCGCAGCAGCACCGAGAAGGCCAGTCCCGAACGCGGCGGGGCGGTCCACGCCCGGTCGAGGCGGCCGCGCCCGGCCGTCTGCGCCTCGGCGACGAGGACCAGGCCCTCCTCCGCGCCGGCCCGGGCCTGCTCCGCCAGGTCGGCGTTGGTCGAGCCGGTCTCGGCGACCACCCGGATCCGCCGCCACAGCCCGTCGGGCTGGACGAGGGCGCGGTTCAGCGCCCGCTCGTTCAGCGGCGGACGGTCCAGATCGGTGTACGGCGAAGGGCTCACCTGCCCAGCCTAGGGGGCAGGGAACCGCGCCGGACCGCTGACAAGGAGGCGGGTCGGAGGGCGAGGCCGCGCCGGAGCCGTCAGTCCAGGGTGATGTCGAGGGTTCGGAGGCGGTCCGGGTCGGCGATGATGTCGATGGCGGTGATCGCGCTTCCGGCGAAGGCGAACCGGATGACCACCGAGAGCCTGCCGAGCGGCGCCATGATGAGGGCCGGCCGCCCGTCGACCAGGGCTAGGGCGGTGAAGCGGGCGCGGGGGGTCGCGGCGACGGCGCTTCTGGCGACGGCCAGGGCGCCTTGCAGGGTGAGGGGTCTGCCGGCGCCGGTGACCGCCGCGTCGGCGCGGAGCTCGACCTCGGGGTCGAGCAGGGTCAGCAGCGCCTCGAAGTCCCCGGTCCGCGTCGCCGTCAGGTAGGCCTCGACGGCGTGCCGCCGGCGGGCCGGATCCGCAGCCTGCGGCCCGGTGCCGCGCACCTTGGCGCGGGCCCGGCTGGCGAGCTGCCGGACGGCGGCGGGGCTGCGCTCCATCATCCGCGCGATGTCGTCGAAGGCCACGTCGAACATGTCGTGCAGGACGAACGCGATCCGCTCCGCCGGGCTCAGCCGGTCGAGCACGACCAGCATCGCCAGCCCGACCGAGTCGGCCAGCTCGGCCTCCTCCTGGGGGATCCGGTCCTCGTCGGCCGCGCCGAGCCAGTCGGCGGTGAAGCTTTCCAGGGACTCCTCGCGCCGGGTCTGGCGCGCCCGGAGCAGGTTGAGACAGACGCGGGTGACCACGGTCGTCAGCCAGGCCGCCAGGTTCTCGATCTGTGTCAGGTCGGTCCGGTCGAACCGCAGCCAGGCCTCCTGGACCGCGTCGTCCGCCTCGGCGCCGGAGCCGAGCATCCGGTAGGCGAGCGCCCGCAGCCGGGGTCGCTCCACCTCGAATCCGTCGAGTGACGAAGAATCCTGGATCACCGTGTCACATTCCTGAGCCCGGCCGGGTCGTAGCCGTGTAGCACCGCAAATCTACACAGCAGGAAGATCAAGGGATGTCCAACACCATTCTGGTCACCGGCGGCACGGGGCTTCTCGGCTCGCAGGTGGTCCCGCTCCTCCGGCGGGCCGGACACGAGGTCCGGGTGCTGAGCCGCCACGACCGGCAGCCGGGCGACGGCGTGGAGTACGTGGCCGTCGACCTGCTGAGCGGGGACGGCCTCGAGGAGGCGCTCGACGGGGTACGGACCGTGCTGCACCTGGCCGGCGGGCCCAAGGGCGACGACGCCGCCACCCGGAACCTGGTTCAGGCCGCCAAGCGTGCGGGCACCGTGGAACACCTGGTGCTCATCTCGGTCATCGGCGCGGACGCCGTGCCGATCGGCTACTTCGCCCGTAAGGCGGAGGCCGAGCGGATCGTGGCCGCCTCCGGCATCCCGTACACGATCCTGCGCGCCGCGCAGTTCCACGAGCTGGCGCTGAAGACGGTTCGGGCCATGGCGAAGGCGCCGGTCCTGCCGGCGCCCGGCGGGATCCGCTGGCAGCCGGTCGCCTCCGGCGAGGTGGCGGCCCGGCTGGCCGAGCTGACCCTGGGCACCCCGGCGGGCCGCGTCCCCGACCTGGCCGGACCGCGCGTCTACACCTTGGAGGAGCTGCAGCGCGGTTACCTGGCCGCCGTGGGCAAGCGCCGGATGCGGCTGCCGATCCGCGTCCCGGGCAAGGTCGGCAAGGCCTACCGGTCGGGGGCCAACCTCACCCTGGACGCGCCTACCGGCAGCGACACCTGGGAGCGGTTCCTGACCGCCCAGACCACCGGCGGGTGAGCGGCGAAGGGGGCCGTCAGCGGGGGGCCTTGCCGGAGATGCCGACGCCGAAGTCGAACTCGCGGTAGACGCGCGCCCAGAAGCCCTCCCGCAGCCAGTCGCGGGCCTCCTTGTAGGGGCGCAGCGAGTGGCCGAGCTCCTTCTCGCCCTCGATCAGCAGCTCCTTGTCGATGACCGTGGGCAGGATCGGGCCGGGCAGCAGGTCGCGGATGTTGTCCCGGCCGCGGGTGAGGATCCACTTGTGCGCGATGTGCTCGCCGATCTCCTCGACTCGGTCGCGGCTGGGACCCAGTTTGGCGACCGGGCTCGGCTGCGCCGGGCGGACCGGCGGCGGGGCCGGCTTCGGCGGCCGGGCGCCGAAGACCGCGGTGGGCGACGGGATCGGCGGCGTGACGGGCGGCTCCGGGGCCGTCTCGCGGGAGGTGTCGAGCGTGAAGTACGGCTTGACGAAGTCGGCGTTCACCACGTCGACGGTGTCGGATTCCCAGATCAGCCGCTCGGCCTGGTTGGTGCCGTACGGCGGCTCGACGCCCCACAGGTGGATGAGGACCCCGTAGGTCTGCGCGGCCTCCACGGCCGGGAGCATGTCCTCGTCGCCGGCCAGCAGGATGGCGTCGGTGACGGCGCCGTGCCGGGCGAGCGTCTCCAGGTCCTCGCGGATCTGGGCGTCGACGCCCTTCTGCTGGTTGTGCTTGTTGAGATTGCCGAGCCGGAGCTTCACCTGGGGCAGCGGCGCCACGACCCGCTGGTCGATCGTCGGCACCCGGTCGCGGGCCGCGTCGAACCAGTAGATGCGCAGCAGCTCACCGCGCATGCAGGTGGCCGCTCGACCCTGGAGTGCCTTGATGAGGCCCTCGGCGTCCACCCGGTAGGAGCGGCGGGAGGAGACGCCGAACAGGAGGTCACCCGCCGCGGCGTAGAGATACCCCACGTCTACGAGGATCGCGTAGCGCGGCAGCGGCGACGGTTGAGACACGGACTCGCGAACAGTCATCACCTATGACTTTAGGTGAAGATCAGCCCCCCGTCCTCGGTTGTGCCGCCTTTCTGGCCGCTCAGCGGTGCTTTCGCACGTGAACGGCACACCGAACGCCGACACGCCGCCGTCCGGTCGCGCGGTATCCCGGAATCGGTGCGGCCCGTTATCCGCGCGCAGCACTGTGATCGACGTAACGGAGCACCCGGGGACGACGCGCCATAGGATCTACTACGAGAGGTAGTACTACGAGATGTAGTAGATGAACGGAGGGCCGCGGGGATGAACCCGCTCGACATCGCCCGGTGGCAGTTCGGGATCACGACCGTCTACCACTTCCTGTTCGTACCCCTGACGATCGGCCTGTCCGCACTCGTGGCGGGCCTGCAGACGGCATGGGTGCGGACCGGGGCCACGGGGTACCTCCGCGCGACGAAGTTCTGGGGGAAGCTCCTCCTGATCAACTTCGCGATGGGGATCGTCACCGGCATCGTGCAGGAGTTCCAGTTCGGGATGAACTGGAGCGCCTACTCCCGGTTCGTCGGTGACGTGTTCGGCGCGCCGCTGGCCCTGGAGGGACTGCTCGCCTTCTTCCTCGAGTCGACCTTCCTCGGCCTGTGGATCTTCGGCTGGGACAAGCTACCGAAGAAGATCCACCTGGCCTGCATCTGGATCGTCTCCGTCGGAACCCTGCTGTCGGCGTACTTCATCCTCGCCGCCAACTCCTGGATGCAGCACCCGGTCGGCTACCACCTCGACCCGGCGACCGGACGCGCCCGACTGACCGACTTCTGGGCCGTGCTGACCAACTCGACGATGCTCGTCGCGTTCCCGCACACGATCACCGCGGCCTTCGTCACGGCGGGCCTGTTCATGGTCGGCATCAGCGCGTGGCACCTGGCCCGGCGCCGGCACGTCGAGGTCTTCCGGCCGTCGATGAAGATCGCCTTGGCCGTCACACTGATCGCCTCGATCGGCGTCGCCGTCACCGGTGACCTGCAGGGCAAGGTCATGACGAGGCAGCAGCCGATGAAGATGGCCGCGGCGGAGGCCCTGTACAGGACGGCACAGCCCGCGTCGTTCTCCCTGTTCACCATCGGCACCCTCGACGGCCGCAAGGAGATCTTCGGCGTCAAGGTCCCGCGGGTCCTGTCGTTCCTCGCCACCGGGGACTTCGACGGCAAGGTCGACGGCATCGACGACGTGCAGGCCGCCGAGCAGGCGAAATACGGTCCGGGCGACTACCGGCCGGTCGTCCCGGTGACCTACTGGAACTTCCGGATCATGGCCGGCATCGGGCTCCTCACCGCGTTCCTCGCCCTGCTCGGCCTGGTGCTCATGCGCCGCGGACGGCTGCCGCGCAACCGGTGGGTGTGGCGCGCCGGCGTGCTGTCGCTCGCCCTGCCGTTCGTCGGCAACTCCGCCGGCTGGATCTTCACCGAGATGGGCCGCCAGCCCTGGTCCGTCTACGGCGTCATGAAGACCTCCGCGAGCGTCTCACCGGGCGTCTCGGCCACGTCGATGCTCATCTCCGTCCTCGCGCTGACCGCGCTGTACGCCGTGCTGATCGTCATCGAGACCGGGCTGATGGTGCGGTACGTCAAGGCCGGCCCGCCCTCCGAAGAGGACGTCGCGCCACCCCCGCCCGGCGACGACGCCTCCGCCGAACAGTCGCTCACCTTCGCCTACTGACCTACTGACAAGGGGTTGCGCCATGGAGGCCACGACCGTCTGGTTCGTCGCCATCGCCTTCCTGTGGACCGGCTACTTCTTCCTGGAGGGGTTCGACTTCGGCGTCGGCGCCCTGCTACCGGTGCTCGGCCGCGACGACACCGAGCGCCGCGTCCTGCTCAACGCCATCGGACCGGTCTGGGACGGCAACGAGGTCTGGTTCATCGTCGCCGGGGCCGGGACGTTCGCCGCGTTCCCGGAGTGGTACGCCACCCTCTTCAGCGGGTTCTACCTGCCGCTGCTGGCGATCCTGCTCGCGCTGATCGTGCGCGGCGTGGCGTTCGAGTACCGCGGCAAGCGGGACGAACCCCACTGGCGCCGCCGTTGGGACCGCGCCATCTTCTGGGGCAGCGTCGTCCCGGCGTTCGTGTGGGGCGTGATCTTCGCGAACCTGAGCCGCGGGGTCGCGCTGGACGCCAAGCACGAGTACGTCGGCACCCTCACCGACCTCCTCAACCCGTACGCGCTGCTCGGCGGGCTCACCACGCTCACGCTGTTCGTGCTGCACGGCGCGGTGTTCCTGGCGCTCAAGACGGCCGGGGACGTGCGCGCCCGGGCCGTCCGGATCGCCCGGGTCGCCGTGGTCGCCGCCATCGCGGTGGGCGGGACGTTCCTGCTCATCACGCAGCTGCAGCACGGCAAGCCGGTCACCTGGGCCACCGTGACGGTCGCCGCCGCCGGTCTGGTCGGCGCGGCGGTCGCGGTCGCCCGCGGTCGCGACGGCTGGGCGTTCATCGGCACGGGCGCGGCCATCGTGTTCGCCGTGGTGACCCTGTTCGCCGCGCTGTTCCCGGACGTCATGCCGTCGACGATCACCGCCGCGAACAGCCTCACCACGACCAACGCCGCCTCGTCCCCGTACACGCTCAAGATCATGACGATCTCGGCGGTCGTGTTCACGCCGCTCGTCGTGCTCTACCAGGGCTGGACGTACTGGGTGTTCCGGCGGCGCATCGACGCCTCGCACATCCCGCAGCCGACGCGGCCGACCGAGCCGGAGCCGACGAAGGACCCGGAGCCGGCGAGATGAGGCCATTCGACCCCCGGCTGCTGAGGTACGCCCGCACGACGCGGGCGTACCTGGCCCTGTCGGTGATCCTCGGCACCGCCACCGCCGGCCTGGTCATCGCCCAGGCGGCGCTGCTCGCGGGCCTGATCGCCGACGCGTTCCTCGGCGGCGCCACGCTCGCCGCGTCCCGTACGCCGTTGCTGCTCCTCCTCGCCGTCGTCGCCGGCCGGGCGCTGGTCGCCTGGCTGCAGGAGGTGGCCGCGCACCGCACGTCCGCCGCCGTGAAGTCGCGGCTGCGCGGGCTGCTGCTCGAACGGGCGGTGGCACTCGGCCCGCGGTGGCTGTCCGGCGAGCGCAGCGGTGAGCTCGCCACCCTCGCCACCCGGGGGATCGACGCGCTGGACGCCTACTTCTCCCGCTACCTGCCGCAGCTCGTGCTCGCCGTGCTCGTCCCGGCGGCGGTGGGCGCGCGGATCCTGTTCGGCGACTGGTCGTCCGCGCTGATCATCGCGCTGACGCTCCCGCTCATCCCGATCTTCGCGATCCTCGTGGGGCTGGCCGCCCAGCGGAAGATGGACCGCCAGTGGCGCACGCTGTCCCTGCTGTCGGGGCACTTCCTCGACGTCGTCGCGGGCCTGCCGACCTTGAAGGTGTTCGGCCGGGCCAAGGCGCAGGCGCGCGCGATCCGCGAAGTCACCGGCCGGTACCGCACGGAGACCATGGCGAGCCTGCGGGTGGCGTTCCTGTCCGCGCTGGTGCTGGAGATGCTCTCGACGATCTCCGTCGCGCTCGTCGCCGTCTCGATCGGCCTGCGGCTGGTCGACGGGGAGGTCGGCCTGCGGACCGCACTGCTCGTCCTGATCCTCGCGCCGGAGGCGTACCTTCCGCTGCGCCAGGTCGGCGCGCAGTACCACGCCAGCGTCGAGGGGCTCACCGCCGCCCAGCGGATCTTCGAGGTGATCGAGACGCCGCTCCCGCGCCACGGCGCCCGGACCGACGTTCCCGACCCGGCGGCCACGCCGCTCCGCCTGGAAGGAGTCACGGTCGCGTACGAGGGCCGGGACGAGCCCGCGCTCGACGGCTTCTCGCTCGTCGTACGCCCGGGCGAGACCGTCGCCCTGACCGGGCCGAGCGGGTCCGGCAAGTCGACGCTGCTCGCGGTGCTCCTCGGCTTCGTCCGCCCGGACGCCGGGCGGGTCCTCCTCGGCGGGACCGACCTGGCCGACCTCGACCCGGACGCCTGGCGGTCACGGATCGCCTGGGTCCCTCAGCGGCCGTACCTGTTCGCGGGGACGGTCGCCGACAACATCCGGCTGGGCCGCCCCGACGCCTCCGACGACGAGGTACGGCGCGCGGCGCGCGACGCGTTCGCCGAGGAGTTCGTCGACGCGCTGCCAGAGGGGTTCGCCACTCGGCTCGGCGATCGCGGGACCGGCCTGTCCGCCGGGCAACGGCAGCGGATCGCCCTGGCACGGGCGTTCCTGCGCGACGCGCCCATCCTGCTGCTGGACGAGCCGACGTCCGGTCTGGACGCCGAGAGCGAGGCGGCCGTGATCGACGCGGTACGGCGCCTGGCGGCCGGGCGCACGGTCGTCCTGGTCGCGCACCGGCCGGCCCTGGCCGACCTCGCCGACCGCGTGGTGCGCGTCGGAGGAGTGCTGGAGGCGGCGGCATGAGGAGCGCTGTCATGGGGGAAGGACGGGGACCAGTGCTGCGGCTGCTCGCGGCGGGTCGTCCGGCGGGCGGGCGGCTGGGGCTCGCCGCGCTGTTCGGGGCGCTGGCGCTGGGCAGCGGGGTCGGGCTGATGGCGACGTCGGCCTGGCTGATCTCGCGGGCCGCGCAGCACCCGCCGGTGCTGGTGCTGATGGTCGCGATCGTGGCGGTGCGGGCGTTCGGCATCGGGCGGGGCGTCTTCCGGTACGCCGAACGGCTGATCGGGCACGACGCGACGTTCCGGATCCTCGCCGACCTGCGGGTCCGGGTGTACGAGCGCCTGGAGCGGCTCGTGCCGGCCGGGCTGCCGCGGGTGCGCGGCGGCGACCTGCTCGGCCGGCTCGTGGCCGACGTCGACGCCGTTCAGGACCTCTACCTGCGCGTGCTGCTGCCCTCCGCCGCCGCCGTCCTCGTCGGCGGGGCGTCGGTGGGCCTCGCGTGGAGCCTGCTGCCGTCCGCCGGCGTTCTCCTGCTGGCCGGCCTGCTGCTGGCGGGCGTCGTCGCCCCGTGGCTGTCGGCCGCCATGGCGCGGCGGGCGGAGCACCGGACGGCCGATCTGCGCGGCGAGCTGACCGCGCACGTGGTCGACGTGCTGCACGGGGCGCCGGAGCTCGTGGCCTACGGCGCCGCCGCCGACCGGCTCGCGACGGCCGCGCGGCTGGACGACGGCCTCACCCGGGCGGCGGCCCGGTCCTCCGCGACGGCGGGGGCGGGCGCGGCCGTCACGGCGCTGGCCGGCGGGCTCGCCGTCTGGGGCGCCCTCGTCGTCGCCATCCCGGCCGTGCGGTCCGGGCACCTCGACGGGACGCTGCTCGCCGTGGTCGCCCTGCTCCCCCTGGCGGCGTTCGAGGTGGTGGCGGGCCTGCCGCTCGCCGCGCAGCAGTTGCAGCGGGTCCGCCGGTCGGCCGCCCGCGTCTTCGCCGTGCTCGACCGCGAGGAACCGGTGCGCGACCCCGCCGCGCCGGTCCCGCTCCCCGAGCCGCCGTACGCCCTGCGCGTCACCGACGTGCGCGCCCGGTGGACGCCCGACGGGCCGTACGCCCTCGACGGCGTCTCCCTGGACCTCACGCCGGGCCGGCGGTGCGCGGTGGTCGGGCCGAGCGGGTCCGGCAAGACCACGCTGACCGCCGTGCTGCTGCGCCTCCTCGCGCATGAGTCGGGCCTGGTGGCGCTGAACGGCGTCGAGCTGAGTGAACCGACCGGGGACGACGTGCGCCGCGTGGTCGGGCTGTGCGGCCAGGACGCGTACCTGTTCGACACGACGATCGGGGAGAACCTCCGGCTCGCCCGGCGGTCCGCCACCGACGAGGAGATCCGCGACGCGCTGCGCCGGGCCCGGCTGCTGGACTGGGTGGAGGCGCTGCCACGGGGGCTGGACACCCGCGTCGGGGAGGAGGGTGCCCAGGTCTCCGGTGGGCAGCGGCAGCGCATCGCGCTGGCCCGCGTGCTGCTGGCCGACTTCCCCGTGCTGCTGCTCGACGAGCCGGCCGAGCACCTCGACGTCGCGACCGCCGACGAGCTCACCGCCGACCTGCTGGCGGCCACGGAGGGCCGCACCACCCTGCTCGTCACCCACCGCCTGGCCGGGCTGGACGCCGTCGACGAGATCGTGGTGCTCGACGGCGGCCGGGTGGTGCAGCGCGGCGGCCACGCGGACCTGCTGGCCCGGCCGGGACCGTACCGCGCGATGTGGGACCGCGAACGCCGGCACGACCACGCACTCCGCTGAGCGGCCGGTGCCGGCCGGTGGCCTTCGGGGCAGGACCGGGACTCGGCGTCAGGGCGGGCGCGGACGCCGCCGCGTCAGACGCGGTCGAATTCCGGGCGCAGGTCCTTGCGCATGTGGACGGCATTGCGGCCTTCGATGCTCTCCCGGCCCGTCCGCCGGTAGCCGAGGGACTCGTACAGGCCGATGTTGGAGGTCATCTTCTCGTTGGTGTACAGCCGCACCGCGGGCAGCCCGAGCGACCGGGCGCGGAACTCGGCGAAGGCCAGAAGCCGGTGCCCCAGCCCCCGGCCCTGGCGGTCGGGGCGGACCGCGACGTTCTCCACGAGAAGCGTCCCTTCCTCGGGGACAAGGACGATCAACCCGTCGACCTCGTCGTACTCGAGCACGTACACGCGCCCCTCAGAGATCAGCTCCCCGTAGTCCGCGACGAGCGGCAGGGGTTCCACGCCGATCACCGGGATCCACGGGTCGTACGCCACCTTGACGATCGCCTCTACCGCGTCCTGGTCGACGGCTTCGGCCAGCCTGATGCCCATGCCCTTCCCTAACCGTCAGATCGACGAGAATCATCCGAATCTACCCGACGCGACTCGCAAGATCGGTGCGGACGTCTCTCCAGCGGCCGGGCCAGGGCGTTCCGCCTGCGGTCCGTACATGACGAACGCCGCCGGCCCGCCCTGGGGGCGTGGCCGGCGGCGTACCGTCGGGACTTGCGGATCAGCCGGTGTTCTGAAGGCCCGCCGCGACCCCGCCGGCGGCGAGGAGCAGCAGGTCCTCGATCCGCTCGCGCTCGGCGTCGTCCTCGATCCCGGCCCGCAACTCCTTCAGCGCGCGCAGCTGGAGGTGGGACAGCGCGTCGACGTACGGGTTGCGCAGCTCGACCGCGCGGGACAGCACCCGGCGGTTCTCCAGGAGCCGGGTGTGCCCGGTGACCTCCAGGACCAGGGAGCTCGTGCGGTCGTACTCGGCCAGCACCGTCTCGGCCAGCTCCGGGCGGTCGCCGAGGGCGAGGTAGCGCTCGGCGATCGCGCGGTCCGTCTTGGCCAGGCTCATCTCGGCGTTGTCCAGCAGCGCGGCGAACAGCGGCCATGAGCCGTACGCCTCGCGCAGGGCGTCCAGGTCCTCGGCGGCGGCCAGGCCGCTGCCCAGGCCGTACCAGCCCGGCAGGTTGACCCGCGTCTGCGTCCAGGAGAACACCCAGGGGATCGCCCGCAGGTCGTCCAGCGAGGTCGTCGCCTTGCGGCGGGACGGCCGGGAGCCGAGCCGCAGGTTGCCCAGCTCGTTCAGCGGGCTGACGTGGGCGAACCACTCCGGGAAGCCCGGCGACTCCACCAGCGACCGGAACGTCCGCTCGGCGGCCGCGCTGATCTTGTCGGCGAGCGGCCGGAACCGCTCGGCGGCGGCCAGCGCGTGCTCCTGCACCGCCGGAGTGGAGGCGAGCAGGACGGCGTTCGCGACCTGCTCGACGTGGCGCTGGGCGATCTCCGCGTGGCCGTACCGCGCGAAGATGACCTCACCCTGCTCGGTCACCTTGAACCGGCCGGCGACCGAGCCCGGCGCCTGCGCCAGCACCGCGCGGTTGGCCGGACCGCCGCCGCGCCCGAGCGCGCCACCGCGCCCGTGGAACATCGTCAGCTTCACGTCGTGCCGGTCCGCCCAGGCCGCGAGCGCGGCCTGCGTGTCGTACAGCTTGAGGGTCGCCGTCGTCGGACCGAGCTGCTTGGCCGAGTCGGAGTAGCCGAGCATGACCTCCATGCGGCGGCCGGTCTCCAGCAGGCGGCGGCGCACCGGCGCGAGGTGCAGCATGCCGTCCAGCACGGCCGGGGACCGGTCGAGGTCCTCGCCGGTCTCGAACAGCGGCACGACGTCGAGCACCGGCGCCCGGCCGCCGAGCGCGGCCGCCTCGGCCAGCTCGTACACGGCGGCCACGTCGTCGGCGGTGCGGGTGAAGGAGATGACGTAGCGGCGGCAGGCGTTCACGCCGAACCGCTCCTGCACCCAGGCGATCACCCGCAGGGTGTCCAGGACCTCCTCGGTCTGCTCGCTGAGCGGGCCGCCGGCGCGGACCTCGGCGAGGGCCTTCTCGTGCACCGCGGAGTGCTGGCGGACCTCCAGCTCGGCCAGGTGGAACCCGAAGGTCTCGACCTGCCAGATGAGGTGCTGCAGCTCGCCGTACGCCTGGCGCCGCGCGCCCGCCGCCACCAGGGAGTCCTGGACCAGCCGCAGGTCGGCCAGCAGGTCGGCGGGGCTGCGGTACGCCAGGTCGGCGTGGCGCAGCCGGGTCGCCTGGATCCGCTCGGCGGCGTACAGCAGGAACTGGCGGTGCGGCTCGCCCGGCGAGCGCTTGGCGATCTCGGCGACCTGCTCGGGCTGGGCGGCGCGGGCGGCGGCGAGCGCGCCCCGCAGCGCCTCCGACGGCGGGGTCGTCGTCTCGTGCACGGTCAGCGTGCGGCCGATCCGGACGCAGGCGTTGGCCAGCGCGCGCAGGATGTGGTCGGACTGGACGCCGATGGCCTCCCGCGTGATCTGCGCGGTGACGTACGGGTTGCCGTCCCGGTCGCCGCCGATCCAGCTGCCGTAGTGCAGGAACGGCCGGGCCAGCGGCGCGCGCTCGCCCGTGCCGGGCGCCAGCGCGGCGTCGAGCGAGCGGTAGATCGCCGGCACCACGCGGAAGATCGTCTCGTCGAACATGGCCATGGCGGTGCGGACCTCGTCGAGCGGGTCCGGCTTCGTGCGGCGCAGCTGCGAGGTGCGCCAGAGCAGGTCGATCTCCTCGACCAGCCGGCGGGTGAGCTCCGCGCGCTCCCCGGCGGCCGCGCGCGGGTCGTTCAGCTCGGTGAGCAGCCCGCTGATCCGCAAGATCGCGGTGACGACCGCGCGGCGGCGCGCCTCCGTCGGGTGCGCGGTCAGGACCGGGCGCAGCTCCAGATCGTCCAGCAGCTCGCGGACGCGGTCCGCGCCGATCTCGGCGACCGCGGCGGCGACGGACTCGCGCTGCGGCGTCTCGCCGGTGTCCCGCTCCCGCAGCGTGCGGATGCGCTGGTGCTCCTCGGCGAGGTTGGTCAGGTGGAAGTACACGGTGAACGCGCGGGCCACCAGTTCCGCGCGGTCGATCGTCCAGCCGCCGACGATCGCGGCGACGTCATCGACGGAGGTCTCGCCCCGGCGCGCGGCGATGACCGCGTGCCGTAGGGCCTCGACGTCGTCGAGCAGGCTCTGCCCGCCGTACTCGACGAGAACGTTGCCCAGGAGGGAACCGAGCAACCGGACGTCACGGCGCAGTGGCTCGGGCATCTCCTGCCGAGCGGAGTTTCGAGTCGACACGCACCTCAGGGTAGTTCGTCCCGCAAGGCGATCCGAGTCCGTCTCGCCTGCTGAGAAGCCGCAGCCGACGCTAAGATCGTGCCCCTCCTGGCACGCCGTTCCGGGCGCTGGCTAACCTGGCCTTCATGGCCACGCAAGCTCCTGAGCCGCTGCCCGCGGACGAGATCGACATCCATACCACGGCGGGCAAGATCGCCGACCTGGAGCGCCGCCGGTACGAGGCGGTCCACGCCGGTTCCGCGCGTGCGGTCGAGAAGCAGCACGCCAAGGGCAAGATGACCGCCCGGGAGCGGATCGACGCGTTCCTCGACGAGGGGTCCTTCGTCGAGTTCGACGAACTGGCTCAGCACCGCGCGCACGGCTTCGGCGTCGAGAAGAACCGCCCGTACGGCGACGGCGTCGTCACCGGCCACGGCACGGTCGACGGCCGGCCCGTGGCGATCTTCTCCCAGGACTTCACGGTCGCGGGCGGCTCGCTCGGCGAGGTGTTCGGCGAGAAGATCGTCAAGGTCATGGACCACGCGCTGAAGACCGGCTGCCCGGTCATCGGCATCAACGACTCCGGCGGCGCCCGCATCCAGGAGGGCGTGGTCGCGCTCGGCCTGTACGCCGAGATCTTCAAGCGCAACACCCACGCCTCGGGCGTGATCCCGCAGATCTCCCTGATCATGGGCCCCTGCGCGGGCGGCGCGGTGTACTCCCCCGCCCTCACCGACTTCATCGTCATGGTCGACCAGACCTCGCACATGTTCATCACCGGGCCCGACGTCATCAAGACGGTCACCGGCGAAGAGGTGACGTTCGAGGACCTCGGCGGCGCGCACACCCACAACACCAAGTCCGGCGTCGCGCACTACCAGGCGTCGGACGAGCAGGACGCGCTCGAGTACGTCAAGGCGCTGCTGTCCTACCTGCCGTCGAACAACCTGTCCGACCCGCCCGCGTACGACGCCGCCGCGGCGCTGGAGATCACGGACGAGGACCTCGAGCTCGACACGCTGATCCCTGACTCGCCGAACCAGCCGTACGACATGCACACCGTCATCGAGCACGTCCTCGACGACGAGGAGTTCCTCGAGGTCCACGCGCTGTTCGCGCCGAACATCGTCTGCGGGTTCGGGCGCGTCGAGGGCCGCTCGGTCGGGATCGTCGCCAACCAGCCGATGCACTTCGCCGGCACGCTGGACATCGAGGCGTCGGAGAAGGCCGCACGGTTCGTCCGCACCTGCGACGCGTTCAACATCCCGGTGCTGACCTTTGTCGACGTCCCCGGCTTCCTGCCCGGCACCGACCAGGAGTGGAACGGCATCATCCGGCACGGCGCCAAGCTGCTGTACGCCTACGCCGAGGCCACCGTGCCGCTCGTCACCGTGATCACCCGCAAGGCGTACGGCGGGGCGTACGACGTCATGGGCTCCAAGCACCTCGGCGCGGACATCAACCTGGCGTGGCCGACGGCCCAGATCGCCGTCATGGGCGCGCAGGGCGCGGTGAACATCCTGTACCGCCGCGAACTGGCCGCCGCCGAGGACCCCGACACGCGGCGGGCCGAGCTCATCACCGAGTACGAGGACACCCTCGCCAACCCCTACATCGCCGCCTCACGTGGCTACGTCGACGCCGTGATCAAGCCGTCCGAGACACGCGGTCAGGTCGTGAAGGCGCTGCGCGCGCTCCGCGACAAGCGCAAGACGCTGCCGCCCAAGAAGCACGGCAACATCCCCCTGTAGGAGAGGACCACATGAGCGAGCGCCCCTTCCTGCAGGTGGTGCGCGGAGACGCGACGCCGGAGGAGATCGCCGCCCTGGTCGCGGTGCTGGCCGCCCGGGCCCGGGCCGCCTCGGCGGTCCGGGCGACGCCCCCGGCGCGTCGCTCGGCCTGGGCCGACCGCTCCCGGCAACTCCGCCGCCCCCTCCCCCACGGCCCGGGAGCCTGGCGCACCAGCGCCCTGCCATAGAAACGAACACGTTCAGTGTTCGGGTGGACACGCGACCACCGCCTTGGTCTAGACTGTCTGGACAGAGGGGGGATCGTATGACCACAGCACATGACGGGGAGCCGGCGCAGCACTGGCAGGTCCAGGAGGCGAAGCAGCGCTTCAGCGAGGTCCTGCGTCGGGCCCACGACGAAGGCCCCCAGATCATCACGAGGCACGGGGAAGAGGTGGCGGTCGTCATCGACATGAGCGAATACCGTCACACGCAGGCGAAGAAGATGAGCTTCCACGACTACCTGCTGTCCGGGCCGCCGTTCCCGGACGACTTCGACGACCTCATCAAGCGCGACGAGGACTACGGACGCGACGTGTCGTTCCTCTTCGAGGAGTGAGGGGAGTGTCCTACCTTCTCGACACCAACGTCGTCTCCGAGCTTCGGAAGGGGCGCGGCTCCGACCCGAACGTACGCGCCTGGTACGACTCGACCCAAGGCTCCACCAAGTACCTCAGCTCACTCGTCATCGGAGAGCTCACGCGCGGCGTCCATCAGCTCAGTAAGCGCGACGTTCCGCAGGCGACCAGGCTCGCTGCCTGGCTGACCGGGATCAAGGAGCATTACGCCTCGCGAATCGTCCCGGTCGACACTGCCACGGCGATCATCTGGGGACGATGGCAAGCGGCGTCCCCGATGCCCGTCGCCGACGGGCTGATGGCGGCGACGGCGTACCTCAATGACTGGACGTTCGTCACCCGGAACGTCAAGGACGTCGAGCGGACCGGGGTGCGCACGCTCAACCCGTTCGAGCCGATGGCAACCTCTTCGTAATTATCCGCTCACGATCCGCCCTCGGGCGGCTAGAGTCCGGCGGCTATGGAGGGGTGCAGACCGGCGTCGCGCCGCAGCTTCGCAGTCGTCGTGACACTCGCCGTCGGATGTGTGGTGCTCTGCGGGTGTCAGTCGGTGCCGTTCCGGGGCCGGCCGGGGCCCGACTCGCCGGTGCTGGCGCTCGGCGGGCCGGCGCCGTACGTGCGGCCGTCCGCGACGCCGCCGCCTCCTCCGCTCAGCCGACTCGCCAGGTCGCCCGACCGGCGGCCCGGCGTCTACGCCGCGACGCGGGCCGGCATGCTCGGTCCGGTCGCCCGGCGCCTGCCGCCGCGGGTGTACGTCCCGGTCAGCGGGGGCACCGCGGTCCAGGTCGTCGACGCCCGGACGTACCGGCCCATCCGCCGGATTCCGGTCGGCCGGGCGCCACGGCAGGTCGTCCCGTCGTGGGATCTGCGGACGCTGTGGGTAACCGAGGCGGCCGGTCTGGTGCCGGTCGACGCGCGGACCGGCGCGGTCGGCCGTGCGGTACCGGTCCCCGATCCCGTCGACCTGTACTTCACCCTCGACGGCCGGTACTCCCTGGTCCTGGGCGCGCGGCCGGGACGCCTGCAGATCCGCGACCCGCGCACCCTGCGGCTCCGGTCGACCATCCGCCTGCCCTGCCCCGACCCGGCCGCGGCCGACCTGTCGGCCGACGGATCGACGATGGTCGTGGGGTGCGCCGGCGGGCGGCTGGTCCGCGTCGACCTCGCGCGGCGGTCGGCCACGGAGACGGCCCGGCTCGCCGAGAACACGCGACCCCAGGACGTCCGGCTGTCCCCGGACGGATCGACCTTCTACGTCGCCGACGCCGGTCGCGGTGGCGTGTGGCTGGTCGGCGCGACGGACCTCCGGCCGACCGACTTCATCGCCACCGGACGCGGCGCGCACGGCCTGTACCTCAGCCGCGACGCCGGGACCCTCTACGTCACCGACGGTGCCGCGCGGGCCGTCTCCCTGATCTCCGTCGCCGAGCACCGCGTGACCGACCGGTGGCGGCTCCCGGCCGTACCCGACATGGGCGGCGTGTCGGCGGACGGCCGGGTGCTGTGGCTGTCCGCCCGACAGGCCGGCACGGTCTTCGCCGTCTCGACGGACACCGGACGGATCATCCGGCGGCTGCCCGCCGGACCCGCCCCGCACGGCCTGTGCGTCTTCCCGCAGCCCGGCCGGTTCTCCCTGGGCCACACCGGCATCTACCGGTAGCGGCCGCAGCCCGCCGCCGCTCGGTCGTGGGCTCAGCCGGCGCCCTCGGCGACGCCGCGCCACTGGGGGACCAGTTCCTCGACCAGGGCCTCGGTCTCCGGCTGCAGTTGCGCGGCGAACGGGTCGGCGCTGACACGGTCGCTCAGCTCGTCGACGACGCCGTGGACCGAGGCCTGGTCGCCCGTGGCGTGGGTGGCGCGCAGCAGGTCGCGCCACAGGCCCTCGTCGTCCACCGCCAGCCGCAGCCCGGCACGGGCCGCGGAGACCGCGTCGCGGGCGTCGCCGTCGTCGAGGCGCATCAGCACGAGCCGGTGCGCCACGTCCGCGACGCGCGCGGTCGCCTCGTACTCCAGATCCTCGGCGGCCAGCCAGGAGTACCGGCCGCGCGGGCGGCCGGCCAGCAACGGACCCCGTACGAGGTCCAGGGCGTAGGACAGGTAGGCCGTCTCGGAGGCGGGTTCGGCGGCGGACCGCCAGACGAGCCAGCGGAACATCTCCCAGTCGACCCGGACCTCCGATCCCAGCCGGATCCGGCCGCGCTCGTCGTGGTACAGGTTGGGGCGGCCGCGGGAATCACGCCCGAGCCAGTCGGCGACGCGGGCGACGGTCGCGTCGCGCACCGGCGCCGACACCCCGCGCGGCCACACCGCGCCGCCCAGCACGGTCGGGTGCACGCCCTCGGGGTGCGTGGCCAGGTAGACGAGCACCTCGGTGCACAGCGCCCGGCGGCTCTCCTCCACGACGCCGGGCGCGTCCACCTCGACGGGCCCCAGGATCCGGATGTCGACGGCCGGCCGTACCTCGCCCATCGCGGGCGGCGCCACCGGCTCCTCGTCGATCCCGCCGTACGGGACGCCGTCCGCCCGCCCGGCGGTACGGAAGAGCTCGAGGACGGCCCGGTAGTGCTGCTCGGGGACGAGCTGAGCCTCGACGTCGAAGCCGAGGACCCCGGCGCGGAGCCGCCCGTCGGCCGTGACGTCCCAGGTCCAGGTGGCGCCCGGCGTCTCGCCCGCGACGATGTACCCGGCTGCCATCCGCTGACCGGTGCGGGCCAGGGCGACCAGGCGTTCGGCCTCCTCGGGCGTCGGCGGATCGGCCATGATCAGGTAGTGCGGCATCCACGCCTCGCCGAACACGCCGCGGCAGCGGCCGGTGAGCACCGAGTCCACCCCCGACGCGGCGAGGGCCTGCCGCACCTCCTCGGTCCGGCTCTCCAGCTCCGGCAGGGCCTCGGCGAGCGTTGCGACGGTACGGATACGGTCCGGGGCGATCAGCGAGAGCTCCTCGCCGAAGCCGACGAGCGTGATCCGCATGTGGTCGGACCAGCGGTTGGTCGCCAGCTCGACCGCCACCGCGGCGAGCACGGCGCGGCGGGCCTCGTCGGGTCCCTGCAGGGAGATCAGCCCGTGCGCGGTCTCCAGGTCGACGAGGATCCGGCCGGTGTCGTTCGTGCCGATCGAGACGAGCCCCGGGTACGGCGCCAGGACGTCGGCGAGGTCGGCGGTGGCCACCTCGTCGAGGGCGCCGGCGTTCAGCCGCCAGACCTGCCCGTTGTCGTACTCCTCCCATGGCGCCGGCGGGTTACGGTCGGCGGGCGCGATCCACAGGTCGAGGCTGTCGGCGCCGAGGTGCACGCCGTACACGGTGGGCAGCGTGCGCCCCTCGGCCGCGAGAGCCTGGGACATCTGCCGGAGACCGAGGTCGAGCAGGCGGGTGGCGTCGGTGTCCGCGCCGATGCGCAGCGCCTGCTCGGCGAGCGCGGCCTCGCCGTCCGGCCGGGCGATCCTCGTGCCGAACGCCCGCCGCCACAGCTGCTCGCGCCGCCGGCGGCCGAGTACGGCGAGGACTCCGGCGGCGAGCAGCGACGCCACCGCCAGCTCCTCCGGCCAGCCGAACGCCGGCAGGTGGACCGGCTGCCGCTCGGCGGGCCTGTGCTGCTCGGCGGGCGGCCGCTGCTGCTCGGACGGGTGCCCGGAGTGCTCCGGCCGGGCCGGCGTGGGGTGCGCGGCCGGCGGCGACGCGTGGGCGGACGGCCGTCCCGAGGGAGCCGTATCGGGCGCGGTCGCGTGCGGTGACTGCGCGGCCGGCGGCCGAGCCGCCTCGGACCCGTCCTGCCGATCGGAACCCTGGGTGCCCTGGCCGGCCTGGTGACCGACCTGGTGCTGCCGCGCCTCCTCCTGGGCCGCCCGCCGGGCCGCCTCCACGGCCTGCTTCTCGGTGTTGACGGAGCCGCTGTGGTGTACGCCCCCGGGCACCTGGGAGTGCGGCACGCCGTGCTCGTGCTCCCCGTCGTGCGGGCCCCGGTGGACCACCTCGACATGCGTCGCGTCGGCCGGCATGTCGAGCACCCAGCCGGGCCGGATCAGGCTCGCCATGGTCAACCGGGTACCGTCCGGCTGCACCTTGCCCTTGTTCAGCGCGTAGATCTCGCGGTACCGGCGGCCGTCGCCGAGGCACTTCTCGGCGATCTCCCAGAGGCTCTCGTGGTGCCGTCCCTCCGGTGGCCGGACCCGGTAGATCTTGCGGACGGCGTTCTGGTCCATGGGTGCCGCCGGCCCGGCGTCCTCTTCCACAGGGGCCTGCCGGGTGGCGGGCGCCTCGGCGTGTTCGGCGGCCGGCCTCGGCTGTTGCTGCTGCCGCGGCGGGTCCTTGACCTGGACGTGCGTCGCGCGGGGCGCCGTCAGGGCGGGCACCACCACCGTGGTGGCGGTGAACAGCAGCAGCGCGGCGACGACGAGCCGGTGCGCCACCGCCTGCGGACCGCCCGCGAATGGCACTCGGGCCGGTACACCGACGCCACGGATCCCGGCGTACACCTCGACGAGCACACAGGCGGCCAGTTGCAGCCAGGCCAGCCACACGACGATGACGAGGATGCGCATCAGCGCCGTGGTGTCCAGCCGCTGCGTCAGCGTCTCCATCGACGGAGGCCTGCTGGGAATCGGCGAGCCGAAGAAGGTGACCAGCGCGAACGGCACGCCGACCAGCAGCGCGGCGAGGGCGGCGAGCGCGAGCACGCCGACGGCCACGTCACCGGGCCCGCGTCCGCGGTCGATCCGCACGGGCTGCCGCCGAAATGTGCTCACGCGGCCTCCTTCGTCGGAGGAGTGACCAGAGACACTGCGCTGATGGCTCGCTCGCTCCGCTCACTCACGCGGCCTCCTTCGTCGGAGGAGTGACCAGAGGCACTGTGCCCATGATTCGCTCGCTCACGCGGCCTCCTCCTCTCTCATCAGATCCCCTCCTGGGGGTGGGCGGTCGCCGCGGACGTCATGGTGAAGTCGCTGAAGCCGGGGACGATGGCGAGCAACTGCAGCCGGACCTTGATCTGCACGACGACCCGTGCGGTACGGCCGCCCTCGATCTGGCACTTGGCCCGTCCCGTCACCTCGGGGTACGCGGCGACGAGGCGCTCGGCGCGGGTGCAGGCGGCCCGCGGGTCGGTGATCCGGGCCTGCCCCGTCTGCCGCAGGACGTCCTGGTCGATGTCGTCGGCCGCGGCGCGGGCGCCCTGTTCGGCGATGTCCGCCGCGCGCTGGCGGGCGTGGATCGCCAGCCCGCCGTCGACGACCAGCCCGGCCAGCACGATCACGAACAGGGCGAAGATCGTGGTGAACATCGCGACCGTCCCGCGGTCGCGGCCTTCGGCCACCGCCCGATGCCACCGCGTCAATCGATCCTCCGCAGCGTGTCGAGGGGAGCGGTCGCCGTACCGACCATCGTCTTGGAGGCGCCCAGCCCGATCAGTGACAGGCCGCCCAGGTCGATGTCGCAGCGCACCGTGACCGTGACCTGGCCGCCCTGGCGCCAGTCGCGGAAGTCCGGGTCGGTGCGGGGCCCGCCCCGGCACCACTTGGTCCCGCTCATGGTCGCCTTGGCCGCGTCGTCCGCGGCGACCCGCGCGCTGCCGCGGTCGCGGGATACCGAGGCGGACCGGGCGGCGTCGCGGGCGGCGCCGTCGACCTGGCTCTGTGCCTCCACGATCCGGCCGAGCCCGACCATCAGCATCATGAACGCCACGAGGACCGGCGTGAGCAGCACGAGCTCCAGCGACATCGTGCCCGCGTCGGCCCGCCGCCCCACGGGATCGGTCGCGGTGCGCGGGCTCGAGGCGACGGCCCGCGGCCCGCGGGGATTCGTTGCGGTGCGCGGGCTCATGGCTGCGGCCCGCCCCCGCAGGTGGCACCGGCGCCGACGTCGGGCCGGTAGCACTCGATGGGCCCGCCGGAGCGCTGGCTGACGTGGAACGTCAGGAAGGGCACGACGCGTACGGCCGTGCCGGTCACGGTGACCCACCGTTGGTTCTGGTCGCCGTCGGCCTGCGGGGTCACCCCGCTCAGCAGCTCCGGCCCGATCTGCTGGACGTACTCGCGCGCCTTCGCCTCCGCCTGTTCCTTCCAGCTCCCGGTCCCGCTCTCGCGCGCGACCCGCGCGCCGGACTGTGCGGCGGCGAGCGCGACGTGCCGGGCGTGGTAGACCATCGCGAACTGCACCACCAGCAGGATGACGAGAAGAAGGACCGGGGTCAGCAGCGCGAGTTCGAGGGTGCTCGCGCCACGGTCCGTCCTCTTGTCCATCAGGTGGTCACTTGGTCTTGATGTCGTTCGCGGCGGACCGGACCTTGCGGTAGATGACGACGCCGACGCCGAGCGCGATCATCGCCAGCAGGCCGGTGATGATCGCCCACTCGATCGCGGACGCGCCGCGGGAGCGCTCGGTGTCGTCGCGCAGCCGCTCGATGCGTGCCTGCACCGACGACCAGACATAAGCCACGAAAGGATCGTTCATCGGGTTCATGGCACTCCTTGCGCGAAGCGGGGACTGGTGGAGATCGACGTCACGCGGCCATCACCCGCATCACCGCCGGATAGGCCAGGAAGATCAAGAAGCCCGCGCACAGCAGGAGCTGCGCGACGAGCATGGACTGGGAGCGTTCGCCGGCGCGGCCTTCGACGTCGGACAGCTCGCGGCTGCGCATGCTGGCCGCGCGGGCGGCGAGCGACTGGCGCACCTTGGCCCCGTCGTCGGCGACCAGCGCGAGGGCGGCGGACAGGTCGCGCAGCTCGTCGACGCTGACCTCCTCGCCCAGCCGGCCGAGCGCCTGCCAGGGAGTGATCCCGGTGATGCGTGCGTTGGACAGGGCGTCGCGGATGCGGCGCATGGCCCAGCCGTCACCGACGCGCGCGGCGGTCATGAGCGCCTCGGGCACGCCGCGCCCGCCCGCGAGGTTCATCGCGACGAGGTCGAGGAACGCGCTGACCGCGTGCCGGAAGTCGCGCCGCCGCGCCCCGGCCTCCTGGCGCAACTGCAGGTCCGGCAGCAGGAAGAAGATGACCGCGAAGAACAGGCCGACCCAGACCGGGACCGCCACCGCGACGCCGAGGCCCAGGATCGCGAAGTAGCCGACGAGGACGGGGATGAACACGATCGCCGCCGCCGACAGCAGGAACTTCGTCGCGAGGAACCCCTCGAAGGACCGGTCCAACAGGGCCAGGTCCGCGCGTACCGAGCGCTGCTGCCATCCCCGCGCCTCGTAGAAGGCGGCCAGCGAGCGGCCGACCTGGGCGCGCAGCCCGGGGAACCGGCCCGAGTCGCCGGAGGGGCGGCGTTCCGGCCCGGTCTCGCCGCGCCGGCGCGCCGTGTCGAAGGCCGCGAGGCGCGCGGCCAGCCCCGGCCGGGGCGGGAACAGCGCGCGGAACAGCAGGTAGCCGCCCAACCCGAGGAGCGCCCCGGCCAGCAGTGCGGTCGTCATCGGGTGCCTCCCTTGACCGTGGGGTTCGGGCCGGTGCCGGTCCGGCCCTGCCAGCGCGCGACCGTCTCGGGCACCTCGGCGGGGACTCCGGGCCGGTCGGTGTCGGCCCCGCCGAGGAAGCGCTGCGGCATCTCGTACTTGGCGAGCCGGCGCAGCCAGACGAACCCGAGGGCGAACAGCCCGACGACCACGGCGAGGACGAGCTGGCCGACGAACGAGTCGTACATCTTCACGTAGGACCGGTTGAAGACGGCGAGCAGCAGTGCCGTGCCGACCGAGACTCCGACGACGATCTGCACGCTGCGGCGCGTGGTGCGCCGGTTGGCCTCGACGCGGCGCCGCATGTCGAGCTCGGCGCGGGCGGAGGTGGACAGCGCGCCGAGCATGTCACGCAGGCCGGGGCCGCGCAGCCGCGCGTTAAGGATGAGCGCGGCGACCACGAGGTCGGCGGACGGGTCGTTCAGGTCGTCGCCGAACCTGCGAAGGGCGTCGGCGAGCGGCACCCGCGTGTGCAGTCGGTCGACCAGGGCACGTACGTGCGGCTCCAGCACCGGGGCCACGGCCCGCAGCGAGGAGGGGATGGCCTGTTCGAGGCCGACCGCGCCGGCGATCGTGTCGCGCAGCGACTCGGTCCACGCGGCGAGCGCCTCCAGCCGGGCCATCGCGCGGCGTTCCTCGGCGGCGCCGCCGCCGATGGTTTTCCAGCCGAGGACGAGCAGGCCGGTGCCGATGGCGGCGACCGGCCACCGCGTGACGATCAGGGTGAGGACGCCGGCGATGGCGGCCATCGCCGTACGCGTGCTCAGCGTGCGGATGAGGTCCTCGCGGCTGCGCCCGGTCGGCCGGCCGGGCCGGGGCCGTACGCCGCGCACGGCGACGATGAGCAGGAGCACGCCGCCGCCGACCATCGCGCCCGCCACGATGGCGGGCAGCGTGGCCAGGTCGGCGAGACCGCCCGTCACCAGGGGACCCCGGCGGCCGGGTCGTAGCCGAACGGCACGAGCTCCTGGGCACAGGCGATCGGCGCGGCGGGCACGGCGGAGCCGTCCGGGCCGGGCTCGAAGATCTCGCTGGACAGCACCCGGCCGTCGCAGCCGGTCACCTCGCGAACGCTGGAGACGAAGCGCCGCAGCCGGCCGCCCTGGGCGTAGTCGTTGCGCTTCTCGATGAAGATGACGAAGTCGATGGCACCTGCGATGAGCATGTGCGTCGCCTCGATCGGCAGTCGTTCGTCGGACTGCAGGGCGTACGTCGCGATGCGGTTGAAGACCTCCCACGAGGAGTTCGCGTGGATCGTGGACAGGGAGCCGTCGTTGCCCTGCGTCATCGCGTTGAGCATCGTGACGATCTCGTCGCCGAGGACCTCGCCGACGATGACGCGGGAGGGGTTCATGCGCAGCGACCGGCGGACGAGCCCGGCCATCGTGATCGTGCCCTGGCCCTCGGAGTTCGGCAGCCGCTCCTCCAGCGCGACGACGTTCGGGTGCAGCTCGGGGAACTGGTCGAGCCCGAGCTCGAGCGCGCGCTCGACGGTGATGAGCCGCTCGGCGGCCGGGATCTCGTTGGCGATGGCCCGCAGCAGCGTCGTCTTCCCGGCGTTCGTCGCCCCGGCGATCATGATGTTCTTGCGGGCGGCGACGGCGGCCCGCAGGAACAGGCCGAGCTCGGTGCTCAGCGTGCCGTTGCCGGCGAGGTCGGACAGGAACACCTTGCCGAGCCGGGCCCGGCGGATCGACAGCGCGGGCCGTACGGTGACGTCCATGACGGCGGACAGCCGGGACCCGTCGGGCAGCCGCAGGTCGAGCTGGGGGTTGGCGGAGTCGAAGGGCCGGCTGGACAGCCCGCTGTAGGCCGCCAGGATCTGGATGAGCTCGACGAGCTCCTCGTCGGACTCGGCGACCGGCTCGCCCATGACCTCGCGGCCGTCGGCGTACCCGATGAACACCCGGTCGCAGCCGTTGATGTCGATGTTCTCGATCTCGGGGTCCTCGAGCAGGGGCTGGAGCCGTCCGACGCCGAACAGCGCGGCGTGCACGCCGGCCGCGAGCTGCTCCTCCTCTTCGGCGTTCGGCGGGCGCCGGCCCGCCGCGATCTCCGCTCGGGCGTACTCCTCGAGGACCTGCCCGATCAGGGCGCGGGCGAACTGCCGCTCGTCCTCGGGGACCATCGGCGCGAGGCCGTTCGCGGCGTCGAGCCGCCGCTGGTCGGCGAGCCGGCCGCCGACCTCCTGCCGGAGTCGCTTAACGAGACTGTGATCCACTAGCCGCTCCCTGCGCCTCGCGGCCCGTGTCCGGGCCGCCCGCGGCCCGCGCGGCGAGCCCGCCCGCGATCTGCCGGGCCGAACGAATCAGCAGCGATCTGTCAAGCCTCCCGCCCCAACGTCCCCTCAGCATTTCAGCACCCTTGGGATCCAGCGCGAAACCCCCCAGAACACTCGCGGGCAATTTGGCATTGGAAATGATGCGGCCCACCTCGGTGATGGAACCGCGGTATTCGCGGGGATCGGCCACCACCACGACACCGATCGGCGGCGCGGCGTGACCGCCGAGTTCGGAAGCGAGCGAGTTAATGCGTTCGCGCAGGTGAGCGACGTGTTCGAGGGTGGCGCGGGTGAACAGGACGATCGTGGACGCCTCGCGCAGCAGGTCGGTGAAGGCCGATCCGGCGCCCAGCCGGCCGCAGTCCGCCACCACGTCGACGGGGATCTGGCTCGCGGGACCGCCCGCTCCGCTCACGGGCGCGCCGCCCTGGACGGGGAACCCGCCGCTCGGCGTCGTGCCGTTCCCGGCGTGCCCGCCGCCCGGCAGGGTGACAGTCCCGTCGCTCGGCGTCGCGCCGTTCCCGGGGTGCCCGGCGTCCGGCGTGGCGCCGTTCCCGGCGTGCGCGGCGCCGTCGGCGTACGGGTCCGGGACGGTGAGGTTGGCGAACGCGCGGCCGAGCGGGCTCCACAGCCAGGTCAACCCCTGGGCCTGTTCGGCGTTGGTGAGGCCGACGAGCACGTCCAGGCCGCCGACGAGCCGCTGCGTGTGCTCCCAGACCTGGTCCGCGCGCAGCCCGCGCCGCGCGGTGGCGGCCAGGCTCAGCATGCCGCGCGCGGGGTTCAGCATGCCGCCGTCCTCGGCGGGCAGGCGGTACACCAGGTCGCCGCCCGCCTGGTCGCACTCGGCCAGCAGCACCGGGCGCGGCCACACCGCCGCGATGGCGATGGCGGCGGTGGTGACGCCCGGCGCTCCCTTGTCGGCCGCGAGGACGATGAGCCCCATCAGGGCCTGCCCGTCGGGCCGCCGGGCGTGGCCGCGGTCGACCGGTGTGCCGTACGGCCCGGGGTCGGCTGCCGGCCGGTCGGCCGGCCGGTCGGCTCCTGGTCGGCCGTCGACTGCTGCGGCGTCGGAGGTACGGCGGCCGGCGCGGTGGCGGCGCGCGCCCGCTTCCCGGACGCCTGCTCGCCGGGGGCGAGGACGGCCACCGCGACCGCGCCCGCCGACGCCGCCTGGGTGACGAGCGGCGCCTCGTCGGTGGGCACGGTCACCGACACCTGGACCTGGTCGCTCTGAACGTCGTTCTGCCCGGGCTCGGCGACGTCGTAGACCATCGCGGCCGGAGCGAGCACCGCCCCGGCCGCGATGCCGGTCTGGCCCTGCACCGCCACGGCGTACACCGCGACGCGGTCGCCCGGGTGCAGGCCGCCCGCCGGGAGTTGACCGGGCTTGAGCGCGAGCCCGACGACGACGGTGCCCTTGGCCGCCGAGGCGGCCGTGCTGATCATCCCGTTCGTCAGGAGCGATCCGCTGACCAGGGTGACGGTCGCGTACGTCTGCGTGACCTTCACGCGGTCCCGCCACGGAATGTAGTCCAGGCCGCCGGTCGCCGAGACCTGGACCTCCTCCAGCGCGGACGCCGGGATCCGTTGCCCCGCGGCGACCGGCTTGGCGATCCGGATGACCGGGACGCGCTGCCCGCTGGCCATCACCAGATAGGCGCTGACCAGCGCACCTCCGACGATGAGCAGGACGGCGAGCGCCGCCATCGCCGGCTTGCGCTCGCGGGGCGGCACGGGAATCCGGTGGCCGGCCGCCACTGCGAGCGACGGCCGCCCGGAGGTGTCGGCGACGCTCTTGCGATCACTGCTCGTCGTCACTGGATACTCCGCCAATTCGGGGGATTGCGGACTGTCGGCGTTGACGGGACGCGGCGAACCATCGTTCCGTCCTTACCGCTCCGCGTCAATGCGGCCTCCACAGTTTGTTTCGTCCCGGATGTCGGCCACTAGTTAAGTGATCAAGACTGCACTCCGCCGGACCGGCTGGAGACACCCCGGCACCCTCTCTATCCTGGTCCGGCAGACGGCGAATCCGGAGGGGTAATGCGAATCTCGCTCACGGTGATGACCGATCAGGGTCCCCGTGACGTCGTGGTCAACGGTGATTCCGATATGACGGTAGAAACCGTTGCGAGATCACTAATTACGGCGCTCAACACCGAGCCGGTCAAAGAGGCCCTCGCGGAAGTCGTACACCTACCAAGCGCACGCTGGGTGGCCGAACCCGCGCCTCCGCTCTGGGCGGGCGGGCGCATGCTCGATCCGGCGGTGCCCGCCGCACGGGTCCTGCGCGACGGCGCCCTCGTGGCCCTCGACCCGGCCGGCGCCGTCGCGACCGTCCTGGCCGAGCCCACCGGAAGCGCGGAGATCCGCGTCACCGGCGGCCCCGCCGCGGGCGCGGTGCACCGCCTCGGCATCGGCGAGACGACCTTCGGCAACGGCCCTGACGTGGACATACGGCTCGACGACCCGTCGGTGGCACCGCACGCCCTCACCATCACGGTCGAGTCGCACCGCGTCACCGTGACCGTCGCCGTCGCCGCCGTCGGCGACGCCCTCCTCGACGGGACCGCGTTCGACGGCACCGCCACGTGGCCGCCCGGCGGGGTGCTGACCGTCGGATCGTCCGTGCTGACCCACGTCCCGGCCACCGCTCCGGACGCCCACCTCGCACCGCTGGACGACGGCGGGCTCGCCTACAACCGGCCACCCCGCCTGCTGCCGCCCGAGCGGCGCTCCACGCTCGAGGTCCCGCAGCAGCCGCCCAAGACGCAGCGCGAACGGCTCCGGCTGCTCGGCTCGCTGCTGTTCGCCGTCACCGGCATCGTCATGGCCGTCGTCACGCGCCAGTGGTACTGGGCGCTGATGGCGTTCGCGTACCCCGTCATCCAGGTCGGCGAGTGGATCGGCGACCGGATGTACGGCCGCAAGTCCTACAAGAAGGCGATGAAGGACTACCGGCGCGCCAAAGAGGAGTTCGACGCCGCGCTGGAGCACCTGCGCCGCACCGACGAGCAGGACCGCCGCGCCCTCGCGCCCGACCCCGCCGAGGTGCTGCTCACCGCCACCGGCCCCCGGCGGCGGCTCTGGGAACGCCGCCGCTCCGACGCCGACACCCTGCACCTCCGCGTCGGTCTCGCCGACCGGCCCGCGGACATCGAGCTGGTTCCCGGTCGCGGCGGCGACGCCGAACCCGTCATCCCCGAACAGCCCGTCGCCCGCGCCGTCCCCGTGACGCTCCCGCTCGCCGACCTCGGCGTCATCGGGCTCGCCGGGCCGCGCGACCGCTCCCGCGCGCTCGCCCGCTGGCTCGTCGCCCAGGCCGCCGCCCTGCACAGCCCGCGCGACCTCGCGATCGTCGTACTCTGCGCCGACCCCGACGGCGCCGAGCACTGGAACTGGGTCCGCTGGCTGCCGCACTCCGCCCCCCGCGAAGGCGAGGAGTGCGTCGCCCTCATCGGCGCGGACCCCGAGTCGGTCGCGCACCGCATCACCGAACTCGCGATCCGCGTCACCGAGCGACGCCGGGCCGCCGACCGGTCCGCCGGCGGGCTCTTCGGCGGCGCCGCCCAGGGCTCCGGCCCGTACAACATCCTGCTCGTCATGGACGGCGCGCGGCGGCTCCGCCGGATGCCGGGCATGCCGCAGGTCCTGTCCAGCGGCCCGACGTACGGCCTGCACGCGATCTGCGTCGACGACGACGAGCGCCTCCTGCCCGAGGAGTGCACCGCCGTCGCGGTCTGGGACTGGGACCGGCCGACGCACGTACGGCTGCGCGGCCACGGCCTCGACTCCGTCGGCCCGATCCTGGCCGACCAGGTCTCCACCGGCTGGTGCGACCGCATGGCCCGCGCCCTCGCCCCCGTACGGGACGTGTCCCGCGACGACGCCGAGTCCGCCGTCCCGCGCGAGTCCCGGCTCCTCGAGATCCTCGGCATGCCGAACCCGACCGCCGCCCACGTCCAGGCGATCTGGGCGGCCGGCGGCCGTACGACCGCCGTCCCGATCGGCGTGTCGGCCGACGGCGTGTTCACCGTCGACCTGCGCGTCGACGGACCGCACGGCCTGATCGCCGGCACGACCGGCGCCGGCAAGTCCGAGCTCCTGCAGACCCTGATCGCGTCGCTCGCCGTGGCGAACCGGCCCGACGAGATGACGTTCGTGCTCATCGACTACAAGGGCGGCGCGGCGTTCAAGGACTGCGCGGCACTGCCGCACGTCGCCGGAGTCGTCACCGACCTCGACGGCCACCTCACCGAACGCGCGCTCGAGTCCCTCGGCGCCGAGCTGCGGCGCCGCGAGGAGATCCTGCTGCACGCCGGCGCCAAGGACATCGAGGACTACTGCGAGCTGTACGACGACGGCGACCCCCGCGCCGCCGTCCGGGTGCCGCGTCTCGTCCTCGTCATCGACGAGTTCGCCACGCTCGCCACCGAGTTGCCCGACTTCGTCGAGGGCCTCGTCGACATCGGCCGCCGCGGCCGGTCCCTCGGCGTCCACCTGCTCCTCGCCACCCAGCGCCCCGCCGGCGTCGTCACCGCCGACATCCGCGCCAACACCAACCTGCGGATCGCGCTGCGCGTCACCGCCGCCGAGGAGTCCACCGACGTCATCGACGACCCGTCCGCCGCCCGGATCTCCAAGTCCACGCCCGGCCGCTGCTACGTACGCTCCGGCGCCGCGGCCCCGCACGCCGTGCAGTCGGCCCGGATCGGCGGACGCCGCCCCGGCGCCCTCACCGGCCTGCCCGCCCAGGTCCTCCCCCTCCCGTGGCAGGGCCTCGGCCGCCCCCTCGCCGTGACCGACGCGCCCGACGACGAGGCGGCCACGGTCACCGACCTGAAGGCGCTCGTCGCCGCGATCCGCGAGGCCGCCGACCGCGCCGGCCTCGACGACCAGCCGCCCCCGTGGCTGGAGCCGCTGCCGGCCCGCCTGACGCTCGACGACCTGCCCGCCGTGTTCACCGACCACGACGACGTCCCGCCGCTCGCGTTCGGCCTGACCGACCTGCCCTCCGCCCAGTCCCGCTCCGTCCTCGCCCTCGACCTCCTGCAGGGCGGCCACCTGTACGTCGCGGGCTCGGCACGCTCGGGCCGGTCCACGGTCCTGCGCACCCTCGCCGGCTCCCTCGCCGCCACCTGCGGCCCCGCCGACGTCCACCTCTACGGCATCGACTGCGGCGGGAACGCCCTCCTCCCCCTCGTCGCCCTCCCGCACTGCGGCGCCGTCGTCACCCGCGACCAGACCGAACGTCTCGAACGCCTTCTCGCCCGCCTGCACGCCGAGGTCGGCCGCCGCCAGCAGATCCTCGCCGCCACCGGCTTCTCCTCCCTCGCCGAGCAGCGCACCGCCGCCGCGCCCACCGAACGCCTGCCCTGGATGCTCCTGGTGCTCGACCGCTGGGAGGGCTACGTCGCCGCGTTCGAGAACTACGACTACGGCCGCCTCATCGACTCCCTCCTGCGCCTCCTGCGCGAGGGCGCCGCCGTCGGCCTGC
Organism: Actinoallomurus sp. NPDC052308; assembly: GCF_040679195.1. Lineage (NCBI taxonomy): Bacteria > Bacillati > Actinomycetota > Actinomycetes > Streptosporangiales > Thermomonosporaceae > Actinoallomurus > Actinoallomurus sp. NPDC052308. Next base: position 542,622 of record NZ_JBFAUM010000001.1, on the reverse strand, counting down.
GCGCCGTCTTCACCGGCGACCGCTCCGGCCTCACCGGCCAGGTCTCCACGGTCTTCGACGGCCGGCTCATCCTCCGCATGGCCGACCCGAACGACTACACCTACGCCGGCATCAACGAACGCCACATCCCCGCCGACATGCCGCCGGGCCGGGTGCTCGAGGCGGTCGGCCCGGACGGCGGCACCCTGCGCGAGTCCCACATCGCCCTCCTGACCGAGGTCGCCGCCGGCACCGCCCAGGTCGCCGCCCTCCAGCGGCTGGCGCGCGAGGCCGAGCGGACGTACGACCGGCCGGGCCCCGCCCAACGGCCGCTGCACGTCGACGAGCTGCCGGTGCACGTGACCTACGGCGAGGCCCTGGCCCTCGACCCCGACTTCGTCGCGCCGTCCCCGCTGTGGGCGCTCGTCGGCGCGGGCGGCGACGAACTCGGCCCGATCGGCGTCGACCTCCTCGCCGAGGGCCCCGGCTTCACCGTCGCGGGCCCGCCCCGCTCCGGGCGCTCCACGGTCCTGATGACGATGGTGAGCTCGTTGCTCGACCCGCGGATCGGCGAGGGCACCGTGCCGGTCGTCCTCGTCTGCCCGCGTCGTTCGCCGCTCCGGGACCTGCGCGGCGAGCCGGGCGTGCTCGCCGTCCTGGAGGGACCGGAGGACGCGTACCGGTTCGAGGAGACCATGGAGGGCCGGAGCCGGTACGTCGTGGTGGTCGACGACGCCGAGCTGCTCGACAACACCCCGTTCGACGAGGTCCTGGTCCGCGCGCTGCGCGCGGCCCGCGACGCGGAGCAGGCCCTGATCATCGCCGGGACGACACAGGACCTGGCGCGCGGCTACAGCGGCTTCATCTCCGAGACGCGCCGCTCCCGCACCGGCGTCCTCCTCGCCGTCACCTCCCCGGATGACGGCGACGTCTTCAATCTCCGGCTCCCCCGCCAGATCTCCCTGGACGGCCCCACCGGCCGCGGCCTGCACGTCCACCCCGGCCAGGCCATGCCGATCCAGGCGGCCGTCCGCCCACTCGCCGAAGGAAGATCGAGCCACCACCGGTAAGGCGTCCGTGCAGGCGGCCGTGAGGTTGTCAGGGAACCGACGGGAGCAGGCTTGCGTCGATGACGTCGAAGGTGGCGCGGACGGTCTTGCCGGGTTGGGCCGGGTGGACGGTGACGCGGGAGAGTTCTTCGGCGATCCACAGGCCGAAGTGGCCGACCTCGCCAGGCAGGTGCTGCACGGGCAGGTCCGCCGAGGCGTCGGTGACGTCGATGACGATCGCCGGTTCCTTCCCCTTCCGTACGGTCAGGGCGAAGGTGACGGGGGCGGCGCCGTGCGCCATGGCGTTGGTGACCAGTTCGCTGGTGCCAGGATCACGTCCTCGACCAGGTCGGCGTTCCAGCCGAGCAGGACGCCCGTGGTCAGGGCGCGGGCGGTGACGACGGCGTAGGGGTCGCCGTCGAGGCGGCAGGACCACTGCTGCTCGCGCGGCGGGCCGGCGGTGCACTCGGGGGACATTGCTGGGACCTCCAGGAGGTGTCGGTGACCGCAGCGGCCGGGCATCGGGGGAAGAACCTGGCCGCTGCGGTGGCTTGTTTCAGGGTTCGGGGCAGCCGAGGACCTGGGTGATGCGGGCGGTGGCGATGTCGAGGTTGTCGACGTGGGCGATCCGGTCGCCGAACGACCAGCAGAACCAGCACAGCCCCGCCTGATCCCGCCGCAGCGTGAGATCGTCGTTCAGCGGCGGCGCGAGCGGATTCACCACCCGCAGTAGGACATCGAGAGAGAACTCGAGTTCGACCAGTCGTGGATGTCGAGGGTCGAGCACGGCGAACGCGGAATGAAGGCCAGGGACGTACGAAGCCTTCTTGATCTTTTCGGCCGACACACCTCGGTTGAAGAAGGGCAGCGGGAAGAGCTTCTGTCACTCGCACGGGCCGGTTTCTCCGGCAAATCCGACTGGTGGAGGAAACTCTCCGGCAAGGGACTGAAGCCGAAGTTCGACCTGCTGATCGCGGCGGAGGCCGGGGCTCGTACGATCAGCCACTGGCGCAGCCAGATCCTGCCCGGCATCCTCCAGACCGATGCGTATGCACAGGCCGCGATCGAAGCGACCGACGTCGAGGGCGTTGTGGATGTCGACGGAAGGATCGGCATCCGACGCGCACGACAAGAGATCATTACGCGGGAAGAAAATCCCGTCGCGCTTCAGGTGATCCTCGACGAAGCCGTCCTCCACCGCCAGGTCGGCGGACCAGAGGTTATGAAGGAACAGCTTCAACGGCTCGCCGAGCTGAGCAGCCTACCCAACGTCAAGATCCAAGTACTCCCCTTCGCAGTAGGCGCGCATCCAGCCGTCAACGGGGACTTCGTCTTGCTTGTCTTCAAGGCGAACGACGACCTCGGAATGGTCTACCTGGAGACTGCGACGAGTGGGCTCGTGCTCCAAAGCCAACACGAGGTCCGCCGGTACAGTCGGACATACGGGATGTTGCAGGCGATGGCGCTGAGCCCAGCCAAATCCGCATCCCTGATCGCTTCTACGGCCAAGGAGCTATAGGTGCAGTTCGAAGAAGTGGGACACGACATGAGCCTGCGAGCGGAGCCCCGCATCTGGTGGAAGAGCTCCTACAGCGATGCAAATGGTGAGTGCGTTGAGCTGTCTGTCGACCAGCCTCACGAGGAGTCCGACGAGGAACTCTGACAACCCCCGCTGTCCCTATGGCCCGGCCGGCTGAGTGTCACCACGCCGCTCACGCCCGTCACGCGCTGCAGGACTTTGCCGTCGCTGCCGCCGGATCAAAGGCGACGATCCGGACCTCCTACCGGCCACACCGACGGCAATCTGTCCACAGCTGGGGCACTCAGCGCACGCGGTGGCGCTCATAACGCTTGCTTCCTCGACCGGCTCGTGCCCGTGTGCGCCCGGCTGCATGCCCCCCTCGGGGGACCCCTGAGGCGCCGGAAGCGGCGTGCCGGCCGATCGGCTGCGGCCGGCCGCATCACCGGCTACTGATAGGTCGGCTTGGCCCGTGCGTACTCCCGTGCCGGTCGGCACAGCAACCAGCCGACGGAGGCGCACGACACGACCGCGCCGATGAAAGCGGCCAGGAAAACGGGCGTCAGAAGGATGCCCCATCTCGGCGCGAGAACGATCACACGGAGGGCGGGGAACGCCACGACCGTACCGAAACAGGTCATGAAGCATTCCAGACCGATGACCGTCCGGCGAATGCCGTTCTTACCCGGTTTAAGGCCTAGCGCCAGGCCGAATGAGCCCAAGGCGAAGAACGTCACCGATCCGGTCCACGCGCACCAGAACACAAGGTGGTGGACGTTCCCCAGCCCGTCCTGATCGAACAGGTTGATGACGCCGTAATACGAAGACGTCATGGCGACCATCGCCCAGATCGACGCCTGAACCCAGAGGAGGATACGTGCCGCTTTCACCGGTGTGGGCGCCAGAAACGGTCGCCGGCCGCCCGGCCCCACATACGCATAGGCCATGATCGAAACATAGCCCCACCATGGTCGGTAGCGACAGGCGCCCCTCGGCGGCGCGGGTTACTTACCGACGTTGCGGAAACCTTCGGCCCTGCTGTTGATGTCCCGGTGGGCCTCCTGGAAGGCGACGACCATCTTGTCGAATGACGGCTTCGCCTGGGCCCAGGCCTCGCGGAACCGGTTCGCCCCGGGCCCCTGCCAGATGCTCTGGCTACTCTGGGTGTTGGAGTTGAGATCCCTGATGATCTGGTCGAGTTCTTGGCCGTGCTTCTGGAAGAGGCTTGCGAGCCTCTTCATGGCCTCCGGGTCACCGCCGTAGATACCACTCATCAGGGCTTCCCCTTCCGCGATCTCGTGTCGCCGCTACGTTCTCTTCTCTTCTAGGTCGCCACGCTGATCAAGTGCTGGAAGGCGACCAAAAAGGGCTATTACCTGACCGCTTCCGGCCACAGATCTGCACAAATATGCGCAAAGCGTCCCACGGTACTCAGGGCTCATCGTGCGCGAGGATCGGACTGTCAGGGGTGCCGGCCGGTAGGTGGCGGATCGCGGGGACGGCCAGGGTGGCGAGGGCCACGAGGAGCTGGAGGGTGCCCGCGAGCCAGAGGGCCGGGTGGATGCCGAGTCCGGCACCGAGGGGACCGGCCGTGGCCTGGCCGATGGGCTGGCAGGCGTAGGACCCGAACCAGTCGTACGCGCTGACCCGGGAGAGGGCCTTGTCGGGGACGCGGTGCTGGATGGAGGTCTCCATGTAGGTGTTGAAGAGCGTCATCCCGATGCCGCCGAGCAGGGCCAGGCCCGCCATCGGGACGACGGGCAGGTGCGCGGCCAGTCCCAGGGTGGACAGGGACGAGAGGGCGAGGGCCGACACGCCGATCCGCAGTGGACGGCGCGGGTGCAGGCGCAACGCGATGAGGCCGCCGATCAGGGCCCCGACACCGAGTACGGCCTGGATGGCGGCCCAGGTGGCCGGGCCGCCGGACGCCAGTGCGGTGGCCGCCGGGCCGAGGACGTAGAAGGCCGCGAACAGCAGATTGGTCAGCGACGCCGCCACGACGAGCGTCCACACCCAAGTCCTGGAGCTGAACTCCGTCCAGCCCTCCCGCAGGTCGCGCACGAAGGACTGGGCCGGTGCGGGCCGGTGCGCGGGCGGGCGTAGTCGGGCGAGCATGATCGCGCTGATCGCGAAGGTGGCCGCGTCGGCGGCGATCGCCCATCCGGGGCCGACCGTCGCGACCAGGAGACCGGACAGGACGGGACCGCCGATCCTGCCGATCGAGAGCGCCAGGCCCCGCAGCGCGTTGGCCTGCTGGAGGTGTTCGCCGGAGACGATCGCGGGGATGAGGCCCGTCGAGGCGGGACTGAACAGGGCGGCCGACATACCGTGCACGGCTTGGCAGACCGCGAGCTCCCAGATCGCCGCGTGCCCGCCGATCAGGAGTGCGGCCATCGTTCCCTGGCCGACGAAGCGCGCCAGGTCGGCAGCCACCATGATCCAGCGCCGGGGCAGCCGGTCGGCGAGCACCCCGCCGGCCGGCAGGCCCGCGATCATGGGGATCGTCCGGGCCGCCAGGACGTACCCGAGGTCGGCCGGTGACCCGGTGAGGTCCAGGACCGCGAACGCGAGGGCGACCCCCACCATGCCGTCGCCGAGCAGCGACGCCGACTGCCCGATGAAGAACCGCCGGAAGTCCCGTTCCCTGAGGACGGCGAGGGCCCTCCCGGACACGAGGTTCAACGCTCAGCCCTCTCGCCGTACGGCGCTCGTCCCCTGTCGATCACGACGACCATCTTCGACCGACCACGCGTACGGCTGGATCGAGGCGAGAACGAGTGAACGGAAGTCCCGGTGAACGGGCGTGAGTTCTCGCGGCAAGCCGGACGAAAGCGCACGAATGCATCACAGCTCGGGCGGTTATCCGAGTCTTTTGCCCGCCCCCGAGCCGTCCGGCGGGCGGGGCCCCGCAGCGGTGTGTAGCAAGTGCTCGGTTACATTGGAGTTCGCGGTAACCCGGCGGCCCTTGCGGATGATGGAGGCGGGGTTGCCTACACTTCCTCTGATCGGCAAGAGCGAGGAGTCGTACGTGCGCAAGGTCCTGATCGCCAACCGCGGTGAGATCGCCGTCCGTATCGCGCGGGCGTGCAGGGACGCGGGAATCGGCAGTGTCGCCGTTTACTCCGAGCCGGACCTGGACGGGCTGCACGCGCGGGTGGCGGACGAAGCGTACGCGCTGGGCGGGTCGACGGCCGCGGAGAGCTACCTCGACATCGACAAGCTGCTGCGGATCGCCAAGGAGAGCGGCGCCGACGCCGTGCACCCCGGCTACGGCTTCCTCTCCGAGAACGCCCACTTCGCCGAGGCGGTGATCGACGCCGGGCTGACCTGGATCGGGCCGCCGCCGAGCGCGATCATGGCGCTGGGCGACAAGGTGCAGGCGCGGCACATCGCGCAGAAGGTCGGCGCTCCGCTGGTGGCGGGCACCAAGGACCCGGTCGAGAACGCCGACGAGGTGGTGGAGTTCGCCCGTGAGCACGGGCTGCCCATCGCCATCAAGGCGGCGTTCGGCGGTGGCGGGCGCGGGCTGAAGGTCGCGCGCACGATGGAGGAGATCCCCGAGCTGTACGAGTCGGCCGTCCGCGAGGCGGTGGGCGCGTTCGGGCGCGGGGAGTGCTTCGTCGAGCGATACCTCGACAAGCCGCGCCATGTGGAGACGCAGTGCGTCGCCGACCAGCACGGCAACGTGGTGGTCGTCTCGACGCGTGACTGCTCGCTGCAGCGGCGGCACCAAAAGCTCGTGGAGGAGGCCCCGGCGCCGTTCCTCAACGAGGAGCAGCTCGCCACGCTCTACTCCAGCTCCAAGGCGATCCTGCGCGAGGCCGGGTACGTCGGGGCGGGCACGTGCGAGTTCCTGGTGGGCCAGGACGGCACGATCTCGTTCCTCGAGGTGAACACCCGGCTCCAGGTCGAGCACCCGGTGACCGAGGAGGTGGCGGGCGTCGACCTGGTACGCGAGCAGTTCCGCGTGGCCGAGGGCGAGGAGCTCGGGTACGACGACCCGGCGCTGCGCGGGCACTCGATCGAGTTCCGCATCAACGCGGAGGACGCCGGGCGCAACTTCCTGCCTTCTCCGGGCACGATCACCCGGTGGAGCCCGCCGAGCGGTCCGGGCGTGCGCCTGGACTCGGGCTTCGAGCAGGGCATGACGGTCCCGCAGATGTACGACTCGATGATCGCGAAGCTGGTCGTCACCGGCGCGAACCGGACGGAGGCGCTCCAGCGGGCTCGGCGCGCGCTCGCCGAGTTCGAGATCGAGGGCATGCCGACGGTCATCCCGTTCCACCGGACGGTGATCGAGGATCCGGCGTTCGTGGACGAGCCGTTCCGGGTGCACACGCGCTGGATCGAGACCGAGTTCGACAACACGATCGCGCCGTACGACGCGGCGGTCGAGGCGACCGAGCCGGCGGAGCGGGAGCGGGTGACCGTCGAGGTCGGCGGCAAGCGCCTCGAGGTGGTGCTCCCCGCGGGCCTGGGGGCCTCCGCCGCGGGCGACCCCGACCCGGGAGGCGGCCGTGCGGCGCCCGGCCGGCGCAAGGGCGGCAAGAAGGCCGGAGCGGCGGCCGCGGGCGGGGACGCGCTGGTCAGCCCGATGCAGGGCACGATCGTGAAGATCCTCGTCGAGGACGGTACGGCGGTCGAGGCCGGGGCGACCATCGTGGTGCTCGAGGCCATGAAGATGGAGCAGCCGCTGACGGCGCACAAGGCGGGCACGGTGACGGGCCTGGCCGCGCAGGTCGGTCAGACGGTCTCGAACGGCGCCGTGATCTGCGAGATCAAGGACTCCTGAGCCGGCGACGGAGAGACGCCCTTCACGGTGGGGCGGCGTACGAGCGGAGGGTAGCGCGGGGTTCGCCATCGGTTACCCTCGGCTCAGGGATGGCCTGGATCAGCGTGGGGATACCTCGCGTGTACGGAACCATCCCGCCCGCTGGTTCGTCGAAGCTAGTCAAAGCAACCACACTGATCACCTGAGGCGTCATGAAGATTCGCCGTTCGACGATTTTCGCCGCCGTGGCCGCCGTCGTCGCACTGCTGTTCGCGTTCGCCGCTCCGGCGAGCGCCGACCCGTTCCAGAGCGTGGTCCAGGGACTGAAGAGCCAGCGGCTCTACGTGTCCCAGGACTCTGGTGCGTCGATGTCCGGCTCCGACCGGCAGACCGTGATCAACGCGCTGAAGGGCGACGATTCGACCGTCCGGATGGCTGTGGTGAAGGAGAACCGCGTCACCAGCGCGGGCCTGCGCCAGCTCGACTCCGCGCTGGGCGGGAAGGGCACGCTGATCCTGCTCGACGGCAAGGGTGAGCGCATCCTCGCGGGCTCCCACGAGGGGCTGGGCAGCGGCAAGGTCAGGCAGCTGGTGACCCAGGCGCGGGGCGACTCGTCCAACCTCAAGGACCTTCTCCTCAACCTGAACAAGCGCTTCGACAAGGCCGTCTCCGACAAGAAGTCCGGTTCGGCCACGGCCGGGTTCGTGGTGCTGGGCGTGCTGGTCCTCATCGTCGTGGGCGTCGTGGGCCTGATCTTCTTCGCCCGCAAGCGGCGGAAGGAGCGGGAGGCCAAGCAGCTGGCCGAGCTCAAGGAGAACGTCTACGAGGACGTCACCCGGCTCGGTGAGGACATCACCGGACTGAACCTCAACGTCATGGACTCGAGCCTCGACCCGGCCACCCGGGACGACTACCAGCGGGCCATGGACTCCTACGACCGGGCCAAGGCGGCGGTCGACGCGGCGCGCCACCCGCAGGACATGAGCAAGGTCACCGAGGCGCTGGCGGACGGCCGGTACTACATGACCGCGGTGCGGGCCCGGCTGGACGGCCGGCCGGTTCCCGAGCGGCGGGCGCCGTGCTTCTTCAACCCGCAGCACGGCCCGTCGGTGCAGGACGTCATGTGGGCGCCCGGAGGCGGCGCGCCGCGGTCGGTGCCGGCCTGCGCGGCCGACGCGCAGCGGGTGCTGTCGGGCATGGACCCGGACGCCCGCCTGGTCACGATCGGCGGTCAGCGGCGGCCGTACTGGGACGCCGGGCCGGCGTACGCGCCGTACGCCGGTGGCTACTACTCCGGCTTCGGCGGCGGGGACATGCTCGGCGGCCTGCTGATCGGCACCGCGCTCGGCTCGATCTTCAGCGGGGGCTGGGGCGGCCACGGCGGCGGGTACGACGCGGGCTACGCGGCCGGGTACGACGCCGGCAATGACAACGGCAACGACTGGGGCTTCGGCGGTGGAGACGGCGGCGGCGGTGGCTTCGACATCGGCGGCGGCGACTTCGGCGGCTTCGACGGTGGCGGCGGCGACTTCGGTGGCGGCGGCGACTGGTGATGGAGGTCCCCGCTGACCCGGCTACCCGGTGACCCGGGCCCGCTCCGGCGGGCCCGCTACATCATGGGATTCCGGCTTCCGCCGGAGAACCTCGGCTGGGTACGGCACGACCTGATGGACGCGGGGTGGCGTGGCCGCATGATGGTCCGCCACCTCGTTCTCATGGTGCCGGTGTGCGTGGGGCTGGCGCTGCTCCCGGCCGAGGCTGGCATCCGGGTGGCCGTCGTGGCGCTGGCGCTGCTGAGCAGCGCGTTCGTGGTCGTGATCAGCGCCGGGGACATCCGCCGGGCCCGGCTGCGGCAGCACGGCCTCCCCGTACCCGACGAACCGCGGCCCGGTCCTCCTCCCCGGTACTGACCCCGGGTGAACCGCCGCCGCGGCCCTGGAAGCTCGCCCGCGCCTGAGCGGTGCCACACGCCGGCCCCCGGCTGTCCACAGGGTTCTTCCACAACGGTTGTCCACAGGTTGTGGAAGGGCGCGTCGGCCGTCAGTAGGCCGACTCCTGCATCAGGCGGCGGGCGGCCTCGGTGATGCTGCCGGACACGGACGGGTACACCGCGAACGTGTGGGCGACCTGGTCGACGGTCAGGTGCTGCTGCACCGCGACGGACAGACCGAGGATCAGCTCGCCGGCCCGGGGCGCGACGATCACGCCGCCGAGCACGATGCCGGTGGCCGGCCGGCAGAAGATCTTCACGAAGCCGTCCAGGAAGCCCTGCATCTTCGCGCGCGGGTTGGTGGCGAGGGGCAGCTTCACGATCCGGGCCGGGACCTCGCCGGAGTCGATCTGCGCCTGGGACACGCCGACCGTGGCGACCTCCGGGTCGGTGAAGATGTTGGCCGCGACCCAGCCGAGCTTGAGCGGCTGCACGGCCTCGCCGAGGGCGTGCCACATCGCGATCCGGCCCTGCATGGCGGCGACCGAGGCGAGCATCAGCACGCCGGTGCAGTCCCCGGCGGCGTACACGTGCGGCGCCGACGTGCGGGAGACCTTGTCGACCTGCACGAACCCGCGCTCGTCGAGCCGTACGCCGGCCTCCTCGAGGCCCATCCCGTGCGTGTTGGGCACCATGCCGACCGTCATGAGGCAGTGCGAGCCGGTGACCGTACGGCCGTCGGTGAGCGTCACCTCGACGCCGTCGCCGGTGCGCTTCACTCCGGCGGCCCGGGAGCGGGCCAGGAGGTTCATGCCACGCCGCTGGAAGACCTCTTCGAGGACCCGCGCGGCGTCCTCGTCCTCGTTCGGCAGCACGTGGTCGCGGGAGGAGACGAGGGTGACGCGCGAGCCGAGCGCCAGGTACGCGCCGGCGAACTCGGCGCCGGTGACGCCGGAGCCCACGACGATGAGGTCCTCGGGCAGCTCGGGCAGCTCGTACAGCTGACGCCAGTTGAGGATGCGCTCGCCGTCGGGCTCCGCGCCGGGCAGCACCCGTGGCGTCGCGCCGGTGGCGATCAGTACGACGTCCGCGTGGATCCGCTCGTCGCCGACGGCCACGATCTGCGGGTCGACGAGCCGTCCCTCGCCGCGGATGATCCGGACGCCCTCGTCCGCGACGCGGTCCTCGATGTCGGCGGACTGGGCCCAGGCCAGCTCCTTGACCCGCTTGTTGACCAGCGGGAGATCGACCTCCGGCCCGCCGACCTCGCCGTCCGCGCCGCCGGAGAACCGGACGCCGAGGGACGCCGACTCCGACAGGACGGCCATGCGGGTGGACGTCGCGATCAGTGTCTTGGACGGGACGCAGTCGGTGAGGACACAGGCCCCACCGGGCCCGTCGCGTTCCACGAGCGTGACGTCGGCGCCGAGCTGTGCGGCGACCAGGGCGGATTCGTAGCCGCCGGGGCCGCCTCCGATGATGGCTACGCGTGTCATATCGGTCATTCTCCCGCACTCCCGGGGTTGACGCGCCGTCGCGTCCGTTAAGGCCGTACGCTGGGCGACCGTGGCCTTGTACGCGGCGTACGCCTCCAATATGGATCCCGCACAGATGGCGCAGCGGGCTCCGCACTCGCCCCTGCGCACGACCGGCTGGCTCCAGGGCTGGCGGCTGACCTTCGGCGGTGAGAACGTCGGCTTCGAAGGCGCCCTCGCCACGGTGGTCGAGGACGCCGACGAGCACGTCTTCGTCGTGCTCTACGACGTCCCCGAGTTCGACGAGCAGGCCCTGGACGAGTGGGAGGGGGCGGCCCTCGGCGTCTACCGGAAGATCCGGGTGCGGATCGCCACCCTCGACGGCGACGTCCTCGCGTGGCTCTACGTGCTCGACGCCTACGAGGGCGGGCTCCCGTCGGCGCGGTATCTCGGCATCCTCGCGGACGCCGCGGAGAGGGCCGGGGCGCCCGACGACTACGTCAAGGATCTGCGCACCCGGCCGTGCAAGTCACTCGGCGACTGAGCAGCGCGTTCGGCGTGGGTAGTCTGTCCGCTTGTGAGCAATGACGCCTACGAACTGGCCCGATCGGCGGCCGACGCGCTGAAGCGACGCCTGACCGCCGACTCCTTCGACGTCGCCCTCGTGATGGGGTCCGGCTGGGTTCCGGCGGCGAACGCGCTGGGCGCGCCCGCCGACGAGTTCCCCGTCACCGAGCTTCCCGGCTTCGCCGAGCCGGGCGTGCCGGGCCACGCGGGCACGGTCCGCGTCATCGAGGTGGGCACGCGGCGGGCGCTGGTCTTCCTCGGCCGCACCCACCTGTACGAGGGGCGGGGCGTGCGGCCGGTCGTGCACGGCATCCGCACGGCGCTGGCCGCCGGGGTCAAGACGGTCGTGCTCACCAACGCCGCGGGCGGCACCCGCCCGGAGTGGCAGAAGGTCGGCGACCCGGTCCTGATCAGCGACCACCTGAACCTCACCGGCCAGAACCCGATCTCCGGTCCGACCTTCATCGACATGACCGAGGCGTACTCCCCCGCCCTGCGGTCGCTCGTCAAGGAGATCGACCCGACGCTCGCCGAGGGCGTCTACGCCGCGCTGCCCGGCCCGTCGTACGAGACGCCGGCGGAGATCCGCATGCTCCGCACGATGGGCGCGGACCTGGTCGGCATGTCCACCGTCCTGGAGACGATCGCGGCGCGTGAGGGCGGCGCGGACGTTCTGGGCATCTCCCTGGTGACGAACATCGCCGCCGGCCTGACCGGCGAGCCGCTGGACCATCAGGAGGTGCTGGCCGCCGGGCGGGCCGCCGCCGAGCGGATGGGCGGACTCCTCGGCAAGGCCCTGCGGGCCCTCTGAGCCTTCCGGAATGGACGGACACGTGAGCGACGGTTATCGGTGGCAGGCCGAGGAGTGGCTGGCCCAGGACCCCGACCCCGAGACCCGCGAGGAACTGCGGGCCCTGCTGGGCGACGAGGCGGCGCTGGCCGAGCGGTTCGGGGCGAAGCTGGAGTTCGGCACGGCGGGCCTGCGCGGCGAGCTCGGGGCCGGCCCGAACCGCATGAACCGGGTGACGGTCATGCGGGCCGCCGCCGGCCTCGCCGCCGTGCTCACCTCCGAGGACGCGGCCGAACGCTTCGAGCGGCCCGGCAACGGCGCCTCCGTGGTGATCGGCTACGACGCGCGGCACAAGTCCGACGTCTTCGCCGAGGACTCCGCCGCGGTGCTCACCGGGGCGGGCGTCACGGTGCACCTGATGCCGCGGCCGCTGCCGACGCCGGTCCTCGCGTACGCCGTCCGCTTCCTCGGCGCGGACGCGGGCGTCATGGTGACCGCCAGCCACAACCCGCCGCGCGACAACGGCTACAAGGTGTACTGGGGCGACGGCGCCCAGATCATCCCGCCGCTGGACGCGGAGATCTCCCGGTCGATCGACGAGGTCGGGCGGATCGACGAGCTGCCGCGCGGCATGGAGTGGAACACCCTCGACGACGGCATCGTCGAGGCCTATCTGCACGCGCTGTCGCGGCTCCCGCTCGGCACCGCGCGGGACGTCTCGGCCGCCTACACCCCGCTGCACGGGGTGGGCGGGGAGGTGCTGGCCCGCGCGTTCGCGTGGAACGGCTTCGTGCCGCCGGACGTCGTCGCCGAGCAGTCCCGGCCCGACCCGGACTTCCCGACCGTCGCCTTCCCCAACCCCGAAGAGCCGGGCGCGATGGACCTGGCCCTCGACCTGGGCAAGGGCCACGACCTGGTCATCGCGAACGACCCGGACGCCGACCGCTGCGCGGTGGCCGTGGGCGGGCGGATGCTGACCGGGGACGAGGTCGGCGGGCTGCTGGCCGAGCACGTCCTGCGGCACACGAGCGGCGCCGACCGGCTCGTCGTCACGACGATCGTGTCCTCGTCGCTGCTCGGCGAGATCGCGGCCGCGCACGGCGTGCGGTACGCCGAGTCGCTGACCGGCTTCAAGTGGATCATGAAGGCGGGCACCGTCCACGACCGGCTCGTGTACGGCTACGAGGAGGCCCTGGGCTACTGCGTCGGCGGTGACGACGGCGTCCCCGTACGCGACAAGGACGGCATCGGCGCCGCGCTGGCCGTCGCCGCGCTCGCCGCCGAGGCGAAGGCCGAGGGCCGTACGCTCCTCGACCTCCTCGACGACCAGGCGCGCCGCTACGGCCTGCACGCGACCGCGCAGCTGTCGGTACGGGTGGCCGACCTGTCGCTGATCACGGACGCGATGGACCGGCTGCGCGCCGCACCGCCGGACCGGCTCGGCGGCCGTACGGTGACGGACGTCGACGACCTGTCCGCCGGGCTGGGCGGCCTCCCGCCGACGAACGGCCTGCGCTTTCGGCTGTCGGAGGGCGGCCGCGTCGTCGTCCGCCCGTCCGGCACCGAGCCGAAGCTCAAGTGCTACCTCGAGGTCGTCGAGCCGGTGACCGGTTCCGTCGCCGAGGCCCGTACGACCGCCGACGCCGCGCTCGCCGCGCTCCGCGACGACCTCGCCGGAGTCCTCGGGCTCTGACGCTCGTGGACGAACCCGCCCGGCGTGGCCGTACGGATCCGCGGCCTCGACCGAGGTCACGGCGGAGTCGACTTTCGGCCGATGCCGGTCCGCCGGGCGGGGACCTACCGTTGGGGACCATGAGCGGTATGGCGGTGTCCCGCCCCGACCACCCGTCCCTCCTCCCCGCCCTGCTCGCGGCCCCCGACCCGGCCGAGCGGGTCCCCCGGTCCGCCCGCGACTGGGCGGTCGACATCGCCTGCTTCGTGCTGGCGGTGCTCTTCGGGGGCTTCATGCTGTTCGCGACGTCCCACGGGTCTTCAGGGGTCCATCATCCGCCGCGGCTGCCCGACGTGCTGATCGGCGCGCTCGGCTGCCTCGCGCTGTGGTGGCGCCGGCGCCACCCCGTGGAGCTCGCGGTCGCCCTGGGCGTGGTGAGCCTGGCCTCGGCGAGCGTCTCCGGGGCGGGGTGCATCGCGCTGTTCACGGTGGCCGTGCACCGGCCGTTCCGTACGGTGGCCGCGGTCGCTCTGGTGCACCTCGTCACCGGAGCGATCTACACCGCCGTGTTCCCCGATCCCACGGAGTCGTACTGGGTCGGAGTCGTGTGGGGCGCCGTGGTGACCGCGGCGGTCGTGGCGTGGGGGATGTTCGTCCGCGCGCGGCGGCAGCTCATCCTGTCCCTGCGGGAGCGGGCGCTGCGGGCCGAGGCCGAGCAGCAGCTCCGCGTCACGCAGGCCCGGCAACAGGAACGCGCGCGGATCGCCCGCGAGATGCACGACGTCCTCGCCCACCGCATCTCGCTGCTCAGCGTGCACGCGGGGGCGCTGGAGTTCCGTCCCGACGCTCCTCCCACCGAGATCGCCAAGGCGGCGGGCGTGATCCGGGCGAGCGCGCACCAGGCCCTCCAGGACCTGCGCGAGGTGATCGGCGTGCTCCGCGAGGACGCGACCGAGGACACGCCCGAGCGCCCCCAGCCGAACCTCGGCGACCTGCCCACGCTCATCGACGAGTCGCGGCGGGCCGGGATGACCGTGACCTACGAGAACCGGCTGCACGACGTCGACGCGGTCCCCGGCGCGCTCGGGCGCAGCGCCTACCGCACCGTGCAGGAGGCGCTCACCAACGCCCGCAAGCACGCGCCGAACGCCACCGTGAGCGTCATCGTCGACGGGTCGGCGGGCACCGACCTCACCATCGAGGTCCGCAACCCGCTGGTCAACGCCGCGTCGGGCATTCCCGGCTCGGGCACCGGGCTGATCGGACTCGCCGAACGCGCCATGTTGTCCGGCGGCCGGCTCGAACACGGCCCGACCCCGGACGGGGAGTTCCGTGTCCGGGCCTGGCTGCCCTGGCGCGGCGAGGCCACGCCGGCCGGCGCGCCGGGCGGGGCCGCCTGACCCTGATCGGGCGGTGGCGCCCGGCCCGGCGGTGACGCCTGGTCCTGATCGCGCGGAACGCCTCGTTGGTCGGCGCGCGCCGTTAGTGTGTCCCCCGTGACCATTCGCGTGCTGATCGTCGACGATGACGCATTGGTCCGTGCGGGCCTGTCGATGATGCTGGCCGGCGCCGACGATCTGCGGATCGTCGCGGAGGCCGGCGACGGCACCGAGGTCGCCGCGCTGGTCGCCGAGCACTCGCCGGACGTCGTCCTCATGGACATCCGGATGCCCCGCATGGACGGCCTGGCCGCGACCGAGGCGCTCCGGGCCCGCCAGGGAGCCCCGGAGATCATCATCTTGACCACGTTCGACGCCGACGAGCACGTCCTGCGGGCCCTGCGCGGCGGCGCCGCCGGGTTCCTCCTCAAGGACACCCCGCCCGGCGAGATCATCAACGCCATCCGTCGCGTCGCCGCGGGCGAGCCGATCCTCTCCCCCAGCGTCACCCGCCGCCTCATCGCCCACGTCGCCCAGACCCGGCCCAACCCGGCCCAGGAGCGCCTCGCCCGCCTCAGCGACCGCGAGCGCGAGGTGGTCGTCGCCATCGGTCAGGGCAAGTCGAACGCCGAGATCAGCTCCGAGCTCTTCATGAGCGTCGCCACCGTGAAGGCCCACGTCTCCCGGCTGCTGGCCAAGCTGGAACTCAACAATCGCGTCCAGGTCGCCCTGCTCGCCCATGACGCCGGTCTCATCTAGTCCTGAGATCCGCTATTCTTAAGGGGTCACGCGGACGTGGCTCAGACTGGTAGAGCATCACCTTGCCAAGGTGAGGGTCGCGGGTTCGAATCCCGTCGTCCGCTCTCGCTCAGCGTTACTCGCCGCCCTCCGGGGCGGCTTCGCTGTTTCCGGGTGTCCACCCGGGGGGACGACCCCCCGAACCCCCCGATGCCAGGCTCCGCCCGGCCCAGCGTTACTCGCCGCCCTCCGGGGCGGCTTCGCTGTTTCCGGGTGTCCACCCGGGGGGACGACCCCCCGAACCCCCCGATGCCAGGCTCCGCCC
>NZ_JBFAUM010000001.1:454129-526328 GCF_040679195.1 Actinoallomurus sp. NPDC052308 | reverse complement strand
GGCCCAGCGTTACTCGCCGCCCTCCGGGGCGGCTTCGCTGTTTCCGGGCGTCCACCCGGGGGGACGACCCCCCGAACCCCCCGATGCCAGGCTCCGCCCGGCCCAGCGTTACTCGCCGCCCTCCCGGAAGGTGTCCTCCGCTCAGGACGCCGGTTCCTGTCGGGGGCGTGGTCTGGCGCGAATGTGCATGCGTTCTCCTTGGCGGCCGAACAGGTTGAGGACCTCGACGGGAGAGTCGCCGGTGGGGCCGAACCAGTGGGGCAGGCGGGTGTCGAACTCGGCGGCCTCCCCTGGCCCCAGGATCAGGTCGTGATCGGCCACGATCAGCCGCAGGCGCCCGGACAGCACGTAGAGCCACTCATAGCCCTCGTGTGTGCACAACTCGGGCCGGTTCTGTTCGGCCGGAATGATCGACTTCCAGGCTTGCAGGGGGCCCGGGTGCGGGGTCAACGGGATCACCGTGCGGCCGTTGCGGATGCGAGGCTTCGAGCGGATCCGGGGATCGCCGACCTCGGGCGCCCCGACCAGTTCGTCCAGCGGCACCTGATGCGCCTGCGCGATGGGCAGCAGGAGTTCCAGGCCGGGGCGGCGCTGGCCGGTTTCCAGCCGGGAAAGCGTGCTCTTGGATATGCCGGTCGCCTCGGCCAGCGCGGACAGGCTCACGCCGCGTTCGGTGCGGATGCGTTTGAGGCGGGAGCCGACCTGGGCCAGCGTGGCGGCGATCGGAGATTGCTCGTCCATGCCGCTCATTTCACCTCCTGCGTCCCAGAACCAGCAACGGAAGTTGTCGGTTCACCATCAGGGCGCACACCATCGGGCGCGGAGGTGATCGCCATGATCAAGGCGACGAACGACCCGGACGGCAGCGCACCGCGTACCGCCGACGACGGGATTTTCGACGTGGTGGTGGTCGGCGCCGGAGCGGCCGGGCTGAACGCCGCCCTGCTCCTTGGACGGGCCCGCCGCAAGGTGGTGGTGATAGACGCCGGCGAGCCGCGCAACGCACCCGCCGCACACATGCACGGCTTCTTGTCCCGCGACGGGTTGGCCCCCGCGACGCTGCTCGAACTCGGCCGTGCCGAGATCTCCCGGTACGGCGTGCGACTCATCCAAGGACGGGTGGACCAGATCGACCACGGCTACGACGTCCGCATGGTCGGCGGGCCCGTGCTCAAGGCCCGCCGCGTCCTGGTCGCGACCGGGCTGCGCGACGAGCTGCCCGACATCCCCGGCGTGCGTGAACGGTGGGGCAAGGACCTGCTGCACTGCCCCTACTGCCACGCCTACGAAGTCCGTGACCGGCCGCTCGCCGTCCTCGGTATCCATCCGGGCGCCGTACACCAGGCCCTGCTCCTGCGTACGTGGAGCGACGACGTCGTCTTCTTCGCGCACACGCTGGAGTTGACGGCGCAGGACAGGGAGCGACTGGAGGCGCGCGGCCTGCGCATCGTCGAGGGCGAGGTCAAGCGTCTGGTGGTCGACGACGACCGGCTGCGCGGCATCGAACTCACCGACGGCCGCGCCGTCCCCCGCGCCGCGGCCTTTCTCTTCCCTCGCATGGTTCCGCGTGATGAGCTGCTGACCCACCTGGGCTGTGCCAAGGACGACAGCGGCTGGGTCGCGACCGACCGCACCGGCCGTACGAGCGTCGCCGGCGTCTGGGCCGCCGGTAACGTCATCGATCCGCGCGCCCAGGTCATCACCGCCGCCGGCATGGGGTCCGCCGCCGCCTTCGCCATCAACACCGACCTCCTCGACGAAGACGTCGACCACGCCGTCGAACAGCGCCGCGCCACGGTGGCGGGTGATGGCCGGTGAGCGTCGACACCGCACAGCGACAGGTGCCGGTCTCTCGCGGGAGGCTGCCGCTCGGCGTCTACCTGCTCGCGTTCAGCCTGTTCGCGATGGGCAGCGCGGAGTTCCTGCTGGCCGGGGTCCTGCCGGAGATCGCCGACGACCTGAAGATCAGCTTGTCCTCCGCCGGCGCGCTGATCTCGACATTCGCCATCGGCGTGGTGATCGGCGGGCCTCCCTTCGCCATCATGACGCTGCGCTGGCCGCGACGTACCACGCTGGTGACGACTCAGGCCGTCTTCGCCGCCGCGGTGACGATCGGCCTTCTGACCGACGGTTACGCGGTGCTTCTGGCGACCCGCTTCGTCTGCGGCCTGGCCTACGCGGGGTACTGGGCGGTCGCGGCGGTCACCGCGATCGGCCTCGTCACCCCCGACCGCACCGCACGCGCCTCCGGCGTCGTCGTCAGCGGCCTCAGCCTGGCGATGATCGCCGGCGGCCCGGCAGGCGCATTGCTCAGTCACTTCACCGGATGGCGAGGCGGCTTCTGGGGCGTGGTCGCCCTGACCGCCGCCGGTGCGATCTCGAGCCTGCTCGCGATGCCGGCGACGGGCACGAGCCAGGAGCCGAGCGTACGGCGTGAGCTTCGGACCATGAGGCGACCACAACTGTGGGTGGTCTACGCCGTCACCGTCCTGAGCACCGCCGCCTACATGATCTCGTTCAACTACCTGGCGGCGTTCCTGACCGACGTCACCGGTGTCCCCGGCGTCTGGGTCCCCGCCGTCCTCGCGCTGTTCGGCGTCGGCGCCTTCGTTGGGCTGTCCATCGGAGGCAGGATCGCCGACAGGCGACCCTCTCAGGCGCTCCTGGCAGGAGCGCTCGGGATATTGATCAGTTCCGTCCTGCTCGCGGTCCTGGCCCGGCATGCGCCGGCCGTCGTCCCCCTCGTTCTCCTCCTCGGGATCGCCGGCTTCGTACTGAACCCGGCCATCTACGGGCGGGTGTTCGCCATCGCATCAACGGCGCCGACACTCGCCGGTGCCACCACCGTCTCGGCGTTCCAACTCGGCATCAGCCTCGTTCCGGCACTCGCCGGGGTCGCCCTGAACGCCGGCGCGGGCATCACGTCCGTCACCTGGATCGGCGCCGGCCTGGCGGCGGGCATCGTGTCGATCATCCTTCTCGACCGGGCGTTCTCTCGTCGCCGGTCGCGGATGACGGTGTAGGCGCCGAGTCGGCCGGGCCCAGCCGGGCGTCTCCGCCGGCGTGCGCCGTTCCGCCATGGGCATCCGTCCGGGGCTGGTCGCCTTTCCCGCCGGCCTCCTGTTCGAGTTCGGTGATGATCTGGCGGAGCCAGCGCATGTCGGCTCGCTTGGTCTCGGCTGCGATGCTGAGCATTCCCCGGCGGAACCGGTCGGTCATCTCTACGGCGCGCAGGGGGCGGCCGGCGGCGTAGAAGTAGCTGGCGGGCTGGTCGTAGAAGGCCAGGCGGCGGCGCAGCACGCGGAGCTGGTCGGCGGGGTCGGGCAGTCGCCCGAGGAACGCCAGCAGGATCATGAACGAGTTCCGATCGGTGATCTCCAGCTCGGCCGGGTCGGCGAGCCTGCGGAGCAGTTCCGTGTGTCCGGCGTCGGTGAGCGTCAGCACCTGACGCGGGGTGCCGCCCCGGCCCGGCTCCTCGTGCCGTTCCAGGAACCCGGCGGCGCGCAGGCGGTTGAGCGCCGGGTACAGCGCGCCGTCGCTCACCGGCCGGATGTGCCCGGACAGCCCGGAGATGCGCGCCCGCAGCTCGTAGGCGTGCAGCGGCTCCTCCGCCAGGAATCCGAGGATGCACAGCGTCAGCACGCTCAGCCCTCCCATTTGCCTCGATTAGAGACACTCTATTAGAGTCATCCACCTTGATCGACAGAGAGGGGCGGACATGGCGACCTTCGTTCTCGTTCCGGGTGGTTGGCACGGCGGCTGGCAGTACTCCGCTCTGGCCGACCGGCTCCGCGCCGTCGGGCACCGGGCGTTGCCCGTGACCCTGACGGGGCTCGGCGACCGCGCCCACCTGGCCTCGCCCGCCGTGAACCTCGACACCCACGTCGACGACGTGCTCGCCGTCCTCGCGGCCGAGAAGGTCACCGACGCCGTGCTCGTCGGGCACAGCTACGGCGGCATGGTCATCACCGGAGTCGCCGACCGCGTCGAGCCCGGCTCGGTGCGCCGCCTGGTGTACAGCGACGCCTACGTGCCCGAGGACGGGCAGTCCTGCTGGGAGCTGACGAGCGAGGCCTTCCGCCGGCTGTTCCTCGACGGAGCGGCCGCGGACGGCTTCTCGGTCCAGCCGCCGCCCGGCGTCGACCCCCGCGCGACCGCGCACCCCCTGGCGTCCTTCCTCCAGCGGCTCCGGCTGCGTGGGAACGGCCTCGGCGAGATCAAGGCACGGGACTACGTGTACCTGAACGGCTGGGACGGCTCACCGTTCACCGAGGTCCACGCGCGACTGGCCGAGGATCCCGCCTGGCGTGTCCACACCCTGCCCAGCAGCCACAATGTGCTCCGCGACGCGCCGGACGCGTTCCTGGAGATCCTGCTGCTCGGCGAGTGAAGGCCCGTTGGTGTCGCCAGGTACACCCCTGTCGGCCTGTTAGGCCCATCGAGATGTCCTCCGGTCATCCCTAGTTTCGTCCTCATACGGCGCGCAACGGCGCCTTGAGAGGCGAGGGTCATGAACGGACAGGTCACGCTCCCCACGAGCGATTCCGAGGCGCTGCGGGTCGTCTCGGTGCGGAAGGTGTACGGCGCGGAGGGCACTCAGGTCACCGCGCTGGACGGGGTCTCACTGAGTCTGCGGAAGGGGACGTTCACGGCCGTCATGGGGCCGTCCGGTTCCGGCAAGAGCACCCTGCTGCAGTGCGCGGCGGGGCTGGACCGGCCGACCGGTGGGAAGGTGTTCGTCGACGGCGCCGAGATGAGCGGGGGCTCCGAGACCGAGTTGACGAAGTTCCGCAGGCAGCGGATCGGCTTCATCTTCCAGCAGTTCAACCTGCTCCCCACCCTGGACGTACTGCAGAACACGACGCTCCCGCTGCGGCTGGCCGGCCGGAAGGTGGACGGCCGGTACGCCCGCGAGATCCTGACAAAGGTGGGTCTCGGCGACCGGCTGCGGCACCTGCCGGCGGAGTTGTCCGGCGGTCAGCAGCAGCGGGTCGCCATCGCGCGGGCCCTGGTGACGAACCCGTCGGTGATCTTCGCCGACGAGCCGACCGGCGCGCTCGATACGCGCAGTGCGCGCGAGGTGCTGAGCCTTCTGATGCGGGCGGTGCACGAGCAGGGCCAGACCGTCGTGATGGTGACCCACGACCCGGTCGCCGCCTCGTACGCGGACTCGGTCCTGTTCCTGGCCGACGGTCGCCTCGCCGGAGAGCTCGCCCGGCCGACGGCCGAGGCCGTGGCGGAGCGGATGACGCACCTGGGCGACCGGACCGCGCGGCGCGACCGGACGGAGGTCTGACCATGTTCGGGTTGGCTCTTCGCTCGTTGCGGCATCGCGCCGGCGGGTTCCTGGCGACGTTCGTCTCGATGGTGTTCGGGGCGGCGGTGGTGATGGCCTTCGCCTCGCTGCTGGACACCGCCATGAGTGATGGAGTGCCCTCCGCCAGCAGGAACTCGCTCATCACCATGGCCTCGGTCGTCGGCGGCTGGGGGCTCATCATGGTGATCTTCTCGGCCACGTCCACGCTGACCCTGGTCGTGCGGCAGCGGGACGCCGAGATGGCGCTGCTGAAGCAGGTGGGCGCCACGCCGATGCAGATCGGCCGGATGATCGTCAGTGAGACCGCCGTCGTCGCCCTGGTCGCCGGACTGGTGGCGATCGCGCCGGCGGCCCTGGCCGGCCGGGCTCTGCTGTCGCTGCTGATCTCCAGCAAGCGCGTCGCCGGCGGCATCGACTACGCCTTCGGGTCGTACGCGCTGGGCATCGGGCTGGGCGTGACGCTGACCGCCGCGACCACCGCGGCGGTCATCACGGTACGGGGCGTCGTGCGGACGCGTGCGGCCGAGTCAGCGCGGAACGCCGCAGCGGGTGACGCCCGGATGAGCCGCAAGCGGAAGGCCGCCGCGGTGGTCTTCCTCGTCCTGGGCGCGAGCCTGGCCGTGACCACCGCGACCGCGATGCGCGGCAAGGGCATCGACGCGATGCAGACGGCCGGGCAGACCTCCATCTGGGTCTCCATCGGCCTGGCGCTGGCGGGGCCGGTCCTGATCGGCCGGGTGACGGCCGTGCTCGCCCGCCCGCTCGAGCGGGTGGCCGGGGTCCCCGCCTACCTGACGGTCCAGTACGTGCGGCGGCGGGCCGGTCGGCTCGCGGCGACGCTGATGCCGATCATCCTGTTCACCGGGATCTCCACCGGCACGCTCTACATGCAGTGGATCGAGAACGCGGCCACCGCCGCGTCCGGCACGGTGGCGACGGCCGATCAGAAGACCACCGAGACGCTGAACTTCACGGTCATCGGGATGCTGGTGGTGTTCTCGGCGATCATGCTGATCAACACGCTGATCGCGGCGATGACGTACCGGCGCGGCGAGTTCGCGCGGCAGCGGCTCGTCGGGATCACGCCGGGGCAGGTCCTGTGGACGGTGGCGGTGGAGGGCGTCATCCTGACGGTGCTCGGCATCGTCTCCGGGGCGGTCGCCGGACTGTTCACGATCGTGCCCTACAGCATCGCCCGGACGGGGCACGCGCTGCCGGACGCGGGCGCCGGCACCTACCTGGCGGTCGTCGCCGTCGCGGCGGTCCTCACCCTGGGGACGGGTCTCGGCGCCGCCCGGCGCGCGATCCGGATCCCGGCGGTGGAGGCGGTGACCCGCTGAGCCGCCGTACGCGGGGGCGGGTCAGAGCAGGGCGATGACGAGGGCGACGAGGAAGGCGACCGCCGGGACGGCGACCGCGATGACGGCCGGCCAGGCCCACGTGACCGTCGGCTCGGCCGCACCGTCCTCGCCGCGCCGGGAGCGCTCCCCGGCCAGCTCACGGAGCTGTTCGACCGCGAAGTCGGTCTGGGTGCGTCCCTGGACGTAGTCGGCGACGTGGTCGGGCAGCTTCCGCTCCTGACGGCGGGCCTTCGCCTCGAACCGCGCGCGGTTGCGCGGGGAGATCTGCAGCACGAAGGCGCGGAACCGGCGGCCGCCCCCGTGCACGTAGACGGCGTCGCCGCCCTCGACCCGCTCGACCCCGCGCCAGGGCACCTCGACGTCGCGGAGCAGGTTGTGCAGGCGGACGCCCTCCTCGTCGGCGACGATCCGGGGCCGCAGCGCGCCGACGTACGCGACGCCGCAGCCGAGCAGCATGACCATCGCGGCGACCAGCGAGGCGGCGTCGCGGCCGCGCCACAGGATGTCGACGAGGTTGATGGCGGCGAAGACCATCCAGGCCCAGCCGAAGAAACGGGCGGCCGTCGACCGGAACACCTTCGCGCCGGGCGGAGTCTTGGGGAACACGGCGGCGGTCACGAGTGCGATCGCCACTTCAGCTGCGCGAACCCCGGCTTGATGACACCGTTGATCAGCTCGAGGCGCTCGTCGAAGCCGAGGAAGGCGGACTTCATGGCGTTGACCGTGAACCACTGCAGGTCGTCCCAGCCGTAGTCGAACGCCTCGACGAGCTTGGCGAACTCCTCCGACAGGGTCGTGCCGCTCATCAGCCGGTTGTCGGTGTTGACGGTGACCCGGAAGTAGAGGCGGCGGAGCAGCCCGATCGGGTGCTCGGCGATGGACTTGGCGGCGCCGGTCTGGACGTTGGAGCTGGGGCACATCTCCAGCGGGATGCGCTTGTCCCGGACGTACGCGGCGAGGCGCCCGAGCCGGGGACTCTCGCCCTCACGCTCGCCGATGTCGTCGATGATGCGCACGCCGTGCCCGAGCCGGTCGGCGCCGCACCACTGGATGGCCTGCCAGATCGACGGCAGGCCGAACGCCTCGCCCGCGTGGATGGTGAAGTGGGCGTTCTCCCGCTGGAGGTACTCGAAGGCGTCGAGGTGCCGGGTGGGCGGGTAGCCCGCCTCGGCCCCGGCGATGTCGAAGCCGACGACGCCCTCGTCGCGGTACCGGACGGCCAGCTCGGCGATCTCCATGCTGCGGGCCTGGTGACGCATGGCGGTGAGCAGCGTGCCGACGCGGATGCCGTGGTCGCGGCCGCCCTCCGCGAATCCGCGCAGCACCGCCTCGACGACCTGGTTCAGCGTCAGTCCGTTGCGGGTGTGCTGCTCCGGCGCGTACCGCACCTCCGCGTACACGACGCCGTCCTTGGCCAGGTCCTCGGCGCACTCGTACGCGACGCGGGTCAGCGCCTCGGCGGTCTGCATCACGCCGACCGTATGGTCGAACGTCTCCAGGTAGCGCTCCAGCGACCCGGAGTCGGACGCCTCGGCGAACCAGGTGCGCAGCTCCGCCGGGTCGGTGGCGGGCAGCGCGTCGTAGCCGGTCTCACGGGCGAGGTCGACGATGGTCTCCGGCCGCAGCCCACCGTCGAGGTGATCGTGGAGGAGCACCTTGGGGGCCCGCCGGATGTCGTCGAGCACAGGACGGTTCGTCACGCCACGCACATTACCGGCCGTCCGCGCCTCTCAGGTCCGCGCCGGGCCGCTCCCGCACGCCGTGCCGCCTCCCGCCCCGGCCGTCGTATACCCCTCGGCGCGGGTCCCGAGGGTCTGGCCGCTCAGTCGTATCGAGATCGGCCGGGTTCCTCTATGGTTCCGCTATGTACCAGTACCCGGCCCCGCCGCCCGCACAGGACGACAGTGGAGCGACGGCCTCGATGGTCCTCGGCATCCTCGGGCTCGTGGTGTGCGGCCTGCTGGCGCCGATCGCCCTGTTCATGGGGCTGTCGGCCAAGCGGCGGATCCGCGAGAGCGGCGGGTACCTCGGCGGCGACGGTCAGGCGACGGCGGGCGTGGTGCTGGGCGCGATCGGCAGCGCCTTCATCGTCCTCGGACTGCTGATCCTCGTCCTCTTCTTCCTCGCCGCCGCCTCCTCCGGCGCCTGATCAGGCGATCCGCTCCAGGATGAGCGGCCGCCGGGCGTCCTCCATCTCGCCGATCTCCACGGTGCCGTCCAGGGCGGCCAGCGCGCGCTCGAAGCGCGCCGGGTCGTCGGCGTGCAGCGTCATCAGCGGCTGGCCCGCGCGGACGATGTCGCCCGGCTTGGCGTGCAGGACGATGCCCGCGGCGTGCGCCACCGGGTCCTCCTTGCGCGCCCGGCCGGCGCCGAGACGCCACGCCGCGACGCCGACGCCGTAGGCGTCGAGCCGGGACAGCACGCCGGACTCCTTCGCCACGACCTCGTGGGTCTCCTTCGCGACCGGAAGCGGGGCGTCCGGGTCGCCGCCCTGCGCGGAGATCATGGTGCGCCAGACGTCCATCGCGGAGCCGTCCCGCAGCGCGTCGGCCGGGTCCTTGGTGCCCGCGACCCCCGCGGCGGCCAGCATCTCCCGGGCCAGGGAGACGGTCAGCTCGACGATGTCCTCCGGGCCGCCGCCGGCCAGGACCTCGACGGACTCGTCGACCTCCAGCGCGTTGCCGACCGTACGGCCGAGAGGGGTGTCCATGGCGGTCAGCAGCGCGACGGTCTTCACCCCGTGGTCGGTGCCGATGTCGACCATCGTGCGGGCCAGTTCGCGGGCGTGCACCACGCTCTTCATGAAGGCGCCGGAGCCGGCCTTGACGTCCAGCACCAGCGCGCCGGTGCCCTCCGCGATCTTCTTCGACATGATCGAGCTGGCGATCAGTGGGATCGACTCGACCGTGCCGGTGACGTCCCGCAGGGCGTACAGCTTGCGGTCGGCGGGTGCGAGGCCGGTGCCGGCCGCGCACACCACCGCGCCCGCCCGGTCGAGGACGGCCAGCATCTCCTCGTTGGACAGCGACGCCCGCCAGCCCGGGATCGACTCGAGCTTGTCGAGCGTGCCGCCGGTGTGGCCGAGGCCGCGGCCGGAGAGCTGCGGTACGGCGGCGCCGCAGGCGGCCACGGTCGGCGCCAGCGGCAGGGTGATCTTGTCGCCGACCCCGCCGGTGGAGTGCTTGTCCGCCGTGGGGCGGCTCAGCCCGGACCAGTCCATCCGCTCGCCGGAGCGCAGCATCGCGTCGGTCCACCGGGCGACCTCGCGCCGGCTCATGCCGTTCAGCAGGATCGCCATCGCGAGGGCGGACATCTGCTCCTCGGCGATGACGCCCTCGGTGTACGCGCTGATCGTCCAGTCGATCTGCTCGTCGGACAGCTCTCCGCGGTCCCGCTTCGTACGGATGACGTCGACGGCGTCGAAGGTCACGCTCGGTTCTCCAGGTCGTCGGGGCCGAAGGCGTCGGGCAGAACCTCGCTCATCGGCCGGATGCCGCTGACGGTCTCCAGCAGCATGTCGGGGCCGCCATGTTCCCACAGCAGCTGACGGCAGCGTCCGCAGGGCATCAGCGGGGCGCCGTGGCGGTCCACGACGGAGACGGCGACCAGCCGGCCGCCGCCGCCCGTGCCGTGCAGCGCCGAGACCAGCCCGCACTCGGCGCACAGGCCGACGCCGTACGAGGCGTTCTCCACGTTGCAGCCGGCGATGATCCGCCCGTCGTCGGTCAGCCCGGCGGCGCCCACCGGGAAGTGGGAGTACGGGACGTACGCCTTCTCCATCACCGCACGGGCGGCCGCCCGGAGGGCGTCCCAGTCGATGTCGGCCATCAGTGTCCTCCGCCGCGTCGGTAGGTGAGCCCGTCGGCGGCCGGCATGCGCAGTCGCTGCGCCGCGAACGCCAGCACGAGCAGCGTCGTGATGTGGGGGCTGTAGGTGACGATCTCCTTGGGCAGCTCGTCGGTCAGGAAGAACCAGGCGAGGAGCCCGACGGCCACGACCGCCGAGACCGCCGCCGTGACCATCCGGCGCCGGTACGCGTGCCAGACCGCGAGGGCGAGCAGGCCGACGCCGAGCAGGAGCAGCATGGCGTGCACCGCGCCGGCGCCGCCGCGCAGTTGCAGCGCGTCGGTGTACCCGAACAGGCCGGCGCCCGCCGCGACGCCGCCCGGCCGCCAGTTGCCGAAGATCATGGCGGCGAGGCCGATGAAGCCACGGCCGTTGACCTGGCCCTCCTGGTAGTTGGAGGACGCCACCATGGCCAGGAACGTACCCCCGACGCCGGCGAACGCCCCGGAGATCACCACCGCGGCGTACTTCATCGTGTAGACCTTCACGCCCAGCGACTCGGCGGCGAGGGGGTTCTCCCCGCACGACCGCAGCCGCAGGCCGAACGGCGTACGCCACAGCAGGAAGAACGAGATCGGAATGAGGGCGGCCGCGACCAGGGTGACCGGCGACAGGTTCGTCAGCAGCCCGCGGACCAGCCCGGCGAGGTCGGAGATCAGGATCCAGTGGTGCTTCTCGAGGTCGCCGAGCGGGCCGCCGACGCCGGGCACGCTCCACGTCGGGAAGTTGGGCAGCTGCGGCGACTGGGTGGCGCCGCCACCGGGCTCCCCGTTGAACAGCAGGTCCGACAGGTAGCGCGCGACGCCCGGCGCCAGGATGTTGATCGCGACGCCCGAGACGATGTGGTCCACGCCGAACGTCACGGTGGCGACGGCGTGCAGCAGGCCGCCCAGCGCTCCGGCCGCGATCCCGCAGAGGAGCCCCAGCCAGGGGCTGCCGCTGAAGTAGGCGCCGAAGGCCGCACCCCAGGTGCCGAACACCATCATGCCCTCGAGGCCGATGTTGACCACGCCGGAGCGTTCGGACCACAGGCCGCCCATCGCGGCCATCCCGATCGGCACGGCGAGCCCGAGCGTCGCGCTCATCGTCCCGCTGGAGGTGATGTCGCTCTCGCCGGTGATGAGCCGCAGCAGGATCAGGGCGACGAAGGCGCCCAGTCCGGCGGTCAGCGCCCGCCGGCCGCGGAACCCGCGCACTCCGCCGGTCCGCGGCGCGGGCGTCCGGACCTCCTGGTCGATCATGCTGACACCTCGCCTGCCTGCTTCGAACCGTACGCCTCGCTCACGCCGCCACCTCTCCGAGCTCAGCGGCGACGCGCCGCTGGTCCATGCGCCGGCCCACCCGGTTGACGATCTCGTACACCACGACCACCGACAGCAGCACGGCCGCCTGGGTGATGGCGACGATCTCCTTGGGGATGTCGTTGAACTCGAGGATCTGCGACGACTGGTCCAGGAACGCCCACAGCAGCGACGCGAAGGCGATGCCGACCGGGTTGTTCCGGCCGAGCAGCGCGATGCCGATGCCGGTGAAGCCGATCCCGGTCGGGAAGTCCAGCGAGTAGGAGTAGGACCCGCCGAGCAGCTGCGGCATGCCGACGAGGCCGGCGACCGCACCGGACAGGACCATCGCGATGACGACCATGCGCTTGGCGTCCACGCCGCTCGCGACGGCGGCGCTCTCGGACAGGCCCGTGGCCCGCAGGTCGAAGCCGAACCGCGTGCGGTTGATCACGAACCAGAACCCGAGGCCGGCCAGCACCGCGAGCAGGACGAGGCCGTAGATCTTCAGGTCGCTGCCCGGGTAGGAGATCCCCGGCACCCGGCCCGACGAGCCGATGGGCTTGGTGCCGACGTTGTTGCTGCCCGCGACCTTCGCCGCGAGCCGGTCCGGGCTGAGCAGGAACGCGATCACGCCGGTGCCGATGAAGTTCAGCATGATGGTCGAGATGACCTCGCTGACGCCCCGCGTCACCTTGAGGATCGCCGCGATGCCCGCCCACGCGCCGCCGACGACGGCCGCGACGACGATGATCACGAGCTGGTGCAGTCCCGCCGGCAGCGCCCACGCCCCGCCCGCCGCGGCGGCGAGCATGGCCGCGAGGCGATACTGCCCGTCGACACCGATGTTGAACAGGTTCATCCGGAACCCGATCGCGACCGCGAGCGCCGACAGATAGTACGCAGACGCTCGGTTCACGGTGTTGACGACGCTGTCGGGCTCCTTGCCGAAGTCGAACATCGCCTGGAACGTGGACGGCGGGTTGAACCCGCTGATCGACAGCACGATCGAGGTCACGACGACCGCGAAGACGAGCGCGACGAGCGCCGCGATCACGGTCCGCGCGTAGGACTTCGCGAGCAGGTTGGAGATCATGCCACGCTCCCCTCTGCGGCGCCGGTCATCAGGGAGCCGAGTTCGTCCGGAGTGATGGTCGCGGGGTCGGCCTCCCCGACCAGCCGGCCGCGCAGGATCACCCGCAGGGTGTCCGACATGCCGATCAGCTCGTCGAGGTCGGCGGAGATGAGCAGCACCGCCAGGCCCTCGGCCCGCGCCCGTCGCAGATGGTCCCAGATCGCCGACTGGGCGCCGACGTCGACCCCACGGGTCGGGTGCGCGGCGATCAGCAGCTTCGGGTTCCCGGACATCTCCCGGCCGATGATCAGTTTCTGCTGGTTGCCGCCGGACAGCGAGGCCGCGCTGACGTCGATGCCGGGAGTCCGCACGTCGTACTCCTCGACGATCCGCTCCGTGTCGCGGCGCGCGCCGGCGCGGTCGATGAGGATGCCCTTGACGTTCGGGGACCGGGTCTGGTGGCCGAGGACGCGGTTCTCCCACAGCGGGGACTCCAGCAGCAGGGCGTGCCGGTGCCGGTCCTCGGGGATGAACCCGATGCCCATCTCCCGGCGGTGCCGGGTCGACCGGCCGACCAGGTCCTCCTCGCCGAGCCGGACGGCGCCGGACTCGACCGGCAGCATGCCCATGATCGCTTCGACGAGCTCGGCCTGGCCGTTGCCCTCCACCCCGGCGATCCCGAGGATCTCGCCCTCGTGGATGGTCAGGGACACCCCGTCCACGACGGCGCGGCCCGTGGCGTCGCGGACGGTCACGCCCTCGACGGTCAGCACCGGGACGTCGGTCGCCGTCGACTCGCGCAGCTCCGGGACCGGCAGTTCGCTGCCGACCATCAGCTCGGCGAGCTGCCGGGCGGAGACCTCCTTGGGATCGGCGGAGGCCACGGTCGTGCCCCGGCGGATCACGGTGATCGCGTCGGCGACCTTCAGGACCTCGTCGAGCTTGTGCGAGATGAAGATGACGGTGAGGCCCTCGCGCTTGAGCTCCTCGAGGTTGGCGAAGAGCTCGTCCACCTCCTGCGGCACGAGCACCGCGGTGGGCTCGTCGAGGATGAGGATCCGCGCTCCGCGGTAGAGGACCTTGAGGATCTCGACGCGCTGGCGGGCGCCGACGCCGAGCTCCTCGACCAGCCGGTCCGGTTCGACGCCCAGCCCGTACTGGTCGGAGATCTCCCGGATCCGGCGCCGCGCCCCGCCGCCGATGCCGTGCAGCTTCTCGGCGCCGAGGACGACGTTCTCCAGGACGGTGAGATTGTCGGCCAGCATGAAGTGCTGATGCACCATGCCGATGCCGCGCCCGATCGCGTCGGACGGCGAATGGAGGTCGGCGACCTCTCCGTTGACCTTGATCGTTCCCTCGTCCGGCCGCTGCATGCCGTAGAGGATCTTCATCAGGGTCGACTTGCCTGCGCCGTTCTCCCCGACGATCGCGTGCACCGTGCCCGCCGCGACCGCGATGTCGATGTCGTGGTTGGCCACGACGCCGGGGAAGCGCTTGGTGATGCCGTGCAGCTCGACCGCCGGCTCAGTCGTGGACATGACCTGCTCCCGCACCAGTGGGGCCCGGGAGGGAGGCCGAAGCCGTCCACCCGGGCCCGAGCCCTTACCGCCGTCACTTCTCGGGCGGCGTGATCTTTCCGGAGACGATCTGCTGCTTCAGGTCGTCGAGGGTCGCCGGCAGGTCGCCCAGCGCCGTCGGGTTCGACTTGGAGTAGTCGACACCGTCGTTCTGGAGGGTGAACCGCTGGTCGCCCTTCTGGAACTGGCCCTCACCGACACCCTTGACGAAGTTGAACACCGCGGTGTCCACGCGCTTGAGCATCGAGGTCAGCACGTACGGCTTCTCGTCGGCGGTCGCCGTCAGGTACTGGTCGGAGTCGACGCCGATGAACCACTTCTTGGCCGCGGCGGCCGCCTGCAGCGAGCCGGTGCCGGACAGGCCCGCCGCCGTGTAGACGACGTCGGCGCCCTGGTCGTACATGCCCTGGGCGATCGTCTTGCCCTTGGCCGGGTCCTTGAAGCCGCCGAAGTCCGGCGGCTGGGAGATGTACTTGGAGTCGACCTTGATGTTCGGGTTGACCTTCTTGGCGCCCGCGATGTACCCGACCTCGAACTTCTTGATCAGCGGGGTCGCCACGCCGCCGATGAAGCCGATGTGGCCGGTCTTGGACTTCTTGGCCGCCGCCGCGCCGACGAGGTAGGAGCCCTGGT
The DNA here is from genome assembly GCF_040679195.1 of Actinoallomurus sp. NPDC052308. NCBI lineage: Bacteria > Bacillati > Actinomycetota > Actinomycetes > Streptosporangiales > Thermomonosporaceae > Actinoallomurus > Actinoallomurus sp. NPDC052308. The sequence goes on along the minus strand of NZ_JBFAUM010000001.1, from coordinate 511,239 downwards.
TCTCGGCGAAGAGCAGGTCCGCGACGTTCGGCTGCTGGATCGTGTTGTCGTCGATGATCGCGAACTTGACGTTCGGGAACTTCGGCGCGACCTTGCCCAGCGCGCCCGCGTACGCGAAGCCGACGGCGATCACCGGGTTGTAGCCCGACTGGGCCAGCAGCTGCAGCCGCTGGATCTTGTCGTTGTCGCTCTCGCCTTCCTTGGCCTCGATGTCCTTGACGTCGAGCTTCAGCTCGCTCTGGACCTTCTGCAGGCCGGCGTACGCGGCGTCGTTGAACGACTTGTCGCCACGGCCGCCCACGTCGTACGCGAGGCCGACCTTGACGGTCTTCTTGCCCTCGCCGCCACCACCGCCGCCGGTGTTGGCCTTCTTGCCGCCACAGCCGGCGGCGCTGAGTGCAAGCACCGCGCTCGCCGCGACGGCGGTCATCTTCACTGCACGGCGCAAGGTAGCTCCTCCAATTAGACCCAGCCCGAAATGTGCGTCATGGCACGAATCTCTCGGACCATAGTCGCAGCCAGGGGAGGAACGAGCCAAAGCGACCGTGTCGCAACGCGTCCGTTATCAAGGCGAAAGCGCATCGTCACTGGTCAGACCGCCGTGCGACCTACCAGGGCAAGGAGGACCGCCCGGGTGGCGACCGAAAACCGTCTAGCGACCCGGGCGTGCGCGTCAGGCCGCGGGCTCCCCGATGGGCTCGGCGGCGCTCGCGCGCCGGCTCTCCCACAGTGCTGTCAGGGCGGTGGCGACCATGATCCGGACACCGACGCCGATGCTCCGCTCGTCCACGTCGAAGGTGCCCCGATGCAGGTCGTACGCGCCGGCCATGCCGGGGGTCGCGACGCCGAGCCTGGCCAGCGCCCCGGGGATCGACTCGAGGTACCAGCCGAAGTCCTCGCCGCCGAGACTCTGGGGTGTGCCCGCCGCGCCGTCCTCACCGATGACCGCTTCGACGGCGGTGCGGAACATCTCGACGCTCGTCCGCTCGTTCACGGTCGGCGGCACGCCGCGGACATAGTCGAGTTCGGCCTTCACGTCGTACGCGCTGGCCACCGAGTCGAGCAGGGTCTTCATGAGCTCGGGCGCGGAGTGCCACGCCTCGTCGTCGAGGCAGCGCACGGTGCCCTGGGCGATGCCGTCGTCGGGGATGGCGTTGGCCACCGACCCGGCCGACACCCGGCCCCACACGAGGCTCAGGCTGGAGCGCGGGTCCACCCGCCGCGACAGCGCGGCCGGCAGCTCCGTGACGATCTTGGCCAGGGCGTACACCAGGTCGGCGGTCAGGTGCGGGCGCGCGGTGTGCCCGCCCGGACCGGCGACCCGGACGTTCACCTTGTCGCAGGCCGCGGTGATCGGGCCGACGCGCAGGCCGAGCCGCCCGACCTCCAGGCGAGGGTCGCAGTGCAGGGCGAAGACGCGGTCGACCCCGGCGATGCCGCCGGCGGCCAGGACGTCCAGTGCGCCGCCCGGCGTCTCCTCGGCCGGCTGGAAGATCAGCCGCACCTTGCCGGGCACCAGACCGGCGGCGGCCTGCCGCGCGAAGAACCGGCCGACCCCCAGCAGGATGGTCGTGTGCACGTCGTGGCCGCAGGCGTGGCAGACGCCCGGCACCGTGGAGCGGTAGGCGACGTCCTTCTCGTCGGTCAGCGGAAGGGCGTCGATGTCGGCGCGCAGGCCGACCACCGGGCCGTCGCCGTTGCCGACCTCGCAGATCAGGCCGGTGCCCTTGGGCAGTCGCTGCGGTCGCAGCCCCGCCGCGGTCAGCGCCTCGATCAGGCGAGCCGTCGTGCGGTGTTCGGCGAAGCCGAGTTCCGGGTGCATGTGCAGATCCCGGCGGAAGGCGATGAGATCGGTCTCGTTCTCGGCCAGAAACGAGTCGAGTAGCGGTCTCAGCCCTCCTCCCACTGGCTCATTACCGGGGAGTTCAGGCCCCCGCATGTGTCACCTCCCGTGGATTGACGAACCGGTCCTCCCGGCATTCCGTGAGAGCCGCGGTAACGACGTCCTCAAGGCTGCCGCCATCGTTGATGATGGCGCGCTGCCGCTCGTACGAAGCGCCCTGGTCGAGGACGTCGGAGAGCACCTTCAGATCTTCGGCGCAGCCGAGCCGGTCCGCTATCGGCTCCAACTCCCGGACCAGTTCGTAGAGCTCGTCGCGGAGCGGAGCGGTGGCTCCCTGATCGTCGGTGATCACGATGGCGTCGAGGCCGTACCGAGTCGCGCGCCATTTGTTGTCGCGCACGACCCACGTGGCCGGGCTGGGCAAAGTGTAACCACGATCCAGCTGATGATCGAAGAGTTCGACGAGGGATTGACAGAGTGCCGCGGCCATTCCTACCTCACGAAGGGTAGGAATGCCGTCGAACATCCGAATTTCGATGGTTCCGAAATCGGGGTGCGGCCGGATGTCCCACCAGACCTCTTTGATGCTCCTGATCGCCTGGGCGCGCAGCAGCGTGTCCATGTAGGCCTCGAACTCCGCCCAGTCCGCCAGCAGGTGCGGCGGCCCCGCGGTGGGCAGCGACCCGAAGACGATCGCCCGGCTGGAGGCCAGCCCCGTGTCCTGGCCGCACCAGAACGGACTCGACGCGGTGAGCGCGAGGAAGTGCGGCAGGTAGGCGGACAGGGCGTTGACGATCGGGATGGCCTTGTCGACGGAGCGGATGCCGACGTGGACGTGCACGCCGAACGTCTGGATGCGCCGGGCGAGCCACTGGTACTGCTCGACGAGCTCGGCGTAGCGCTGGATCGGCGCCATCTCCGCGTCGCGCCAGTCGCTGATCGGGTGGGTGCCGGTGCAGGCGAGCCCGATGCCCCGGGGCTCGGCGGCGGAGCGGAGCTCGGCCATGGTGGCGGCCAGGTCGGCGCGCGCTTCGGAGACCGTGTGGCACACGTCTGTGACGATCTCCACGGTCGACTCCATGAGCTCGTGGCGAATCTTGGGGTTGCGCTCGGCCTCACTGAGCCCGGGCAGCGCCCCCAGCACCTGTCCGGCGTCCTGGCGGAGGCGCCGCGTCTGGTCGTCGACGAGTTGGAGCTCCCACTCGATGCCGAGCGTGGCACCCCGTGAAGCGTTGAACTCGATGGCCACGGCCAACCTCCGTCCCTCAATCCTTGCAGGTTAATCGCGTCCGCGTGGCGTAATTCGGCCAGCACGTCGGGTGCCGAGGGTGAGCACCGAAACCGCCCCGATCGGTGACCATCATGCCGCCGACCACGCGCCGTCTCGGGAGGTCTTTGCCCCGCGATGCGCGGTTGACTCTTCTGGAGCACCCATCGGGCGACCGGCGCCATCCGATCCGGCTACGAGCAATCCTCACTAATGACCAGGTTGATCATGAGCCACTGGTCCGGACATCCACTCAGGGCGTTATGGCCATGCCCGCGAGAACCCGGCCGGCCAGGTCACCGTCTCCGCTGACCTGCACCTCCGCCTCGGACGGCGCCACGCGGCCGCCGCCGAGCCGGAGGAACGTCTCCCAGTCCATGCGGAGCCGTACGGTCGGTCCCGACGGCTCCTCCGCGAAACGGGCCCGGCGGTCGGCGCCCATCGCGACGCACCAGCGACGCTCCGGCGTCTCGACCACGACCGTCTGACCCGGCTCGGGCCGCCCTCGCTTGCCGACGACGAAGGGCAGGGAGTCGCCGAGGATCCTCGCGCTGACCTCGGCGGCGCGACCGTCGAGGTTGCCCGGACGCCCGGTCGCGCGGCGTACGTCCTGTTCGTGCATCCACACGTCGAACGCCCGGTGTCCCATGAAAGCGCCGTACGGCATGTCCCGGCCGAAGGGCGTGGGGACGACCTGGGCCAGGTCGACGGCGTCGGATCGCAGCGACGCGACACGCCGCTCGATCACCCCGCGCAGCTCGCCGAGGGCCTTCTCCGGGGGCCAGGAGCGGAACGCCTCGACGTCGAGAGCGGTATTGGCCACCGTCCGCGGCTCGTCGTCCGCGGCCTCGCCGAGCAGCCAGCGCTCGATCCCCAGGATATGCGCGTACTGGTCCTGGACCGACCAGCCGGGACACTCGGTCGGCCGGGTCCAGTCCGCCGCGTCCAGCTCCTCGCCCAGCGCGATCATCGACCGGGCCGTCTGTTCTAGGGCGTCGATGTTCGCCCGCCACTCGTCGCTCATCCGTGACTCCTCGCTGCCGGGGGATGGGGGTGCGGCGCCGGTGGCGGCGCTTCGCCTGGTCAGTGCCTTCTGGTCGCCTCCGGCTCAGTAGGCGTCGGCGGGGACGTACACGCCCCAGACGTCGCGCAGCGCGTCACAGACCTCGCCGACCGTGGCGCGGGCCCGCAGTGCCTCCTTGAGCGGGTACAGCAGGTTGCCGTCGCCCGCGGAGACGTCGCCGGCGTCCGCCTGCGCGCCCTCCTTCTCCGCGAGGTGGCGCAGGTCGTCGAGGCGCCGGCGGACCTCGTCGTTGTCGCGCTCGGCCCGCAGCCGCGCGAGCCGCTCGGCCTGGGCCTCCCCGATGGCCGGGTCGACGCGCAGCGGTTCGTACGGCTCATCGTCCTCGGTACGGAACCGGTTGACGCCGACCACGACCCGGTCACCGCCGTCGATCTCCAGCGCCGTGCGGTACGCCGACCGCTCGATCTCGGCCTTCTGGAAACCCTTCTCGATGGCGCTCACCGCGCCGCCCATCTCCTCGACCTGGTCGATGAGGGCGCGGGCGGCCTCCTCGATCTCGTCGGTCATCGACTCGACGGCGTACGACCCGGCGAACGGGTCGACCGTGCGCGTCAGGTCGGACTCGTGCGCGATCACCTGCTGGGTGCGCAGCGCGAGGCGCGCGGCCTTCTCGGTGGGCAGCGCGATCGCCTCGTCGTAGGAGTTGGTGTGCAGCGACTGCGTGCCGCCCAGGACCGCGCCGAGCGCCTGGATCGCGACGCGGACGAGGTTGACCTCGGGCTGCTGCGCGGTGAGCTGGACGCCCGCGGTCTGGGTGTGGAACCGCAGCATCTGGGACTTGGGGTTCTTCGCGCCGAACTCCTCGCGCATGAGGTGCGCCCAGATCCGGCGGGCCGCGCGGAACTTCGCGACCTCCTCCAGCAGGGTGGTCCGGGCGACGAAGAAGAACGACAGGCGCGGTGCGAACGCGTCGACGTCCAGCCCCGACTCGACGGCCGCCCGGACGTACTCCTTGGCGTTGGCGAGGGTGAACGCGATCTCCTGTACGGGCGTCGCCCCGGCCTCGGCCATGTGGTAGCCGGAGATCGAGATCGTGTTCCACTTGGGGATCTCGTTCTTGCAGTACCGGAACGTGTCGGCGACGAGCCGCAGGCTGGGCTTCGGCGGGAAGATGTAGGTGCCCCGCGCGATGTACTCCTTGAGGATGTCGTTCTGGATCGTCCCGGTCAGGCGGTCGGCTGGGACGCCCTGCTCCTCGGCGACGAGCTGGTAGAGCAGCAGGAGCACGGCCGCGGGCGCGTTGATCGTCATCGACGTCGACACCTCGCCCAGCGGGATGCCGTCGAACAGCACGCGCATGTCCTCGATCGAGTCGATCGCGACGCCGACCTTGCCGACCTCGCCGCGGGCGAGGTCGGCGTCCGAGTCGTACCCCATCTGGGTGGGCAGGTCGAACGCCACCGACAGGCCCGCGGTGCCGGCCTCGATGAGCTGGTGGTAGCGCCGGTTGGACTCGGCCGCGGTGCCGAACCCGGCGTACTGCCGCATCGTCCAGGGCCGTTGGGTGTACATGGTCGGGTAGACGCCGCGCGTGAACGGGAACGCGCCCGGCTCCCCCAGCCGCTCGGCGGCGTCGAATCCCTCCAGCGCCGCGGGCCCGTAGACGGGTTCGATCGGCAGCCCCGACTCCGAACGCATACCGACCATCACCTTCCCAATCCAGCCGATGACCTGCGGAAACACTCTCAGCCGCACATGCCGCGCGACTCATCCGCACCCTTGTGCGATCGTACGACCGATCGTCTCCGCGATACACGGCGGCCACAAGGTGGCCTACTTCACACCGCGGCCGACCCGCCGGGAGTGGTGTGGAAGGCGGTAGATCGGGGGGGATCGCCGCCCAAATTGTTGGTCGGCATCGACCGCCCAAAGATCACGAATCGGGCAAGGCCGATCAAGAAACCGGAGGCGCCCCTGGGGGGCTTCGTCAGGCCTCATTATTGGGGGTACACCCGCTGTGTCGTTCCCGTACCCGTCCTCTCCACGTTGGGCAGCCATGCGAACGTTGATCGCCTTCGTCGCCGTTTCTGGGGTTGTCGCGCCGCTGTACGCCGTTCCGGCCCACGCCGACACGGTCGTCGGCGGGCCCGAGCTGAGCAAGCATGGCTACATCTGGGACCACTCCGCCGGGGTGTCCGCCCCGCCGCACATCCAGGCGTCGTCGTACGTCATCGCCGACCTGGAGACCGGGCGCATCCTGGCGGCGAAGGACCCGCACGGCGAGTACCGGCCCGCCAGCACGCTGAAGACCCTGACCGCGATCACGCTCATCCCGCGCCTGAACCCGGCCCAGAAGATGAAGCCGTCACAGAACGCGGTGAACGCGTCCGGGTCGGCGGTCGGCATGGACACCAAGTGGACCTACACGGTGCGCGACCTGTTCCACGGCCTGCTGATGCAGTCGGGCAACGACACCGCCATCGCCCTGTGCGAGGCGAACGGCGGGCTCGCGCCGTCCCTCGAGCAGATGAACGCCGAGGCCCACCGCATCCAGGCCCTGGACACGGTCGCGCGTACGCCCAACGGCCTCGACGACGACCCGCCGCTCACGCTCGCCCAGCAGCACAGCTCCGCGTACGACCTCGCGCTGATCATGAAACAGGGCCTGACGCTGCCCGACTTCCGCAAGTACGTCGGCGCGACGCTGTACCACTGGCCGGCCCCGCCGGACAAGAAGGAGCGGGAGAAGGGCAAGAAGACCGGCGGCTACGAGATCGGCACGCACGACCACCTGCTGATCGGCAGCAGGCCCTACCGCGGCATGATCGGCGGGAAGAACGGCTGGACCAGCCACGCGCTCGGCAGCTTCGTCGGCGCGGCCACCCGCGACGGCCACACGATCATCATCTCGCTGATGCACGCCCAGTCCGACTTCTGGGACGACGCGCGCGCCCTGCTCGACTGGGGCTTCGAGGAGCGCGCGAAGGCGGGCTCCGCCGGGACGCTCGTCGACCCGATCCCGCCGCCGCAGCCGAAGAAGCCCCCGGCGGCGGCGACGAAGCGGCCGAACACGGTGCGTCTCTCCCCGGCCGACGGCCCCGACTGGCGCAAGCTGGGCGCCGCCGGCGGTGGCGGCCTGGCCCTGCTGGCGATCATCGCCGGACTCCTGTTCGGCCTGCGCCGGCGCCGGCGGGCGGCGCTCGCCGAGGCGGCCCCGCCGCCCGCCGGCGGTCACGTCCGCACCTTCGGCCCGGAGCGACCGCCGTCCGGCGCCGCGTCCGAGACCCGCGACGAGGCGACGCGGACCGGTCCCGAGTCCGGGTCCGGGTCCGAGTCGCCGCACCGCGGCGACGTGAAGGTCGCGGGCGCCCCGCTGTCCTCCGGCCCGGCGGAACCGTCCGCCCGGGAGACCGCGCCGAACCCGGTACGGCGCGTGGAGGCCGAGCAGGCCGACGAGGAGTAGGGCCCTTCCGCCGGGGCGCGACTCGGTCTCAGATGGGCAGGCGGCGGATGGTGGCGAAGCCGCCGGCGAGCATGACGGCGACGGCGGCGGCGAGGACGCCGGTGACACCGGTGGCGGTGATGGTGGTGAGGAAACGGCCGATGTCCGCCCAGCCGTGCGCCCACGTCGCGATGATCGCGGCGAGGGCCAGCACGCCGAGTTGCGCCGCGCCGAAGATCATGGTGCCGGGCAGCCCGGCGCGGCGGTGGACCAGGCCGTACCACATCCCGTAGACGAACAAGAGGACGAAGGTCGTCGTCACGGTGAGCCACGACAGGTACCAGGGGCCGTCGAGGAGGTAGGGGACGCGGAAGTAGGCCATGTGCAGGCCCCATCCGCCGGTCGCGCGTTCGAGGATCTGGCCGACCGCGACCACGAGCCCGAAGCACACGGCCAGGGCGAGGGCCAGTGCGGTGACGCCGAGGAAGTAGGCGCGGCGGCTGACCCCGAGGGTGAGGGCGAACGGCAGGGCGCGGGCGACGGACTGCGCGCCCACGATGAGCACGACGAGGAAGGCCGCGGCCAGGCCGCCGACCCAGCGGTGGTCGGTGTGGCCGGCCAGGGTGAGTCGCAGGATCACCACGTCGAGGATGAAGCCGAAGGCCGCCCACACCCAGGGCAGTACGAGGTAGGTGACGCGGTCGAGGAGCAGGTAGCGGACGACGGTGACGATCGGGGTGTGGCGCATCAGGATGCCCTCGCTGCCGTGCGGCCGGACTGGTCATGGTGCTCGGCCGCGTAGACCGCGAGCTGCTGAAGGGTGACCCCCTCCAGGCGCAGGCGCAGATGGTCGGCGAGTTCGCGATCGCGCTCGTCGAGCCGACCGATCATCACCGCAGTGGTCTGCGTGCCCATCGTGCGCCGGTTCAGCGTCGTGCGGCCGGCGACGAACCGCTCCACGCCGCCGGCCGGGCCGGTGACGACCGTGGCGGCGCCGCGCAGGTCGTCGGTGAACGCGTCGAGGACCAGCCGGCCGTGGTCGATGACCAGGACGCGGTCGAGGAGCTCGGCGGCCTCGTCGATGAGGTGGGTCGAGAGCACGATGCACCGCGGGTGGGCGGTGTAGTCGGCCAGCAGCTGGTCGTAGAAGAAGGTGCGGGCGACCGCGTCCAGGCCCGCGTACGGCTCGTCGAACAGGGTGAGCTCGGCGCGGGCGGCCAGCCCGATGATGATGCCGAGGGCGGTCCGCATGCCGCGCGACAGCTTCTTGATCGGCCGGGCCGGCGGCAGCTCGTACGCGTCCAGCAGCGTGCCGGCCAGCTCGGCGTCCCAGTTCGGGTACAGCAGCGAGGCCGCCCTGATCGCGTGCCGGACCCGCAGGTCGGGGTACGTCTGGTCCTCCCGTACGAGGATCATCCGGCGCAGCACCGCGTCGTTCTCCAGCGGCCCGGCCCCGAACACGTGCACGCGCCCGGAGGTGGTGAACTCCTGGCCGGCCAGGATGCGCAGCAGCGTGGTCTTCCCGGCGCCGTTGCGGCCCAGCAGTCCGGCGATGCACGGCGTGTCGATCTCGAAGGTGACATCGGTCAGCGCCTGGTGGCCGCGGTAGTGGCGCGTGACCCCGGCGACCGAGATCGCCGGCGTCATGCCCGTTCTCCCGTCGTCACCTCGGCGGAGGCCAGCTCCTCGCGGACCAGCCCGAGCAGCTCGTCCAGCCCGATCCCGAGCCGTGCCGCCTCGACCACCAGCGGCCGTACGTAGTGGTCGGCGAAGCGGCGCCGCCGGGCGCGCACCAGCCGGTCCCGCGCGCCCTTCGCGACGAACATGCCGACGCCCCGCCGCTTCTCCACCAGGCCCTCGTCCGAGAGCGTGGTGAGGCTGCGCGCCGCCGTGGCCGGGTTGACCCGATAGAACGCCGCGAGTTCGTTGCTGGACGGGACTAGTTCGCCCTCGCCCACGGTGCCGTCGGCGATCTGGTTCGCCAGCTCGGCGGCGATCTGGGCGAAGATCGGCCCGCCGTCATCGAGGAGTGACATACCGACCAACGGGGCAGGCGTACGGCGCGCTAGGCCCCTTCGGCCCGGGCCGGTGGTTCCTCGTCCACGTTGAGCACCACCCGGCGCGTGGCGGTCCAGGCCGCGGTGAACAGGATGAAGCGCGATACGACGTTGATCCAGATGAGCAGTCCGACGATCACGGCGAACGACGCGTACAACGGATTGCGCATGACGTGCCCGATGAGGTAGGTGCCGAGCAGCTTCAGCCCCTCGAAGCCCACGGCCCCGAACACACAGCCCCGCAGCAGCCGCCGCCAGGACGCGCGGGTGCCGGAGAGACGGGCGAACAGCACCAGGAAGAGGAAGGTGTTCGCCGCGATGGCGACGCCGATCGCCACCAGCCGCAGGACGGTGCCGGCGCCCGGCACGTCGGACAGCCCGGTCCAGTGGAGGACGGCGTGGGTGGCCGAGGTGGCCAGACTCGACAGCGCGACGGAGGCGAGCAGCGTCAGGCCCAGGACCACCAGGACGGCCAGATCCGACAGCTTCTTGATCACCGGGTTGGCGTCGTGCTCGGGGTCGCCCTTCCACATGGTGCGCAGGGACTCGCGCCAGACGCCGATCCAGCCCAGGCCGCTCCACGACAGGCCGAGCAGTGCGAACACGCTGGCCCCCGCCTTTGCGGCGGCGATCTGCTGGACGGGCAGCTTGTCGGCGAGACCGGGCAGCAGTTCGAAGATCGCCTTGGTGACGTACTCGCGGGCGCCGGGGCTGATCGCGACGACGTACCCCATCACGGCGAAGGCCAGGGCGACCAGCGGGAAGAACGACAGGAACCCGTAAAAGGTCAGGGCCGCGGCCATCCGGTCGCCGCGGTACCGCTGGTAGCGCTCGTAGGCCCGGCCCAGGTGGTCGAACCACCGCCAGCGCGCCCGGAGCGCGCGCAGGAACCCCTTGACATGCTCCTCCACGGAGGAGACCCCGCGCTGCACCCCGCTGATCACCGGCGCCATGGTGGGGGCATTACCCCGGTGCGGCGAGAAGATTCACCCGGAGTGAGCAATCATGAACGGTATGCGTGGGCGCCGAACGGGAAGTGCCACCGTGGCCGCCACACGCCGTCCAGTCCGTGCTCGTACAGCCAGAAGCCGTCCACGGGGAACTCCGCCTCGTACCCGGCGAGCTCCTTGAACGCCTGGTCGAGCAGGTCGTCCGGGAGGTGGTGGGCGACGGTGACGTGCGGGTGGTACGGGAACGGGCGCTCGACGGCGAGCGGACCGCGGCGGATCTCGTACTCGAGGCGCTCGCAGTCGCCGATGCCCTCGGCGAGCGCGACGAACACGACCGGCGACACCGGCCGGAACGTGCCGGTCCCCCGCAGGTGGATGTGGAACGGGCGTTCGCCCAGGGCGACGCCGCGCAGGTGCCGGTCGATGTCGTCGAGCGCCGGGACCGGCACCCGCGTCGGCGGTACGAGGGTGATGTGGGCGGGGATCGACGTGGCGAGCGGATCGCCCAGCGCGGCGCGGCGGCTCTGCAGCTCGGGACCGTACGGATCGGGGATGGCGACGGCCACCCCGATCGTGCGCTCCTCGGCCTCAGGCACGGCCCAGGAACCCCACCCGGTCGCGGACCGTCTCCATCGTCTCGCGGGCCACCTCGCGGGCGCGGTCGCCGCCGACCGCGAGCATCCGGTCCAGTTGCGCCTCGTCGGCGAGCAGCTTGCCGGTGCGCTCCCGGATCGGCACGAAGGTGTCCAGGAGGATCTGGGCGAGCTCCTTCTTCAGCGCGCCGTACCCCTGGCCTTCGAAGTGCCGCTCGAGGTCCTCGATGGAGGTGCCGGACAGCGCGGAGTGGATCCGCAGGAGGTTGGTGATGCCCGGCTTGTTCTCCTCGTCGGCCTTGATCTCGGTACCCGTGTCGGTGACCGCACGCATGACCTTCTTGCGCAGCGGGCCCGGCTCGTCCAGCAGGTCGACGATGCCCTGCGGCGAGGAGGAGGACTTGCTCATCTTCGCCGTCGGGTCCTGCAGGTCAGTGATCTTCGCGGCGGCCTTCGGGATGTACGCCTCGGGGGCGACGAAGGTCTCCCCGAACCGGTGGTTGAACCGCTGCGCGAGCGTGCGGGTCAGCTCCAGGTGCTGCCGCTGGTCCTCCCCGACCGGCACCTGGTCCGCCTGGTAGAGCAGGATGTCGGCGGCCTGCAGGATCGGGTACGTGAACAGGCCCACCGAGGTGCTCGACGCGCCCTGCTTGGCGGACTTGTCCTTGAACTGCGTCATCCGGCCGGCCTCGCCGAACCCGGTGATGCAGGACAGCACCCACTGCAGCTCCGCGTGCTCGGGCACCTGGCTCTGCACGAACACCGTGCTGCGCTCCGGGTCCAGCCCGATCGCGAACAGCTGCGCGGCCGCCACCCGCGTGCGCCGCCGCAGCACCTCCGGGTCGGTCTCCACTGTGATCGCGTGCAGGTCGACGATGCAGTAGAACGCGTCGTGGGTGTCCTGCAGGGCGACCCACTGCCGGAGCGCGCCGAGGTAGTTGCCGAGGTGGAAGGAGTCGGCGGTCGGCTGGATGCCGGACAGGACCCGCGGACGCGGGGCGGACGGGCTGGACTCGATGGGCATAGCTGGATTCTCTCAGGCTTCCTCGTTGTCCGCCGGTGGGGTCGGCGGCGGGCTGAGGCGGACGCGTGACACACGGCGGCCGTCCACCTCGGTGACGGTGAGGCGATGACCGTTCACCTCGACGTTCTCCCCGACCTGCGGCAGGTGTCCGAGAACGGCCATCAGGTAGCCCGCGACCGTCTCGTACGGCCCTTCGGGCAGCTCCAGGCCGGTCTCGTCGGCGAACGCGTCCAGGTTGAGCAGGCCGTCGACCTCGAGCGCGCCGCCGTGCAGGCGACGGGCGTGGGCGTCCTCGACGTCGTACTCGTCGCGGATCTCCCCGACGAGCTCCTCGACCAGGTCCTCGAGGGTGACGATCCCCGCGGTCCCGCCGTACTCGTCGACGACGATCGCCAGGTGGTGACCCTCGCGCCGCATCTCCGACAGCGCGGCCAGCACCCGCTTGCTCGCCGGCAGGTACAGGACCGGCCGGACCAGCTCGCCGACCGGGGTGGACCGGCCCGCGAGCTGCGGATCGAGCAGGTCGCGGACGTGCACGAACCCGATGACGTCGTCGTGGGAGTCGCGGTAGACGGGATACCGGGAGTGCGGGCTGCCGGTGGTGGTGCGCGCGGCCTTCGCCAGCGGCGTCGCGGCGTCGAGGAACTCCACCTCCGTGCGGGGCACCAGCACCTCGCGCAGCTGGCGCTCCCCGGCGTCGAACACCTCCTCGATCAGGTTCCGTTCGTCCAGGGCGATCTCCGTCGTGCCGGCCACCAGCGAACGGATCTCCTCCGCCGTGATGGCCTCACGGGAGGTCTCCGGGTCGCCGCCGAGCAGCCGCACGACGAGGTTGGTCGACCTCGACAGCAGCCAGATCACCGGCCGCGACACCTTCGCCATGCGGTCGAGGAACGGCGCCACCATCATCGCGGTGCCCTCGGCGCGCTGCAGGCCGAGCCGCTTGGGCGCGAGCTCGCCGATGACGAGCGTGACGTACGAGATGATCAGGGTCACGCCGACGACGCCGATGAACCCGGCGAGCCCCTCCGACATGCCTTCTCGGATCAGGGCCTTCTTGGCGGTCTCGGACAGCGTGATCGCGCCGTACGCGGATGACAGCAGCGCGGTCAGCGTGACGCCGATCTGCACGACCGCGAGGAAACGGTTGGGGTCGCTGACGAGCCGTGCCACCGCGGTGCCGCGCCGACCGTGCTCGCCCATACGGCGGACCTGACTGTCGCGCAGCGACACGAGAGCGATTTCGGAGGCCACGAACAGCGCCTCGACGAGAATGAGCGCGAGGACGATCGCGGCGCTCACCAGCGTTTCTCTCATGAGAAACGCCTGTAACTATGTGGGTCGTCCATGTCCAGGTGGGTTGTTCGGAAAGACTAGAGCTGAAAGCGTACCCGCAAAGCTTGGAGGTCAAATGAAACTTCTCGTCACCGGGGGCGCCGGATACATCGGCAGCGTCGTGTCGGCCCGGCTGCTGGAGGCCGGGCACGAGGTCGTCGTGCTGGACGACTGCTCGACCGGCCACGCCGACGCCGTGCCGGACGGCGCGCGGCTCATCCGGGGCACGCTCCGGGAGGCGGCCCACGAGACGCTGGCCGCCGGGTTCGACGGCGTGCTGCACTTCGCGGCCAAGTCCCTCGTCGGCGAGTCGGTGGAGAAACCCGGCCTCTACTGGGACAAGAACCTCGGTGAGTCGCTGGCCCTGCTCGACGCGATGCGGACCCACGGTACGCCGCGCGTTGTGTTCTCCTCCACCGCCGCGACGTACGGCGAGCCCGAGCGGACGCCGATCCTCGAGACCGACCCGACCCGTCCGACCAACCCGTACGGTGCGTCGAAGCTGGCGATCGACACGACGCTGGCGGAGTACGCCCGGATGTACGGCCTCGGCGGGGTGAGCCTGCGCTACTTCAACGTCGCGGGCGCGTACGGGCGGTACGGCGAGCGGCACACGGTCGAGACGCACATCATCCCGAACGTGCTGAAGGTGCCACTCGGCGAGCGCGAGTCGGTCGCGGTCTTCGGCACCGACTATCCGACGGCGGACGGCACCTGCGTCCGCGACTACATCCACGTCGTCGACCTGGCCGAGGCGCACCTGCTGGCCCTCGACGCCTGCGCGCCGGGCGAGCACGAGATCTTCAACCTGGGCAGCGGCTCGGGCTACTCGGTCCGCGAGGTCATCGACGTGTGCCGCGAGGTCACCGGGCACGAGATCCCGGCGGTGGAGAGCCCCCGGCGGGCCGGCGACCCCGCCGTGCTCATCGCCTCCTCCGCCAAGATCTCCGACCGGCTCGGCTGGAAGCCCGAGCGCGACCTGCGGGCGATGGTCACGGACGCCTGGGCGTTCGCGCGGCGGTAGGCCGGGACGGCCCGTCCCGGCCGGAGCGGCGCCTCCCGGCCAGAGCCACGCGTCGCGCTCGAAGCGGCGCCGCTCCGGCCGGAGCGGCGCCTTCCTCCGGGCGTGGCGTGCCCCGTCCGGGAGGGCCTCAGTGGGCGGTGAGCGGGCCGAGCTGGGTCTGGAGGCCGGACAGGGCCTGTTCGGGGCTCTGCTGTCCGCGCAGCGCCGCGTAGGCCGCCTCCTGGATCGCGGTCGTGACGTCGCCGTAGCGGACGGCCTCGGGCCGCGGCACGGCGTTCTGGATGGAGGTGGCCAGCGTCGGCAGGTACGGCTGCGCCTTGACCATCGCGGGGTCGGAGTACAGCGCGAGGCGGGACATCGGGTAGGCGCTGCCCAGCCCGAAGGTCTTCTCGGCCTCGGCGCCAGTGACGTACCGGATGAAGTCCAGGGCCGTCTTCTTGTGCTTGGAGAAGGCGGAGATCGCGACGTTGTTCCCGCCCAGGGTGGAGATGCCCGGGCCGATGCGCCCGGGCAGCGGCGCCACGTCGAACCTGCCCGCGACCTTGCTGGAGCCGTCGGTCTTGCCGGCCAGGGCGTAGACGTAGCCCCAGTTGCGGTGGAACAGCAGCTCGCCGGCTTCGAAGGCCCGCCGGCCGTTCTCCTCCTGGTAGGTCAGGGCGGCCTTGGGGATCAGGCCGTTCTTCAGACCGTCGGTCAGGAACCGCAGCCCGGCGAGGGCCTCCGGCGTGTTCAACGCCGGCCGTCCGGAGGCGTCCAAAACGTGCCCGCCCGCGCTGTCGATCGCCTCGGTGACGTTGACGGTGAGACCTTCGTACTTGTCGTACTGCCCGGCGTAGCACCCGATGTCGACCGACTTCCGCACCTTTGCGCAGTCGTCGGTGAGCTCCTGCCAGGTCTTCGGCGGCCCGGCGATGCCGGCCTTCTTCAACAGGTCGGTCCGGTAGTACAGCAGCCCGGCGCCGGTGAGCCACGGCGCGGCGTACAGCTTTCCCCGGTACTGCCCGGTCCGCAGCGACGGGGTGAGGAACCCGCTCGCGTCCAGGCCGGTGATCGGCTCGACCCACTGGTTCGCGGCGAACTCGGCGGTCCAGACGGCGTCCAGCGTGACGACGTCGAACGCCGTCGACTTGATCTGAGCGTTCTGGACGAGCTGCTGACGCTGGGCGTCGGCCGCCTCGGGCAGGTCGACGAGCGTGACCTTCGCGTCCGGGTGCGCGGCGTTCCAGCCGTCGACGACCTTCCGGAGCGTGCCGGTCGGCTCTTTGAAGCTCGCCCAGGTGATGGGTCCACTGCCGGCCGAGTCGCCGGAGCTCCCGGAGGATCCGGAGGATCCACAGGCGCACAGCCCGAGGGCCATGACGGCGCCGAGGAGGCTCCGGCGCGGGAAACGGTGCTTCATGGTCACTCCGCGGGTGGGGTCGGGTGCTTGGGGCGTCAGGGGGCGGGGGTCGCGCCGTCCGGGAGAAAGACGACGGTGCCGGTGTGCCGGGCCCGTTCGGCCGCCCACACGAGCCGGTGGCTCGCCAGGGACGTACGGGCGTCCGAGAGGAGCAGCGACGGGTCGCCGGTGGCCAGCGCGGCCACGAACGCCTCGGCGAGGGCCTGGTCCGCCCCGCCGTGGTCGCCGGCCAGCGAGACCCCCTCCCCTTCGTCGGTCTCGATGACCTCCCGGGCGCCGGAGACGAAGTCGTCGACCGTGAGCCGGACGCCGTCACCCTCGATGAACCCGTGCGAGCCGAAGATCCGCGTCTTGCGGAACCCCATGGGCGTGAAGGCGCTCGCGGTGAACGACGCGGTCACCCCGCCCTCGTACTCGATCGTGACGACCTGCTGGTCGACGGCGTCGTTGTCGCACGCGTACACGCACCTGCCGTACGGCCCGTCGCGCAGGGCCGCGCGCACCCCTTCCGGCGAGGGCTCGAAGGTCAGGGCGCTCAGCGGCCAGTGCGTCCGCGCCGGGTCGCCGACGAAGCCGAGGTAGGTGCGCGTCGCGGAGTACGGGCAGGACGGCTCGACCGCGCAGTCGAGGCACCGGTCGGCGGCGCCCTCGGGGCGGTTCTCGGGCCGGAAGTGGGTGAGCGCGCCGAAGGAGGACACGCGCACCGCGGGCCGGCCGATGATGTGGGCCAGCCAGTCGATGTCGTGGCAGCACTTGGCCAGCAGCATCGGGGAGGACTCGTCCGCGCGCCGCCAGTTGCCGCGCACGTAGGAGTGGGCGAAGTGCCACCAGCCGATCGGCTCCAGGTGCTGCACGCCGGCGACGGCGCCGATCCGCCCCGCGTCGATCAGTCCCTTCAACACGCGGGTGTAGGCGGAGTAGCGCATCACGTGGCACACCGCGAGCATCACCCCGGCGCGCTCGGCGGCCGCCGCGATCGCCGCCGACCCGGCCTCGGTGGGCGCCATCGGCTTCTCGAGCAGCAGGTGGTAGCCGCGTTCGGCGAAGGCGACGGCGGGCTCGACGTGCTCGCCGTCCCGGGTGGCGACGATGACGCCGTCGGCCCGCCGGGGCAGCGCCGCCAGCTCACGCCAGTCGGTGAACACCTGGTCCGGCCCGAGCCCGTGCTCGGCCGCGGCCCGCTCACGACGCTCGGCGACGGGATCGGCCACCGCCACGACGCGGGCACGGCCGTCGCGGACCGCGCGGCGGCCGTAGTCCGAGCCGCGCATCCCCGCTCCGACGAGGGCCAGGGTCACCGGCATCGACACTCCCGAGTTATTAATAGAAGGTTGTTTAATATCGCAGAGGATCCGTCGCACGGGCGGCGGATGTCAAGGGGGTCATGGTGAGACGAGGCGGCGACCCGTCCCGGCTGCGGCGGCTCAACTCCACGGACGTGCTCGCGGCCCTCTACGCCGAGGGCCCTCGCACGCTCACCGAGATCAGCGCGGTGACCGGGCTCTCCCGCCCGACCGTCGAGGACGTCGTCGAGGGCTTCGTGCGGGAACGGATCGTCCGCGAACTGCCGCCCGAGCCCGGCGGCGCCGGGCGGCCCGCGCGGCGCTTCCGCTTCGGCGCCGACGAGGGATTCGTCGCCGGGATCGACATCGGGGTCCACAAGGTCCTCGTCATCCTCGCCGACCTCGAGGGCGAGGTCCGGCAGGTGTGCCGCAGAGTGGTCGAACCCGAGTGCGGCCGCGCCGAACGCCTCGAGGCCGCGCGCGCCACCCTCGCCCGCGCCCTCGACGAAGGCGGGATCGCGCCGGACCGCCTGCGCGCCATCGGCCTCGGCACCCCCGGCGTCGTCCGGGACGGCGTCGTCACCCTGTGCACCGTGCTGCCCGACTGGACCGACCTGGACCTCGGTCACGCGCTGGCGGCGGGCATGCCGGCTCCAGCCCTCGCCGAGACCGAGGCGCCCGCCGCCGGGGCCGCCCGGGCCGGCGTGCCGATGCTCGTGGAGAACGACGCCAACCTCGCGACCATCGCCGAGCACTGGCGCGGGGCGGCCCAGGACGTACAGGACGCCGTCTGTGTTCTCGCCGGCAACCGCGTCGCGGCGGGCGTCCTCATCGGCGGCCGGCTCCACCGCGGGCACCGGGGCGGCGCCGGCGAGCTCGGCCTGCTGCGCGTCCTGGGCTGGGAGGACGCGCCGGACCGCCTGCTGGCCGCCTGTCCCGGCAGCCGTGACCTGGCCGCCGTCTTCGCGGCCGCCCGGTCCGGCGACGCGCGGGCCACGGCCGCCGTCGGCGGGTTCACCGGCGACCTGGCGACCGGCACCGCCGCCCTGCTCCTCGCCGTCGATCCCGCCGTCGTCGTCGTGGGCGGCGGCCTGTCCCGCGCCGGCGACCTGATCGTCGATGGGCTGCGCGAGCGGCTGGCCGCGCTGTGCCCGCCTCCGCCCGAGGTCAGGGTGTCCGCGCTGGGCGACGAGGCGGTCGCCACCGGCGCCGTCCGCATCGCCCTCGAACGAGCGACCGCGGGCCTCTTCCCCGACGGGCTGCCGATAGGATCAGCGCCCACACGATAGGCACGGTGATCATGGATTTTCGCGACTGCTTCGGGCGTGATCCGGAAGGAGTCTGGCGCGCCCCGGGTCGCGTCAACCTCATCGGCGAGCACACCGACTACAACGACGGCTTCGTGCTGCCCTTCGCTCTGGCCCAGGGTGTCTCGGTCGCGGCGGCCCGCCGCGACGACGGCGTCCTCGAACTCCGTTCCCTGCAGTCCCCGGACCCCGTACGCGTCACCGATGCGAAGCCGGGCCAGGTCAGCGGCTGGGCCGCCTACGCCGCAGGGGTGGCCTGGGCGCTCCGCGAGGCCGGCCACGAGGTCGGCGGCGCGTCCGTGCTCATCGACTCCGACCTGTCCCAGGGAGCCGGCCTGTCGTCGTCGGCGGCGCTGGAGTGCGCCGTCGCGCTGGCCCTGTGCGACCTGTACGAGATCGAGGTGCCCCGGCCGGAGCTGGCCCGCATCGCCCAGCGCGCCGAGAACGACTTCGTCGGGATGCCCTGCGGCATCATGGACCAGTCCGCCTCGCTCCTGTGCACCGAAGGCCACGCCCTCCTGCTCGACTGCCGCAGCGGGCTGTCCGCCCAGGTCCCGCTCGACCTCACCGGCCTGTCCCTCCTGGTCATCGACACGCGCGCCGAGCACGAGCTGGTCGACGGCGGGTACGCCGCCCGCCGCGCCGCCTGCGAGAAGGCCGCGCAGGTGCTCGGCGTCGCGGCGCTGCGCGACGTCGAGGACCTCGCCGCCGCGCTGCGGGTCCTCGACGACCCGGTCCTGCGCCGCCGCACCCAGCACGTCGTCACCGACGACCACCGCGTACAGGCGGCGGTGGGCCTGCTGCGGGCCGGCGCCGTCGCCGAGGTCGGCGCGCTGCTGACCGCCTCGCACCTGTCGCTGCGCGACCAGTTCGAGGTCTCCTGGCCGGAGGCCGACGTCGCCGTCGAGGAGGCCGTACGCGCGGGCGCGCGCGGCGCCCGGATGGTCGGCGGCGGCTTCGGCGGCTCGGTGATCGCCCTGACCCCGGTGGACCGCGAAGAACAGGTGCGCACGGCCGTCACCGAGGCGTACGCCGACCGCGGCTGGGAGGCGCCCCGTTTCATCGACGCCGTCCCGTCGGTCGGCGCCCGCCGCGTGTCCTGACACACTGAGATCGCCCGCACCGTCATCCTTGGTGGCATGCGGCGGTATGAGGCGATAACGGTGTTCCTGCTCCTCGTCGGAGGAGTGCTGCTCCCGGTGGTCGGCTGGCTGATCGGGGCGGTGATGCTCCTCGGCTCGTCGCGCTGGACGCTCCGCGACAAGGCCGCCGGGCTGCTGATCTGGCCCGGCGGGCTGGCCGTGGCCGCGGCACTCGTCGTCTTCGCCCCGACCCGGGAATGCGTGTACGTGGACGACGCGGGCGGCCACCGGCACGGCGGCCAGTGCACGGGCACCGCCCTGCCCGGCTGGCTGGGGGTCCCCCTCCTGCTCGTCGCGATCGCCGGACCGCTGCTGACGGCCGCCTACCTGACCTGGCGCGCCCGCCGATCGGTCTGACCGCTCGGGAGGGTCACGGACCCACGACTGCGGTGGGCCCGCGCCGGATGATCATCGACGCGGCGCGACGGCTCCGGGCCGCTCGCGGGCACTGACGTCGAAGGCCGCCGGATCCCGCTCAGGGACCCGGCGGCCTTCACCGCCGTTCGGCAGACCGCGTCAGGAGCGGCCGCCCGCCTCGGACCACGCGAGCAGCTTCGCGACCATCTCCCGCAGCTCGACCTGCCCGGCCATCAGCTCCGGAATGACCTCGACGCGAACCTTGACCTGCTCCATGTCGGTCTTGAGCGTCGACACGTCGCCCTTGAGCTGGGACACGTCGCCCTTGAGCTGGGACACATCGCCCACGAGCTGGTCGATTCGCCGCTCGATCCGGATGTGCGTGGTGTCATGGTCGTCCATGCGCCGCTCCAGGGTCGTGACCCGGGTCTGGATGTCCTCGATGACTCCCATGGTGCTTACCGCCTCCTCGGCTGGGGGGTTGGAATGAACCGAAGGGCGACCGCTGGGTGCGGTGAGTTCTTCCCTCCAAGCCCCTATCTCCGCCTGTCAGCCCTGAACAGACGGCCTGCGCGGAACCGACCAAGCTTTTGGGCCGGCTCTTTGGCCTGATGAGGTTCCTCCTGGCGGCAAAGAGTCACAGAAGTAACTCTAGGTGTCAACTCGATTACAGAGAGGATCACCGGGGATGGGCGGGAGCGGTCAGATCAGGCCGAGGTTGCGGACGGCGTCGCGCTCCTCCTCCAGCTCGCGCACCGAGGCGTCGATGCGCTCGCGCGAGAAGTCGTCGATCTCCAGGCCCTGGACGATCTCCCACTTGCCGTCCTTGGCCACGACCGGGAAGGACGAGATCAGGCCCTCGGGCACGCCGTACGAGCCGTCGGAGACCACGGCCATGGAGGTCCAGTCACCCTCGGGGGTGCCGTTCACCCAGGTGTAGACGTGGTCGATGGCCGCGCTGGCCGCCGAGGCCGCCGAGGACGCACCGCGCGCCTCGATGATGGCGGCGCCGCGCTTGGCGACCGTCGGGATGAAGGTGTCACGCAGCCAGGACTCGTCGTTCACGACCTCGGCGGCGTTCCGGCCGGCGACCTCGGCGTGGAAGATGTCGGGGTACTGCGTCGCGGAGTGGTTGCCCCAGATGGCGACCTTCTTGATGTCCGTGACCGGCGCCTGGACCTTCTTCGACAGCTGCGCGATCGCGCGGTTGTGGTCGAGTCGGGTCATCGCGGTGAAGCGGTCGGCCGGGACGTCCGGGGCGTGCGACTTGGCGATCAGCGCATTGGTGTTGGCCGGGTTACCGACCACGAGCACCCGCACGTCGTCGGCGGCGCCGGCGTTGATCGCCTCGCCCTGCGGCTTGAAGATGCCGCCGTTGGCCTCGAGGAGGTCGCCGCGCTCCATGCCCTTCGTACGCGGGCGGGCGCCGACCAGGAGGGCGACGTTGGTCCCGTCGAACGCCCGCTTGGCGTCGTCGGTGACGTCGATGCCCGCCAGCAGCGGGAAGGCGGCGTCGTCGAGCTCCATCGCGGTGCCCTCGGCGGCCTTGACGGCCTGCGGAATCTCCAGCAGGCGCAGGTGCACGGGTACGTCGGCGCCGAGCAGCTGCCCGGAGGCGATGCGGAAGAGCAGGGCGTAGCCGATCTGACCGGCGGCACCGGTGACGGTCACATTGACGGGAGTGCGAGTCATCGTGGTCTCCAGCTGGTACGAGGCCCGGGTCGAGCGCCGAACGGAGCTCCGATCGGGTCTCTCGTCGTCGAGATAGTCCGGCCGCCAGGCTATCGCGCGCCCAACTCCGCCCCCGCACCGCCTATCGCGGCCTCCGCGCCAGCACCTCCGGCACCCGGCTGTGCCTCGCCACCCCTAAGCCCCGGATCCGCTCCCGCCGACAAGGCGCGCGCCCGGGGCAGACCTTTTTCTGCGCCGGGAGTACCCCCACGGTGACGGGGAAGGCCGCCCACCGGGTGCGGCGGGCGGCCTTCGCAGTGCGGGAGATCAGGCCTGGGCGGCGTCGCTCGACGCCGCCGTGGGCGTCACGCGGATGAGGCGGCGAGGGTCGCGAGGGCCTGGTTGAGCGTCCGCGACGGGCGCATGACGGCGGCGGCCTTGGCCGGGTCGGGGTTGTAGTAGCCGCCGATGTCGGCCGGGGAACCCTGAACCGCGAGCAACTCGTCGACGATCTTGCTCTCCTGCGAGGTCAGCGTCTCGGCGAGCGGGACGAAGGCCTTGGCCAGGTCGGCGTCGTCGGTCTGCTTGGCCAGCTCCTGCGCCCAGTACAGGGCCAGGTAGAAGTGGCTGCCGCGGTTGTCGATGCCGCCCAGGCGGCGGGTCGGGGACTTGTCCTCGTTGAGGAAGGTCTCCGTGGCCCGGTCGAGGGTGTCGGCGAGGACCTGGGCGCGGGCGTTGCCCGTCGTCTGCGCGAGCTGCTCGAAGCTGACCGCGAGCGCGAGGAACTCACCGAGGCTGTCCCAGCGCAGGTAGTTCTCCTTGACGAGCTGCTGCACGTGCTTGGGCGCCGAGCCGCCGGCGCCCGTCTCGAACAGACCGCCGCCGTTGATGAGCGGCACGACCGACAGCATCTTGGCGCTGGTGCCCAGCTCCAGGATCGGGAACAGGTCGGTCAGGTAGTCCCGCAGCACGTTGCCGGTGACGGAGATGGCGTTCTCGCCGCGGCGGATCCGCTCCAGGGAGAAGGCGGTCGCCTCGACCGGGGACTTGATCTCGATCTGCAGGCCCGCGGTGTCGTGCTCGGGCAGGTACCGCTCGACCTTGGCGATCAGGGAGGCGTCGTGCGCGCGGTCCCGGTCGAGCCAGAACACGGCCGGGTCGCCGGTCGCGCGGGCGCGGGTGACGGCGAGCTTGACCCAGTCCTTGATCGCTGCGTCCTTGGTCTGGCACATGCGGAAGATGTCGCCGGCGCCCACCGTCTGCTCGAGGACGACGTCGCCCGCCTCGTCGAGGACCCGCACCGTACCGGTGACCGGGATCTCGAAGGTCTTGTCGTGGCTGCCGTACTCCTCGGCCTGCTGTGCCATCAGGCCGACGTTCGGAACCGAGCCCATCGTCGACGGGTCGAAGGCGCCGTTGGCCCGGCAGTCGTCGATGACGACCTGGTAGACACCGGCGTAGCTGCTGTCCGGGATGACGGCGAGCGTGTCGTGCTCCTGGCCGTCCGGGCCCCACATGTGGCCGGAGGTGCGGATCATCGCCGGCATCGAGGCGTCCACGATGACGTCGCTGGGGACGTGCAGGTTGGTGATCCCCCGGTCGGAGTCGACCATCGCGAGGTCCGGGCCCGCGGCGAGCTCGGCGTCGAAGGACGCCTTGATCTCCTCGCCGTCGGGCAGCGACTCCAGGCCACGGAAGATCCCGCCGAGGCCGTCGTTCGGCGTCAGGCCGGCCCCCGCGAACGTCTCGGCGTACTTGGCGAAGGTGTTCGGGAAGAAGGCGCGCACCACGTGGCCGAAGATGATCGGGTCGGAGACCTTCATCATCGTGGCCTTCAGGTGCACCGAGAACAGCACGCCCTCGGCCTTGGCGCGCGCGACCTGCGCGGCGAGGAACTCGCGCAACGCCGCGACGCGCATGACGGACGCGTCGACGACCTCGCCCGCCAGGACGGGTACCGACTCGCGCAGGACGGTGGTGGAGCCGTCGTCGCCCACGAGCTCGATGCGCAGCGTGCCCGCCTCGGCGATCACCGCGGACTTCTCGGTGGACCGGAAGTCGTCGGCCGTCATGTGCGCGACGTTCGTCTGCGACTCCGCCGTCCAGGCGCCCATGCGATGCGGGTGGGTCTTGGCGTAGTTCTTGACCGACGCGGGGGCCCGGCGGTCGGAGTTGCCCTGCCGCAGTACCGGGTTCACCGCGCTGCCCTTGATCCGGTCGTACCGGGCTCGGACGTCGCGCTGCTCATCGGTCTTCGGCTCGTCCGGGTAGTCCGGCAGCGCGTAGCCCTGCTCCCGCAGCTCGTCGATCGCGGCCTTCAGCTGGGGGATCGAGGCCGAGATGTTCGGCAGCTTGATGACGTTCGCACCGGGGGTGTCGACCAGCTCGCCCAGTTCGGCGAGCGCGTCCGGAATGCGCTGGTCCTCCGCGAGGTACTCCGGGAAGGCGGCGATGATGCGCCCGGCCAGGGAGATGTCACGGGTCTCCACGGTGACGCCGGCGGTCGAGGCGTATGCCTGGATCACAGGCAGGAACGAATACGTCGCCAGGGCGGGTGCCTCGTCCGTGTGGGTGTAGATGATGGTCGAATCAGTCACCGGGTGCTCCGCTTCACGCTCAACAACATTCGTCAGCAACTCTCATATCGAGACAGACGGGCGGGGTCGGCCGCCCTCAGCAGGTCTCAGTCGATCCCTCACGTTTCCTATCGACCAGACGGGTTTCGCGGAGCCCCAGGTGTTCGGGGGTTGGAATGCGACCCACCCCGGCGCGGGGAGACACCCCGCGACGTCCAGCGACCGCGATGGGGGACATTCCGATCAGCATGAGTGACCTGGCGCACATTTTCCAGTATCGCTACGGGCTCCTTACCTGCAGCCTGCATCATCCCACTGCCCATTGGCCGGTCGAGCAAAGAGGTGGGGCTTCCGGGAGGAGGCGTCGTCGCGCGGACGTCAGCGCACGGTGTCGTCGGGCGGGCGTCAACGCACGACGCCGAGCCGGGCGCGCGGTGCCGGCGCCCGCGACTCCGGCAGTTCACTGCCCCTTCGCGACGAACGCGACAAGCGTGACGCCGACCGCGGCGACCGTCATGAGCATGACGTCGACCCACCGGCGCCGTACGGCGAGCATGCCGGTCTGGCTCTCCGGGAGGACCAGCCGGGCGAGCGCGCCGATGAACACGGAGGCGGCGATCAGCATGCTGCCCCGCCGGAAGTGGTTGGTCGCGACCACGGCCAGGCCGGCGGCGACGCCGCAGAGGACGAAGATGTACGGCAGTTGCCCGAGCCATCGCGGCACCGCCGGACGGGCCGGTGCGCGCTCCGCACGCCGTGGGGACGGCGGCGTCTTCGGCCCCGGGGCGGGTTGCGCCGCGGCGGGAACGTCCCCCAGGGACGGGTCGTAGGACTCCGGTGGCCCGTACTGCTCCGACATACCCCTATCTTGGCAGCGCCCGCGCGTGGCCCGCCCACCTATGGCGCGGACGGCGAGCGCATCGCGTCATCCGGCACGGCCCGTCGTTCATCCGGCGCGCCCGTCGCGCTCGCCCGGCGGCCGTGGGGAGACCGCCGCCGGGCGCTCCCGGGGCCCTTCCCGGAGGGGCGAATGTCCCGTAATCTCCGGTGTACTCGGCCTTACCCACCGGTAGGCGGGTGTGACCATGGCCGGTCCGGGTAACCAGGCAGACAGGGGTCGCTAACTACTGGAGGGACCGCTGTGGAGGGCCCGTACATACGGATCGAAGAAACCGGCACGGTACTGCCACTGCGCTCTGAGGTCATGACCGTCGGGCGAGGTCGAGGGGTGGACATACGACTCGACGATCCCAGCGTGTCCCGGTTGCACGCCGAACTGGTCCGCCGCGGTCCGTACGTCTACGTCGTGGACCTCGGCCTGTCGCGCAACGGCACGCGCGTGAACGGACGGCCGATCGCCCGGCGCGTGCTCGAGGACGGTGACGTGGTCAGCTTCGGCGCCGCGCGCTGCCGGCTGGGCGGCATACCGCGCGAGGACGTCGATCCGGACGTCGAACTGCGCCGTGCCGTCGCTCCGGAGCTCACCCGCCGCGAGATCGACGTGCTGACGTCGCTGTGCCGGCCCGCCCTGTCCGACGAGGCGTTCGTCGCGCCCGCCACGGCCCGGGAGATCGCCACCGACCTCGTGGTGACCGAGGCCGCGGTCAAGCAGCACCTGCTGCGGCTGTACCAGAAGTTCCGCATCCCGGAGGGCGCCAACCGGCGGACCCGGCTGGCCAACGAGGTCATCGCGCTCGGGCTCGTCCGCCCGCTGCCGCCCGTGCAGGTGCCGCCCCAGGGCGGCCGTCCGCCGGAGCCGGCCCGTCGCCCCGACGGGTCCCGGCCGGGCACGCCGCCGCAGCCCCGTCAGCCGACGGCGCCCGGCCAGCCCACCGCCCCGGGGCGGCGCGCGAGCTGACCAGGCCGGCCTTACCGAGCTTGAGCTGACCAGGCCGGCCTTACCGAGACAGCGGCCGACGGCACCGCCGCGTCGACGGCCCACGACAGGCCGTCCGGCGGTGCCCTGAGGCCGTTCGGCTCAGGCGGAGGCCTTCTCCGCGGCCTCGACGACGTTCGCCAGCAGCATGGCGCGGGTCATGGGGCCGACGCCGCCCGGCATGGGCGCGACCCAGCCGGCGACCTCGCGGACGCCGGGGTGGACGTCGCCGACGAGGCCCTCGTCGGTGCGCGTGATCCCGACGTCGAGCACGGCCGCACCGGGTTTGACCATGTCCGCGGTGAGCAGGCCGGGTACGCCGGCGGCCACGACGACGATGTCCGCCTCGCGGGTGTGCGCGGCGAGGTCCTTCGTCCCGGTGTGGCAGGTGGTGACGGTGGCGTTCTCGGAGCGGCGGGTGAGCAGCAGGCCGAGCGCCCGGCCCACCGTGATGCCCCGGCCGATGATGGTGACGTCGGCGCCCCGGAGCGGCACGTCGTACCGGCGCAGCAGCTCGACGATGCCGCGCGGCGTGCACGGCAGCACGCCGGGCTGCATGAGCACCAGGCGCCCGAGGTTGACCGGGTGCAGACCGTCGGCGTCCTTGGCCGGGTCGATGCGTTCGAGGACCCGCTGCTCGTCCAGGCCCTTCGGCAGGGGCAGCTGGACGATGTAGCCGGTGCAGGTCGGGTCGGCGTTCAGCTCGTCCACGGCCGCCTCGACCTCCGCCTGGGTGGCGGTGGCCGGGAGGTCGCGCCGGATGCTGGCGATCCCCACCTCGGCGCAGTCGCGGTGCTTGCCCGCGACGTACGCCTGGCTGCCCGGGTCGTCGCCCACGAGCACGGTGCCCAGCCCGGGGACGATGCCCTGCTCGCGCAGCGCGTCGACGCGCTGCTTCAATTCCGCGCGGATCGCCGCCGCGGTCGCCTTGCCGTCGAGAATTCGTGCGGTCACCGTTTAATCCTCTCAGGCGGGGAAGGTTGAGGCTCGTTCGACCCGAGGGAGGTTACAGCTCGTCCTGATTCGCCCGCTGACGCCAGGCGACGAGGCGGTCGGTCAGGTGCCAGCTCGCGGATCCCGCGAGAACGGCGGCCAGTACGGCGGCGATGAGGCCGATCAACGGGCGGACCTGGTCGGTGAGCGCCGCGCTGCGGATGACGGCTGCCACGCCGAACTCGAGGAATCCGTTCGCCACGAGGTGTCTCCCTGGGGGATGCGGTCGCCGGGGCGGAGGCCCCGGCGACCTGCTGGGGTCAGTGGAAGAAGTGGCGGACCCCCGTGAAGTAGAGGGTGACGCCCGCCTTGGCGGCCGCTTCGATCACCTCGTCGTCATGAATCGAGCCGCCGGGTTCGACAATAGCCCTGACTCCGGAGTCCGCGAGCACCTGAAGACCGTCGGGGAAGGGAAAGAAGGCGTCCGAGGCACCCACCGAGCCGGTGGTGCGGTCCCCCGCCCGGGACACCGCGAGACGGGCGGAGTCGACCCGGTTGACCTGCCCCATTCCGACGCCGACGGTCGCGCCGTCGGCGGCCAGCAGGATGGCGTTCGACTTCACCGAGCGGCAGGCGCGCCAGGCGAACGCCAGGTCGCGGAGGGTCGCCTCGTCGACCGGCTCACCCGTCTTGAGCTGCCAGTTCGCCGGGTCATCGCCGGGGGCGTCGATGCGGTCCCGCGTCTGGGCGAGCAGTCCGCCGTCGATCTGCCGGGTGTCCACCTCGGCGGCCGGGCCCTCCGGGCAGACGAGCAGCCGGAGGTTCTTCTTCTTGGCCGTGAGGAGCGTCAGGGCCTCCTCCTCGAAGCCCGGAGCGACGATCACCTCGGTGAAGATGTCGGCGAGCTGACGCGCCATGTCGGCCGATACCGGCCGGTTGGTGGCGATGACACCGCCGTATGCCGACACCGGGTCGCAGGCGTGCGCCTTGCGGTGCGCCTCGGCGATGTCGGCGCCGATCGCGATGCCGCACGGGTTCGCGTGCTTGATGATCGCGACGCACGGCTCGGCGAAGTCGTACGCGGCACGGCGGGCCGCGTCGGCGTCGACGTAGTTGTTGTAGGACATCTCCTTGCCGTGCAGCTGCTGCGCCCCGGCCAGGCCGCCCTGGTCGTCGGTGTAGAGCGCCGCCTCCTGGTGGGGGTTCTCCCCGTAGCGCAGGACGCTCTTGCGGGTGCGGACCGCGCCGATGACGTCCGGCCAGCGGGTGTCGGAGTCGGGCGCGTACGCGCTCGCGAACCACGACGCCACCGCGACGTCGTACGCGGCGGTGTGGGCGTAGGCCTGCGCCGCGAGCCGCTTGCGCTCCTGCAGCTCGAAGCCGCCGCGGCGCACGGCGTCGAGGACCTGGTCGTACGCGGACGGGTCGACGACGACGGCCACGGTCTGGTGGTTCTTGGCGGCGGCGCGCACCATCGCCGGGCCGCCGATGTCGATCTGCTCGACGATCTCGTCCGGGGTCGCGCCGGAGGCGACGGTCTCCCGGAACGGGTAGAGGTTGGAGATCAGCAGGTCGAACGGCTCGACGTGCAGGTCCTCCAACTGCTGGACGTGGTCGGGGTTGCGACGGTCGGCCAGGAGCCCCGCGTGCACCTTCGGGTGCAGGGTCTTGACCCGGCCGTCGAGGCACTCGGGAAAGCCGGTGAGCTTCTCGACCTTCATGACCGGGACGCCCGCCTCGGCGATGCGCGCGGCGGTCGACCCGGTGGAAACGATCTCTACACCGGCCTCGTGCAGGCCCCTGGCGAGGCCTTCGAGACCGGTCTTGTCGTAGACGCTGATCAGCGCCCGCTTGATCGCGATACGGGTCACCCGATCCTCACTCTCCTGTTCTCGATGGTCCATCCCTCGCGGACCAGACGGCCCACGGTGCCGACGAGCAGCGGGCGTTCGACCGCCTTGATCCGCTCGTGCAGCGAGTCCTCGTCATCGTCGTCCAGGACCGGCACGGTCTCCTGGGCGATGATGGGTCCGGTGTCGACGCCGGCGTCGACGAAGTGCGCCGTGCAACCGGACACCTTGACGCCGTATTCCAGCGCCTCGCGCGCCCCATGGGTGCCGGGGAAGGCGGGCAGCAGCGCGGGGTGCGTGTTGATCACCCGGCCGGCGAACCGGTCGAGGAACCGCTTGCCGAGGATCTTCATGAAGCCCGCGGAGACGACCAGGTCAGGGTCGTACGCGGCGACCGCGTCGGTCAGCGCGGCGTCCCACGCGTCCCGCGTCGGATGGTCCTTCACCCGGACGATGAAGGTCGGCACGCCGGCGCGTTCGGCGCGGCGCAGGCCTTCGATGTCGTCGCGGTCGGCGCCCACGGCAGTGATCCGAGCGCCATAAGCTGGATCGACACACGCGTCGAGCAGCGCTTGTAGGTTGGTCCCCGCACCGGATACGAGGACGACGAGCCGGGCGGACACCGTAACTCCCAGGAACGACTGGTGGGCGGGTGTACCAGCCTATCGGCCGCCGCTCGGCCCGGCTCAGCCGACACCAGGAGGACCAGTGAGTGACGCGCCAGGCCACGACCAGGCCGGGCCGCAGACGCAGCTCCCCGAACCACCCCGCCCGCCGCTGCCGCCGACCGCACCCGAGCGCGGCGGCCCCCGCGCGCGGATTCTCGGTATCGCCGGGCTCGTCATGACATTGCTGTTCCTTCCCGCCGGGGTGGCGCTGTCCCTCTGGGCGGTCGTGGCGGGGCTGCGCTCCCGCAAGCAGGCCCGACGGGTCCTCGCCCCGGCGCCCGGCGCGGTCGCCGGGGTGGTGCTGGGCACGATCAGCCTGGTCCTGGCGCTCTCCCAGATCGGGCTATACGCGGTGATGTGGGACGAGTTCAACGGCTACGTGAAGTGCCGCGAGTCGGCCCTCACGATCGAGGACAAGAAGGCCTGCCAGGACGAGTACCTGCCGCGCATCGAGCGCAAGCTGCACCTGCCGAAGGACTCCCTGCGCAAGCAGCCCCCGGCCTGGCCCTGATCGGCCCCGGTCAGTCGCGCGGCGGCCGTCTCCGGATCGGTGAGACATCGCCGGGGCCGCCGTCGTCGCGCGACCGCGACGCCGCGCCCCGCGGGCCCGTCCAGTCCCCGATCGGGATGACGCCCTCGGGCAGCGGCTCGTCGACGGAGGACAGCACCGGGTCCGGCTCCTCGAACTCGAGCTCCTCGGTGTCCGGCTCGTCGTCCGGGGTCTCCGGGGCGGCGGGCCTGCGACGCAGCAGC
Source organism: Actinoallomurus sp. NPDC052308 (assembly GCF_040679195.1). Taxonomy (NCBI): domain Bacteria; kingdom Bacillati; phylum Actinomycetota; class Actinomycetes; order Streptosporangiales; family Thermomonosporaceae; genus Actinoallomurus; species Actinoallomurus sp. NPDC052308. Next base: position 480,865 of record NZ_JBFAUM010000001.1, on the reverse strand, counting down.
CGCCAGTTGGCGATCCACGCGGCGATCGCCGCCGACACGCCCACCTCCAGCGCGGCCAGCAGCCCGACCTGCCACGCGGACGGCCCCATCACGGCCATCCGGCCGCCGCCGAGCGGACCTCCGGACAGCGCGGCGAGGAAGGCGATCACGCCCCCGGTGACCACACCGGACACGAACCCCCACAGCGGCGCGGCCTCGGTCGCCTCGGTCGGCTGGTACCGGATCGTGAAGACGCCGCCGACGGCGCCGGCGATGAACGGCACCCCCAGCGCGAGCAGTGACACCGCCGGCGCCGGTCCCGGCTCCGGCAGCGCCGCGAACGGCGGGAACGCCGGGATCATGCCGACGAACACCCCGGACGGCGACACACTCGTGCCGGCCCCGACCGCGAACCCGGGCCCCACGGCGTACGCGACCGCCCACAGCGCGGCGTTCGGCAGGTACACCACCCCGATCAGGGTCAGCAGGATCCCGCCGACGACGCCCGGCTTGAGCACGCCATAGAGGTTCTCGGCCTCGGAGAAGTGGAACAGCAGCGAGGCGAGGAAGATCAGAACGCCGGCCCCGAGCAGGACGGCCGTCGCGCCGGTGACCCCCGCGGCCACCGAACGGGCCCGCCGGGGCAGCAGCCCCAGCATCGCGACCCAGGGCGCGCGGTTCGTCGTCGAGACGAGCGTCCGCGCCGCCCCGAGACCTCCGGCGAACATCGCCAGCAGGAAGCACAGCAGCAGCCCCTGCCACGCCGAGGGCTGGATGGCCGATGAGCGCGCCAGGAGCGCGAGCAGGCCGGACAGCACCGCGTACGGGATGGCCAGCGCGAACGCGGCGTGCGTCACGCCGATCCGGTAGCGGCCCCGCACCCGGCCGGTCCGCGCGATCCACCCGCCGGCGCGGAACAGCAGCATGCCCGGCAGGATCATCAGCCCGAGCGGCAGCAGCCCGACCCGGCCGTGCGGCACCGTGAAGCCGGCGTGGTGCGCCACGAGCCAGAACCCGACCGCCGTGCGGAAGACACCGGGCAGGCCGGTGCCGAGCGCGCTGCGCGGCGCGGCGATCCAGCCGATCAGCGTGATCGTGACGAGCACGGTCAGGCCGATGCCCGCCGCCCAGACGGCCGCCACGATGCCGGTGACGGCGAGCGGCCGCGTCACGGTCTCGGCCACAGGGGACGGGCCGGTGTCCTCGAGCTCCGCGTCGTCGTGATCGGTCGTGGTCATGGGGACCATGCTGGCAGCGCCGAACCGGCGATTCCGCACACCCGCCCGGCGTGTCGCCCTTCCCTTACCGGGCGCACCATGCAAGAAGCCCCGGCGAACCTTCGATGGCCATCGCCTTAGGCGTACCGAACGCTCGGCAACCGCGATTCAGGAAGGGCCACTGGGAGGGCGCGGACGCGAAGACGCCCGGCCGGGTGGTCCCGGCCGGGCGTCTTCGGAGGCTGCCTCGCGTGGATCAGGCGGACATGATCTCGCGCATGAGGCGGGCGGTCTCGCTCGGGGTCTTGCCGACCCGGACGCCGACCTTCTCCAGTGCCTCCTTCTTGGCCTGGGCGGTGCCGGAGGAGCCGGAGACGATCGCGCCGGCGTGGCCCATCGTCTTGCCCTCGGGGGCGGTGAAGCCCGCGACGTACCCGACGACCGGCTTGGTGACGTGCTGCTCGATGTACGCGGCGGCGCGCTCCTCGGCGTCACCGCCGATCTCACCGATCATCACGATCGCGTCGGTCTCGGGGTCGGCCTGGAACGCCTCGAGCGCGTCGATGTGGGTGGTGCCGATGACCGGGTCGCCACCGATGCCGACGCAGGTGGAGAAGCCGATGTCACGCAGCTCGTACATCATCTGGTACGTCAGCGTGCCCGACTTGCTCACCAGGCCGATGCGGCCCGGGGAGGTGATGTCGGCCGGGATGATGCCGGCGTTGGACTTGCCCGGGGAGGCGATGCCGGGGCAGTTCGGGCCGATGATGCGGGTCTTGCCGCCCTTCTCGACCGCGTGCTTCCAGAACCAGGTGCTGTCGTGCACCGGGATGCCCTCGGTGATCACGACGCACAGCGGGATCTCCGCGTCGATGGCCTCGACGACGGCGTCCTTGGTGAACTTCGGCGGCACGAAGACCACCGACACGTCGGCCCCGGTCTGCTCCATCGCCTCGGCGACGGTGCCGAACACCGGGAGGTTCCGGCCCTCGTGCGTGACGGTCTGCCCGGCCTTGCGGGCGTTGACGCCGCCGACGACGTTCGTGCCGGCGCGCAGCATGCGGGCGGTGTGCTTCGAACCCTCGCCGCCGGTCATCCCCTGGACGATGACCTTGCTGTTCTCGGTCAGCCAGATCGCCATCTCATGCCCCCTGCGCGGCCAGCTCGGCGGCACGGCGCGCCGCTTCGTCCATCGTCTCTACCTGTTGGATGACCGGGATCGCGGCCTCGTTGAGGATGCGCCGGCCCTCTTCGGCGTTGTTGCCGTCGAGCCGGACGACGATCGGCCGGTCGACGGTCTCGCCGCGGTCGCCCAGCAGCTTGACGGCCTGGACGATGCCGTTCGCGACGGCGTCCCCGGAGGTGATGCCGCCGAACACGTTGATGAAGACGCTCTTGACGTCGGGGTCGCCCAGCACGATCTCCATGCCGTTGGCCATGACCTCGGCCGAGGCGCCGCCGCCGATGTCGAGGAAGTTGGCCGGCTTCTGGCCTCCGAACTCCTCACCGGCGTACGCGACGACGTCGAGCGTGGACATGACCAGGCCCGCGCCGTTGCCGATGATGCCGACGGAGCCGTCGAGCTTGACGTAGTTGAGGTCCTTCTCCTTGGCCTTGGCCTCGAGCGGGTCGGCCGCGGCCTTGTCCTCGAGGGCCTCGTGCTCGGCCTGGCGGAAGGTGGCGTTGTCGTCGAGGGTGACCTTGCCGTCCAGCGCCACGACCCGGCCGTCCTGCGTGAGGATCAGCGGGTTGACCTCGACGAGGAGCGCGTCCTCGTCGACGAAGACGGCCCAGAGCCGCTCGATGAGCTCGGCCGCGCCGTCCAGGGCCTCGGCCGGCAGCCGGCCGGCGGTCGCGATCTCCTTGGCCTTGGCCCGGTCGACGCCGGCCAGGGCCGAGATCGGCACCTTGGCCACCGCGTCCGGCTTGGTCGCGGCGACCTCCTCGATCTCCATGCCGCCCTCGACCGAGCAGATGGACAGGAACGTCCGGTTCGCGCGGTCGAGGAGGAACGAGAAGTAGTACTCCTGGGCGATGGCGCTGGCCTCTTCGACGAGGACCTTGTGGACCGTGTGGCCCTTGATGTCCATGCCGAGGATCTGCCGCGCCTTCTCCTCGGCGTCGGCGGGTGAGTCGGCGACCTTCACGCCACCGGCCTTGCCCCGGCCGCCGGTCTTCACCTGCGCCTTGACGACGACGCGCGAGGTGCCGGCCGCGGCGAACTCGTCGGCGATCGCGCGGGCCTCCTCCGGCGTCTTGGCGATCTTGCCGGTGGGGACCGGGACGCCGTACTCCGCGAAGAGCTCCTTCGCCTGATGTTCGAACAGGTCCACGGGGGTCCGTCCTTAACGGGATCGACAGATAACGACCGCGTCCAGCGGTCCGCTCCGACCAGGCAGCCTAGTCCTTCTACGACACGGCGGGGGCCGGTGGGTCCGCCCGAACGCGTCGCGCGGATGGCGGCCGGGTAAGGAGTCGATGTCGCTGAAGTGCCCTGCGCGGTTTGATGTACTGGAACGTCATCGACGGCGGAAGCCGCTGGTAAGGGCAGGAGACGGCACGGGAGGTGCGCGAGTGACGCGGAAGACCGCACGAAGCGTTCGCCGTGTCGCCCTGCTGCTCCTCGTGGCCTCGCTCAGCGCCACCTGCGCCGCGGCCCTCCCGCGGCCCGGCGACTCCCCGTGGCGGAGTCCCGGTCTCCTCGGCAACGGCGGCTGGCCGTTCGCGCGGGTTCCGATCGCGCCGGAGGAGGCGGCCGGCGGCTCGTACGCCCCGGACAGCAACGTCCTGCTGCTCCCCGACGGCCGGGCGCGGCTCATCCCGTTCGGCGGCGACGAACCGGTGACCCTCCCCCGCGACGACTCACGGGTGACCGACGCGATCCACTCCGACCAGGCGTGGCTGGCCGCCGGCACGGTTCCCGGCAGCACGCCCGAACAGCGGGAGGCGGCCGGCCGCGCCCTGCTCGACCTGCGCATCCTGACCCTGCCGAACGGCGCCTCGACCGCGTCCTGGTACGGCGCGTGGAACTACGTCTGGCCGCGCGACGCGGCCTTCACGGTCGCGGCGTTCGCGGCGACCGGGCACGGCGGCGACGCCCAGCGGGTGCTGTACTTCCTCGCCCGCGCCCAGGCGCCGACGGGCCTGTGGGCCGCCCGCTACCTGCCCGACGGCACGGCCGTCGCGGACGGCCGGGAAGTGCAGCTCGACAGCCTCGGCTGGGTGCTGTGGGCGACCTGGTTCCTGCGCGCGAAGGACCCCCATGCGGTCGACCTGGACACGCTGTGGCCGATGGTCCGCCGGGCCGCCGACCGGTCCGCGACCGCGCTGCGCGGCGATGGCCTGCCGCCGCCGTCCCCGGACTACTGGGAGCGCAGCCCGGCACGGGAGGAGGCGCCCCAGGCGCCGACGCTCGGCGTCTGCGCGCCCATGCTGGCCGGGCTGCGGGCCGCCGCCGCGCTGGCCGCCGACCACGGCGACGCCGGGGCGGCGCAGCGCTGGGACCGGGCCGCGGACCGGCTGGCCGCGGGCATCGAGCGGCGCTTCGGGCCGTACGGCTATCCGCGTTCGCCGATCCCCGGCGGGGCCGTGGACGCGTCCGTCACCTTCCTGGCCCCGCCGTTCGCCACCCCCGCGCCCGGGGTGCTGGCCGCCGTCGCCCGGATCCGGGACCGGCTGCGGCTGCCGAAGGGCGGCGCGGTGCCCGGCGAGAGGTACGGCGCCGGCGCCGCGTGGACCCCGGAGACGGGCCTGTTCGCGCTCGAGGCGGCGGCCATCGGTGACAGGTTCGGGAAGCGCGACTGGCTCGACTGGCTGATCGCGCACCGCTCGTCGCTCGGGTCGTTCCCGGAGAAGGTGGACGACGACGGCCGGCAGGCCGGCGTCGCCCCGCTCGGCTGGACGTCGGCCCTGGTCGTGCTGGCCCTCAGCGCCGAACGCTCCCCGCTGCCGATTCCTCCGGGCTGAGGATCAGTCCTCGCCGCCGACGTTCCCGCGGACCCACTCGGCGATCTCGTGCGTGGTGGCGCCGGGCGTGAAGATCTTCGCGACGCCGAGCTTCTCGAGCTCGGGGATGTCTGCGTCCGGGATGATGCCGCCGACGAAGACCGTGATGTCGAGCGCGTCGCGGTCCTTCAATAGCTCGACCACCTTGGCGCAGAGCGTCATGTGCGCGCCGGACAGGATGGACAGCCCGATGCCGTCGGCGTCCTCCTGCAGCGCCGCCTCGACGATCTGCTCGGGGGTCTGGTGCAGCCCCGTGTAGATGACCTCCATGCCGGCGTCGCGCAGCGCGCGGGCGACGACCTTCGCGCCGCGATCATGGCCGTCGAGACCGGGCTTGGCGATGACGACGCGGATCGGACCCGCCATTACTGCCTCCTACCGGGGTACGTGGACTGTTCCGCAGATTAGTCGTTACGCGCGGGGACGGCGCCGACCGGCCCCGCGCGCGGCACGGCGGGTCAGGCCGCGGGCTTGCCCGGCGCGGTGAACCAGGTGCAGCCCGTGGGCTGCCGGCGGCCGGGGGCGTAGCCGGCGCAGGCGGTCACGACCGCGGTCTTGGCGGGGTTGCCCTGCTGGGCGTACGGCCCGCCGGAGGAGGGGTGGTCGCAGTCGGGCAGGGCCGCCGGGTCGCTGCGCGGCCGCCCCCACGAGGAGGCGTTGTTCTGCCAGCAGTTGCCGTCGCCCTGCTCGTCCCACCAGAAGTCGACGCCGTTCGGCGCGGACGCCCCGGTCGGCGTCACGCCCATCAGGTTGCCGACGTAGCGGTTGCCGTGCGAGGTGTCCCGTTGCTTGGCGGGGTCGGTCTCGCCGCGCCGGCTCGCCGGGATCCAGTACTGGGCGATGCCGTAGCGCCAGTTGTCGTAGACGAAGTTGCTCGCGTAGGTGTTCTCGTCGCCGCCCGCCAGGAGCATGCCCGTGCCGACGGGGACCGCGCGCGCCGGGCAGTGCGAGCCGCAGTCGCGGTAGGGGTCGGCGTTGTTGCCGAACACGCGGTTCGCCACGAACATCGCGTGGTTCTGCGGCATGCCGACCGCCTGCACGCTGCTGTCGAGCACCGCGCCGGTGGCGTTGCCGGAGAACTCGTTGTCGTGGACGTACACCGAGTCCCCGGCCGTCCCGGAGTAGCCGATCAGGTTGCCGTGCGAACGGCAGCCACGGATCTCCACGGACAGCCGGTCGCCGCGCTGGTCGGAGGCGGAGGCCGTGGCGATGCCCGCGTCGCCGTTGCCGGACGCCTCACAGTCGGCGATCACGCCGTGGTCGGTGGCGTACGCCGCGAGCCCGTGCTGGCCGTCGTCGCGCGCGACGACCCGGTCGAGGGCGAACCCGTCGGTCTCGACGACGGCCACGCCGTCCTCCTTGAACCCTTCGACCGTGATGCCCCGCAGGTAGAAGCCGTCGGCGTGGTCGGCGAGGACGCCGATCGGCCGGTCCCCCTGGACGACGACCCCGGCGCCGACGCCCTCGATCTGCAGGTCCCCCAGGCCGGAGACGCTGATCAGGTTGCGCAGGTGGGGGCAGGCGCGCTGCTGCTCGTACGTCAGGGTGGCCGCGTCGGCGAGCGCGCGGCAGGCTCCGGACGGCGCGGCCAGGCTCGGCCGCTCGCGGTAGGTGCCGGGGAGGACGTAGATGGTGGTGCCGCGCTGCCGGACGGCGTCGACGGCCGCCTGGATGTCGTGGTAGCCGCACTCGGCGGCCAACTGCTGCGCGAGACCGGTCAGGTGGGCGCCGGGTTTGCAGACCACCAGTCGCTGCGTCGCCGGCGCCGGGCGGTAGGCGGGGATGTGGTAACCGCCGGCCGGTGGCGTCACCGGCCGTCCCGGGGAAGCCACGGCGGACGACGCGAGAACCGATGACGTGATTACGGTCGTGCTCAGCGCGGACACGACCGCGACGAGGAGACGCCGCGCGAACCGCCCCATTTTCCTCCCAACGGGCCGCAGGTGCTCCCAGGTGCATCATGACGGTCCGCGCGCCACATGTCGACGCCCGCATCCGGCCATATCGGCCGTGCAACCTTTTCGGCCCCTTGGCGTACGCGTACGGGACGTCAGAGCTTTTCGATCGGCGCGTACCGGAGGACGAAGCGCTTCACCCCGTAGTCGCCCTTGAAGTCGACCGTCGCGGCGGCCTTCTCGCCGGCCCCGTCGACCGAGACGACGGTGCCGAGGCCGAAGGAGTCGTGGACGACCCGGTCACCGGGGGACAGCGCGGGCACCGCGCGGTTGCCCGGGGAGCGCACGCCCGGCCGCTGCGACAGCGACGCCATGGCCGGGGTGGCCTGCGCGTCCTGGCCGCCGCCCTTCCACTCGACGAGCTTGTCGGGGATCTCGCCGAGGAACCGCGACGGCGGGTTGTACGAGGGGGCGCCCCAGGAGCTGCGCATCGTCGCGCGGGAGACGTAGAGCCGCTGCCGGGCGCGGGTGATGCCGACGTAGGCGAGCCGCCGCTCCTCCTCCAGCTGCTTGGCGTCGCCGAGCGAGCGCAGGTGCGGGAAGACCCCGTCCTCCATGCCGCTGAGGAACACGACCGGGAACTCAAGGCCCTTGGCCGTGTGCAGGGTCATCAGCGTGACGACGCCCTCCTGGCCGCGGTCGCTCGGCGGCACGACCCCCGCCTCACCGCCGGGGATCTGGTCGGCGTCGGCGACGAGCGCGACCTGCTCCAGGAACTCCACGAGCCGGCCCTCCGCACCGATCGGCGTCGGCTCCGCCTCCTCGTCGTCGGCCGGGCCGGCCGCCGGCGGGGCCACGCCGGCGGCGAGGCGCTCCTCGAACTCGGCCGCCACGGACTCCAGCTCGCGGAGGTTCTCGATGCGGGTCTCGTCCTGCGGGTCGCGGGAGGCCTCCAGCTCCGCGAGGTAGCCGCTCCGGGTCAGGATCGCCTCGATCAGGTCGGTCGGCGTCGCGGTCTCGACCATGTCCTGCAGCTCGTCGAGCAGCGCGACGAAGTCCTTGATCTGGTTCAGCGAGCGGGTGGCGATGCCGGGCGCCTCCTCGGCGCGGCGCAGCGCCTGCCAGAACGAGATCCGCTCGCGGCCGGCGAGGGCCTCCACGCACGCCTCGGCCCGGTCGCCGATCCCCCGCTTGGGAACGTTGAGGATGCGGCGGAGGCTGACGGTGTCCTCGGGGTTGGCGAGCACCCGGAGGTAGGCGAGCAGGTCGCGGATCTCCTTGCGCTCGTAGAACCGGACGCCGCCGACGACCTTGTACGGCAGGCCGACCCGGATGAAGACCTCTTCGAACACGCGCGACTGGGCGTTGGTGCGGTAGAAGACCGCCACGTCACCGGGCGCGACGTCCTCCTCGTCGCTGAGCCGGTCGATCTCCTGGGCGACGAACGCGGCCTCGTCGTGCTCGTTGTCGGCGACGTACCCGCTGACCTTGGGGCCCTCGCCCTGATCGGACCACAGCCGCTTGGGCTTGCGGTCGGCGTTGCGCTCGATCACCGCGTTGGCCGCCGACAGGATCGTCTGGGTGGACCGGTAGTTCTGCTCGAGCAGGATGACCGCCGCGTCGGGGTAGTCGCGCTCGAACTCCAGGATGTTGCGGATCGTGGCGCCCCGGAAGGCGTAGATCGACTGGTCGGCGTCACCGACCACGCAGAGCTCGGCGGGCGGCACCTCGTCGTCGCCGGACTGCCCGACCAGCTCGCGGACCAGGATGTACTGGGCGTGGTTGGTGTCCTGGTACTCGTCGACGAGGACGTGCCGGAACCTCCGCCGGTAGTGCTCGGCCACGTCGGGGAAGGCCTGCAGCAGGTTGACCGTCGTCATGATCAGGTCGTCGAAGTCCATCGCGCCGGCCTGCCGCAGCCGCGTCTGGTACATCGTGTACGCCTCGGCGAGGGTCTTCTCCATGTGCGTCGAGGCCTGGTCGCGGAAGGTCTCGTAGTCGATCAGCTCGTTCTTGAGGTTGGAGACCTGGGCGGAGAAGCTCCGCGGCGGGTAGCGCTTCGCGTCGAGGTCGAGCTCCCGGCAGACCAGCGCCATCAGCCGCTGCGAGTCGGCCTGGTCGTAGATCGAGAAGCTCGACGGGAAGCCGAGCCGCTTCGCCTCCCGGCGCAGGATGCGCACGCACGCGGAGTGGAACGTCATGACCCACATCGCGCGGGAGCGCGGCCCCACGAGCGCGTCGACGCGCTCCTTCATCTCCCCGGCGGCCTTGTTGGTGAACGTGATCGCGAGGATCTCACCGGGCTGCGCGCCCCGCTCGCCGAGCAGGTAGGCGATCCGGTGGGTGAGGACCCGGGTCTTGCCCGAGCCCGCGCCCGCGACGATCAGCAGCGGACCGCCCTGGTGGGCGACCGCCGCGCGCTGGGCGGCATTGAGGCCGTCGAGAAGGGGATGGCTTACGAGCGTCGACACTCAATGAAGAGTATTGGGTGTCGGCGACAGCCGCGCGCCGCTCTCAGGTCTTGCGGAAGGCGTACGCCTCGTTCGCGGCGCGGACGACGGCGGTCACGTCGGCGCCGCCGGCCGAGGCCGAGGCGGCCGCGACGGCGCCCTCGACGAACGGCGCGTCGGCCAGCACGACCGTCGTCTCCGAATCGCCGGGGCGGCCGGTGCGGGCGTCCTCGAGCTCCTCCAGGTACGTCCGGGCGGTCAGCACGGAAGAGCCGAGGTCGGCGATCAGCACGACACCGGCCCCGCCGTCGGCCTCCCGCACGGCCTGCTCGACGAGGTCGATGCTCGTGCCCAGGCCGCCCTCGCCGTCACCCCCGGCGGGCCGTACGGCGACCTCGCCGACACCCATCTGGGCGGCGAGTTCGGCGGCTCCCTCGGCGAGGGCCCGGCTGTGCGAGATCAGCACGATTCCCACGGTGCTCATGCACCAGATGGTGCCGCATTTCGGGACATCTGATGCATCCCACCTCATCCTGCTGGCGGCCGATCGGGCCCGCGGCCGGTCGGATTCGCGCGAGTTCGACCAGTTCGTCGACCGACGGACCGGTCCCCTCGGCGTTCCAGGCCGACGCGTCGATGACGGCCAGCAGCGTGCGGCGCAGCCGCTGCGCCGCCGCGATCCGCTCCTCGGTCTGCTCCAGCTGCCGTCGCAACAGCACGCGCAGCTCGGTCCCCCCGCCGTCCAGAACCTCCGCGATCTCGGCCAGGGACAGCCCGAACCCGCGCAACGCGAGGATCCGGTGCAGCCGGCGAACCTCGGCCGGGCCGTAACACCGCCGCCCGGCCGAATCCCGGGCGGGCGACAGCAGCCCGAGCCGGTCGTAGTGGTGGAGCGCTCGTACGGTCAGCCCGCCGGCCCGGGCCAGTTCTCCCACCGACAGCGTCCGGCCGGCGTCCGCGTCCGACGTCATGACCGCGACGCTAAGTCCTGACGTCGGGTCAGGCGCAAGCCGCCGGTCACGATTCATCGGCGACGTCGACGCCGTCGGGGAGGAGCGCCCGCCGCCGTCGGCTCATCTCCTCGAGCTCCTCGGGACTGAGCCGGGACGCCGCCTCGGCGCGCCGCCGCTGAAGCTCGGCGACCTCCTCCGGGCTCAACCGGTCCATCGCCTCCTGCCGCCGCCGGTTCATGTCCTCGAATTCCTCGCGTGTCAGCTTGCGGTCCATCGTCATCATCACCTCGATGAGCTCGACGAGTTCCTCGACCGACGGGCCGGCCCCCTCGTCGTTCCGGGCCGACGCGTCGATGACCGCCAGCAGCGTGCGGCGGAGCCGCTCGGCCGCCCTGATCCGCTCCTCGGTCTGCTCGAGCTGCCGCCGCAGCAGCGCCCGCAGGTCGGTCCCCGCCCCGTCCAGGACCTCCGCGATCTCGGCGAGGGACAGCCCGAACCCGCGCAACGCGAGGATCCGGTGCAGGCGGCGAACCTCAGGGGGGCCGTAACACCGCCGGCCGGCCGAGTCCCGGGCGGGCGACAGCAGACCGAGCCGGTCGTAGTGGTGGAGGGTCCGTACGGTCAGCCCGGTCAGCCGGGCCAGCTCCCCCACCGCCAGCGTCCGGCCGGTGTCCGCGTGTGGCGTCATGAACGGGACGGTAGGTCCTGACGCCACGTCAGGCGCAAGCCGCGAGATCACCCTTCGCCGGCGGCGTCGGCGAGAGCGCGGAACAGCAGGACGGTCGAGGCGGCCCCGGGGTCCAGGTGGCCGACGCTGCGGGGCCCGAGGTAGCTGGCGCGGCCCTTGCGCGCCTGCAGCGGCACGGTGGCCTCGGCGCCCTTCTCCGCCGCGTCCAGGGCGGCCTGAGCGGCGATGGCCGGTCCGTCACCGGCCGCGGCCGCGTACGCGGCGACCGCCGGCGCGAGGGCGTCGACCATCGTCTTGTCCCCCTCGACGGCCTTGCCCAGCTCCTGTACGGCGTCGAGCGCGGCGCGCAGGGCGCCGGCCAGCGCGGCGGCGTCCGCGTCGGCGGCGTCGCCGAGGGCCTTGCCCGCCCGGCGCAGCGCGCCGCCGTACAGCGGTCCGGACGCACCGCCCGTCTTGGACACCAGCGCCCGGCCGGCGGCCATCAGCACCTTGCCGGGCGGCAGGTCCGGCCCGACGGCCTCGACCGCCGCCCGCAGGCCGCGATTCAGGTTGGCGCCGTGGTCGGCGTCCCCGATCGCGGCGTCGAGCCCGGTCAGGCGGTCGGCGTCCGCCGCGACCAGCTCGGCGAAGCGTTCGATCCAGCGACGAGTGTCCATCACCGCCCCCACCGCAGGCCGGGCGTCTCCACCGGCGCGTCCCACAGCTCGGTGAGCCGCGGCGTGAGGCGCAGGACCGAGATCATCACGCCCGCCATCTCCAGGCTGGTCACGTAGTTGCCGACGAGCGAGCGCGCGACCGTCACGCCGTGCCCGCCGAGCCAGTCCGCCACGGCGGCGTACGCGCCGTACAGCTCCATGAGCGGGGTGCCGCCCATGCCGTTCACCAGGACGAGGACCTCCGATCCGGACAGCGGCATGTCCTCGTCGATCGCCGACAGCGCCACGTCGACGATCTCCGGGGCGGGGCGCAGTTTCGTACGCTCGCGGCCGGGCTCGCCGTGGATGCCGATGCCGAGCTCCATCTCGTCCGCGCCCAGCTCGAACGTCGGGCGCCCGGCGGCCGGGACGGTGCAGGCGGTGAGCGCGACGCCGAAGGAACGGGTCCGCTCGTTGACCTCGCGGGCCACGGCGGCGACCTCCTGCAGCGACCCGCCGGCCTCGGCCAGCGCGCCGGCGGTCTTCTCGGCGAAGAGGGTCGCGCCGGTGCCCCGCCGCCCGGCGGTGAAGGTGCTGTCCTGGACGGCGACGTCGTCGTCGATCACGACGGGCACGACCTCGATGTCCTCGTCCTCGGCCAGCTCGGCGGCCATCTGGAAGTTCAGCACGTCGCCGGTGTAGTTCTTCACGATGTGCACGATCCCGGCCCCGCCGGACGCCGCGGTGGTCGCGGCGAGGATCTGGTCGGGCACCGGTGAGGTGAACACCTCACCGGGACAGGCGGCGTCGAGCATGCCGTACCCGACGAAGCCGCCGTGCAGCGGCTCGTGCCCGGAACCGCCGCCGGAGACGAGCCCGACCTTGCCCGTACGCGGGGCGTCGGCGCGGACGATGACGCGCTGGTCCAGGTCCACCCGCAGGGACGGATGGGCGGCCGCCATGCCACGCAGGGTGTCGAGGACGACGTCGTCGACCTCACCGATCAGTTTCTTCATGGTCTCCGGGATACCTCTGAGGACCCCTCGGGCGCCAGAGTTGTGGCTGATTGATGGGTTAAAGCGGTGAATTTCCTATGATGACCACCGTGATCGACGACGTTCAGCGCGCCCTCGTGGTGATGGCCCACCCCGACGACATCGACTTCTCCTGTGCCGGCACGGTCGCCACCTGGGTGGACGCGGGCATCGAGGTCTCCTACCTCCTCGTCACCGACGGCGACGCGGGCGGCTTCGACGACGACGTTCCGCGCGAGGAGATGGGCCCGCTGCGCCGGGCCGAGCAGACCGCGGCCGCCAAGTGCGTCGGCGTCACCGACCTGCGCTTCCTCGGCTACCCGGACGGGCGCGTCGAGGCGAACCTCGACCTGCGCCGCGACATCGCCCGGGTGATCCGGCAGGTCCGGCCCGACCGGGTCGTCATCCCCAGCCCCGAGCGGAACTACGAGCGCATCTACGCCGGGCACCCGGACCACCGGGCGGTCGGCTCCGCCGCGTTCGACGCCGTCTACCCCGACGCCCGCAACCCGTACGCCTTCCCGGAGCTGCGGGCCGAGGGGCTGGAGGCCTGGACCGCCCGGGAGATCTGGATCACCGGCGGGCCGTCGCTGAACCAGTACGTCGACGTCACCGACGTCTTCGACCGCAAGCTCGCGGCGCTGCGCGCGCACGCCAGCCAGGTCTCCCACCGCGACGACCTGGAGCAGATGCTGCGCACCTGGATGGGCGCGAGCGCCCGTCTCGGCGGCCTGCCCGAAGGCCGCCTGGCCGAGGTCTTCCAGGTCGTCCCGGCCGAGTAACGCTCCCGGCCGTACGGCCTCTCCCGAATCACCATCTCCACGAGGAACGGACGACGTGGCACCGAAGATCCTGCTCGACTGCGACACCGGCGTCGACGACGCGATCACCCTGCTCTACCTGGCCAGCCTCGTGAAGGCCGGGGAGGCGGAGCTGGTCGCCGTCGGCACCGTGCACGGCAACGTCGCCCCGGAGGTCGGCGCGCTCAACACCCTCCGGGTCCTCGAACGCGCCGGACTGCCCGACGTGCCGGTCGCCGTGGGCGCCGTCCGCCCCATGGCCCAGGACGTGGACTACGCGCCCGACTGGCATGGCGCGGACGGCCTGGGCGACACCAATCTGCCCGCCCCGGCGGGCCGCCCGGTCGAGATCTCCGCTCCGGAGCAGATCATCCGGCTCGGCCGGGAACGGCCCGGCGAGCTGACGCTGGTGGCCGTCGGCCCGCTGACCAACCTCGCCATCGCGCTGCTGCTGGAGCCGTCGCTGCCGACGATGTTCCGCGAGGTGGTGGTGATGGGCGGGGCGTTCGACCACCAGGGCAACGTCACCAGCCACGCCGAGGCCAACATCTGGCACGACCCGGAGGCCGCCGAGCTCGTGCTGAGCGCGGGCTGGCCGGTCACGCTGGTCCCGCTCGACGCCACCCACCCGACCGCGCTGGACGGCGTGTGGCTGGACCGGCTCGCCGAGGCGGACTCCGACCTCGCCCGGTTCGCCGCGCGGATCCTGGAGTTCTACACGGCCGCCTACACGGCCTCGCTCGGTACCCGGGGCGTGGTGGTCCACGACGCGCTGGCCGCCATGCTGGCCGTCGACCCGTCCCTCGGCGAGTACGCCGAGCGGCCCGTACGCGTCGAGCTGCGCGGCGAGCGGACCCGCGGCACGACCCTGTGGGACCGCCGCTCGTACGCCGACGAGGGCGACCGCCCGATCGTCAAGGTCGCCGTCGGCAGCGACGTGCCGGCCTTCCAGGAACGCCTGCTCGCCGCCCTGCTGTGAGGAGCGGGCCCGCCCGCTTTCTAGGATCGTCGGTCATGGGTGACACCGAACCGCAGGTGGCGTCGTTCGCGGAGCTGGACGCCGGCACTCTGTACGCGCTGCTGAGGCTCCGGGTGGACGTGTTCGTCGTCGAGCAGGAGTGCCCGTACCCGGAACTGGACGGGCGGGACACCGAGCCCGGCACCCGGCACGTCTGGCTGTCCGGCGACTCGGGCGCGCCGGAGGCGTACCTGCGCGTGCTGGACGACCCGGACGGCGCGCGGATCGGGCGGGTCGTGACGGCGCCGCACGCGCGCGGCGCCGGGCTGGCGGGGCGGCTCATGGAGGCCGCCCTGGCGGCCGTCGGCGACCGCGCGGTGCGGCTCGACGCGCAGACGCAGGTCGCGGGCTTCTACGCGAAGTACGGCTTCGTCGTCGACGGCCCGGAGTACGTCGAGGACGGCATCCCCCACGTCCCCATGCTCCGCCGCTGACCGCGGACCGTCATTCGAGCCCGGGAGCCGCGGTCGGCAACCCGACCGAGCGCGCGATGTCCACCATGCGCTTGTCGTAGGTGATCAGCGTCTCCAGCGCTTCGCCGATGATCTGCGCGCTCGCGACATGGATCGCATCAAGCGTTCTGATCCCACTGGGGAGCAGCGCCGCGGCGTCTCGGACCTCGTCGGTCACGAGGATCTCAATGAAGTCTCGCGTCAGCTCCTGCATGATGTCCGGGAAATCCCCTACGCGATCGAGCGTCCGGACCGTCTCGACGAACCCGATGGTGCTCGTCCCCATGGGCATCGCGGGCTTGCCCGCCAGGAAGTGCCGCAGCTCCCGAGCATGGGGGTGACCTGTGATGAGCGTGATCAGCGCGGAAGCGTCCAGGTAGATCAACGATCGTCTTCCTCTCGCTCCGCCAAGAGCAGATCCAGCGGCGATACCTCGGCCGGGACCGTGTAGTGGGGAAGGCGATCGAGGTCATTGGTGGTCATGGACTTCAGCCGCAGCACGCCCCTCGCCACGAGCTCGGAGTACCTCCCCAGCGTGCCGCTGCCCGGCAGCAAGAGCGCGATGACGTTCCCGTGGCGGGTGACCTCGATCGTCTCGCCTTGTTCGACACGAGCGAAGATCGCGCTGGGGTTGTACGAGAACTCTCGGACCGAGACCGCACTCATGACACCACCCCCAAGGTGTACCTACATTGACTTCGATGTACCTACAACGCACGCCGAACGGCGGCATCCGCGCCCCAGGAAGTCCCTGGTCCGCCGCTGAGCGGGACCCTTCCGGGCGTCCAGGTCGACAGCTCAGGGGAGGCGGCGAATTCCGGAAACGGGCTTCGTGATGGAATGTAGTGATCCACTTTGAGATGAGGAGCCGTCACTCATGTCCGTCACCGATGAACTCCTGGAGAACGCCCGGCGCTACCGCGACGGCTTCGACGCCGAGGGCATGTCGGCCGCACCGTCGCGGCACCTGACGATCGTCGCGTGCATGGACGCCCGCCTCGACATGTTCGGCCTGCTGGGCCTGGAGATCGGCGACGCGCATATCATCCGCAACGCCGGCGGGGTGGTCACCCCGGATGTGATCCGCTCGGTGTCGATCAGCCAGCGGATGCTCGGCACCCGCGAGATCGTTCTGATCCACCACACCGGCTGCGGGATGCAGGGCATCACCGACGACGGGTTCCGCGAGCAGTTGTTCGCCGACACCGGTCTCAGGCCGGACTGGGCGGTCGAGTCGTTCACCGACGTGGACGAGGACGTGCGCCAGTCGATCGCACGGATCAAGGCGAACCCGTTCGTCCCGCACAAGGACTCCGTGCGCGGGTTCGTCTTCGACGTCGAATCCGGCGAGCTGCGCGAGGTCACGCTCTAGACGAGGCGGCGGGCGGCGGCCCAGCGGGACAGCTCGTGGCGGTTGGACAGCTGAAGCTTGCGCAGCACCGACGACACGTGCGTCTCCACGGTCTTCACCGAGATGAACAGCTCCTTGGCGATCTCCTTGTACGCGTAGCCGCGGGCGATCAGCCGGAGCACCTCGCGCTCGCGCTGGGTGAGCTGGTCCAGCTCGGGGTCGATGGACGGCGCGTCCGTCGCGGCGAAGGCGTCCAGCACGAACCCCGCCAGGCGGGGCGAGAAGACGGCGTCGCCCTCGGCCACCCGGCCGATCGCACCGGTCAGCTCCGGGCCGGAGATCGTCTTGGTGACGTAGCCGCGGGCGCCGCCGCGGATCACGCCGATGACGTCCTCGGCCGCGTCGGACACCGACAGCGCCAGGAAGCGCGTCGTCGCCGTCTGTTCGGCCGGCGCCGCCTCGGCCGGGCCGCTCCGCGCGCCGCCGAGCACGCGGCGCAGCACCTCGACACCCCCGCCGCCCGGCAGGTGGACGTCGAGCAGCACGACGTCGGGCCGGGTCGCCGCGATGACCTCCACGGCCTCGTCGACGTCTCCGGCCTCGCCGACGATCTCCACCGAGTCACCCAGCTCGGCCTTCACGCCGCTGCGGAACATCTGGTGATCGTCGACCAGTACGACTCGGGTCATGAGTCCTCCTCCGTCGGCCTCATGACCAAGGTGCTCTGCTCATTGATTCCCTCGCTTCGCTCGGTCATGAGCGCTTCAACTCCAGTCTCACTTCGGTTCCCTCGCCCGGAGCCGTGCGGATCTCCGCCCTGCCGCCGTTGCGCTCCATGCGTCCGATGATGGACTCCCGGACGCCCATGCGATCCGCCGGTACCCCGTCAAGGTCGAATCCCCGGCCCCGGTCCCGTACGAAGATCATCACCTCGTCGCCGTCCACCTCGGCGTAGACCGAGACGGAGGGCGTCTCTCCGTTCGGCCCGCCGCCGTACTTGGCGGCGTTCACCATGGCCTCGCGGGCGGCCTGCAGCATCGCGCCGAGCCGGTCGTCCAGCGGGCAGTCGCCGACGCACACGACCTCGATGGGCACGCCGTGGTAGTCCTCCACCTCCGCGGAGATCTTGCGTACGGCCGGGGCGAGCGCCTGCTCGGCGTCGGCCTTCGGCTGGTACAGCCAGGCGCGCAGCTCCCGCTCCTGGGCGCGCGCCAGCCGCTGGACCTCTTTCGGATCGTGCGCGTTGCGCTGGATCAGCGTGAGCGTGTGCAGCACCGAGTCGTGTACGTGTGCGGCCACTTCGGCCCTCTCTTGTGATCGGATCCGCTCCCGGCGCTCGTCGTCGAGGTCGTGCCACAGGCGCAGCAGCCAGGGCGCCACGATGACGCCCACCCCGGCGAGCACGATGGTCGAGCCCACCAGGACCTGGCCGAGGTGCTGGATGTTCTGCAACAGGAAGGCGGCCAGGCCCGCGATGACGAGGGCGGCGCCGACGACGCTGCGGATCCACAGGGAACGGGTGTTGCGGACCCAGCGCCGCCGGTGCTCGGGGTCGGCCTGCTGCCAGATCAGGCCGACGCCGATGCCGCCCGCCACGAGGGGCCACAGCGCCCGGCGTTCGGCGACCGAGGTGAACGTGAACGCCGACAGCACGCAGACGACCACGCCGTACCCGAACAGCTGGGCCCAGTCGCGGCGCGGCTGCACGCCGGCCCGCGGCGGGACGAGCAGCCACAGCGCGACGTACGGGATGACGCCCACGCCGGCGCCGATGAGCACGGCGAACCCCACGCGGACGATGACGAGATCGAGCCCCAGGTGGTCGGCCAGGCCACGGCAGACGCCGGCGGCCACCCGGCCGTCGGCGCGTCGTTCGAGGCGCGGGGGAGCATCGGCGGCCTCACCAGGGTTTTCGGGCACACACCGATCGTCACACGTTCCGGGCGTGATCGCATCGGGGCTGTCCCTGGGCCGACCCCGAGATGCTCAGGGACGGGTCAGGGGTGTCCCGGATGGTGATCGGTGACGGCGTTCGCGACGATGTTCACATGACCGAGGACAGCGGCGCGCCGCCGCGGCGGCTCACCCGGGCGCCGGAGGGCCGGCTCATCACGGGGGTGTGCGCCGGCCTGGCGCGTTACACGCGCATCGACCCGGTGGTGTTCCGGGTGGGGTTCGCACTGCTCGTCCTGACGACGGGGGTCGGTGTCCTGCTGTACATCGGCGCGTTCCTGCTGATGGGCGCGCCCGACGGCGGGCCGTCGAAGATCGAGCGGCTCAGCCGCCGGCTGTTCGACGGCGACGGCGCGCTGGCGCTGCTCGGCGCGGCGCTGGGCGCCGCGACGGTACTCGCGGCCGTGGGCGACTGGGGGTCGCCGGACGCGCTCTCGGCGTTCGTGGTGTTCGCGCTTACGCTCCTGGTCGCGCGCTCCCGCGGCGTCGACCTGGTGGGGACGGCGCGCGGCCTGCCGGAGACCGTGAAGGGCCGGCCGCTGTCGTCGTGGGCTCCCCCGGCCGCCCCCACCCCTCCCCCGTATCGAGCGCCCGACGGTATGATCGATCTCGCTCGTCTGGCGCGCGCGGAACCGCTCGAAACGCAACCGCTCGAAACGGAACCGTTCACGACGGAACCGCCTCCCCCCTCGCCGCCGAGACCCTCGCCGGTCGTTCCCCGTCGGCGCAGGTCCTACCTGACGGTGTGCACGCTGGTGACCGCGGTCCTGGTGGCGGGCGTGCTGTACGCCGTCGGCGACCCGCGACCGGACCTCGGCCGCCTCCAGATCATCATCGCCGGCGCACTCGTCGTGGTCGCGGCCGGTCTTCTCATCGGCTCCTGGTTCGGCCGGGACCGCAAGCTGATCATCGTTGGAGCGATCATGTCTCTGGCACTGGCATCGAGCTCGATCGCCGGCGACCCGGCCGTCGCGCGAAGGACGCACACCACGGCCTGGCGCCCCGCCGACGTGTCGAGCGCCGAGCAGTCCCACAAGGTCGTCATCGGAGAGGGCACGGTCGACCTGACCACGGTGCCGCTCGCCCCCGGGCAGCTCGTCAGCGTCACCGCGACCGTGACGCTCGGCGTGCTCACGGTCCGGCTGCCCGCCACGGCGCGGGTCGAGCTGGACGCGCAGTCGTTCCTCGGCGACATCACCGTGGACCGGCAGATCACGAGCGGTCCGCGCGCCAAGGTGAACCGCGTGCTCGACCCGGAGGTGCGCCCGGCGGGCGCGGCGCCGACCATCGCGCTGCGCCTCCGCGGCAGGGTGGGCGACATGGAGGTCACGCGTGTCCCGGCATAGGTTCGACCCGTCGTCACTGATCGCGGCGGTGGTGTTCCTCGCCGTCGCGGTGCGCTACCTCGCCGGGAGCCCGCCCGTCTGGGTGGTCCCGGGCATCCCCGTGGCGCTAGGCGTCGTCCTCGTGTTCCGCGTGATCTTCCGCGCCCGGCGGACCACTGACGGGGCTCAGTACTCCGCGCGGAAGGTGCGACCGAGCCGCGACCCGAGGCCGAAATAGTGCCGGAAGTTGTAGATCAGCGGGCTCCAGCGGGCCGGATCGACATGGGAGGTGCCGGGCACGACGATGTCCTCCGCCGCATGGACCCGCAGGACCTTCGCCTCGGCGACGAGGAACGACTCGCCGGCGTCCGGCCGCAGGCGGGTGACGGTCGCCTCCAACTGCAGGGGGCACTCGCGAACGCGCGGCGGCCGAACCGCCTCCGAGGGCGCCTCCGTCAGACCGGCGGTGCCGAACTTGTCCGGCTCGTAGCTGAAGACGCCCTGCTTGGGCGGCGGGACCGGATCACGTCCGGTGGTCGGCGCCAGCCGTTCCACCGCCTCCCACTGGCCGGGCCCCGGCAGGTTGACCACGAGATCCGGCCGTTCGGCGAGATTCGCCGCGGTCTGCGAACCGGGTCCCAGGCCGAGGACCACGACGTCGCCGAGCGCCCACGCCGATGACATCGGCGCGAGGTTGAAGCCGCCGTCGGCGTTCTCGGTGGAGAGCAGGACGACGGGCGTTCCGAAGTAGAGGATGCGCGGCGCGATCGTCAGATGCGGCGCCGAGACGCCCGCGTCGTCGTAGGTCTCACTGATCATGATCCTCACGCTAGATGCGCGACATTTCGGCCTGTCATCGAAACGTTCCCCGCCGCTTACGTGGCCGGGGCGGGCGAGGACGACGGCGGTGACGCGGCGGACGGCGGGGCCAGGGCCGTGGCCTCGGCGGGTGGTTCGGCGGCGGTCCGGCGGGTCCCCCACCACACCATGAACACGAAGACGAGCAGCCAGAGCAGGTTGGCCCACCGCACGCCGAGGTGCTGGTACCCGTTGACGCGCACGCCGGGGAGCGTGAACAGCCCGAGCATGACGCCCCGGACGATCAGCGTCCAGTCCAGGCGGCGGTACGGCAGCAGCGCCAGGGTCGGCAGCAGCATGGCGTCGTACCAGGGGTACTGCAGCGGCGAGACCAGCGTGGTGCCGAACGCCAGCACCGCCACGGGCAGCACGTCCAGCGGCAGCCGCCGTGTCGCGTCGGACGGCCGTCGCCACAGCGCGAAGGGCAGGCCGGACCGCCACCACAGGAAGGCCGTCAGCGCGATCGCGAGCGCGCCCATCCACACCACGTACAGGCCGTGGTGGGTCAGGATGTACTCCGGAACCGGCAGGTACCGGTCCTTCTTGCGGCCGAGCCGCGCGTTGAGCGAGTGCAACGCGGCCGGTCCGGCCAGCAGGTAGCCGCCCCCGCCGACCAGCAGGAGGCCGGCCACGGCGGCCGACGCGCGCCGGAACCGCGCCGGCGCCAGCCAGGCGGCGACGACGAGCCCGGCGGCGGGGAAAAGGAACGACGCCTTGACGGCGATCGCCGCGCCGCCCAGCAGGCCGCCCGCGAAGGCCGAGCGCCGCGCCGCGTACAGGGCCGCGACCAGGAAGAAGACCGCGAAGGCGTCCGCGTGCCCGCTGCCGACCATCCAGAACAGGATCAGCGGGTTAGCCGTCCACAGCAGGCAGGCCCGGAGCCGGCGGACCGGGTCCGGACCGGTCATCCGGTGCAGGATCACCCCGGTGCCGATGAACGCCGCCGCGTTGGCCCACTTGAGCAGGAAGATGATCCGCGCCATCGAGTTGCCGCCGAAGTGCGCGGCGAGCCACTGGATGAACGTCATCACCGGCCCGTACACCGTCGGCACCCGCTGCCAGCCGCTCGGCAGGAGCAGGCCGACCGGGTCACCGGTGTGGGCGAGCCGCAGGGGCGTCGTGACGTACGGGTCCCGGCCCAGGTCGGCGATCCGCCCGTAGATGGCGTAGTTCATCATGTCGACGGAGCCGGTGGGCGGCAGCAGCGCGTAGACGCAGGCGGCGACCGCCCCGGCGATGAACAGCCGCCGGGGGCTCACCCACGCGCCCCGGCGCAGGGCGTACAGCCCCGCGAGCACCCCCGCTCCCGCGGCCACCGCCGCGGTCCACGTCAGGGTGGTGGCCGTCGCCGAGGACGGAGATCCGCCGAAGGTCAGGAACGGCCAGGTCGGCCCGAAGTACGGCACGGCCGCCGAGGTGCCGAGCGTCATCGCCGCACCCATCGCGACGATGCTCACCCCCAGCGTCACCCAGGAAAAGACGCGGGACATGTGACATGACCGTACGGGCGAAATATCGGAGTTGCAGCGGGTCAGAGACGGTGTTCACCGAACGCTCATCTGACGGTCGCGTGCCGCCCGACCCCGTACACCGGACCAAGCGAGCACGTGCGGCCCGACCTCGTACGCCGGGCCAGGCGGACGCGTGCGGCCCCACCCCGCCGGACCGAACCTCGTACGCCGGTCTAGACGGTGGCGTGCAGGCTGACCGCGTACGCCGGGCCGGGGTTCAGGAGCTCGCGCGGGTGCCCGGCGCCGTACACGCGGATCCGGTTCGCCCGTATCGCACGCTCAGCGACGCCGTGATCGGTGATCGTGCGCTCGGACAGCTCTCCGGCGAGCACCGCGAGCACGTCGGCGGCGGGAGCGGCGCGGTACCCGGGCGGCCACGCGGACAGCCAGATCTCCGCCTCGCCCGGCAGCCGTACGGGCACGCCGTCGAAACGGGCGAGGTGCCACCAGTCGACGGGACTGGCGGCGAGCGTACGGACGAGCCCGGCCAGGCGGCCGATCGTGACGGTCGGGCGGGCGGAGTACGGGCTGTCGGCGCCCTGCAGGGTCAGATCCGGAATGACGGAAAGGTTCACCGGGAAGTCCTTCGGTGGCGCGGCGCATGCCGCAGGCTGACGGTCGGTCTGAGCGGGGTCAGCGACAACAACACGAAGGACACAGCGCGGCGACCGCGTGGCACGAGGCCACGTGGGCGGTCGGCATGAGGCGCGCTGGCATGACACCAAGTGTGCAGGCCGCTACCGCACCGCGTCAAACGCCGCGGTCCTCGCGAGGGCCGCTACGCGGTCGCCCTCGACGCGCGATCCGTCTCGACCGGGGCGCCGGGCGGCGACGACATGGCAGCCGAGGTCCCGCCGGGCCTGGTCGACCCCCGCGTCGAATCGCCGCCCGAGTGGTCCATCCGGTGCGGCATCTCCCATCCTTCGGCGAGCCGGGACGGGTGGACGTTCTGGCCGCCGCCGAAGAACTCGCAGAACTTCATGATCAGCGGGTCCCACCGCAGCGGGTCGACGTAGTGCGTTCCCGGAATGATCAGCTCTTCCTCGACGTGCGCGCGGACGACCCTCACCTGGAACGCCGTCGCGCGCAGATCCGGGCCCTCGAACGGGTGGATCGCCTCGACCACGCACTCGAGTTGAATCGGGCACTCCGCGACGCGCGGCGCCTTCACCAGGTCGGCGGGCTGCTCGGTGAGCCCGGCCACCCCGAACTTGTCCCGCTCGTGCCGGTACCCCTGCCGCAGCTTGTACTCGGACACGTCGGGCTTCCCGGTGAGCAGCGCCAGCCGGTCGACCGCGTCCACCATCGCCGAGGACGCGAGGTTCAGCACGCACTCGCGTTCCCGGCGGAGGTTCGCGGTCGTCTGGCCGCTGTTGCCGAGGCCCAGCATGGCGCAGTCGCCCAGCCACCACGCCGACGACATCGGCGCGAGGTTCGAGGAACCGTCCTCGTTCCGCGAGCCGATGAGGACCACCGGCGTCCCGAAGTAGAGCACCTTCAACTCGGCGACCTTGTGCATGTTCCCCGTCCTCAACGCCGTCTCGATCATCGACCGTGGACGACCTTGCCCCTTTTCGTACGCGACCGCTGGCGAAAATCCGACCCGAGGTTCGAGGCGCAGGACACGTACGCGAACGTCCGGGCGACCGCAGGAGCCCGGCGCGGAGCCGACCACCGATCGGTACGGCTTTGAGGACCGCCCCGGGGACGGAACGGGCGGCTCCGGCAAAGCGCCCGCCGAGGTGACATCGTGTCCGCCAGGACTGTCTACTGAGCGGAGAGATTTCTCCGCTCAGTAGACAGCACGAAACGCGATGGGCCGCCCAGCGAGACCAAGGCCCCCCTGCCACGGCCGCGACCTCGTCCCCGAGGATTGGGGCATGAGCGATCAGCCCGACGCCTTCTACCTGCCGGCCGGCGACGACGTCTACGAGCCGACAATCGCCACCGAGAGCCCCTGGGACAGCAGCGCGCAGCACGGCGGACCCCCGACCGCGCTGCTGGCCCACGTCATCGACGCCACCGTCGGGCCCGAGATGCGCCTGGCACGGATCTCGGTGGACTTCCTCGGCCCCATTCCGCGCCGTCCCGCCCGCATCGAGGTCACCACGCTGCGGCCCGGCCGGCAGGTCCGCCTCACCGAGGCGCACCTGGTCGTCGACGGGAAGACCGCTGTGACGGCCCGCGCCTGGCACATCGCGACGGGCCCGACTCCCCCTGCGGAGACCGAACGCGTGCCGCCGCCGCCGATCCCCCAGAAACCGGACGAGTGGCACTCACTGCTCGGTATGAACGACTGGGGCTATGGCCAGGCCATCGAATGGCGGTTCATTCGCGGCGGCCATGGACCTTCCGGCTTCGCCGAGGTCTGGACCCGTGTACGCATCCCGCTGATCGCGGGCCAGAAGATGACCGGCCTGGCCCGCACGCTGATCGTCGCCGACGCCGCCAACGGGCTGTCGGCGACGCTGCCGATCCAGGAGTGGCTGTCCATCCCGCCCACCATGACCACCACCCTGCTGCGCCACCCCGACGGCGAATGGGTGCATCTGGCCTGCCGCACCCACCTGGCCGACGACGGCCTCGGCGTCACCCACGCCACCGTCTCCGACCCCGACGGCCGTATCGGCGACGTCAACCAGCCCCTCCTGATCCGCGAGCGCTGATCCCGCCACGGCCGCCGGGCATGAGAAATCCCCCGCCCTTGGCTCCGGTAAGCAAGGACGGGGGACGTCCGGGGGAACGGCGCCTATCCGGCGCCGCTCACGTTACTTGCCGCTCTCCTCGACAACGGCGACTTCGACGCAGCTACCGCCGTTGTTCGTGCTGCGCGTCGACTTACGCCAGCTCACGTACGCCACCGTCCACTGCCTCGCTACTTCGCGCTCTCTTCGACAACGGCCACCTCGACGCAAGCGCCACCGTTGTTGCTACTACGCGTCGACTTACGCCAGCTCAGGTTATCCATGTTTCCGCTACCTTCATGATCAGCTCAATCGATGCATCCGCATGCAGCGCCTTGGCGCTCAGCATCTGCCAGAGTCGCCGGATTGCCTCCACGTCTTCCGGTTTCTCTATCACATCCCCACGTAGCGCATTATCGACATATGCCACCTCCGAACCGTCGATGCTCGCCAACACGATCGGGCCGGCGAATCCGGCGTGCGCCCCGACCTCGAACGGGATCACTTGAACGATGATCTCGTCCCGCTGCGAGAGTTCAACCAGCCGCATTAGTTGATCACGCATCGTCTTTTGGCCGCCGACCGGCCGTCTGATCACCGCTTCGTCCAAGACAACGTGATACAACGGCGGATCCTCGCGTGTCAGCACCTTCTGCCTTGCCAGTCGCGCGCTCACCTGCCCCTCAAGGTCAAGGGGAGCCGGCTTACCGAGCTGAAGGACTGCTCGTGCGTAATCCTCCGTCTGACAGAGCCCGGGGACGACCGTCGACTCGTACCAGAGCAGCATCGTGGCCTCGGCCTCCGCTCTGGTCCACTTGTTAAGCCACTCGGGTGCGACCTCCCTGCTGACCAGATCGTCGAGTATACGCAGGATTAGGTCGGGAAGCCCCAAAGAGCTTATTAGGTGAGGGAGGTATTCCGGTTTCGGGATGAGTCGCCCGTTTTCCCAGGAGGCGATGAGGGATTCCGAGACCGGAAAGGTCTTCGCCAGCTCGGCGCGGGTGAGCTGCTTGGATTCGCGGGCGCGACGGATCTCCTTGCCGACGAACTGCCGCGCGGTCATTCGGTTTCCCGACATCTCCTGCACACCTTTCGCACTACCGGGGGACGTGCCTGTTGTGCGCTCACGGTCAAGCCTTTGGGGGCTCCCAGCGTACGACTTCTCGGTCAATCTTTGTAGTCAATCGACGACAAGGAGTAATGATGACGGGGAACTCGACCGAGGACGTTCACGAACTCGCGGGAAGACTCACCCTCGCCTGCCAACGGGCCGGCCTGGACGCCCAGCAGCAGGGCCCCACACGGGTCTACGTCCACGCCCCGGGGACCAGTAACCACCTCGCCGAGATCATCACCGCCAAGCCGGATGAGAACGAACGCCTCTGCTGGTGGTGGTCCTGGGACAAGCCGATCTGCGGCGCGGAGGAGATCGACGAGGCGGTGCGGCTCATCAAGAAGGTCATCTCCGCGCCCCTCCCGCCGAAGCGATGACCTCCCCCGACGAGCTGATGCGCTCGGTCGCCCGGTTCCGCGCGGCCCTCGACGCGATCGATTCGCCGGACGTCTCAGCGGCCGCCGAGCTCATCCGGCTCGACCGGCTCGTACGGCGATACCCGGAGGCTGCCCGCAAGAGCCTCGAACTCCGCGACCGGCAGCGCGGTCCACACCGAGCGGAAACCTAGCGACACCGGCTTGCCGTCGCGACGATCACACGAACGGTAGTCACCGGTGTCTCCAAAGAGCACCTTCACCACGGATGAAAGGCGGCCGACATGGCCAGGAACAACGACGGGCGGACCAGCGGCTCCACGCACCGGACGCTGGAGCGGACGGACTCGGGGAGCAGCGGCTCCACCCACCGGACGCTGGAGCGGACCGACTCGGGGAGCAGCGGCTCCACCCACCGGACGCTGGAGCGGACCGACTCG
>NZ_JBFAUM010000001.1:179679-454031 GCF_040679195.1 Actinoallomurus sp. NPDC052308 | reverse complement strand
CGACTCGGGGAGCAGCGGCTCCACCCACCGGACGCTGGAGCGGACCGACTCGGGGAGCAGCGGCTCCACCCACCGGACGCTGGAGCGGACCGACTCGGGGAGCAGCGGCTCCACCCACCGGACGCTGGAGCGGACCGACTCCGGGAGCAGCGGCTCCACCCACCGGACCCTCGGGCGCTAGCCTGCGACCAGGACGGTCTTCGGCGAGCCGAACGAAGGGCCGGCCGATCCGCTGCCTGAGAACGACGAGCGGCCCCCTCCCCCGAGGGGGTCGTTCTTTCGCAGTCGCCGCGATGACGTCCCCGAAGAGCTCATGCGCACCCCAGTCCCGCCGTGCCAAAGATTCGGTGACCGACGGCCAAGGCCGGGACATAACGGCCCGAACAGTCGGCCGGTGCGGCCCTTCGCCGAGCCCTCCGTCCGGGCGACCCACACAGTCGTGATCGTCTCGAACGCCGAAAAGAGCGGCTCCGTCGGCGCGCGACGCCGAGACACGCCGAGCATCGAACTCGCTGTGCGATAACCCCAGGCGTGACATATCGCCCGATAAGCCTATTTTCGGATCATACGGGCAAGAGGGTCCGGCGACTTTCCCAGCGAGAAGTTCTGTATGGCCGTTCGTCCCAGTCGGTGGACTGTCCCTCTTGTCAAGATCCAAACAAATGAAAGAGGTTCTGCCATGCCCGACAGTTTCCTGCGCCCCATCGTCAAGGCTCCCACCTCGGACGAGGCGAAGAAGCAGGTCGCCAAGGAGCTCACCGACGCGGGTGTTCGGTTCACGAACCTGGAAGCCACCGAGAAGGGCGACGGCTACCACTCGGTGTCCGGCAAGTACGTGGGGTAGTGGCCCTCTCTCCAGGGAGGACCACGAAGTAGTGCCCCGGCGGATGGAGACGGCTCGCGCCGCCTCCGCCGCCGGGGCATTTCGGTACATGCCATGTGATATCCGCGAGTCGTTCGGCCCCTGCCGACTCCGGTGGGAGGGTCACACCGCGCGACCCCGGTGGTTCCGGTCGATGACATGACCAGTGTCGCCGTCGCGCCGGGTGAAGGCGAGGGCGGCGGCAATACAGGCGGCGGGTAGGGCGGGGATGACGTAGCGGTAGTCGAACTCGGCCGTGGTCGGCGGCACGAGGATGGCGACCACCGCGATCGTCCAGGGCAGCAGGGCGTCCCACCGCCGGCGCAGCAGCGCGCCGAGCCCCAGCAGCAGGATCAGGCCGAACACCGTGCCGCGCACGAAGAAGAAGCGCTGGTAGACCCGCATGACGGAGGCGTACGGCCGGACCACCTTCGTCTTCACGTGTCCGGGGTCGTACGGTCGCATTCGCGCCACCGCGACGGACGGCGGCTGCGGCGGGTGCGGCTGGAAGAGGTAGTAGTCGTACGTCTCGGGGTCCGGGAACGACGGGTGGTGCCACCGGAACGTCCGCAGCAGGTCGGAGGTCACGGTCTCGGCGTAGTCGCCCGGCTGCGCGATGATGGCCCGCTGGGCGAAGTCGCCGGCCCGCCGCTCGACGTCCGGGGTGAACTTGCGCTGGGCGAACCGGTGGAACGGCGAGATCCGGCCCCAGATGTAGAGCTGCGACCGGCCTCGCTTGGCGGGAGGCGTGTCGATGCACAGCGGTAGCTCGTCGACCGGTGGCTTGATCTTCCGGCAGTCCGCGAACGGCATCGTCCTGCTGTAGAGGAAGATCCCCGTGCTGTACGTCAGCCCGTACCGCTGCGTACGGGAGGAGAACCACCCCGCGTACAACGCCACCGGCAGCAGCCCGGCGACGAGTCCCGCGAGGACGGCGCGGCGCCCGGCCCGTCGTACGGTCAGCCAGGCGAGGGTGAGGACGAGGATCGGCAGGCCCACCGAGCGGGTGATCGCCGCGAGGCCGACGAGCAGGCAGACGAGGGCCATCCGCCGGGCGCTCGGCTCCTTCTCCCACAGCGCGACGGTGACCGCCAGCGTGAGCAGAAACGTGAACGGCGTGTCGGACATGATCAGGTGCTCGAGCTGCATACCGAAGGCGTCGAACAGCGCGGGGACCGCGGCGACGGACGCCGCCCAGCCGGGCAGCCCGAACCGGTGCCGCAGCAGCGCGTACACCATCACGCCCACGGCGACGCCCATCGCGTGCTGGACGAGCACGACGAGGGTGAAACTGTGGAACGGGGACAGCAGCCAGAGGAACAGGGAGTAGCCGCTCGGCCGGATCAGGTTGGGGGTGAGGCTCAGGGCTCCGCTGACGTAGTCATAGGAGTCGGGGAACCACATGGCGCCCTGGAAACCCAGCATCGCGACCAGGCGGAGCACGACGGCCGACGCGAGAACCGGGAGGAAGACGCGGTGCCGACGAGCGAACGTCAGGGCACGGGCCAGGCGGCCGACGGCCTCTCCGCCCGCGACCGCCCGGCCGGGATCACCGGCGACACGCTCCTCGACACTCGTCACGGCCCCTCCGTTCAAACGCGACGGGACAACACAATGCCACCGCTTCGGACAATTCGCTGGAAACCTTCCGACGAAAGCCCGGTCACCGCCGCCTTCCGCTCCTCACGCGGTGCCGAAACGCCGTTCATCCGCGTCGCATTGGGAAAGAGAACCACATCGCGGCGGCCGGTGAGCCACTGCGCCGGATGGTTGCCCGCGGCCCCGACGCGGCCCGGGCGCCGGCTCTGTGGTGACGCGTGTCGGCGGAGGGGTTCGCCGGACGGCCGAGGCAGGGTCAACCCGCCGTCACGTTTCGTTCTCCCTCTGGCCTTTCCCGGCGTTCCGGGCTTACGTTGACAACACGTCATGCCTCCTGCCACTGGAGCAAGCGATGTCGCGAAGCCGTGCGAAACGCATCAGACGAGCCGCCGCCAAGATCCGTCGCAGGCACCGTGAAGGCGCCCGACGCGGCCACAAGGTGAACAGTCACCACCAGTTCAATCACGACTGACGCCCGAGCACCACCCGTGCACCGGGAGCCGGGCGCGCGGCCGGTGAGCGCCGCCTGCCTCGCGTACGCGACCGGCGGGTCCGGCCCGCCTCGCGTACGCGATCGGGCGGCGTTCCGGCATGCCCCCAGGACCTCCCGGGCACGGCCTGCCCGTATCGGAATCCGCACATCCTGGAGGGACGTATGCCGCGCGTGTCGGTAGAGGTCGACGGCGTGAGATACGACGACGACGTCGAACCACGTCTCCTGCTCGCCCACTATCTTCGCGACCGGCTGGGCAAGGTAGGCACCCCGATCGGCTGCGACACGTCGAACTGCGGCGCCTGCACCGTCCTGGTGGACGGCCTCAGCGTCAAGAGCTGTTCCGTCCTGGCCGTACAGGCGGACGGGCACGAGATCACGACCGTCGAGGGCCTCGGCGACGGGCAGAACCTGCACCCGATGCAGCGCGCGTTCCACGAGGAGCACGCCCTGCAGTGCGGCTACTGCACCCCCGGCATGATCATGGCCGCGCTGGACCTGCTCCGGGAGAACGCCGACCCGTCCGACGAGGAGATCCGCGCCGGACTCGAGGGCAACCTGTGCCGCTGCACCGGCTACCAGAACATCGTCCGCGCCGTCCGCCACGCCGCGAACGACATGCGCCAGGCCGAGCGGCCCGAGGAGGTATCTCAGTGAGCGAGCGGAGCGAGCGAATCGAAAGCACAGCGCGCCCGATCACTCCGCCGACGAAGGAGGTCTCATGAGCGAGATAGCCCCCGAGGCCGTCGCCGAGCAGATCACCCCGGGTACGCCCGACGCGAAGGCGGAGGTCGGCCGCGCCCGCAGGCGTACGGAGGACGCCCGGCTGATCACCGGGCGCACCAACTGGACCGACAACATCCAACTGCCCGGCCTGCTGCACGTGGCGTTCCTGCGCAGCCCGATCAGTCACGCCCGGATCACCCGGATCGATGTCGAGGCCGTCCGCGCCCGGCCCGGTGTGATCGCCGTCTTCACCGGCGCCGACCTCGCCGACGAGCAGGGCAGCCTGCCGTGCGCGTGGCCGGTCACCGAGGACATGGTCCTGCCCGACCACCCGCCGATCGCGGTCGACGAGGTGCGCTACGTCGGCGAGCCGGTGGCGGTCGTCGTGGCCCGGGACCGGTACGCCGCAGTCGACGCGCTGGAGGCCGTCGACGTCGACTACGAACCGTTGCCCGCGGTGGTCGACATGGAGCGCGCGGTCGAGGAGGGCGCCGACCTCGTCCACACCGACAAGGGCACGAACAAGAGCTACACCTGGGTCTTCGAGGCGGGTGAGCTCGACGCGGCCTTCCGGGACGCGCCCGTGGTGATCGAGCGCCGGTACGTCCAGCAGCGGCTGATCCCGACCGCGATGGAGCCCCGCGCCGTCGTCTGCTCGGCCGTCGGCGACGAGTACACCCTGTGGTCGGCCACCCAGATCCCGCACATCCTGCGGCTGATGCTCGCGACCGTCACCGGTATCCCCGAGCACAAGCTGCGGGTCGTCGCGCCCGACGTCGGCGGCGGCTTCGGCTCGAAGCTGCAGGTGTACGGCGAGGAGGTCGTCTGCCTGCTGCTGGCCCGGCGACTCGGCCGCCCGGTCAAGTGGACCGAGTCGCGCAGCGAGGGGAACATGGCCGTCCACCACGGCCGGGACCAGATCCAGCGGCTGGCGCTCGCCGCCGACCGCGACGGCCGGATCCGCGGGCTGAAGGTCGACCTGCTCGCCGACATGGGCGCCTACCTCATGCTGGTCACGCCCGGCGTCCCGCTGCTCGGCGCGTTCATGTTCAACGGCATCTACAAGATGGACGCGTACTCCTTCACGTGCACCGGCGTGTTCACGAACAAGACGCCCACCGACGCGTACCGGGGCGCGGGCCGGCCGGAGGCGACGTTCGGCATCGAGCGGCTGATGGACGAACTCGCGAACGAGCTGGGCCTGGACCCGCTCGAAGTACGCCGGCGCAACTGGATCCGGCACGAGGAGTTCCCGTACGACACGATCTCCGGGCTGACATACGACTCCGGCAACTACGAGGCCGCCACCGAGAAGGCCCTACGGCTGTTCGAGTACGACAAGCTGCGCGCGGAACAGGCCGACCGGCGGGACCGGGGCGACCCCGTGCAACTGGGCCTCGGCGTGTCCACCTTCACCGAGATGTGCGGGCTGGCGCCGTCCCGGGTCCTGGGCTCGCTGTCGTACGGCGCGGGCGGCTGGGAGCACGCGTCCGTGCGGGTGCTGCCGTCCGGCAAGGTCGAGGTCGTCACCGGGTCGTCGGCGCACGGGCAGGGGCACGAGACCGCGTGGGCGCAGATCGCCGCCGACCGGCTCGGCGTGCCGTTCGAGGACGTCCGGGTGCTGCACGGCGACACCAGCGTCTCGCCGAAGGGCATGGACACGTACGGCTCGCGCTCCCTCGCCGTCGGCGGGGTCGCGCTGTTCAACGCCTGCGACAAGGTGATCGACAAGGCACGCCGGATGGCCGCGCACCTGCTGGAGGCCGACGAGCGGGACATCGAGTTCTCCGCCGGGTCGTTCGCGGTGAAGGGCGTCCCGGGCCAGGCCCGTACGCTCCAGGAGGTGGCCCTCGCCGCGTTCGCGGCGCACGACCTGCCCGAGGGGTTCGAGCCGTCGCTGGACTCCGAGGCGACCCACGACCCGGAGAACTTCTCCTTCCCGCACGGCACGCACCTGTGCGCCACCGAGGTGGACACCGAGACCGGGTTCGTGAAGATCCGCTCGTACGTCGCCGTCGACGACGTCGGCAAGGTCGTCAACCCGTTGATCGTCGAGGGCCAGGTGCACGGCGGTCTGGCGCAGGGCATCGCGCAGGCGCTGTACGAGGAGGCGGTGTACGACGCCGACGGCAACCTGACGACGACCACGATGGCCGACTACCTGATCCCCTCGGCCGCGGACCTGCCGACGTTCACCACCGACCGTACGGAGACCCCGGCGACCACGAACCCGCTGGGCGTCAAGGGCGTCGGTGAGGCCGGCACGATCGCCTCGACCCCCGCGGTCGTGAACGCGATCGTCGACGCGCTGCGCCCGTACGGGGTCGACGACGTGCCCATGCCCTGCACGCCCGAACGGGTCTGGCGGGCGCTGACCGGCGCGCGCCGGGGCTCGGCCCCGCCCGAAGGCGCGCCCGAACCCGGCGCGGGCGGCGGCCTCGGTTCCGCGGGAGGTGCGGCATGATCCCGGCGACCTTCGACTACGTACGGCCGTCGTCGCTGAGCGACGCGGTCGCGGCCCTGCGCGAGGCGGACGAGGAGGGCAAGGTCATCGCCGGCGGGCAGAGCCTGCTGCCGCTGCTCCGGCTCCGGCTGGCCTACCCCGAGGTGCTCATCGACGTCTCCGCCCTGCCGGAGCTGCGCGGGGTGCGCGACGACGGCGACTCGGTGCTCGTCGGGGCGATGACCACGCACTACGAGGTGATCCGCGACCCGCTGATCCAGGCGCACGCGCCGCTGCTCGCCGCGGCCACCTCCACCGTCGCCGACCCGGCGGTCCGCCACCGGGGCACGATCGGCGGCTCCCTCGCGCACGCCGACCCGGCCGGTGACCTGCCCGCCGTGGCGCTGGCGATGGACGCCGTGTTCGTCACGTCGGCGCGGGAGATCCCCGCCCGCGACTTCTTCGCCGACTACCTGACGTCGGCGCTGGAGCCGGACGAGATCCTCTTGGGCGTACGCCTGCCCAAGGAGTACACCGGCTGGGGATTCCACTACGAGAAGTTCCACCGTACGGCGCAGGCGTGGGCGATCGTCGGCGTCGCGTGCCTCGTCCGGCGCACGGACGGCGAGATCGCCGAGGCGCGCGTCGGCCTGACGAACATGGGCTCCACGCCGGTCCGGGCGTACGCCGTCGAGACGGCCGTCGCCGACGGGCCGGCCTCCCGTCAGGCGTTCCAGGCCGCGGCGCAGGACGCCCCCGAGGGCACGAGTCCGCCGAGCGACCTGCACGGCTCGGCGGAGTACCGGCGGCACCTCGCCCGCGTTCTGACCGCCCGCGCCCTCGCGACGGCCGCGGGCGTCTGACCCCCGGTGTCGCCTCGCTCACCTCGGGTACGCGCCTGAGGTGAGCGGGGCGCGGGTCACCGCCCTATTTGCCCTGTAATGTCACCCGCAGACCGCCGATCACGAGGAGGCCGCGCATGGAACTCGATCACGAGTTCACCGTTCCGGTGCCGGTGGACCAGGCGTGGCGGGTGCTGCTCGACGTCGAGCGGATCGCGCCCTGCATGCCGGGGGCGACGCTGGACGCGGCCGACACCGAAGAGTTCACCGGCCGCCTGAAGGTGCGTCTCGGCGCGATGACCGTGACCTACCGGGGCACGGCCCGCATCGCCTCGCGCGACGAGGAGGCCCGCACGGTCGTGATCGAGGCGTCCGGCAAGGAGGCGCGGGGATCGGGCACCGCCTCCGCCACGGTCCAGGCGCACCTGCACGAGGACGACGGCCGTACGCGCGTCACCGTGCACACCAAACTGAACGTCACCGGCCGGCCCGCGCAGTTCGGCCGGGGCATCCTCGCCGAGGTCGGCGGCAAGCTGATCGGCCGGTTCGCCGACAACCTCGCCACCGAACTGGCCGCCGAGCCGGACACCGGCGCCTCCGCCGAGGCCAGGGTCGAGGAGGCAGCCGCCGGCGCGGCCACGGCCGAAGAGGCGGTCGCCGACCAGGACGCCGCCGGGGCCCCGGCGGAGAGCGCCGCTGCCACCGGGACTCCGGCGGAGAGCGGCACCGGTACCGGGTTCCCAGCGGAGTCGGCGGAAGAGGCCGCGCGCGCCCCGAAGCCGACGACGGCGGCCCGGACCGCCACGACACCGGCCCGGCGTGAGGCGGAGCCGATCGATCTGCTGGAGGTCGCCGGTCCGGCCGTCATCAAGCGGGCCGCTCCGGTCGCCGCCGCCGTGGCGGTGCTGCTGGTCCTCTGGCGTCTCATCCGGCGCCGCCGCTGACCCAGGCCGACCGCATCGGCCCCACCCCGGCAGCCTCAGCCGGGCCAAAAGCTCGGTGAACACCCCGGCGGACGAGCCGCCCTGCGGCATTCGCCCCGCCTCACGACCGCGTTCACCGAGCATTCGTCCCGCCGCCGGCGGGCTCAGGGCCGGGGGCCGAGGCCGTCGAGGGCGATGTCGATGAAGCGGCGCCAGTCGCCCACGGCGTTCCGGCTGATGGCGGCGACCGCTCCCGCGATCATGTAGAGGTCGGCGACGTTGGCATCGGGGCGCAGCGTGCCGTCGGACCGGCCGCGCTCCACCAACTCCGCACCGACCGCCAGCAGGTCGGCGCCGATCTGACCGCGCGGTTCGGTGTCGCCCAGGGCGGCCTCGATGGCACTGGACACCCCGCGTCCCTCCTCGTGCACCCGGCCGATGCGCGCCAGGAAGCCCGCCAGGGCCTGGCGCGTGTCGGGCAGGGGCAGGCACTCTTCGCGCGCGTGCCGGAGGATCTCGGCGAAGCGCACCTCGGCGACCGCCTCGACCAGTGCCTGCCGCGTCGGGAAGTGCCGGTACACGGTGCCGACGCCGACGCCCGCCGCCCGGGCCACGTCCGCCATCTGCACCTGGTCACCGTGCTCGGCGAACAGTTCGTCGGCCGCTTGGAGCACCCGGCCGCGGTTGCGTTCGGCGTCGGCGCGAGACCTGCGAGCCGCGTTCTCTGGCATTCGGGACGTTCCTCACTCTAGACTCAAATACGGAAGCGGATTCCGAATCCGTTTCCGGAAGGATAAATCATGTCCGAAGACCGCTTCATCCTGCTCGACGCCGGCGCGTCACGCCCCACCAGCATCCCCTTGCCACCGGGGACGACCGCCAAGGCGGGCGTCGCCGACACCGACGGGCGCTTCACCCTCATCGAGAACCACGACGGCGACGACGCCCTGCCGCACGTCCACACCTTCGACGAGATCGTCTACGTGCTCGACGGCGAGCTGGGCGTCGAGTTCGACGGCGCGACCCACCGGCTCATCCAGGGCATGTGCGCCTTTCTGCCCCGTGGCGTCACCCACGCCGTACGGCGCCTGTCCGACGCGCCCACGCACGCGCTGCAGCTGTGCACACCGGGAGGCTGGGACGGCCATCACGAGGACGTCGTCCCGTACGGCACGCGCTACGGCGTCGATGGGGAGATCACGGAGAACGGCGACAAGAGCCGCTTCTACGTCCTCGCGAAGGGCGAGGCGAGGCCCGGCCGGCTGCGGGTGCCGCCCGCCTTCTCCTCCAAGGTCCGCTCGACCGACACCGAGGATCGGTTGTCGTTGCTGGAGATGGTCGTCGCCCAGGAGATCCCGCGTCACGTCCATCACAAGGCCGACGAGAGCATCTACGTGCTCGACGGCGAGCTCCTCGTCGAGTTCGCCGACCGGGTCCACCCGGTCACGCCCGGGCGGTTCGTTCTGCTGCCGCACGGCGTCCGGCACGCCCTGCGCCCAGGTTCGACACCGCCTCCGCGCGTGCTGCAGATCTCCTCCCCCGGCGGCTGGGAGTGCTTCGTCGAGGACCTCATCGAGGCCAGATCGCGCATCACGACCGGCGGAAGGTTCGACGCGCGCAAACTGAACCCCATCGCCGCCAAGTACGACATCACCTACGAAGAGCCGTCCTGACGGGATGGATCCGTCCGCTCGGCGCGCGGCGGGGCGGTCAGCCGAGCGGACGGATGCTGCCGATGATCTTTTGTAGCTCGGCGTCGGCCACCTGCCCGGCGCCCTGGTCCGCGATCGCGATGAAGACGATCGGAGCGCCCTGCGCCGCCGGCATCGCGACGGCGTGGACGACGCCGCCCGGCGGCTCACACCGCTTGCGGGCGCCCTTCGTTGTCGCGGTGGCCGTGGACTCGACGGCCTGAGACCCGCGCAGGGTCGCCGTCCGGTCATTTCCCTCGACGACGGACGGTACCCGGCCCGCGGCGGTGGTGTACTCGCCGTTCGCCCACTGGTTCGCGGTCCTCCCCGCGATCCCCGTCAGCTGGTAGCTCTGGGCGGCCGACAGGGAGGAGACCGCGGCGATGCCCTTGCCGCCGGTCAGCCCTGTCTGGGCGTGGTAGTTCAGATCGGCGCCGGTGCACCCGGGATGGGGCAGCTCGGCCGTGCCGTTCATCACCTGAGAGGTATTGCCGCTCGCGTCCGCGTACCCGAGGGTCGTGCTGGACAGCTGGACGTGCCAGCCCGGTGGCACGTCGTACGCCACACCGTGCTCCGGCGACCGTACGAGCCGCCAGCCGGGAACGACGGGCCCGGTGACCGGAGCGGGCGCGCGGGTCGTGCCCGTCCGTCCCTGCGCGCGGGCGGGATGCTGCTGGGCCCCGGAGCCTTTGACGAGGAAGAAGGCGCCGCCGGCGACGAGTGCGACGAGTGCGATCCCCGCCGCCACGACCGGCCCGGTCCTGCGCTTCCGGGAGCGGGGGGCGTCGACCTGTGTAGCGGTCGCGGATCCGGCGGGTCCGGCGCCGGACGGCGCGGCCGAGGGAGACAGGGTCGGCACGAACCCGATGTCGGAGCTCTGGCCGCCCGCCTCCCCGGCACCGCCCCCCGGCCGGCGCAGCAGTTCCGCGACCGCGGCGGCGTTCGCGGGCCGGTGCGCGGGATCCTTGGCCAGCAGGGCGCGCACCAGCCCGTCGAGGTGGTCCGGGATCTCCGGGCGAATCGAGCGCGGCGGCACCGGCGACCGGCTGACATGCTGGTACATCGCGGACGCGACACCCGCGGTGTCGGCGAAGACGGGACCGCCGGTGAGCAACTCGTACAGGACACAGCCGAAGGAGTACAGGTCGGTTCGGTGGTCGACCTGGCGGCCCTCGAACTGCTCCGGCGCCATGTAGCGGGGTGTTCCGATCGAGACGCCCGTCCCGGTGACCGTCGTGGCGTCGGCCAGCCGGGCGATCCCGAAGTCACAGATCTTGACCCGGCCGTCCTTCTGCAGGAACAGGTTGGTCGGCTTGATGTCGCGATGGACGACGCCGCCAGCGTGCGCCGCGGCGAGCGCGTCGGCGATCTGGGTCCCCAGCGTGATCACCTGATCGATGGGGAGGCCGCCGGCGTGACCGGCGAGCACACTGCTCAGGTCGCTGCCCTGCAGCAGCTCCATGACGAGGAACAGCAGGTGGTCGTGCCGCTCGATGTCGAACATCACGGTGATGCCCGGATGCTGGAGTCCGGCCGCGATCTCGGCCTCGCGGCGGAACCGCGCGACCGCATGCTGGTCGGACAGCAGGTGCGCCGGAAGGAACTTGACGGCGACCGGACGGCGCAGGCGCAGATCGACGCCGCGCCATACCTCTCCCATCGCGCCCCGGCCGAGAGGGTCCTCCAACCGGTAACGACCGGCGAGCGTCAGCCCCCCGTGCAGCCCCTGGATCCCCATATCGTCCTGCATGGTCGCCTCCCCGTACGGCGATGATCACGATCGGAGATCATTCAACAACGGATCGCGCCGGAGAGTGCGGATTCGGACAATCAGCCATCGCTCCGGACTCTGGAGAGTCGTCCGCGCCTCAGCCGGAGCCGGCCGGGGCGGCGGCGCGGCCGGCGTCCTCCGGGCCGGCGTCCTCCGGGCCGGTGACGTGCTGTAGCCGGACCCGCCAGCGGCGGGCGCGTACGGCCGCCCGGACCGTCTCGGCGAGGAGCGCGAAGTCGTCGGCGCGCGGGCTCGTCGGCCGATAGGTGATCCCTATCCGGCGGTACGGCGCGGGATCTTCGAACCGGGTCACGGTGAGGCGCTCGTCACGACGCGTCTCGACCGGCAGCGCCGACTCGGGCACCAGCGTCACGCCGAGACCGCCGGACACCAGTTGGACGAGGGTCGCCAGGCTCGTCGCGTACGTGGCGTCGCCGGGCCTGGCGCCGGCCTCCCGGCAGATCTCCAGGGCCTGGTCCCGCAGGCAGTGCCCCTCGTTCAGCAGCAGCACGTCCAGGTCACGGACCACGTCGCGGCGCACCGGCCCGGGACCCAGCCCGTACGACTCCGGCGCGAGCAGGACGAAGTCCTCCTCGTACAGCGGGATCTCGGCGAGCCCATCATCGGCCGGCAGGGCCAGGATCGCGACCTCGAGGCGGCCGCCGCGCAGGTCCTCCACCAAGGCGGCGGTCCGCTGCTCGCGGATGGCGAGCCGCAGGTCGGGGTACCCGCGAACCAGGTCGGGCAGCACGGCCGGCAGCAGGTAGGGCGCGACGGTCGGGATGACGCCGACCTGCAACGGGCCGCTCAACGGGCGGCGCGGCGCGGACACCTCCTCGACCAGGCCGTCGAGTTCGGCCAGCACCCGCTGGGCGCGGCGCGCGACGCGCTCGCCCTCGGGAGTGAGCAGCACCCGCCGCGTGGTGCGCTCCACCAGGCGGGCGTTCAGCGTCTCCTCCAGGGCCGCCACCGCGCCGGACAGCGCGGGCTGGCTCAACCGGAGCGCCGCCGCGGCCTCCCGGAAGTGTAGATGCTCCGCCAGGGCGAGAAACGCGCGAAGCTGGGCGACGGTCGGGCGACTGATAGTAATCTCCTATCGAAATCCTTCGGGGGAGCCGATTTCGCAGATCAACGATACCTAAGGCACCCTGGAACCCATCCAACACCCGTCTGGCAAGGAGGCCTACGAGTGCTCACGGTCGGTGATCACTTCCCGGAGTACGACCTCACGGCGTGCGTCTCGCTCGACCCCGACAACGCGTTCGAGCGGATCAACCACAAGTCCTACGACGGCAAGTGGCGCGTCGTGTTCTTCTGGCCCAAGGACTTCACCTTCGTCTGTCCGACGGAGATCGCGGAGTTCGGCCGGCTGAACGAGGAGTTCGCTGACCGGGACGCGCAGGTGCTCGGCGTCTCCATCGACTCGGAGTTCGTCCACTACGCCTGGCGCAAGGACCACCCGGACCTGCGCGAGCTGCCGTTCCCGATGCTGTCGGACGTCAAGCGCGAGCTGTCCGCGGAGCTCGGCGTGCTCACCGACGAGGGCGTGGCCCAGCGCGCGACCTTCATCGTCGACCCGAACAACGAGATCCAGTTCACGATGGTGACCGCGGGCTCGGTCGGCCGCAACGTCAAGGAGGTCCTGCGGGTCCTCGACGCACTGCAGTCTGACGAGCTCTGCCCCTGCAACTGGAACAAGGGCGAGTCCACGCTCGACGCCAAGAAGCTGATGGCGGGCGCCTGATCGACCGCCTCACAGCCGGCCGGCCGCTGGTACCGCGGCCGGCCGTCGTCATGACGGGGCTCCCGGGGGCGAGCCCCGTCAGCCCGTCTTCGGAGAGTTGGAGGATGACATGAGTGGGGTCGAGACCCTGAAGAGCGCCCTGCCGGCGTACGCCAAGGACCTCAAGCTGAACCTCGGATCGGTGACGTCCACGTCGCAGCTGTCGGAGCAGCAGCTGTGGGGCTCCGTCCTGGCCGCCGCGCTGGCGACCCGCAGCCCGCAGGTCATCGCGGCGCTGTCGGAGGACGCCGCCGACCGCCTGTCCGCGGAGGCGTTCCAGGCGGCCAAGGCCGCCGCGGCCATCATGGCGATGAACAACGTCTACTACCGCGCGACGCACCTGCTCGAGGACGAGACCTACTCGACGCTGCCGGCGAAGCTGCGGATGAGCGTGATCGGCAACCCGGGCGTCGACAAGGCCGACTTCGAGCTGTGGTGCCTCGTCGTGTCGGCGATCAACGGCTGCGGCCGGTGCCTGGACTCCCACGAGAAGACGCTGCGCGAGCAGGGCCTCTCGCGGGAGCTCGTGCAGGAGGGCCTGCGTATCGCCGCCGTCGTGAACGGGGTCGCCGCCACCCTCGACGCCGAGGGCGTGCTCACCCCGGCGTGACCCGCGCCCCAGCCCGGTCGGCGAACGCCGCGCCGGGCCGGGGAAACGGCCGGGGAGTCACTCCCACTCGATGGTGCCCGGCGGCTTGCTGGTGATGTCGACGACCACGCGGTTGACCTCGGCCACCTCGTTGGTGATCCGCGTGGACATTCGCTGCAGCACGTCGTACGGCAGCCGCGCCCAGTCGGCCGTCATGGCGTCCTCGCTGGTCACCGGGCGCAGCACGACGGGGTGACCGTACGTGCGGCCGTCGCCCTGCACCCCCACCGAGCGCACGTCGGCGAGCAGCACGACCGGGAACTGCCAGATGTCGCGGTCGAGACCGGCGCGCGTGAGCTCCTCGCGGGCGATCGCGTCGGCCTCGCGGAGCACCTCGAGACGGTCCCGGGTCACGGCGCCGATGATCCGGATGCCCAGCCCCGGGCCGGGGAACGGCTGCCGCCACACGATCTCGGCCGGCAGGCCGAGCTCCTCGCCCAGCCGGCGCACCTCGTCCTTGAACAGCGTGCGCAGCGGCTCCACCAGCGAGAACTGAAGATCCTCGGGGAGCCCGCCGACGTTGTGGTGGGACTTGATGTTGGCCGCGCCGGTGCCGCCGCCGGACTCGACGACGTCCGGGTAGAGGGTGCCCTGCACGAGGAACTCGACGGCCTCGCCGTGCTCCTCGACGATCTCGCGGGCGGCCTCCTCGAAGACCCGGATGAACTCCCGGCCGATGATCTTGCGCTTGGTCTCCGGGTCGGTGACGCCCTCCAGCGCCCCGAGGAACCGGTCGGCCGCGTCGACGACCTTCAGGTCGACGCCGGTCGCGGCGACGAAGTCCTTCTCGACCTGCTCGGCCTCGCCCTTGCGCAGCAGCCCGTGGTCGACGAACACGCAGGTCAGCCGCGAGCCGATGGCCCGCTGCACGAGCGCGGCGGCCACGGCGGAGTCGACGCCCCCGGACAGCCCGCAGATCGCCCGCTTGTCGCCGACCTGGGCGCGTACGGCCTCGATCGACTCCTCGACGATGTTGACCATCGTCCAGGACGGCCGGCAGCCCGCCGCCTCCAGGAACTGCCTGAGCACCTGCAGGCCGTGCTCGGTGTGCATCACCTCAGGGTGGAACTGCACGCCGTAGAGCCCGCGGGCGGCGTCCTCCATGGCGGCGACCGGGGCACTCGCGGTGCTGGCGGTCACGAT
This sequence comes from Actinoallomurus sp. NPDC052308, assembly GCF_040679195.1. Taxonomy (NCBI): domain Bacteria; kingdom Bacillati; phylum Actinomycetota; class Actinomycetes; order Streptosporangiales; family Thermomonosporaceae; genus Actinoallomurus; species Actinoallomurus sp. NPDC052308. Next base: position 439,106 of record NZ_JBFAUM010000001.1, on the reverse strand, counting down.
GAAGCCGGTCGGGGCGACGCTGCACGTGACGCGGTGCGACATCCACACCGACTGCTCGGTGGGCAGCCCCGCCAGGAGCCGGCCCTGGTCGAGCACCGTGAGCGGCGTCGCGCCGTACTCGGCGATGTCGGAGTTGGCGACCGTGCCGCCGAGCTCCTTGGCCATCGCCTGGAAGCCGTAGCAGATGCCCAGGGTGGGTACTCCGGCCTCGAACAGGCCGGTGGGCACGGCCGGCGCGCCCGGTTCGTACACCGACGCGGGACCGCCGGACAAGATGATCGCCTTTGGCCGTTTGGCCAGCATCTCCTCGACCGGCATGGTCGAGGGCACGATCTCGCTGAACACGTGGCACTCGCGCACGCGACGGGCGATGAGCTGCGCGTACTGCGCGCCGAAGTCGACAACGAGGACCGTGTCGAAGGACTGCTCGACTGACTCGACGGACACCGAGAACGCCTTTCGGAAGTTCGGGATGTCCCCAGTCTAGGGGCCTACTGCCTGCGCGAACGCCGCCACCGTCGGACCAACCCCCCATACTGACCGCGTGAACCCTTCCGACGGCATCGTCGCCGAGCTGCGCACCCTCGGGAATCCCGCCCGCGCCGAGCGGGAGAAGCGCTATCTGAAGAGCGACCTGCTGCACCTCGGCGTCCCGGTTCCCGCCATCCGCAAGGTCGCCGTCCGCGCCGCCGCCGGAAGATCCCGGGAGCAGACCCTGGCCCTCGCCCGCGGCCTCTGGCACGAGCCCGTGCACGAGTCCCGGATGGCCGCCGTCGAGCTCCTGGTCCGCAACTGGGCGCTGCTGAAGGCGAGGGATCTGCCGATCATCGAGCGGATGATCCGTGAGTCGCACACCTGGGCGTACGTCGACGTCCTCGCCATCAAGGTCGTCGGCCGCCTCATCTGGCGGTATCCGCGGCTGGTCACGACGCTCGATCTGTGGCCGGGCGATGAGAACCTCTGGATCCGGCGGACCGCGCTGCTCGCCCTGATCCGGGGCATCCGTACCGGCGAGGCCGACCTGACCCGCCTGTCGGAGTACGGGGACGTGCTCATCGAGGAGCGGGAGTTCTTCGTCCGCAAGGCGCTGGGCTGGGTCCTGCGCGAGCTGTCCAAACGGGACCCCGGCTGGGTGACCTCCTGGGTCCGCGAGCGTACCGACCGGATCTCCGGCGTCACCTTCCGCGAGGCCGTCCGCCACCTCCCGGCCGAGGACCGCGAGTCCCTCCTGACCGCCTACCGAACCTGAGGTGGTTCGGCAGGTCTTCGCCGTCGCCATCGACGGGCACAGCAGGGCGATCAGGAGTCCATGGCGACGGCGATGCGGTACGTCCTGCCGCTACTTACATGCCTCCGCCATGTGGACGATCGCGTAGGCGGCCTGCATGTACTTGTTGCGGCCCATGTCGCCGATCGTCTTGATGCCGAACGCCTTCTTCAGCATCTCCGCGTCACTCTCGCTGACACCGGCCAGAGCCTCCACCGGGGCGTCGACCAGCTTCTTCATGTCCATGTCCTCGTAGTTCCGGTCCAGCACCTTGTTCATGTCCATCGAAATGGCCATCGTCCAACACCTCCGCGTAGTCTGATTACGTAGCGTGCGTATCGCATCGCAGTACGCAACCTTCCCCAGAGCCGCCATTCGGGCACGCCACCCCGAGGAGATCCTTCTTGGACATCTCCCCGAACCGACGACCGGACGAGATTCTGCATGCTTCGTGCATGCAGAAGAGCTAGGCTGGAGTCATGGGAACCGTGGTTCAGGTGCGCGACGTCCCCGACGATGTCGTCGTCAAGCTCAGGCAACGCGCGGAGGCCCGGGGGCAATCCCTCGCCGCCTACCTGCGCGATCTCATGACCGAGGCGGCCGCAAACCCGTCGATCGAAGAGGTCATGGACCGAATCGCGACCCGCGCGCCGATCACTTACAGCCTGGACGACGTGCGAGAGTTCATGAACGACGGCCGTCGATGACCTTCGTCGTGGACTGCTCGATCATCGTCCGACTGCTGGCCAACGTCGAAGGCGACGACCTTTTGCGTCGGCGCCTCGCCCGGCGAGTACATGCCCCCACGCTCATCGACGCGGAGGTGTCCAGCGTTGTCCGGGGCTTCACGATCACGTCCAAGCCCGAGGTCCGGATCAGTGTCGAACGGGCCGGGCAGATGCTCGCGGACTACGCCGACCTGAGCATCACCCGATATCCGATGCAGCCGCTCCAGCCACGAGTCCTGGAGCTGCGGCACAACCTGACGGCCTACGACGCGATGTACGTCGCGCTGGCCGAAGCGCTGGACCTGCCGCTGCTCACCGATGACGCCAAGTTCGCCGCCGCGGCGGGCCATCTCGCCGAGATCCACCACTACCCGAACTGACGACCGGCTCCGGTTTCAGGCGGGGGTGATGGGGAGGTGGAGGGCGGCGGGGGCGTCGGCGGGGACGGCCGGGTTCTTCGGGGCCACGGGGGTGATGCGCGTGTACGCCGCGCCGAGGTCCGGACGGGGGTCCGGTTCGCCGCGGTTGGGCCAGAGGGCCATGGCCCGTTCGGCCTGGGCGGTGATGGTGAGGGAGGGGTTCACGCCGAGGTTGGCCGAGACGGTGGAGCCGTCCACGACGTGCAGGCCGGAGTGGCCGTACACGCGGTGGTACGGGTCGATGACGCCCTCCTCCGGCGAGTTCCCGATCGTGCAGCCGCCGATGAAGTGCGCGGTCGTCGGGATGTTGAAGAGGTCGAGCCAGGTGCCGCCCGGGAAGCCGCCCATCTCCTCGGCGAGCATCCGGACCGCGCGGTGCGCCTGGGGGATCCAGGTCGGACTCGGCTCGCCGTGACCGCGGCGGGCCCGCAGGCCGCGGCCGGACGGCGACGGCTCGACCGTGATCGAGTTGTCGTTGGTCTGCATGACCAGCGCGATGATCGTGCGCCGTGACCAGTTGCGCAGGTTCGGCAGCCGGACGAGGTCCCACGGGTGCGTGACCACCTGCCCGAGGAACCTGCCCCAGCGGGGCACGCGGCCGCCGCCGTCGATGAGCAGGGAGCGGAGGCCGCCCATGGCGTTCGAGCCGGGGCCGTACCGGGTGGGTTCGATGTGGGTGTGCTCGTCCGGGTGGAACGACGAGGTGATGGCCAGCCCGCGCGAGTGGTCCTCGCCCTTGCTCCGGAACCGTTCGACGCCGAGGATCGCCTCGGAGTTGGTCCGGGTCCGTACGCCGAGGCGGTCGGACAGGTGCGGCAGCGTGCCGGAGTTCTTCATCCGGTGCAGCAGGCGCTGGGTGCCGTACGTGCCGGCGGAGAGGACGACCTGCTCGGCGGTGAGCGTGCGCCGCCAGCGCGCGCCGCGCCGTCCGGTCCGCGTCACCTCGACGTCATAGCCACCGCCGGGGCGGGGCCGCACGGCGGTGACGGTCGCCATGGAGATGATCTTCGCGCCGGCGTGTTCGGCCAGGTAGAGGTAGTTCTCGGTGAGCATGTTCTTGGCGCCGACGCGGCAGCCGGTCATGCACGAGCCGCACTCGGTGCAGGTCGTGCGGCGCGGTCCGGCACCGCCGAAGTACGGGTCGTCGACGGCCTCGCCCGGCTCCGCGCCGAACAGGACGCCCACCGGGGTGAGGTGGAACGTGTCGCCGCGGCCCATGCGGTCGGCGACCCGTTTGATCGCCCGGTCGGCGGGGGTCATGGTCGGGTTGACACGGACGCCCAGCATCCGCTTGGCCTGCGCGTAGTACGGCCGCAGCTCGGCCTTCCAGTCGGTGATGTGCCGCCACTGCGGGTCGTCGAAGAACGGCTGCGGCGGCTCGTACAGCGTGTTCGCGTAGACGAGCGAGCCGCCGCCGACCCCCGCTCCGGCGAGCACGAGGACGCGGGAGCCCCGCTCGCCGCGCAGCAGGTGGATGCGCTGGATGCCGGTCATGCCCAGGCCGGGCGCCCAGAGGTACCGGCGGGTGCGCCAGGACGTCTTCGGCAGGTCCTGGTGGCGCCGGCCGGGCGGGCCGTCGGGGTCGTCGAAGCGGCGCCCGGCCTCGAGCACGCCGACGCGGTACCCCTTCTCGGTGAGGCGGAGAGCGGTGACGCTGCCGCCGAAGCCCGATCCGATGACCAGGACGTCGTAGTCCATGCGTGCGCTCCTACCTGAGGCGAAGGCGTTTCAGCAGTTTCTGACCGTTCGTGAGCAGGGCGGCGTACGTCTCGTACGACATGCCGAGGACCGGCTCGAAGCCGAAGCCGTGCTGGCTGGCGACCGTCTGGGCCTCGGTGTAGCGGAGCAGTCCCTCGGCGCCGTGCCGGCGGCCCACTCCGGACTCCTTCATCCCGCCCATGGGCGCGTCGTAGGAGCCGTACGCGGCGGCGTACCCCTCGTTGATGTTCACGGTGCCGGCCTTGATCCGGGCGGCCAGCCGGCGGCCCCGCCCGACGTCGCGGGTCCACACGCTGGCGTTGAGCCCGTACGGCGTGGCGTTCGCCAGGCGTACCGCCTCGTCGTCGGAGGAGAACGGGTACAGCGCGACGACCGGGCCGAACGTCTCGCCCGCGCACAGCTCCATCTCCGGCGAGACGTTCTCCAGGACGGTCGGCTCGAAGAAGTACGGCCCGACGCCGGGGCGCGGCCGCCCGCCGGCGAGGAGCCGCGCGCCCTTCGCCACGGCGTCGTCCACGTGCCGGGTGACGGTGTCGAGCTGGCGCTGGGAGGTGAGCGAGCCCATGTCCGCGTCGAACCCGGCGCCCAGCCGCATGTTCTTGACCCGGTGCACGAAGCGCTCGGCGAACCGGTCGTAGATCTTCTCGTCGACGTAGAGGCGTTCGATCGAGATGCACAGCTGGCCAGCGTTGGTGAAGCAGGCGCGCAGGGCGCCCTGCGCGGCCCGGTCGACGTCGGCGTCGTCGAGCACCAGCATGGGGTTCTTGCCGCCGAGTTCGAGGGAGTAGCCGATCAGCCGGTTCGCGGCCTTGTCCGCGATGGCCCGGCCGCCGCGGGTCGAGCCGGTGAAGGCGACGTAGTCGGCGCCCTCGATCAGCGGGTCGCCGATCCGCTCGGGATCGCCGATCACCACCTGCCACAGCTCTTCGGGCAGTCCGCACTCGATGAGCAGGTCGAGCGCCCACAGGGTGGACAGCGCGGTCTGGGTGTCCGGCTTGTGGACCACCGCGTTGCCGGCGAGCAGGGCGGGCACGGCGTCGGTCAGGCCGAGGGCGAGGGGGTAGTTCCACGGCGAGATGACCCCGACGACGCCCTTGGGATGACGCAGCTCGATGACGCGGGTTGCGGCGGGCATGACGCCCTGGCGGCGGCGCGGCCGCAGCAGGCCCGGGGCCCGGCGCGCGTGGTACAGCGTGCTGCCCGCGGCGTCGAGGAGCTCCTCGAAGGCGTGCCGACGGGCCTTGCCGGTCTCGAGCTGGACGAGGTCGAGGATGTCCGCGCGGCGGTCGAGGATCGCGTCGTGGAACCGCAGGAACGGCTCGGCGCGCCGGGCCGGGGACAGCCGCGCCCACGACTCCTGGGCGGCGCGGGCGCGCTCGTACGCGGCGGTGACGTCCGCACCGGTCGAGACGGGCAGCGTGGCGACCGGCTCTCCGGTGAACGGCGCGGCGATCCGGACCGTCGCGCCACTGGAGGCGACGCGGGAGGTGAGCCGCTCGACCACCTCCGCGGGCAGGTCCGGAACGGTGACGCGTGCGTCGGTGGACGCCGCTGCGGGTGCGTTCATGCACGGAACTCTAAGACGCGAGTCCTCCTCATGGCTACTACCCAGTAATGATTCGCTCGCGTGGTCAGCGCTACATCTCCTGTCCCCAATGCCATTTCGGTGCGTTCCAGAGTCACCTTGTTCTGCATTTGCTGGCTCGGATTGCGGTGCACGGTGTATTCCGGAGAGTGAGGTGAGGATTCGTCGAGACGAGGGGGCAGAATGATCTCCGGCCCGGACCGGTCCGCCGGCAATGAAGAGGTCCGCACACCCCGGCAGGAACGTCGGGCCCAGACGCGGGCCGCTCTCCTGGACGCGGCGGAGCGGCTGTGGGCCGAACGCGGGATCCGCGGAGCCTCGCTCGACGAGATCGCCGCCCTGGCCGGGCTCACGAAGGGCGCGGTCTACTCCAACTTCGCCGGCAAGTCGGACCTGGTCCTGGCTCTGCTGGAGCGCTACACCCAGGCCGAGCCCGGCCTCGGCGCCTGCCCCGCCATGCGCGACTCCGAGCGCTCACCGGACGAGCGGTCCGCCGACATCGGACGGCACTACGCCGAGCGGATGTCGGACGAGGAGACCCGGATGCGGGCGCTCCTGCTGGTGGAGCTGTGGCTGTTCGGGATGCGCGACTTCTCGGCGGGCTGGCGGATCGCCGACTGGTACCACGCCCGCCGCGAGGAGATCGCCGCCGGCCTGTCCACCGGCTCGTCGGAGATGTCCCCCGAGGACCGGGCCTCGCTCGCCATGGCGATCGAGTTCGGGCTGGCGCTGCAGCACCTGCTCGACCCCGACCGGGTGCCGGCCGAGCTGTACGGCCCCGGCGTCGGCCTCCTCCTGGGCTCGTCCTCGGAGTGACGCGCGCCCCGGGCCGTACGTCGGGTGTGGCCACCCGCGACGGCCCGGGGCCCGGCGTCAGTTGTCGCTCTCGGCGGTGTCGTCGGCGTAGTCCGGCTCCACGACGCCGGACGCCTTCATCCCGGCGTCGGCGGACGTGATGGCCTTGCCGCGCCCGAAGACCGTGCCGAAGTTCGCGACGTAGCTCTTCTCAAGAGCGGTGTCGGCGATGGTGATCATCGCCTCGTCGTGGGCGTGGAAGCCGGGGTCGGTGTAGTTGCTGCTGCCGGTGAACACGACCTTCTGCGTCTTGCCCTGGTAGCGGCCGTCGAGCAGCAGGTACTTCGAGTGCTCGTACGCGTGGCCGTTCTCCGGCAGGTACCGCACCTCGGGCCCGCCGTGGCGGCCGCCCTTCTTCGTCAGGTCCCGCAGGGCCGACTGGCCCACGTGCCCGAACACGACCTGGACCCGGCACCCGGCGTCGTCCAGCTTCCAGAGGCGCTGCGCGATCGGCCGCCAGGTGAAGTGGCCCATGACGATCCGGAGGTGGGTGCCGCCGGTGCACGACACCTTGTCCAGCGCCTGGCTGACCGGGTCGCCCGTCGACCAGGGGAAGAAGTCCATCCGGTACTTTCCGGCGCGCACGGTCCGGTGGTAATCGCCGGTGTGGTGCTGCTTCGCGAGGTCGTAGAAGTAGCGCCGGTAGGCCGCGTACACGCTCGCGCTCTTCAGCGTCAGCGCGTCGTTGTACTGCAGGTCGCGCGCGTTGTACGTGGCGTTGGCCGAGGTCTGGACCACGACCTTCTTCGACTTGCGCGTGGTGGAGAAGAGGAAGAACTTGTTGTGGTTGAACTGCGGCCCGATGCAGCCCCGGCCCTTCGCGCACAGGGTGACCCAGGAGGACTTCTTCCGGTTCGTGCCCAGCGCCTTCTTCAGCGTCTTGTACGCCTTGTAGCCCGCGGACTCATTGTCCAGGACCACTCGTACGTTGACCTTTCGCTTCTTCGCCTTGACGAGCTGCGTGGCCAGGTCCTGCGTGGAGAAGTGGTACATCGCGACGTAGATGACCGCGCCCTTGGGCGCGCCGGCGATGAGCTGGGCGACCTGGGTCGCGATCGCGTGCTGCTTGGTCTTGCTGCCGGTCGGGGAGTTGAAGACGGGACCGGTCCGTACGCTCACCGTCTTCTTCTTTTTCTTCTTGGCCTGGGCGCCGAGCAGTTCGGTCTCACTGAGCGCCTGCGCGTCGATGCCGGAACCGGCCGCCCGTACGGCGGCAGCGGCGCGGCCTTGCGTGGAGGGGGCGGCGTCACCCTCCGCCGCGATTCCGGCGACCAGCAGGCCGGTCGTCAGTACTGCCACCGTGCGCGTCAGCGACCTTGCCACGCGGACTCCTGTCCAAGCCGGATTTTTCGGGCATTAGCACCATTAGCCCGGAAACCCTACAGGAGTCACTGCTGTCAAAAGCCGACATATGCCGATATTCAGCGAGGATTGGGCGGCCGGAACCGGCCGCCGAAACGTCAGGCGTTGAGGTAAACCTCAGGGAGTGGCGATCGGGACGATGTCCGGCGCCCCGCGACGGGTCGCGTCGGCGTCCTGGTCGTCCACCTGCGCCTGGGAGTCGCGCTCCGCCTCGACGCGCTTGTGGTAGTACTCGATCTCCCGCTCGGTCTGCTCCGTCGACCAGCCCAGCTCGGGCGCGAGCAGTTCGGCGGCCTCGCGTGCCGCGCCGATCCCCCGGTCCCACGTCTCGATCGCGATCCGCGTCCGCCGGGTCAGCACGTCGTTGAGGTGCCGGGCGCCCTCGTGGGTCGCGGCGTACACGACCTCGGCGCGCAGGTAGTCGTCGGCGCCCTCGAGCGGCCTGCCGAGGTCCGGGCGCTCCTCGATCAGCGCGAGCAGGTCCTCCGTCAGCGTGCCGTAGCGCCGCAGCAGGTGCTCGACGCGCGCGACGTGCAGCCCCGATGACTCAGCCAGGCGGTGCCGGGAGTTCCACGCCGCCTGGAAGCCGTTGCCGCCGACCAGGGCGATCTGGTCCGTGCAGGACTCCGGGACCTTGCCGTCCAGCCCGTGCGCGACCGCGTCCACGGCGTCCTTGGCCATCACCCGGTAGGTGGTGTACTTGCCGCCGGCGATCACGACCAGGCCCGGCACCGGGTGCGCGACCACGTGCTCGCGGGACAGCTTCGAGGTCTCCTCCGACTCACCAGACAGCAGCGGGCGCAGCCCGGCGTACACCCCTTCGACGTCGTCATGGGTGAGGGGCGTGTTCAGCACGGCGTTGACGTGCTCGAGGACGTAGTCGATGTCGGCCTTGGACGCGGCCGGGTGGTCCTTGTCCAGGTCCCAGGCCGTGTCGGTCGTGCCGATGATCCAGTGCCGGCCCCACGGGATGACGAACAGCACCGACTTCTCCGTGCGCAGGATCACCCCGCTGGAGGAGTGGATGCGGTCCCGGGGCACCACCAGGTGCACGCCCTTGGACGCGCGGACGTGGATCTGACCGCGCCCGCCGACGAGCTCCTGGATGTCGTCGGTCCACACCCCGGTCGCGTTGACGACCTGCTTGGCGCGCACCTCGAGCTGCCGGTCGGACTCCAGGTCCCGCACGCGTACGCCGGTCACCCGCTCACCCTCGCGCAGGAAGCCCACGGCCTGCGTGCGGGAGGCGATCTGCGCGCCGTACGCCGCCGCCGTGCGCAGCGCCATCATGACGTAACGGGCGTCGTCCACCTGGGCGTCCCAGTACTGGATCGCGCCGACGAAGGAGTCCCGGCGCAGCGACGGGGCGATGCGCAGCGCCTGGGTGCGCGTCAGGTGCCGGTGATGGGGCACGCCACGGTCCTGCCCCATCGAGAGCGACAGCGCGTCGTACAGGGCCACGCCCGCCCCGATGTAGGCGCGCTCCCACACGTGGTGGGTCATCGGGAACAGGAACGGCACCGGACGTACGAGGTGCGGCGCGATCCGGCCGAGCAGCAGCCCACGCTCGGTCAGCGCCTCGCGAACCAGCTCGAAGTCGCGCTGCTCGAGGTAGCGCAGGCCCCCGTGGATCAGCTTGGACGACCGGGAGGAGGTGCCGGCGGCGAAGTCACGGGCCTCCACCAGCGCCACGCTCAGGCCCCGGGTCGCGGCGTCCAGGGCCACGCCGGCACCGACGATCCCGCCGCCGACGACGACGACGTCGAACTCCTCGCCGCCGCCGATCCGGTCCAGCGCCGCCGCGCGCTCGGCCGGGCCGAGGCGCGAGCGGTTCACCTGGTTCTCAGAGTCCTCAACCGCCATGCCCTACTCCCTCGACGTCTGCGTCACCACGCTACGTCGGTACCCCGGCCGTCACAAAACACTTACCGGCCGACGCACTGCGTCAAAGGGACGGATGTGAGCTTCGGCACGCGTCTCCGCGCGGAGGGATCGGTACGGCTTAGTGCGGCGCCACCACGACCTGGACGCGCTGGAACTCCTTGAGGTCGGAGTAGCCCGCGGTGGCCATGGCCCGGCGGAGCGCGCCGATGAGGTTCATCGAGCCGTCGGCGACGTTCGACGGGCCGTACAGGATCTGCTCCAGCGTGCCGATCGACCCGAGCTCGACGCGCTTGCCGCGCGGCAGCTCCTCGTGGTGCGCCTCGCTGCCCCAGTGGTAGCCCCGGCCGGGGGCCTCCGTCGACCGCGCGAACGGCGACCCGACCATCACCGCGTCCGCGCCGACCGCGAGGGCCTTGGCGATGTCACCGGACTGGCGCATGCCGCCGTCCGCGATGACGTGGACGTACCGGCCGCCGGACTCGTCGAGGTAGTCACGGCGGGCCGCCGCGACGTCGGAGACGGCCGTCGCCATCGGCACCGCGACGCCGAGGACCGTACGGGTCGTGTGGCCCGAACCGCCGCCGAACCCGACGAGGACGCCGGCCGCGCCGGTGCGCATGAGGTGCAGGGCCGCAGTGTACGTGGCGCAGCCACCGACGATCACCGGGACGTCGAGGTCGTAGATGAACTGCTTGAGGTTCAGCGGCTCGGCCCGCCCGGAGACGTGCTCGGCGCTGACCGTCGTGCCGCGGATCACGAACAGGTCGACCCCGGCATCGATGACCGCCTTGTGGTACTGCGCCGTGCGCTGCGGCGACAGTCGCGCCGCGACCGTCACGCCCGCGTCCCGGATCTCCTCGATGCGCCGCCCGATCAGCTCCTCCTTGATCGGCTCGGCGTACAGCTCCTGCAGCCGCCGCGTCGCGGTGGCGTCGTCCAGCGAGGCGATCTCGGCCAGCAGGGAGTCGGGGTTCTCGTACCGGGTCCACAGCCCCTCGAGGTCGAGCACGCCCAGGCCGCCGAGGCGCCCGATGGCGATCGCCGTCGCCGGGCTGACCACGCTGTCCATCGGGGCGACGACCAGCGGCGTCTCGAAGCGGTACGCGTCGATCTGCCAGGCGACGTTGACCTCCTCCGGATCCCGCGTGCGCCGCGACGGGACGATGCCGATCTCGTCGAGCGCGTACGCCCGACGGCCGCTCTTGCCCCGCCCGATCTCGACCTCAGCCATGTACGTCCTCTCCCATGCGCCGGCCGTGACCGCAGCGGGCCACGGCCGGAAGAAACTCTCAGCGAACCTGGTAGTTGGGCGCTTCGACGGTCATCTGGATGTCGTGCGGGTGGCTCTCCCGCAGTCCCGCCCCGGTGATCGGCATCAGCACGCCGTTCTCCTGCAGGTCGCCGATGGTGCGCGAGCCGGTGTACCACATCGCCTGGCGCAGGCCACCGATCAGCTGGTGCGAAACGGCGGCGATCGGCCCGCGGTAGGGCACCTGGCCCTCGATGCCCTCGGGGATCAGCTTGTCCTCGCCGGCCACGCCCTCCTGGGAGTACCGGTCCTTGCTGAACGAGCCGCCGCGCTCGCGGTTCTTCATCGCGCCGAGCGAACCCATGCCCCGGTAGGTCTTGTACTGCTTGCCGTTGATGAAGATCAGCTCGCCGGGGCTCTCCTCACAGCCCGCGAGCAGCGACCCGAGCATCACCGTGTCGGCGCCCGCGGCGATCGCCTTCGCGATGTCGCCGGAGTACTGCAGGCCGCCGTCGCCGATCACCGGTACGCCCGCGGGCCGGCACGCCAGCGCCGCCTCGTAGATCGCGGTGACCTGCGGCGCCCCGACACCGGCGACCACGCGGGTCGTGCAGATCGAGCCGGGGCCGACCCCGACCTTGACCGCGTCCGCACCGGCGTCGACGAGCGCCTGCGCCCCGGCCCTCGTCGCGATGTTGCCCGCGATGACGTCGGCGCCGCTGTTGGCCTTGAGCTTGGCGACCATGTCGAGCATGCCGCGGGAGTGACCGTGCGCGGTGTCCACGACCAGGACGTCGACACCGGCCTCGACCAGCGCCTTAGCGCGCAGCTCGGCCTCCTCGCCGACACCGACGCCCGCGCCGACCACGAGGCGGCCGGCGGAGTCCTTGGTGGCGAGGGGGTACTGCTCGCTCTTGGTGAAATCCTTCACCGTGATCAGGCCGCGCAGCCGGCCGGCGCCGTCGACGAGCGGAAGCTTCTCCACCTTGTTGGCGCGCAGCAGCGCGAACGCCTCGTCACGGGAGACCCCGACCGGGGCCGTCACCAGCGGCATCCGGGTCATCACCTCGCGCACCGGGCGCGCGGCGTTGGTCTCGAACCGCATGTCGCGGTTGGTCACGATGCCGACGAGCACGCCGTCGGCGTCGGTCACCGGAACACCGGAGATCCGGTAGTGCGCGCACAGCGCCTCGACGTCGGCGAGGGTGTCGTCCGGCGAGCAGGTCACCGGGTTGTTCACCATGCCGGCCTCGGAACGCTTGACGAGATCGACCTGCTGGGCCTGCTCGTCGATCGGCAGGTTGCGGTGCAGCACGCCGAGCCCGCCCTGGCGGGCCATGGCGACGGCCATCCGCGCCTCGGTGACGGTGTCCATCGCGGCGGACACGAGCGGGATGCGCAGCGTGATCGATCGCGACAGGCGGCTGGTCGTGTCGGCGTCGCCCGGTCCGAGATCGGAGTACGCGGGCACGAGCAGCACGTCATCGTAGGTGAGCCCCTGCGGGGCGAACTTGGCGGGCTCGGGCGCGAAAGTCATGGGCATCATCCGGAAGGGGTCGCGGTGTCGGGCCTGATCAGCGAAGCGTTCCTCCCATCCTAGTCGGCCGCGTCGAACGACCGGCCAAGCGCGGCGACAAGGCACGAATCGGCGGCCGATACTCGGGTAGCGTGGGTTTGTGCACGATGACGCTCCGCTCGATCCGTTCGCGAATGATCCCGAGGACCCGGCGGCCGCGCTCGGCGACCCGGGCGACGAGACCGCTCCGCTGAGCACGACGGAGCGGGAGGACGTGCTGGCCGACCTCGCCGACCTGGAGGTCTTCCGCGCTCTCCTGGAGCCTCTCGGCATCAAGGGCCTCACCGTCGAATGCGGCGACTGCGGTCGCGCGCACCACATCGACTGGGACCTCCTGCACGGCAACCTGCGCCACCTGCTCGACGAGGGGTTGCCCCGGGTCCACGAGCCGGCCATCGCCGCGGCCCCCGAGGACTACGTCAGCTGGGAGTACGCCCGCGGGTACGTCGACGGCGTCATCGACAGCGAGGAAGGCCAGTCGAGCTAGGGCCTGTCTCCGGTTCCGGCGCCTTACCGGCCGCGTACGGTCCGGTTCGGCGCGCCCGTTTTCGGCCCGGTGACCTGGCGCTGCGCCCGGCGCTGCGGGGCGATGGCGGTGTCGTCGGGCTGCGGGGTGGCAGGCGTCGGGGTCGAGACCGGCGAGGGCGACTCGGTCGGCGCCCCCGCGGACGGGCTCGGGGTCGGGGTCGGGGTCGCCGAGGGACTGCCGGACGGCCGCGCCGACGGATGTCCGGCGAAAGCGGAGCCGCGCCCCTTCTCGGGGGTGTGCGACCTGGACGCCTTGGTCGTGGTCGGCGTGGGGTCCGTCTTGTCGGCGGGGGTCCGGCCCACCGTGCGCCGGGGCCCGCTGGGGAGCGGCCTGCCGACCGACTCGATGCGGGTCTTGGAGCGTTCCGTGAGCTGGTGCCGGGCCGATGGAGCGTGCGCCTTCGGCCCGCCGCCTCCCCCGCCGACCGCGACCGCGGCCCCGGCCGTCGTCAGCATGACCGCGACCGCGCCGAAGGTGACGAACGCCCGGACCACGGGGCGCCCGGAGGTCTTGGACGTCGCGCGGGAGACGCGGGCGGGGCCGGGCAGCGGCGGCGCGCCCGTGTCGACGTCGGCGACCAGGGCGGCCAGCAGGCGGGCGGCCGGGTCGTCGGAGACGGCGAATCCGGAACCCGGATCGGTGACGCGGCGTGCGGCCAAGGCGTCGAACAGATCGCCGCTGCGGGTGATCTCACTGAGGTCGAGCGGCTCGGGAGTGGCGGAACCCCCTTCGGTCAAGCGATCGACTCCTCACTCGCCATCGCTCGAAGACGGGCGAGAGCCCGGTGCTGGGCGACGCGTACGGCCCCGGCTGACATGCCCAGTACATTACCGGTCTCCTCGGCGGACAGACCCGCGACCACCCGCAGGAGAACCAATTCCCGTTGATGATCCGGCAACCGGTCGAGAAGGCCCCGCGCGCGCTCCGCCTCGGTGTAGCGGACGACCGTCTCCTCCGGGCCCGGGCCCTCGTCGGGGCCGTCGGGCAGGTCCTCGGTCGGCACGGCCGCCCGGATGGCGCTGCGCAGCGCGTCGGCGATCTTGTGCGACGCGATACCGAAGACGAAGGACGCGAAAGGGCGGCCCATGTCGCGGTAGCGCGGCAGCGCGCCGAGGACGGCGATGCACACCTCCTGGGCGACGTCGTCCGCGATGTGGTATTGCCCGGACACCCGGCCGAGCCGCGCCCGGCAGTAACGCACGACCATCGGGCGGACCCGTCCGATCAGGGATTCGACCGCTTCGGGGTCTCCCTGAACGGCAAGGATCGTGAGTTCCCTGAGGTCATTGTCGTCCGCCTTAGCCGGTCGTCTCCCCCGTAGTTCGGCGGTGCCACCCCGAACCGCGGCCCCGGCGATCGCTCCCTCGGTCACGAAAGCATGATGCCCACCGAGATCGCGCCTGTCTGCATCGTTGACGACAACGGAATGGTCACAGTGCTGATCCCAACGCAATTGCGGTCGCTGAGTGTGACCACGCCAACGATCACGGTCGCTGAGTGTGATGACGGCGACGACCGCCGTCACCGAGCGTGCCTGATGAACGACGGATGCCCCCGCCAGGCGCGTGGCGAGGGCATCCGTGTGATCCGCCGGCCGCAGTGTCGCGGCCGGTCGATGATCAGTGACCGTGGCCGTGGCCGTGGCCGCCCGCGGCGGCGTCCGGCTCCTCCTCGGGCTTGTCGGCGACGAGCGCCTCCGTGGTGAGCAGCATGCCGGCGATCGACGCGGCGTTGCTGACCGCGGAGCGGGTCACCTTCACCGGGTCGATGACGCCCTGGGCGATCAGGTCGCCGTACTCACCGCTGGCGGCGTTGAAGCCGGAGCCGACCGGCAGCGACTCGACCTTGGAGACGACGACGTAGCCTTCCCAGCCGCCGTTCTCGGCGATCCAGCGCTGCGGCTCGACCAGGGCGCGGCGGACCGCCTCGGCGCCGGTGGCCTCGTCACCGGACAGGCCGAGGGCGTCGAAGCCCTCCTTGGAGACGTGCACCAGCGCGCTGCCGCCGCCGGAGACGATGCCCTCCTCGATCGCCGCGCGGGTGGCGGAGATGGCGTCCTCGAGGCGGTGCTTCTTCTCCTTGAGCTCCACCTCGGTGGCGGCGCCGACGCGCAGGACGCAGACGCCCCCGGCCAGCTTGGCGAGGCGCTCCTGGAGCTTCTCGCGGTCCCAGTCGGAGTCGCTGCCCTCGATCTCGCGGCGGATCTGGCGGATCCGGTCCTCGATCGCGGCCGCCTCGCCCGAGCCGTCCACGACCGTGGTGGCGTCCTTGGTGACCGTCACGCGCCGGGCGCGGCCCAGCACGTCGAGGTCGACGCTGTCGAGCTTGAGGCCGACGGCCTCCGTGACGACCTGGCCGCCGGTGAGGACGGCCATGTCCTCCAGCATCGCCTTGCGGCGGTCGCCGAAGCCCGGTGCCTTCACCGCGACGCTGACGAACGTGCCGCGCAGCTTGTTCTGCACGAGGAGCGCCAGGGCCTCGCCCTCGACGTCCTCGGCGACGACCAGCAGCGGCTTACGGGTCTGGGCGACCTTCTCCGCCAGCGGCAGGAACTCCGTGACGTTGGAGATCTTGCCGTCGTGGATGAGGATGTAGGCGTCCTCGAGGACCGCCTCCATGCGCTCCGGGTCGGTCACCATGTACGGCGACAGGTAGCCCTTGTCGAACTGGAGGCCCTCGGTGAACTCCAGCTCCAGGCCCATCGTGTGGGCCTCCTCGACGGTGATGACACCGTCCTTGCCCACCTTGTCGAACGCCTCGGCGATGAGCTCGCCGATCCTGGCGTCCTGGGCGGAGATGGTGGCGACGTGCGCGATCGACTCCTTGTCGGTCACCTCACGGGCCGACTTGAGCAGCTGCTCGGAGACGTAGTTGGCGGCGGCGTCGATGCCCCGCTTGAGGCTGATCGGCGACGCGCCGGCGGCGACGTTGCGCAGCCCCTCGCGTACGAGCGCCTGCGCCAGGACCGTCGCGGTGGTGGTGCCGTCACCCGCGATGTCGTTGGTCTTGGTGGCGACCTCCTTGGCGAGCTGCGCGCCAAGGTTCTCGTACGGGTCGTCGAGCTCCACCTCACGCGCGATGGTGACACCGTCGTTCGTGATGGTGGGGGCGCCCCACTTCTTGTCGATGACGACGTTGCGGCCGCGCGGGCCGATCGTCACCTTGACGGCGTCCGCGAGGGCGTTGACGCCACGCTCAAGGGCGCGGCGCGCTCCCTCGTCGAACTCCAGGATCTTCGGCATTGGGAAGCTCCAAGTATGGATGTCCGTGGACGTGCGCAGCCCCGGCCGCCCTCATCGGGCGGAACCGGGGCGGCGCATCTGTTCGGGTGTCTTACTTCTCGACGACGGCGAGCACGTCGCGGGCCGACAGAACGAGGTACTCCTCGTTGTTGTACTTGACCTCGGTGCCGCCGTACTTGCTGTAGAGGACGACGTCCCCGACCTTGACGTCGAGCGGTACGCGCTTCTCGCCCTTGTCGTCGAAGCGGCCCGGCCCGACGGCCAGGACGGTGCCCTCCTGGGGCTTCTCCTTGGCCGTGTCCGGGATGACCAGACCCGACGCGGTGGTCTGCTCGGCCTCGAGAGGCTGGACGACGATGCGGTCCTCGAGCGGCTTGAGAACAACCTTGGTGGCGGTCGACACGATCTGACCTTCCCCTTCGATTGCGTATCCTCGGCCGACCAGATCGGCCAGCCGCATGTTGGAGACGCGACGATGGTGGCCTGCCGTCGCGGGTGCCAGACCAGCCTGTCGCTTGATTGGCACTCTCATAGGGAGAGTGCCAGTTGGAGATTATGCCGGGGTCCGGGAACCCGTCAACACGGGCCCCCGCGTGCCGCCCACCTGTCGTTATATGAGTCGTTTGTGAATCTTCGCCGGTGGTCAGGTGCATCCCTGGTGCGTCCGGCGACTACCGTCTTCGGGTGGACATCGCCGCGTTCGAGGAGCTCCTCACCTCCGCAGGTCAAGAGCTGCTCGGCGAGATCGGCGCCGCCGGTGCCGAGGAGCGCACGCTGCCGGCCATGGTCGCCCGCCTGCGGGCCCGCCACCCGGCCGACCTCGTCGGCGCGGCGCTGACGCAGGCGCGACTCCGGGAGCGCGGCCGGGCGAAGTTCGGCGCCGACGCGGACCGGATGTACTTCACCCCGCAGGGCCTCGAACAGGCCACCCGGGCCAGTGTCGCCCGGCACCGGGCGCGGCGGTTCGCCGACCGGCTCTCCCAAGGTGGCCGGGTGCTCGACCTCGGCTGCGGCATCGGCGGCGATCTCCTCGCCCGCGCCCGTGCGGGCGTCGGCGGCGTCGGCGTCGAGCTCGATCCGCTCACCGCCGCCGTCGCGCGGGCCAACCTCCGCGCCTTCGGCCTGGCGGACCTGGCGGACGTACGGACCGGCGACGCCGCCGCGCAGGACCCCGGCGGGTACGCCGCCGTCTTCGCCGACCCCGGCCGCCGTACGGCCCGCGGGCGGGTGTTCGACCCGGACGCGTACCTGCCGCCGCTCGGCACGGTGCTGGACCTCGCCGGCCGCGCGCCGGGCGCCTGCGTCAAGGTCGCCCCGGGCATCCCGCACGAGGCGGTCCCGCCGGGTGCGGAGGCGGAGTGGATCTCCGACGCCGGGGAGGTGAAGGAGGCGGCGCTGTGGCTCGGCGACCTGGCGGGCGAGACGCCGCGCCGGGCGACTCTCCTGCGGCAGGACCGGGAGCCGGCGACCCTGGTGACCGATCCGGACCTGGGGGCGCCGCCGGTGGCCGGCTGGCGCCGTTATCTGTACGAACCGGACGGCGCCGTGGTCCGGGCCCACCTCGTCGCCGAGGCCGCGGCCCTGCTCGACGGAGCGCTGGCCGACCCGCGGATCGCCTACATCACCTCCGACGCGTTGCGCGCGACACCGTTCGCGCGCCCGTACGAGATCCTGGACGTCCTGCCGTTCGGCGTGAAGCGGGTACGGGCGGCGCTGCGCGCCCAGCGGACCGGCACTCTGACGATCATGAAGCGCGGCTTCGCCGGAGACGTCGAACGGCTGCGCCGCGACCTGCGCACCGACGGCACCGAGACGCGCGTCCTGGTGCTCACCCGCGTGGGCGACGCCCCGACCGCCCTCATCTGCCGCGAGACCTGAGCGCGCGGACACGCGCGGACCGGGCAGGCACGCGCGCGGCGACACGCCAGCGTCCGGCAAAGACCACGGTGACGGCCGTGTCCGCCTGGCTACTCTTGGCGACCGGTAGGCCGCGCCGTGGGCGCGATGACGGGCGCCCGCGATCCGGGTGCGGGCGAAGACGGGGGACGACGATGGCCGACGCCGTACTGCGGTGTCCGAAGTGCGGTGCCGGAATGGTGACCTTCCAGCGGGGCGGCATCGTGTTCGAGGAGTGCTCCCGCTGCCGTGGAGTGTTCCTCGGACGGGGCGAACTCGACCGCCTGATGTGGCGCGGCACCTCCCACACCCCCGCCGTCTGCGGCCACCCTGCCGGGATCTCGTACGAGGGCCGGCATCGCCGCGCCTGAAAAAGGGCGCTTTGCCGCACCGGACATAATCTCTTTCCCCTGAATTTCTTTTCTCCGGCTCGATGACCTTGGTCCGCTCAATAGAGTGTCTCCTCGCGATCCATGCCGCCGCTATTTCCGGCAGGGCAGACGAAGGAGTACCCGGGTGGACACCAATCACAACTTCCTGCAGACAGGGGGTCAGCCGGTCTCGGACCGAATGCGAGAATTGCTAGCCCGCGCGGCACAAGATCATGTCTATGAGCAGCGTTCGACGGGCCAGCTGATGGACGAGATCCACCAGCGGCTGGAGGGAATAGAGTGGCTGCTCCGTGAGGTACGGGAGCGTGAGCTCACCGGGCTGACGACCCAGCTCGACACCGTCCGCGGGCAGGTCGACGAGCTGTCCGGCAAGCCCCCGGAGTGGGCCGAGGGGCTGGCCGAGCACATCGAGTCGGTGGGCGAGAAGGTCAAGCCGGTCGCCGAACTGCCCTCCCTGTGGGCCGACGTGGGCGTCATCGCCGAGAACGTCGACGAGGGGCTGGCCCGGATCCAGGCCGTACTGGACTCCAGCCGGAGCATCACCGAGGCGACGCTGCAGGCCGCCCAGCAGATGGACGACTTGACCAAGCGGCTCGACCGGCTCGCCGGCACCATGGAGGCCGCGTCGGTCCGGTTCAACCGGCTGGACAAGACGCTCGCCGACCTCGGGCACCGGTCCGAGAAGCTCGAGCACGAGATCAACGGAGTGGCCGGCAAGGTCGACCAGTCGCTGCACGACATGGCCGAGCGGGTCGAGCAGGGCCTGGAGGCCGTCAACGGCCGGGTCGAGGGGGTCGGTGGCCGCCTCGACGGCATCGACGGCCGGCTGGAGGGCCTGTCCGGCAAGATCCGCGGCGTCGAGGGTCATTTCCCGGCACTGGAGGCGAAGGTGGACGGGGCCTGTGACCGCGTCGAAGGGGTCGGTCAGCAGCTCGACCGGCTGCCCTCGACGCTGGAGATCAACGAGTTGCACCGCAAGATCGCCGCGATCGGCGACCGCCCGTTCATCGACCCCACCGACCGGTTCGACGCCCTGGAGAAGCGCCTGTCCGAGGCGGTCGACCCCCTCCTCGACGAGTTGCGGGCGCGACCCGATCGAGACGAGACCGAGGAGACGCTGTCCAAGATCATTGAGGCGTCCCGCGTCGACCTGACCAAGCACATGGAGATCCTTCGCGAGGACCTTCTGCGCCAGGTGGTCGGGGTGCACGACGACGTCTCCCAGCGGGTCGTCGGCGTGCAGCACGACGTGACCAAGCAGGTGACGACCGTCCATGAGGACCTGATGAAACGGCTCGTCACGCTGGAGGAGACGATGCTGGCACTGGCCGAGGCGCTCTTGCGGCCGCGACGGGACGGCAAGGACTGAGGGGATGGCCGCTCGCAATTCACCCCAGAGCGGCCACTCTCCATTAATTGCATCATTAACGGCAATTCACTCGCCGAGCCTGCAATGACATGCCGTTCGGTCTGCCTCCTATCGTCAAAATCACTACCGATCCTCGGCCGAATCCGTTTTCATGGAGGCCGTGACCTTCCCCACGCTCTCCGATCCGCCGAGCACCGCCACGCTGCGCTGGATCGAAAAATGCCTGGGGCCCGGCAGTGAGGTGAAAATGGTCCGGCCCATGATCGGCGGGCTGGCCCATGTCAACCACGCGGTACTCGCCGAGAGCCGCTCGGGCACCGTGCATCGCCTGGTGCTGCGCCGCTGGGCGTCGTCCGGCTGGCCGGTGCTCGACATCGACTTCTCCCCCGAGCTGGAGATCGCGGCCCTGACCCTGCTCACCGCGTGCGAGATCCCCACCCCCGCGCTGGTGGCGGCGGACCCCTCCGGGGCGCACTGTGATGTCCCCGCGCTGCTGATCACCCGGCTGCCGGGCCATCCGCCCCGCCCCTCCTGCGCCGAGCTCTCCGAATACCTCATCCAGTTGGCCGCCGCGCTGCTGCCCGTCCACGCCGTCGCCGGAGCGTCGACCATGCCGCCCTACCGGCCGTACAACCGCCTGGAGATCCGGCTCGCCCCGCGGCACGCCCGGCGACCGGCGCTGTGGGAGCACGCCCTCGATGTCGCCGCCGGTCCCACGCCGGGCGCCGCGGCACACTTCATCCACCGCGACTACCACCCCGACAACACGCTGTGGGCCGGCGGCCGCCTCACCGGCATCGTCGACTGGTCCAACGCGTCGTACGGTCCGGTCGCCATCGACATCGCCCACATGCGCCGCGCGCTGGCCCTCCGCTACGACGTCACGGCCGCCGACCGCTTCTCGGCCTCCTTCGACCAGGTGTCCGGTGGCTACCGGCACGACCCGTACTGGGACCTGCGCACGGTCCTCGACCTGCTGCCCGAGCAGCCCGATCGGACGATCGCCGCCCGCGACATCCCCGCCTTGGAGGATCTGCTCGACCACGCGCTCGCCGACCTCGGCGCCCCGGCCCGCTTCTGAGCCTCCGTTCGTCGCGGGCCCGGGGGTGGGTACGGCGCCGTACCCACCCCCTGCGTGGCGACCGGTCCGCGCGGTCAGGCTCCCGTGGGCCCGACCGGACGCACGCGGGCCAGCAGGCCGTCGAGCCGCGCGACGGCGGGCCGCCAGTCGCCGGGTACGACGTGGCACCTGCGCGCCCGCCGGTCGCCGTAGGTGATGGAGTAGGCGATGTGGTCGGCGATGTCGCATCCGGCCGGAGAGGACCACCAGGTCCGGATCCGGTCCAGATCGGCGCGGAGACCGTCGAGCTCCTCCGTGCTGAGGGAGATCGTCGCCTGCCCGGACGAGATGTGCGCCACGCCGGTGGCGTCAACGGTCACGGTGTCGTGGAGCCCGGCGAACCCGCCCGTCCGCGTGTAGGTGACGATCGGATCCTGGCGCGGGGCCTCCGCGGGGGGCCTGGCGCTTGCGGCGTTCGCGCTCGTGGCCGTAACGGCCGCGGCGGCCGATAGCGTGCAGCCGAGAAGAATGAAGCGTCGCATGTCCACCTCTTTGTGGCGTGCGCCGACGAATTGCGGCGAAAGAATAAGAACAGGGGCAGTGAAACCGCGTCCGGCGTTTACGAACCGACGCGGGAAGGGAGTTCCGTCGGCTCGGGGCCCCGCCAGTCCCGAGCCGACGTCCAGGGGAAGCTCGTGAAAGTTACAACCGAGTGATGGCTCGGTGTACCTGGAATGTCTCCCGTCAGAAGGCGAAGATGACGCCTCCGGTCGCGCGGATCGCCGCGCATCGATTGAAGAAGGTCCGGGTGTAGCGGCGGGAGCCGCCGTTCCACCGGCCCGCAGCGGTCACGCGCACGGGCGCGTAGACCAGCGTGCATGCGCCGGATGCCTCCGGCAGGTCGGCGATCCGGCCGTCGACGGCGCGCAGCTGGTCGCACGCCGCCGCGGGGGCGAGGTGCGTTCCCCCGTCAGGGTCGCAGGTCAGAACGGTCGTACGGGCGGGGTCTCCGCCCTCGATCGTCCTGACGGACAGGGTGTAGACCCCCACCGGACCGATCTGGATGGTCATTGGCGCCGCCACCGCGGCGGGGCCGGTGACCAGGGCCAGCAGCCCCAAGGCGGCCACCGTGATGGTCCGCCGGCCCCCGCCTCGCAGCGAATCGGGCATGCGCATTTCAGCCTCCTTGCCGAGTCGAGCTGTGTTCGATGGCCATTTCGGCGTGCGCGAGTCGGCCTTTTGGGCGTTCCCTCGCCTGCCGATGAGACCTTCCCTCAAGGGATCTGTCGCGACGCGCTAAGTCGCGAATCCCTTTCGCTCACGGACGTTATTACGGCGAAATCTACGGTTCAACCCCTGCCGCCCTGTCCACACCCGGCCACACGATCACAAGAGAACATTTGAAAGATGTACTTCCTTCGAGCGCCCGCCATCCAGCCCTCATCAGCACTTCTGTCATCCACTTCGCAGTGGGAATTTATTATTTTCCCAATAATCGAAGAGGACAGTGGGGTAGATCACAGTCGGCGGCCGAGTCGCGCAGCACCGGGAGGACGCCCCGCGAGACGGTGCGCGCGGGGAACCACTGTGACGTCAAAGTGACGTCACATGACGCTTGCAGTGACGCCATCTTGCGTGCCATGCTGACGTCATGCACCTGGAGTTGTACGTCGCCCAGCTCCGCCAGGAGCTCGCGATCGCCGCCGAAGCGGGCGGCCAAGAGGCCCGCGAGCTCGCCGAGCGGCTCACCGCTCCGTTGGAGTCGGCGATCCGCCTCGCCCTGCTGGACGCCCTGTCGGCCGCCGCCGAGGAGATCACTCGAGAGCTCGCCCCCGGTTCGGTCGACGTGCGCCTCCGCAGGGGTGAGCCCGAGTTCGTCGTGGAGTCGCCCCCCGGCGGCTCGGAGGGGGAGGCCGCCGCCGCGGTGGCGCCACCGGCGGAGCCCGCCGCGCCGGTGTCCTACAGCACCAAGGAGGGCGCCGTCTCACGGATCAGCCTCCGCCTCCCCGAGGAGCTGAAGACCAGAGCCGAACAGACCGCCGACCGGGAAGGACTCTCGGTCAACGCCTGGCTCGTCCGCACCATCGCCGAGGCCGTGGAGCGTACGAGCCCCACGCAGGACGTCCGCAGGCGCTCGGCTCCACGCGGCAACCGCTACACCGGCTGGGCCCGCTGACCCGGACCCCTTCACCATCACCGACCAGCGGCGGGGTCCTCGCCCCTGAGACCAGAGAGGCAGCATCATGCCCACATTCGCAACCCCCGAGCCGATCTCCGCGACGCTCGACGCCTCCATCGCCGAGTTCCGCGTCACCGCGTCCGATCGCGGCGACACCGTCGTCGAGGTGCGGCCCGCCGACGCGTCGAAGGCGAGCCACGTCCGAGCCGCGGAGGAGACCACGGTCGAATACGTCGACGGACGGCTGCTGGTCAAAGGGCCGAAGCGGCGCGCCAGTTCGATCCTGGGCCCCGGCAAGGACGCCGCCGTCCAGATCGACGTCGGGCTCCCTACAGGCTCCGACCTGCACGCCTCATCCGGGTTCGGCAGCATCCACTGCGCGGGACGGCTCGGCGACTGCGAGCTCTCCAGCGGTGCCGGCGTCATCTGGATGGAGGACGCCGGCACGCTGCAGGCGAAAACCGGCGGCGGGGACGTCACGGCCGGCCGTGTGGCGGGCGACGTGAAGATCACCACAGGTGTCGGCACGATACGTCTCCGCCACGCCGGCGGCGCCGTCACGCTCAAGACCTCCTCCGGAAACACCTGGACCGGTGAGGCCTCCGGTGATGTCCGCGTCCGCTCCGCCAGTGGTGACATCGAGATCGACCAGGCGCATGCCGACGTCGAGGCAAAGACCGCGGCGGGCAGGATCCGCATCGGTGAGATCTCTCAGGGCACCGTCGTCATGCAGACCGGCGCCGGTCAGCTCGAGGTCGGTGTCCGCGAGGGCACAGCCGCCTGGCTCGACGTGCACGCCACCGCCGGAAGCGTGCACAACATGCTGGACGAGACCGACGGCCCCGGCGAGGCCGACCGGACCGTGGAGGTCCGCGCCCGCACCGGACTCGGCGACATCGTGATCCGCCGGGCCACCCTGCCTTCTCAGGACTGAGCCGTACGGCGCCGCCCCGGCGCCCGGCCATGAGACGGCACCGATCCGCCGACCGACCCTCTTCCCTTCCGACCGGGCTCCGGGCCTCCCTCCGTGACCCTGCCGAGTCACGAGTCCGGTAACGCGCCCGCCGCGCCCACGTCCCGCCAGAGAC
This sequence comes from Actinoallomurus sp. NPDC052308, assembly GCF_040679195.1. NCBI lineage: Bacteria > Bacillati > Actinomycetota > Actinomycetes > Streptosporangiales > Thermomonosporaceae > Actinoallomurus > Actinoallomurus sp. NPDC052308. The sequence goes on along the minus strand of NZ_JBFAUM010000001.1, from coordinate 414,707 downwards.
CCGGGCGATTCCCCACTCTTCGATCCCCCCGCCTCGGGAGCGGTGTGGCGCATCCGCGTCATACCGCGCCCTGACGCTGCCTGACGATTTTTACCGCCCCTGACCCCCGAACACCAGCGAGGAGACCCTCATGAGCGACGCGATCACAGCCGAAGGGCTGGTCAAGAGATACGGCGAGGTGACCGCCCTGGACGGCCTGAGCTTCTCGGTCCCGGAAGGGACGGTGCTCGCCCTGCTCGGCCCGAACGGCGCCGGCAAGACCACGACGGTGCGGGTCCTGACCACGCTCCTGCGCCCCGACGGCGGCCGCGCCACCGTCGCCGGATGTGACGTCGTCGGTGACGCCCAGCGGCTGCGCTCGTACATCGGGCTGTCCGGCCAGTACGCGGCCGTCGACGAGCACCTCACCGGCGCCGAGAACCTGGAGATGGTCGGGCGGCTGTACCACCTGGGCGCCAAGCGCAGCAAGGCCCGCGCCCGCGAGCTGCTCGAACGCTTCGACCTCGCCGACGCCGCCGACCGGCCCGTGAAGGGCTACTCCGGCGGCATGCGCCGCCGCATCGACCTCGCCGGCGCGCTGGTCGCCGACCCGCCGGTGCTGTTCCTGGACGAACCCAGCACAGGGCTGGACCCCCGCGCCCGCGCCGCGCTGTGGGACACCATCTCCGAACTCGTCGCAGGCGGCACCACGCTGCTGCTCACCACCCAGTACATGGAAGAAGCCGACCACCTCGCCGACCAGATCCTGGTCGTCGACCACGGCCGCGCCATCGCCCACGGCACCGCCGACGAGCTCAAGGACCAGGTCGGCGGCAACCGCATCGAACTGACCGTGACCAGCGCCACCGAACTGGAGACCGCCCGGCAGGCGCTCGCCTGGGTCGCCGTCGGCGCCATGCGGACCGTGCCGGAGTCACTGCAGATCACCATCCCGGTCACCGACGGCCCCGAGGCGCTCCGCCAGGTTCTCGGCCGGCTGGCCGACGAGGGAGTCCGGATCCGGGACGCCGGGCTGCGGCGGCCCACCCTCGACGACGTCTACCTCACCCTGACCGGGCACCAGGCGTCCGGCACCGACCCGCAGGCCCAGGAGGCCACCCGATGAACGCGCTCACCCTGCCCATCGCCGACGGCTGGACCATCGCCAAGCGCAACACCCTGAAGATCCGCCGTTCGCCGGACCTGCTCGGTGCCGCGATCATGTTCCCAATCGTGTTCGTGCTGCTGTTCGCCTACGTCTTCGGCAGCGTCATCGACATCCCGGGGATGTCGTATCGGGAGTTCCTGCTCCCCGGCATCTTCGTCCAAGCCGTGATCATGGGCGCGCAGGCCACCGGTTACACGCTGACCCTGGACCTGCAGAAGGGCATCTTCGACCGGTTCCGCTCGCTGCCCATGGCCCCGTCCGCGGTGCTGATCGGCCAGACCGTCAGCGACCTGCTGATGAATCTCGCCAGCCTGGTCGTCATGGCGGTGATGGGACTGATCGTCGGCTGGCGGGTGCACACCTCGCCGTTCGAGGCCATCCTGGGTATCGGGCTACTGCTGCTGTTCGCCTACGCGTTCTCCTGGGTCACCGCCACCGTCGCGCTGGCCCTGCGCACCCCGGAGAGCTTCAACAACGTCGCGACCATGGTCTCGCTCCCGCTGATCTTCATCTCCAACGCCTTCCTGGACAGTTCCAAACTGCCCACCCCCCTCCGCGTCGTCGCCGAGTGGAACCCCGTCTCCACCTTCACCCAGGCCGCACGTGAGCTCTTCGGCAACACCAACGCCGCGCTGAAGACCTCCGGCGCCTGGCCCATCCAGCACGCCATCCCGGCATCACTGCTCTGGATCGCCGTCATCCTGATCGTGTTCATCCCGCTGGCGACCCGCCTCTACAAGAAGGCGGTCAGCGCCTGACCACGGACGCGGCGCGAAGGCGACCCCGGGTCCCCGCCGTTCATCGGCGTCGGCGACCCGGGCGATCGCCGTTCCGAACGTCGCCGCCGCCCCGGACGGCTCCCGGGCCGTACGGGCTGCTCGGTGAAGACCCGAGTCGAGCCTCAGGTCTGCGAAGTCCGCCCCACTTCGCGCCGCCGCTCACCGAGCATTCGGCATGGCCGGCCGCGCGTCCGAGCCGTATGGGGCACACAGCCCAGGTGCGCGCGTCGGCCGCGCGAACACGGTTGTCCGCCGTCTCGGTACGACGTTAGCTTGCCGAAGTGGATCTGTTCTCACGCTCTTGGACGGCATTGCGCACGACGGTGGACGAGCTCTCCGGTCAGGATTGGGAACAACACAACCGGACCGAAACCCGGCCCGGCGTCGAAGTTCGGGGAATCACCGAGTTCCGCTGCCAACGGAACTCCGGGATTTCGCGAACTCCGGGAGGAGGCCGGAAGGCCCTAGACCAGGACCTGGGTGATGGGGAGGGAGGAGTCGGCGGGCAGGCCGAGGTCGGAGGGGGCGAGGCCGGCGGCGACGAGTTCGGACCCGAGGGCCGCGACCATGGCGCCGTTGTCGGTGCACAGTTTCGGCCGGGGCACGCGCAGCTCGATGCCGGCCGCCTCGCAGCGCTCCTGGGCCATGGCGCGCAGCCGGGAGTTGGCCGCGACGCCGCCGCCGATGAGCAGGTGGGACACGTCGTTGTCCTTGCAGGCGGCGATGGCCTTCTTGGTCAGCACGTCGACGACCGCCTCCTGGAAGGCCGCGGCGACGTCGGCGACCGGGACCGGCTCGCCGGCGCGCTCACGGGCCTCGACCCAGCGGGCCACCGCGGTCTTCAGACCCGAGAAGGAGAAGTCGTAGGTGCCGTCGTCGTACTTGCCGCGGGGGAAGAACACCGAGCCGGGGTCGCCCTCCCGTGCCGCGCGGTCGATGTACGGGCCGCCGGGGAAGCCGAGGTCGAGCACCCGCGCGACCTTGTCGAACGCCTCCCCCGCCGCGTCGTCGACGGTGGCGCCGAGCGGGCGCACGTCCGAGGCGACGTCGGGGACGAGCAGCAGCGACGAGTGGCCGCCGGAGACGAGCAGCGCGACGCACGGCTTCGGCAGCGCGCCGTGTTCGAGCTGGTCGACGGCGACGTGGGCGGCGAGGTGGTTCACGCCGTACAGCGGCTTGCCGAGGCCGAGGGAGTAGGCCTTGGCGGCGGCGACGCCGACGAGGAGCGCCCCGGCGAGTCCGGGGCCGGCGGTGACGGCGATCGCGTCGATGTCGTTCAGGGTGATGCCCGCGTCGGCCAGGGCGCGGTCCACGGTCGGCGTCATGGCCTCCAGGTGCGCCCGCGACGCGACCTCGGGGACGACCCCGCCGAAGCGCGCGTGCTCGTCGACGCTGGAGGCGATCGCGTCGGCGAGCAGCGTGTGACCGCGGACGATGCCGATGCCCGTCTCGTCGCAGGACGTCTCGATCCCCAGGACCAGGGGTTCGTCCTTCATGCTTGCACTCCCTGTCCGGCGGGCACTTCGCTCCGCCGCGAGTCACGGACCATCACGATGGCGTCCACGCCGGAGGGCTGGTAGTAGCGCTTGCGGACGCCGACCGGGGTGAAGCCGAATCGTTCGTACAGCCGCCGCGCCCGGTCGTTGTCGGCGCGGACGTCGAGGAACACCTCGGGGCAGCCACGGGCGGCCGCCTCGTCGAGGAGCGCGGTCAGCAGCCGGGCGCCGAACCCCCGCCCCTGCAGCTCCGGCCGGACGCCGATGGTGAGGACGTCGGCCTGGCCGCCGACGGCGGCGAGCCCCGCCCAGCCGGCGAAGCGGCCGTCGCCGTCCTCGATCACGACATAGTGCCGCGTGCCGGTCTGGTCGGCCAGCTCCTCGAGGTAGGCCTGCTCCGACCAGGATTCCTCGGGGAACAGCACGGGCTCGAGCGCGAGGACGTCGGACAGGTCGTCGGCGCTCATCGCGCGCAGCGTCATGGCTGCGTCACCCGTTTGCGCGGGCCGGGCTCGCGGGCGTCGGGCTTGCGGAGGTACAGCGGGACGGGCTCCACGAGGTCGGGCCCCGCGCCGCCGGACAGCCGGGTGAGGACCAGGTCGGCGAGCGCGGCGGCGGACGGCAGCGCGGGCTCCTGACCGGCGAGCGTGTCGGCGTAGAGCAGCGCGCCCTCTCCGATGGCGGGCAGGCCCGGCTCGGCGGCCTCGGCGGGCTTGCCCACGGCGGGACCCGTGCTCCGGGCGCGGGACGAGGCGTAGGAGGCCCAGTAGACCTCCTTGCGCCGGGCGTCGGTCGCGGCGACGAAGGGACCGGTCCGGCCGGACTGCCAGGCGAGGACGTCGAGCGTGCAGACACCGTGGACCGGGATGCCGAGCACGGCGCCGAGCGCGCGGGCGGTCGTGAGGCCGACGCGCAGGCCGGTGTACGGGCCGGGCCCCACGCCGACCGCGATGGCCGACAGGTCGTCCCGGGTCACCCCGGCCTCATCGAGCACGGTCGCGATCGCGGGGGCGAGCACCTCGGCGTGCCGCCGCCGGTCAACCGCGTTGGACTCGGCGCGCAGCCGAACGCCGCCGGCGGTGCCCTCGCTCAGGGCGACGGTGACCGCGGCGGTCGCAGTGTCAAAAGCCAAGACCAGCACGACCTATGAGCGTAGCGTGCCCACGGCATCACCTCAGCCGGTCGGCCCCCGTCAGGACTGGGACTGGAGCTTGGAGATCACGTCGCGGGCGGCGGAGAGGGCGCCGTTGGCGGCGTCCGAGGAGGAGATCGGCTTGGCGTCACCGTCTTTCTCGTCGCCGCCCGAGAAATGGACGGTGACGAGGACGTTCGCGAGGCGGGCGTTGGCGACGGCGTCGCCGATCCCGGAATCGTCGACCGTGTAGACGACGTACGCCTGTTCACCGACGCCGCTCACGCCCCGGCTGTCCCGCACCTTGACCGTGTCGGCGAGCTCCTTGCCCGCGCGGTCGGACTCCCACTCCTGGCCGAACGTCCGGGTCGCCACGCCGGTCGCGCTGGTCGCGCCGTCGGCGGTCAGGGCGCGCAGCTCGACGGTGAGCTGCCGGCGGTCGTTCCCGAAGAGGCTCCACGCGCATTCGCTGTGCTGGTCGGACTGGGCGCCCTGGGTCATTCCGGTGGCCTCGGCGCCCGGGGTGAGCTGGTCGGCGACCTTCTGGCTCAGCGCCGTGCAGGCGTCCGGGACGACGTCGCGCTCGGAGCCGTCGGGCGCGGTCATCGGCGAGCTCTGCGGTCCGGTCCCGGCCTTGGCGGCCGTGGTCCGGGCCTTGCCCGGCCGCAGGAGTGCGAGGGCCGCGACGGCGCAGACGGCGACGACCAATGCGAGGACGCCCGCGACGGCCCAGACGCGTCTGCGGCGTCCGGCCGGGCGGGGGGCGCGACGGCGGCCACTCACCAGATCTCCCCCTCGTCGAGCTGTATGTCCTGATTCGCCAGGAAGGTGAGATTTACTGGTGAGGTTATTGCAAGATCGCGTTTACGTCTGCGTCCAAACAGGAAGGGACCGGTCCAAATCCGCCGATCACAGCAGGTGGTCGACCGGCGAGTCCGCCCAGCGGGCGCCGACGCCCGTGATCCGGACGGTGCGCTCCTCCGTGTCCCCACGCTCGATCGTGACCTCGAGCCGGTCCTCGGACAGCTCCTCCACCATGCCCTCGCCCCACTCGACGACGGTCACGGCGTCCTGCAGGTCGAGGTCCAGATCGTCGACCTCGTCCAGGCCGCCGAGGCGGTAGGCGTCGACGTGCACCAGTGCGGGTCCGCCGGCCAGCGACGGGTGGACCCGCGCGATCACGAAGGTCGGCGACGTGATCGGCCCGCGGACCTTGAGCCCGTCGCCCAGGCCCTGGGTCAGCGTGGTCTTGCCCGCGCCGAGCGGCCCGGACAGCACGACCAGATCGCCGCCGCGCAGCGCGGCGGCCAGCCTCCGGCCCAGCTCGCGCATGACCTCATCGGTGGGCACCGGGATGGGTTTCACGCCGACCGCTCCTCCTCCGCGACAGGGCGCACCCGGTCGATCAGCCGGATGAGCGCCCGGGTTACGACCTCAGGGTGCTCCATCATCGTGACGTGGCCCGCCTCGGACAGCTCCACGAGCTCGGCGTCCTCCAGCACGGCCGCGATCGCCCGCCCGTGCGCGGCGGGCGTCAGCCGGTCCTCGTCGCCGACGACGACCAGCGCGGGCAGGTCCTTGATCACCTGCAGCGCCGCGAGCTTGTCGTGGGCGGCGAGCGTCGGGTAGAACTCCGCGATCACGTCGATCGGCGTCGAGCGGATCATCTGCTCGAGGAAGTCCACCACCGTGGGGCTGACGTGCTTGTCGCCGAACGCGATCCGGCGGGTGACCATGAAGGCGACGTCCGCGCCGACCTTCCGGCCGCGCTCGATCAGTTCCGCCCGCTTGCCCAGGCTGCGCGTCACCCGGGGCAGCGCCGCCTTGAAGACCTTCCCGAACGCCATCGGCAGGCCCAGGCTCAGCTCCGCCAGCTCGCCCGACGACGTGTTGATCAGGGCGACGGCGACGATCCGGCCGTCCTCGAACAGCTCCGGATGGCTGTCGGCCAGCGCCATGATGGTCATGCCGCCCATGGAGTGGCCGACCAGGACCACCGGCGCGCCGGGGTCCACGGTGGCCTCCAGGACCGCGAACAGGTCCGCGCCGCACTGGTCGACGGTGGCGTGGGTCAGGTCGCTGCGGCCGGACCGGCCGTGGCTGCGCTGGTCCCAGAAGACCATCCGCAGGCCGTCGTCACGGCCGAGGTCGCGCCGCTGGTAGTGCCAGCAGTCCTCGTTCAGGCAGTAGCCGTGGCAGAAGACCACGGTGAGGGGGGCGTCGTCCGGGCCATCGATCTCGACGTGCAGGGGCACGCCGTCGCTCGCCTCGACGGTCAGCGGCCGCCCGTGCAGCTCGCCGAACGGCTCGCCGGCGTCGGGGTCGGGGGTCAGCCGGGCGCGTCCGACGGCGTACTTGCGCGCGGCGACGACCGCGCCCACGCCGACCGCGCCGGCCGTGCCGACCGCCGCGCCGATCAGCCCGATGCGCTTCTTGTTCATGCAAGGGTTCCTTCGTACGCGCGGGGGACGCGTGCGCCGATGCGGGTGACGATCTCATAGGAGATCGTGCCGAGCAGGTCGGCCCAGTCCTGAGCGGTGGGCTCGCCCCGGTCGCCCGGGCCGAAGAGGATCACCTCGTCGCCCGCGTGCAACTCGTCGTCGCCGACGTCGATGACGAACTGGTCCATGCAGACCGTTCCGGCGATCCGCCGCCGGCGGCCGGCCGCCCAGACCTCCAGGAGGTTGGTCCCGCCCCGCGGGATCCCGTCGGCGTACCCGAGGGGCACGACGCCGAGGGTGGTCTCCCGGTCGGTGGTGTACCGGTGCCCGTACGAGACGCCCGTGCCGGGGGCGACGCGCTTGGTGACGATCAGCCGCCCGGTGAGCGTCATGGCGGGCCGGAGGCCGAAGTTGTGGTCCTCGCGCCCGTCGGAGGCCGGGTGCGACGGGATCGGGCTCAGGCCGTACACCGCGATGCCGGGCCGTACGAGGTCGTAGCGGGCCTCCGGGATCGTGAGCGTCGCGGCGGAGTTGGCGATGTGCCGGACCTCGGGGCGCACGCCGGCCTTCTCGGCGAACTCGACGGCCTCGTCGAAGGTCCTGAGCTGAGCGGCGATCGACGGGTGGCCCGGCTCGTCCGCGCACGCCATGTGGGACCAGATCCCCACCACCTGGACGCGCCCCTCCGCCTGGGCGCGGAGCGCGGCGTCCACGACCGACGGCCAGTCCTCGAGCGTCGCCCCGGCGCGGGACAGCCCGGTGTCGATCTTCAGGTGCAGGCGCGCCGTACGGTCCGCGCGGGCGGCGGCGGCCGCGATGTCCTCGACGACGTGCACCGAGCTCGCGGCCAGGTCGACGTCGGCGGCGACGGCCTCGTCGAACGGCTCACCCGCGCCGTGCAGCCAGCACAGCAGCGGTGCGTCGACGCCGGCCCGCCGCACGGTCAGCGCCTCGGCCAGCGTGGCGACGCCGAGCCGGGAGGCCCCGCCCGCCAGCGCGGCGCGAGCGGCCTGGATGATGCCGTGCCCGTACCCGTCGGCCTTGACGATCGCCATCACCTCGGCGCCCGCGGCCTTCTCGCGGAGGACACCGACGTTGTGGCTGATCGCCGCCAAGTCGACGTGCGCTGTTGCGGGGACGTTCATCATCATGACCTCCAGTGTGGCAGCCGCCGGGGTGAGCTCCGGCCATCCGCGCCGACGTGACGGCGGTCGGCCCGCACGACGGGCTCCAGCCGTCCGCGCCGACGTGACGCGGTCAGCCGCTCCGGCCGTACGCGCCGAGGTGACGGCGGTCAGCCGGACACGACGCGGAACGCGTCGGGCAGCGCGTCCAGGACGTCGTACGCGCTGATCGGCGCGGCGCCCTCGCCGTACGGGTCGGCCGACAGCCGCGCGGCCAGGCCGTGGAGGTACGCCCCGGCGGCGGCCGCGTCGATCGCCGGCATGCCGCCGGCCAGGAGCGTGCCGGTGAGCCCGGACAGCACGTCGCCGCTGCCCGCCGTCGCCAGCCAGGGCGTGCCGGTGGGGTTCACCCGCACCGGCCGGTCGGCCTCGGCGATGAGCGTCGTGGAGCCCTTGAGCAGCACCGTCGCGGCCAGTTCCGTGGCGGCGCGGCGCACGTGCTCCAGCCGCCGCGCCTCGACCTCGTCGGCGTCGGTGCCCAGCAGCCGGGCCAGCTCCCCCGCGTGCGGGGTCAGGACGGTCGGCGCGCTCCGCCACAGCAGGTCGCGGCGCCGCGCCAGCACGGTCAGCCCGTCCGCGTCGACGAGCACCGGCAGGTCCGTGGCGAGGACCTGGGCGAGCAGCGCCTCGGCCCGCTCGTCCGTGCCCAGCCCGGGGCCGGCGACCCACGCCTGGACCCGCCCGATCTTGTCGATGGAGTCCCCGATGACCGTGGTGATGGTCTCGGGCCATCGGTGCCGGACCAGCTCCACCGGGTGTTCGGAGGAGGCGAACCGCACCATTCCGGCCCCGGCGCGCACCGCCCCGCCGACCGCCAGGACGGCGGCCCCGGTGAACGTCTCGCTGCCCGCCAGGATGCCGACGACGCCCCGCCGGTACTTGTTCGACTCCCCGGTCGGGCGGGGCAACCGGGCGGCGACGTCCTCGGCGACCGGCGCGCACACGTCCGGGTCGGGCAGGTACGGGCCGAGCCCGATGTCGATCAGTTCGACCACGCCGGCGTGGTCGGCGCCCGGGTCGACGAGCAGGCCGGGCTTGTACGTCCCGAAGGTGACGGTCACGTCCGCCCGGACCGCCGGGCCGGCGACCTGGCCGGTGCTCGCGTCGATGCCGCTCGGCAGGTCGCAGGCCACCACGATCGCCCCGCTGTCGGCCGCGCGCCGGGCGAGACCGGCGTACGGCTCGCGCAGCCCGCCCCGGCCGCCGATGCCGAGCATGCCGTCGATGATCAGGTCGGCCCGGTCGATCCCGTCGGCGACCCGCTCCTCGTCCGCGACGGGCAGCACGCGGCCGCCGGCGGCGCGCAGCTCGGCGAGCCCGCCCTCGTGGGCCTTGGTCCCGGCGAGGACCGCGGTGACGCCGGCGCCGCGCCGCGCCAGGCCCGCGCCCGCGTACAGGGCGTCACCGCCGTTGTCGCCGCTGCCGACCAGCAGGACGACCCGCGAGCCGTACACCCCCAGGCCCGGCTCGCTCCGCGGCCGCAGGACCCGGGCGCACACCGAGGCCAGGCCGGCCGCGGCCCGCCGCATGAGCGTCCCGCCGGGCAGGCGGGCCATCAGCGCCTGCTCGGCGGCCCGGACCTTGTCGACCTCGTGCGCGTACCGCATCACGCTCGCCTCCTCTTGGGACGTTCTCGCCACGACCACCGCCGTGAATCCCTCATCGGGCGTTCTCCGCCATCACCACCGCGACGGCGACGCCGCCGTCATGGCTGAGCGACACGTGCCAGGTGGTGACGCCCAGCCGTTCGGCCGCCTCCTGGACGGTGCCCGTCACGTGCAGGCTCGGGCGGCCGTCCTCGGCGCGGCGCACCTCCGCGTCGGTCCACCGCAGCCCGCGCGGCGCGCCCAGCGCCTTGGCCAGGGCCTCCTTGGCGGCGAACCGCGCGGCGAGGGACCGCGGGGGCAGCCCGCGTTCCCGGTCGGTGAAGAGCCGGACCGCCAGGCCCGGCGTGCGCTCCAGCGACCTGGCGAACCGGGCGATGTCGACGACGTCGATCCCCACTCCGACGATCACTCGACCAGGTTTATCACTCCGGGAGGACGGGGGCCGCGTGGACGTGGTCGACGGCGGGCGCGCCAGGGTGGTCGACCAGCCACCCGACGCGCTCACGGGTCTCCTCGTCGGCCGGCGTGTAGACCGCCATCCGGGTCTCCGGCGCGGCGGTGACCGCGAAGTTCACCACCGACAGCCGGATCTCGCCGACGGAGGCGTGCCGGAAGATCTTCACGCGCGTCGAGGGCACGGCGACGTCATGCGCGGCCCACATCCGCGCGAACTCGGGGCTCGCCGCCGACAGGCGCTCGACCAGCCCGGTCCAGGACGGCTCGCCGAGGTGCCGGGCGAACGCCGCCCGGAACATCCCCACCATCTGCGGCAGCTCGGTGTCCCGGTTGAGCATCTGGTTGCAGCACTCCGGGGTGACGAACATCCGCCACAGCAGGTTGCGGGGCTTGGTCTCGTCGGCCTGCTGAATGGCCGGCCACACCGCGGCGTAGGCGGAGTTCCAGGCGAGCACGTCGTACCGGCTGGACATGACGGCGGCGGGCAGCGGGACCAGGCCGTCGAGGACGGTCTGCACCTGGGGTTCGAGCCGGTCGTGCGGCGCCCGGCCGGGCATCGCGGCCACGTCCGCCAGCCGGTACAGGTGCTCACGCTCGGTCTGGTCGAGGCGGAGCGTACGGGCGATCGCGTCGAGGACCTGGCCGCTCACGTTGATCGGGCGGCCCTGCTCGAGCCAGGTGTACCAGGTGACGCCGACCCCGGCGAGCTGGGCGACCTCCTCGCGGCGCAGCCCGGGGGTGCGCCGGCGCAACCCCGCCGGAATGCCGACGTCGGCGGGGGTGATGCGGTCCCGTCGGCTGCGCAGGAAGGCGGCCAGTTCGGTCCGTCTCCGGATGGTCGTCGCGCTCACCCGTCCATGGTGCGGCATGCCGGACGGCCGTGCCAGGTGCTGTCAACACCAGTATCAGTGGGCTCTCACCACCCGTACCTCGCCGCAGGGCGCTGGAGACGGGTGGGGTCCGGGGAAGGCTGATCCTTTAGTTCTGACCGGGGGCATGGGAGAAACTCCGGCTCACCTCTTGGCGCGGCTCCAGCGATCCGCGGCGGTGAAGATCTTGCCGAAGGTGTCAGGGCGGAGGCGGGCCCCCATAGCGCCTTCAGGGAAGAGGGCGCCGGCCGAGGTAACACCGAAGACCGTCGCGTCGGCACCCGAGCCGGAGAACCAGGGTCCGCCGCTATGTCCGGGGCCTGGCACACATGCGGCTGAGTACAGCGCGCCCGGGCCGCTCTTGCCCGAGGCCGGGGCCGCCTTCCCACTGCAGGCGCTCAGAATGTTCCCGCGCAGCTTCCCGGTCTGCTCATCCGGATATCCGATGGTGGTGAACTTCGGGAACGAGACCTTGGCGGTCATCTTCGGCGTGAGACCGCCGACGACATCCTGGATCTTTCTGTCGCGCTTGTCGGGAGCCACGCTCAGAACGGCGACATCGATGTAGGAGAACCGGTTCGGGTGGCCATCCCACAGGGATGCGTTCGAGGTCTGCCATGCATGCGACACCCAGGCCTTTTTGACGTCCCAGATGCCATAGGGCGCCTTGATGTCGTACTTGTCGCCGGTCTTGGGATCGGCCTTGGCGCTGAAGGCGGGGATGAACTGAAATTTTTTGTAGTACTTGGCCTTGGGGCCGATTCCGGACTGCACGCAGTGGGCCGCCGTAAGAATCAGGCTTCGGCTCGGTGACTTCACGACGGAGGCCGTGCAGAAGCTCGGGGTCTTCTTACCAGGCTTATAGATCCAGAGAATACCGGTGGCCCGGGAAATGGGGTCCTTGCCGTACGGCGTGGGCCACGGACGATAGTCACCCGGCTTGGCGGCCGCCTTCGCAGCGGTAGGCACCGCATGGGTGGTCTTGCCCGGTAGTTCGACCAGCGTCCACGTGGCGGCGAGCGCGGCGGCCGTGGCGACGGCGAGGATGCGTGAGTTCACGGCGTCCACCTCAAGGGGGGAATAAGAGGTACGTCCCGGTTGCCCGGGACTCAGCGTTGATGATCATGACACCTTGATCACCAAGACCGGTCAGGAACCGGAGAATCCAGACACGGTGGCAGGTGCTGGCAGCACCGGTATCACTGGGCTCTCACCACCCGTACCGCTCCGGCCGCAGGCTCGGCGCATGGCCCAGATCACCCTCGACGCCCCCGCGGCGCACGCGCCGGTCCGCCGCGGCGGGCTCCTGACGCTCATCATGCTCGGGCAGTTCATGGCGGTCCTCGACGTGACCGTGGTCAACGTCGCCGCCCCCACCATCCGTACCGACCTGCAGGCGTCCGGCGCGGGGCTGCAGCTCGTCATCGCCGGCTACACGATCGCGTACGCCGTGCTGCTCATCACCGGGGCGCGGCTCGGCGACATCCTCGGGCACCGGCGCGCCTTCCTCGGCGGGCTGGCGGTCTTCACCGCGGCGTCCCTGGCCTGCGGACTGGCCGGGAGCACCGGCCTGCTCATCGGGTTCCGGCTCGTCCAGGGCGCGGGCGCCGCGCTGATGGTGCCGCAGGTGATGAGCCTGATCCAGCGCAACTTCACCGGCGCCGCTCGGGCCCGCGCGCTCAGCGTCTACTCGGCCGTGCTGTCCGGCGGCGCGGTCGCGGGCCAGGTCATCGGCGGGGCCCTCGTCAGCGCCGACCTCTTCGGCACCGGTTGGCGGCCGGTGTTCCTGGTGAACGTCCCGATCGGCGTGGCGCTGCTCGTCCTCGGGCCGCGCGTCCTGCCGGGCGACCGCGGCGAGCGGGGCCGCCGGCTGGACGTTCCCGGCGTGCTCGGCCTGTCCGCGGCCGTCGTCTGCTTCGTCGTGCCGCTCGTGCTCGGGCACGAGGAGGGCTGGCCCGGGTGGGGCTGGGCCATGCTGGCCGGCAGCGTCGTCCTGTTCGCGATCTTCGTGGTCCTGCAGCGCCGCGCGACCGCGCCGCTGATCCCCGGCCGGCTGCTGCGCACGCCCGGCGTCCTCGTCGGCGGTGCGACGATCTTCTTGGCCATGGGGACGTTCGGCGGCTTCCTGTTCAGCCTGGCCCTGCACCTGCAGGGCGGCCTGGGCGACAGTCCGCTGCACGCCGGGCTGTCCTTCATCCCCGGTGCGGGCGGATTCGCCCTGGCGAGCCTGTACTGGCGGCGGGTGCCCGCCCGATGGCACCGCCTGCTGGTCCCAGCGGCGTTCCTCGTCGCGGCCCTCGGCTACCTGGGGCTGGCGGTCTTCCAGCACGGCGGCGCGGGGCTGGAGGCGGCGATGGCCCTGACCGGCCTCGGCCTGGGCGGGGCGTTCAGCCCGATGCTGACGCTCGCGCTCGCGCAGGTCCCGGTCGCCGACGCGGCGGACGCCAGCGGCCTGCTCGTCACGATGAACCAGCTCTCCCAGGTCGTGGGGGTCGCGACGTTCGGCACGGTGTTCCTGAGCATCGCGCCGCCGACCGGCCACGCCCTGGCGGTGACGAGCGTCGCGCTGGCCGCGACCGCCGTGCTGGGCGGCTGCTGCTCCCTCCTGGCCGTACGTCCCCGGCGTGCCGGCTGAGGTCGGACCCGCCGGGCGGCCGCCGCCGGCCGGGGTCAGATGCGGCGCAGGCGTACGCGGTGGATCCGGTGGTCGTGGTCCTTGCACAGGACGAGGGTGGCGCGGTCCCGAGTGGGCAGGATGTTGGCGACGAGGTTGACCTCGTTGATCTCCCGCCACATCCGCTCCGCGTACGCCGCCGCCTCGTCCGGGTCCACCCGCGCGTACGGGTGGAAGTAGGAGCGCTCGTCGGTGAAGAGGGTGCGCCGGAGCGCGAAGAAGCGGTCGATGTACCACTGGCGGACGTCGTTCACCCGGGCGTCCACGTAGATGGAGAAGTCGAACAGGTCCGACAGCGCCAGACCGCCCGGCCGGGCGGTCTGCAGCACGTTGAGGCCCTCCACGATGAGGATGTCGGGCCGCCGGACGACCTGCCGGGCCTCGGGGACGATGTCGTAGGACAGCGGGTCGTACACCGGGACGGACAGCTCCGCGGCGCCCGCCTTCAGCGCGGAGACGAACCCCAGCAGCGCGCGGCGATCGTACGACTCCGGGAAGCCCTTGCGGTTCATCAGCCCGCGCTCGGCCAGCGTGGCGTTCGGGTAGAGGAAGCCGTCGGTGGTGACGAGTTCGACCTTGGGCTCGCCGGGGCCGCGGGCGAGCAGCGTCCGCACCAGGCGGGCCACGGTCGACTTGCCGACGGCGACGCTCCCGGCGATGCCGATGACGAACGGGGTCGGGGCGACCGGGTCGCCAAGGAAGGCGCCGACCGCGTCCCGCAGGCGGCCGTCGGCCGCGGCGAACAGGCCGATGAGCCGCGCCAGCGGCAGGTAGACCTCCTCGACCTCGGCGAAGTCGGTTCGGTCGTTCAGGCCGCGCAGGGCCTCCAGGTCGTCCGGGGTGAGCGACAGGGGCGTCTCGGCGCGCAGCGCCCGCCACTCCTCGCGGCCGAACTCCACATAGGGGCTGGGCATACCCTCCCCTTCAGCGATCATGGAGGAAACCTTAGCCTTTACTGAAGTTAACTTCTGGTGACCTTTGCCGGAACCGGACGGTCGGGGCGGCACTGGTCTACCCGCTCACCTGGAGCCATTAGGGTGGCGTGCCATGTGCGGAATCGTGGGGTACGTCGGGTCGCAGGCCGCTCTCGACGTCGTCGTCGACGGGCTCGCCAGGTTGGAATACCGAGGGTATGACTCGGCCGGCGCGGCGGTGCTGGCCGACGGGAAACTGACGGTGACCAAGCGGGCGGGCAAGCTCGTCAACCTGCGGGACGCGCTCGCCGAGAGCCCGCCGCCGCGGAGCCGCGCGGGCATCGGCCACACCCGCTGGGCCACCCACGGGCCGCCCAACGACCGCAACGCCCACCCGCACGTCGACTGCACCGGCGCGGTCGCGGTCGTGCACAACGGCATCATCGAGAACTTCGCCGCCCTCCGCGTCGAGCTGGAGGAGCGCGGCCACGAGCTGTCCTCCGACACCGACACCGAGGCCGTCGCGCACCTCCTGGAGGAGGAGGTGACCAAGGGCGCCGGCCTCACCGAGGCGATGCGGCGGGTCTGCGGGCGGCTCGAGGGCGCGTTCACGCTGGTCGCGGTGCACGCGGGCGAGCCGGACCTCGTCGTCGGCGCGCGCCGCAACTCACCGCTCGTGGTCGGCGTCGGCGCCGGCGAGAACTTCCTCGCCAGCGACGTCGCCGCCTTCATCGCGCACACCCGCGACGCGATCGAGCTGGGTCAGGACCAGGTCGTCGAGCTGCGCCCGGAGGGCGTCACCGTCACCGACTTCACCGGCGCCCCGGCACCGGTGAAGGAGTACCACGTCGACTGGGACGTCTCCGCCGCCGAGAAGGGCGGCCACGACTACTTCATGCTCAAGGAGATCGCCGAGCAGCCCCGGGCGGTCGCCGACACTCTGCTGGGCCGGGTCGGCGCCGACGGCCGGCTGACCCTCGATGAGATGCGCCTGTCCGACCAGCAGCTGCGCGACGTCGAGAAGATCATCATCGTGGCCTGCGGCACCGCGTACCACGCCGGGATGATCGCCAAGTACGCCATCGAGCACTGGGCGCAGATCCCGTGCGAGGTCGAGCTGGCCAGCGAGTTCCGCTACCGCGACCCGATCCTCACCCGCACCACCCTGGTCATCGCGATCTCGCAGTCCGGCGAGACCATGGACACGCTGATGGCGGTGCGGCACGCGCGCGAGCAGCGCGCCAACGTGCTCGGCATCTGCAACGTCAACGGCTCGACGATCCCCCGCGAGTGCGACGGCGTGCTGTACACCCACGCCGGCCCGGAGATCGCCGTGGCCTCGACCAAGGCGTTCCTCACCCAGCTCGTCGCCGTGTACCTCATCGCGCTGTACCTCGCGCAGGTCCGGGGGACCAAGTGGGGCGACGAGGTCTTCGCCATGATCCAGCTGCTCGCCACCATGCCGGAGAAGGTCGAGGCGGTCCTGGGCACCGTCGAGCCGGTCCGCGAGCTGGCCCGATCCCTGGCCAACGAGCGCTGCGTGCTCTTCCTCGGCCGGCACGTCGGCTTCCCCGTGGCCCTGGAGGGCGCGCTGAAGCTCAAGGAGCTCGCGTACATGCACGCGGAGGGCTTCGCCGCCGGCGAGCTGAAGCACGGCCCGATCGCGCTGATCGAGCAGGACCTGCCGGTGGTGGTCGTCGTGCCACCGCGCGCCCGGCCGATCCTGCACGACAAGATCGTCTCCAATATCCAGGAGATCCGCGCCCGCGGCGCCCGTACGATCGTCATCGCCGAGGAGGGCGACGAGACCGTCGCGCCGTACGCCGACACGCTGATCCGCGTCCCGGCCGTGCCGACGCTCCTGCAGCCGCTCGTGGCGACGGTCCCGCTGCAGGTCTTCGCCTGCGAGCTGGCCACCGCGCGGGGTCACGACGTGGACCAGCCCCGCAACCTCGCCAAGTCCGTCACCGTCGAGTAGCCGGTGGCGCGCTACGCCGCCCTCCTGCGGGGCGTGAACGTCACCGGCAACAGCAGGCTCGCGATGGCCGACCTGCGCGCGTGGCTGGCCGAGCTGGGCTACACGGACGTGCGCACGCACCTCAACAGCGGGAACGCCGTGTTCACCGCGCCGGAGGAGCCGACGGAGCGGATCGCCGCCGCGATCGAGGACCGTCTCACGGCCCGGCTGGGCCGTGCGGTCCCGGTCGTCGTACGGACCGCGGCCGAGCTGGCCGCGGTGGTCGAGGGCAACCCGCTGGAGGTCCGCGACCCGGCCAAGTTGGCGGTGGCGTTCCTGGTCGAGCCGCCGGCCCCGGAACGGCTGCGCGCCCTCAAACCAGCCGAATTCGCCCCCGAGGAGGTCGGATTGGGCGAATCGGTTCTTTATCTTTACTTCCCCAACGGGCAGGGCCGCTCGACGCTCGGGCCGACCCTCGGGCGCCGCCTCGGCGTCCCGATGACCGTCCGCAACTGGAACACCGTCACCAAGCTCCTGGCCCTCACAAACGCCTGACCGGCGCGCCTCCGTGCGGCGCGGCCCGTGATCACTGGCCATCGCTGCGCTCTAGACGCAGCGATCGCCCGTGCGACGCTCAGGTCCGCTGACGTGTGCCGGCGGCGAGGGAGCCGAGGAGGCTCAGGGCCTCGCTGCTCGGCGAGGCCGGTTCCGCGTGGTAGACGACGAGTTCCTGGCCGGGGCTGGAGCGGACGTCGAAGGTCTGCATGGACAACGTCAGCGGTCCGACGTCGCGGTGGTGGAAGCGCTTGCTCTCCAGGGCCTTGCCGCGGGCGTCGTGCCGAGCCCAGAGCCGGGCGAACTCCGGGCTCTCCTCGAGCAGTTCGGTGAGCACCTGCCGGATGCGCGGGTCGTCGGGCGCCTTGCCGTAGCCCAGCCGGAAGCCGGCCACCGAGTTGCGGGCGACCTCGTGCCAGTCCAGGTAGAAGCTTCGCGCGGCGGGCTCGGTGAACACGACGTGCATGAGGTTGCGCGAGTGCGACCAGTCGTGGAAGAGCGCGTCGGCGATCGCGTTCGACGCGAGGACGTCGAAGGCGCGGTTGTAGACGATGGCCGGGTTGTTCGGCCAGGCGCTCATGAGCTGCAGGAGATTCGGGTCGACGTGGTCGTTCACGGCGGCGCTGCGGGCGCGTGGGCTCAGTCCGGCCAGGCGGAACAGGTGCAGGCGGCCGTCCTCCGGCAGGCGCAGGGCGACGGCCAGGGCCTCGACCACCTGCGCGGACGGTGTGCGTTCCCGGCCCTGCTCGAGACGGACGTAGTAGTCGACGCTGACGCCCGCCAGCGATGCCACTTCCTCGCGCCGCAGGCCGGGGACCCTGCGGTGCCCCGTGCTGGGAACGCCGGCCTGCTCAGGCGTGACCTGGGCCCGCCGGGCCTTGAGGTAGGCGCCGAGATCGGAGGAGGTCATGCCGCCATCGTAGGTCGCGGGCCGGCCCGCTTCCTGGGTGCGCTACTCCCAGGGAGGATCGCTCCCTTCCCCACCCCGGCCGGCGCCCCCAGTGTGGTGGTCATGCCAACGAACCGCCCAGGGGCCCAGACCCCACCCGAGCACAAGGTCGTCCTCGTCACCGGGGCCAGCAGCGGCATCGGCGAGGCCATCGCCGCCCGGCTGGTCCGCGAGGGACACCACGTGGTCGCGGGCGCGCGGCGGATCGACCGGTTGCGGGAGCTCGCCGAACGCACCGCGCGGGAGGCCGCCCACGCCGGCGGCGGCATGCACCCGGTACCGCTCGACGTGACCGACCGTACGAGCCTCGGCGCCTTCGTCGAGTTCGCGCGCGACCGCTTCGGACGGGTCGACGTCTTGGTCGGCAACGCCGGGGTCATGCCGCTGTCGCGGCTGGACTCCCTGCTGGTCGACGAGTGGGACCGCATGATCGACGTGAACGTACGCGGGCTGCTGCACGGGATCGCCGCGGCCCTGCCCGTCTTCACCGAGCAGGGCGGGGGCCACTTCGTCACGATCGCGAGCATCGGCGCCCACCAGGTGGTGCCCACCAGCGCCGTCTACTCCGGGACCAAGTACGCCGCCTGGGCGATCACCGAAGGCCTGCGCCAGGAGTCCGATCCCTCGATCCGCGTCACGACCATCTCTCCCGGAGTGGTCACCTCCGAGCTCGCGGACTCGATCACCGAGCCCGGCGCCGCGGCGGCCATGCGGACCTACCGGGCGCATGCCATCGAGCCGGACGCCGTCGCCGAGGCCGTCTCGTACGCCCTCGCGCAGCCGCCCGGCGTCGACGTCAACGAGATCGTCGTACGGCCGGCCCGCCAACGCTGACCTGCCCCACAGAAGAAGACCATGAAGGAAGTCATGAGCACCACTCACGAGAACTCCTCCCTGCCCGCCTCCTGGGACCTGACCGGCCGGGTCGCCGTCGTCACCGGCGCCGCCCGTGGCATCGGCCACGCCACGGCCGTCCTGCTGCGTGCACGCGGTGCCCGGCTCGTGGTCACCGACCACTCCGAGGCGGTCGAGGAACTCGCCGCGAGCGATCCCGACAACGTGGCGGCGCTGGTCGGCGACGTCGCCGACGAGGACCTCGCGCGGTCGACCATGCGGCTCGCCACCGACCGAATCGGGCGGCTCGACATCCTGGTGAACAACGCGGGCCGCACCCTCAACAAGCCGATCACCCAGACCACCGTCGAGGACTTCGAGGGCATTCTGCGGGTCAACGCCCGCGGCAACTTCGTCCAGGCACGCGAGGCCTTCCGCGTCATGGAGGCCGGTGGCGGCGGTGCGATCGTCTCGGTCGCCTCGGTGTCCTCGGTCGTCGCCTTCGAGACCCAGACGGCCTACGCCGCGTCGAAGGGCGCCCTGGCGCAGATCACGCGCGTGCTCGCCATCGAGGGCGGTCCCAAGGGCATCCGCTCCAACGCCGTGCTGCCCGGAGTGATCGACACCGACATCATGGAGGGCGTCGTGGAAGACGGCCGCGAGATGCTCGCCTCCTTCGGCCCGGCTCACCCGATCGGCCGCATCGGGCGCCCCGAGGAGGTCGCCGAGACCATCGCGTTCCTCGTGTCCGACGCCGCGAGCTTCGTCACCGGCGCGCTCGTCGCCGTCGACGGCGGATGGACCGCCCAGTGAGCGGCCCGGTCTTCGTCGTCGGGGCGGGGCGCGGGATCGGCGCCTCCGTGGCCCGCCGCTTCGCCCGGGAGGGCCACCCGGTCGGACTGGTCGCGCGGACCCGGACCCGCCTCGACGCCATCGTCGACGACCTGCGCGACGCCGGCCACCGGGCCACCGCCGCCACCGGTGACATCACCGACCCCGACGACCTCGCGCGGGCGCTCGGGGAGCTGACCTCCGCTCTCGGAACGCCCGAGGTCGTCTGCTTCAGCCCGCTCCCGGACATCGGCCTGATCAAGCCCGTCCTGGAGACCACGGCCGGGGACGTGCGGGACGCGCTGGCGCTCACGGTCGTGGGCGCCGCCGCGGCGGTCCAGGCCGTCCTCCCGGGCATGCTGGACCGCGGCACCGGCACTCTGTTGTTCACCACCGGCGGCGCCGCCGTGCGCCCCGGCCCGGAGCGTGCCGTGAGCGCCGTCGCCTACGCCGGCCTGGTGAGCTACCTCGACCTGCTCGCACAGACGTTGCCGCGACGAGGGATCCACGTCGGCCGGGTCACCGTCGTCGGCGCCGTCGGGCCGGGACTCACTCATGAACCCGACGACATCGCCGAGCACCTCTGGAGTCAGCACACCGCACGGACGGAGACGGTGAGCGTCCTGACCTGACTCCCCCGCACCGGGCGGCCTGCCGCGAGCGGCGGCGCCGTGGCGGAGCCTGACGGCTCCCGCCCGGCGGACGGTCACCACCCGGGCGTTCGCGAATGTGATCACATCCGCACATTACTCAGCCGCCGCTCCGGCACACCGGGCCGACCGGGGCGGGAGGCGCAGCTCGTTTCCGGGCGCCTCACACTTCGCCGGGCTGTTTCGTCGATGGAGCTGAGGAACCTTCCCCAAGAACGCAAGGAGCAACGATGACCGCCGACCTGATCGAGATCCCCGGCTACGTGGCCGGCACCTGGACGATCGACCCGGCCCACTCCCACGTGGGCTTCGTCGTCCGGCACCTGATGATCAGCAAGGTGCGCGGCAACTTCACCCGCTTCGACGGCCACATCGTCACCGCCGAGGACCCGCTGAAGTCCGAGATCACCGCCACCATCGACATGACCTCGGTCGACACCGCCAACGCCCCGCGGGACGAGCACCTGCGCAACGCCGACTTCTTCGAGGTCGAGAAGTACCCCACGATGACCTACCGTTCGACCGGCATCAGGCCCGACGGTGACGACTTCCTGGTGGAGGGCGAGCTGACGCTCAAAGGCATCACCCGGCCGGTCCCGCTGAAGCTGGAGGTCAACGGCTTCGGTGTCGATCCGTTCGCCCCCGACCCGGCCGTGGGCGCCCGCGCCGGGTTCACCGCCACCGGTGAGATCGACCGGACCGACTTCGGCGTCAGCTACAACGGCCCGATCCCCGGCGGCGGCGTCGCCCTCGGCGAGAAGGTCCAGATCATCCTGGAGATCCAGGCCGTCCTCCAGTTCGCGTAGAGCCGTCGCGCCGGTGGGGGCGGGAGCACCTTCCGAGAACGGACCGGTCCGGTCGGCCGGGACCAGAGCCTCCCGCAGCTCCCGTCCCCGGGCCGGCGATCCCCCGTCAGCCGCCGAGCCGGACGAGCCGCCGGACGAGGTCCCGATACTCCTCCTTCATCGGGAGCTCCCTCTCGACGCGAACCCGGCGCCGACCCACACGCGGCCGTCGAAGTGCACCGGTTCGCCGGCGGCGAGCGTGAAGGCGGCGGTGGCGGCGCTCGCGGACATGGACACCAGCTTCTCCACCTCCCTACCGAACAGGTCGGAGGACCGGTCGAGAAGGACGGAGATCTCGTCGCTCTCCGTGTAGGCGTAGCGGCCGCCGAGCTCGGTCAGCAGCACAGCGCCGCCTCGGTCATGAGCTCGGAGAAGCGCGGGTCGAAGGGCTTGTCGAAGCGGCTCTCGGTGTAGCGGGAGAAGGAGCGTCCGTCGACCCGGATGACGGCCCACGCTCCGGGCAGCACGGTCAGCGAGTGGAACCACTCGAGGGCCCGCATCCGTGCCTCGAGCTCGTTGCTCCTCACTCGGTCGACTCCTCCGCCAACGGCCGGACGTCGAATCCACCCGCGCCGTCGATCCGGACCTCGTACAGCTCGTCGAAGCCGTCCGACGGCCGCGGGCGGCGCAGGCGTTTCAGGGTGGCAAAAACGCCGACATCGGGCACCCGGTTTTTCCCGGTACGCGAGGCGTTGCGGCGCAGCGAACCGGTGACGTCGGGCGGGAACCAGTAACCGACCACCTTCGCCCCGTGCCGCCGCGCGGCCTCGGCCAGCGGCCGCCACTCCTCGGGCGAGGGGTTGGTGTTGTCGACGGCGACGCTCCGTCCCTCCGCCAAGGCCTCCTCGACCAGCCGCATCTGCCGCGCCTGCCGCCGCCGGGCCCGCGGAAAGTCGTCCTTGCTGACGTGCACGTACTCAGCCGCCAACGCCCGCCGAAAGAACGTCGTCTTCCCCGACGCCTGCAGCCCGATCAGAATCACCAACACAGACATCGCAGAACCCGACCCACTCCCGACAGCACGCGCCCCGTCACAACTGCCGGTCTACCGCAAGATCGGGCCAAAAATCACTCGGGACCGAGCTGACCTAAAAGCTCGGCGCGACACATCCGGCGTGCGACGACACCGTTCTCCTCCTCTCGGAGGCGTTCACGAACAGCGTCCGGCACAGCCGTGGGAAGACCATCACGGTCCTCGTATTCGTGACGAAGAGCGTCGTACGGGTCAAGGTCATCGACCGGGGCGGCGGCCCTCTCCCACACCCCGTCGACGACCCGTCCGGCGAGTCCGGAAGAGGCCTCCCGATCATGGAAGCGCCGGCCCAGGACTGCGGCTTCGAGGTGCTGGAGAACGGCTGGCTGATGGTCTGGTTCGACGTGGGGGGAAGCACTTCGTAGTCGCCGTTGCCTCATTGCCGTCGGAAGGGACGGCGAGGTGTCCGATTCGTCGGTTTTCCGCCGTCAACAGAGGCGGCAAGGACCGATGTCGGCCAGTTCGCGGGTCCCGGATTCCCCCACAATGGGGCGGTGCGGGTCCGCGTGAATGACGTCGTTCTCTATTTCGACGTCGACGGGTGTCAGCTCGTCCCGGACGGGGCGACCATGGTGGAGCGGCCGACGGTCGTCGTGCTGCACGGCGGTCCTGGTGCCGACCACTCGGTGTTCAAGCCGGGGTTCGGCGCGGCCACCGACTTCGCCCAGGTGGTGTACCTGGACCAGCGGGGCAGCGGCCGATCCGACCGGGCCGGTCCCGGGTCCTGGACGTGGGACCGGTGGGCGGACGACGTCGTCGACTTCTGCGACGCCCTCGGCATCGTCGACCCGACCCTGGTGGGCACGTCCAGCGGCGGCTGGGTCGCCCTGACGGCGGCCCTGCGTCACCCGGAACGCGTCTCCAAGCTGGTGCTGGACAGCGTGATGCCGGGCCCCATGGAGGAGCGGATGGCCGTGTTCGAACGGCTCGGCGGCGCCGAGGCCCGCGAGGTCGCCCGCCGCTACTGGGCCGGCGATAGCGGCGACGAGACCCGTGCGGCATGGGAGAGCGTCTGTCTTCCGCTGTACTCCCGGAAGCCCGGCGGCGACCCGGACGCCGCCGACCGGCTGGCCCGGATCGAGTGGAACCACGACGTCCTCGAACATTTCAGGCATGTCCTCGCCGCGCAGTTCGACCCCTGGGACCGGCTCGACCGGCTGACCTGCCCGACGCTCGTCCTGGCCGGCGCGGACGACCCGGTCGCCACCGAACCGGCCGCCCGCCGCCTCACCGAGGCGATCACCACCGCTCCAGTCCACCTGCACGTCCTCCCGAACACCGGCCACGGCGTCTTCCGCGAGGCCCCCGAGAAGTCGTTCCCCCTACTCCGAGACTTCGTGACCGAGAGCGCCGACCCATCCACCTGAAGCTCTGCGCCCCAGGTTTCCGTCGCTCCAGCGACCAGAACCTGGGGCGCTCACGTGGCGAACGTCGCATACCGCGAACCGGGCGGCGCGTTGGCCGAGTGTTCTGTCGTGGCGGCGTGTGTCGTCGTCGCCTCAGCGCCGATCACCGGAGTTCGCTCGGTCGGTCGCCGTCGCGTAGAAGTCGGTGAGCTGGGCGGTGAGTTCAGGGGCGGGGGGATCGACGACGCAGCGTCCGCCCAGTTCGACGTGGACGTCGTCGATCGGGTTGGTCCGGATGATGGCGCCGTGCCGACCGTGGACGACCTCGAGTGGGCGGCCCAGCTTGAGGGTGAGCAGCATCGAGGCGCTGCCGCACGCCTCGTCCTCGCCCTTGCCGATCCGGGGTGCCCACAGCCGGGCGCGTACGCGACCGGCCGTACGGTCCAGCCAGGCCCAGACCTGGGTGAAGTCCTCGCCCTCCGGGAGTCCGGTGAGCGCGTCGATCGTCTCGGGCCCGTCCATCTCCAGGTGACGCCAGGGCTTGGACCACGCCGCCGGGGCGGTGATCCAGACGGTGCCGTCCTGGTCGCGGTGGCAGGCGACCGGTCCGGCCTCCGGAACGAGTTCGGTGACCGGAGAGCCGAGCCGGTGGAGGACCTCGGCCGTGGCGAGCAGGGGGTGACCGCCGAAGCGGATCGCCTGACCGTACGAACCGTGGATGGCCACGACGCCGCGGGCGCCGTCTCGGACGAAGACGGTCGCGGGGATTCCCAGTCGGGTCGCCAGGGCCTGGCGTTCGTCCGCGGTCACGGACGCGCCGTCGGGCTCGATGACGACGAGGGCCGGATTTCCGTACTCCCCCTCGGCGTTCACGAACGCCCGGGCCAGCATGCAGACCGTCATCCTCGCACCTTCCCATCTCGTCCTACCGAGGTGACACGGTAACGGTCGCCTCAGCCGGCGTAGGCGGCGGCAAGGGTGTTGAAGGACTCCTTCGGTTCCCAGGTCAGGTCGGGGTAGGCCGTTCCGTGGCCGGTCTCCAGCATCTTGACGACGCCGTACGAGGCCAGGTCGAGGTCGTGGATCGGGTCGCCGGCGCGGTGCGGCAGGTCGTAGCCGGCGAAGGTGAACCAGAAGGCGCTGTCGACGCCCTCTCGCTCGAAGGTCTCCAGCAGCTCCCGCATATAGGTCGCCTGCTCCGCCTCGTCCCGTACGTAGACGCCGTCCAGGCGGTGCGGGTCCGAGTCACGGTCGGCGATCATCCAGCCGGCGCCGCCGCGGGCGGCGGCGCCGCGGTAGGTGCAGCAGCCGAACTCGGTGACCGCGACCGGCTTGCCGTGCCGGAAGTGCGCGCGGAGCTCCTCGACGTAGCGGTCGGCGTTCTCCGCGGCGCGGTAGGCGTCGACGCCGACCAGGTCGAAGGGCGTCCAGTCGATGTCCTCCCAGGGGCCGGCGGCGTACGTGATCCGGCCGCCGAACCGCTTGCGGGCCGCCGCCACCGTCTCGGCGAAGAAGGCGTTCACCCGGGCGGGGACCTCGCGCATCGTCGCGTACACGGCGGGGTCGCCGGAGACGAGCGCGTCGATCCGGGCGTACACGTCGTCGCCGGGGATGAAGCCGGCCGCGAAGAGGCTGACCTCGCAGCCGGTGACGAGGACGGCCTCGGTGCCGCCGCGCCGGATGTCCTCGGCCCGTTCGGCGCAGTCGGTGAAGAGCGGCAGCATCTGCTCCGTCGTCAGTTCGCACGGGAACGGGGCGAACCAGACCTCCAGCCCGGCCGCGGCGGCGTGCTCGGCGGCGACTGTCAGCCGTTCGGGGTCGCCCCCGGAGATCCGTACGGCGGTGCAGTGCAGGTCGTCGGCGATGATCCGCATCTCCCGCCGTACGACGTCGGGGTCGAAGACCTCTCGGCTGTTCCGCCCTCCCGGGAGGAAACCGGTGTCGTAGTTGATGCCCTTGGCGCGCATGGTCGTCTTCCTTTCGGGGTCAGGACTCGGTCTCGGCGGCGACGAGCTTCTCCATCGGTCCGCTGGCGGTTCCGCCGACGACGATGCCGACGGCGATCGCGCCGAGCAGGATGACGGTCGACAACCAGGCCATCGTGTCGATGGGCAGGGTGAACGCGCCGACCAGGCGGGCGGCGCACTCGCCGAGGAGCGCCAGGCCCCAGATGACGGTGAACCGCCGTTCGAGGCGGTGGAACGCCGCGGACCCGGCGGACAGCCGGTCCCACGCGGCGATCCTCGCGGGGTCGCCCTTGGTCATGAAGGGCTTGAGGCCGGCCGACATCAGCGGGCGGCCGCGGAAGGCGGAGATCAGGATGCCGAGGCCGATCACACTGCTCACGCCGGAGTCCTTGGCCAGCATCAGCCGGGCGTCGCCGGTCACGAAGCTGAGCACGATCCCGACGGCGTTGACCGCCAGCATCAGGCCCGCCAGGCCGTTGAACACGCGGTGGCGGACCGCGTCGACGACCGTGTGCACCGCCGGGACCACGCCGCTGAGCGCCAGCGAGGTGACCACGTCCACGCCCAGACCCTTGTGCAGCAGGTAGTACCCGCCCGTGGGGATGGCGACGTCGACCACCAGCGGCGTGAGGTTGCGGGCCAGCCGCCGACCCGTGGACCGGTCCGCCGCCTGCGAGCGGTCCGCCGGCGCGGTGCCCGTCCCCTTCGCGGCGGGCCGGTCGGCCGTGACGATCTGCGCCATTTTCGTTCCTTCGCTCGGCTTCGTTGTTGCCACAAGCCTCGCGGGAACGGGGATGCGTCCGGCAGATCCATCGATCCACGGTGGACCGGTACGAATGTCACGGGTCCGGAGGATCGGAACGACAGGTCGCCGTCAGCAGCCGTCGAGCATCGTCAGCAGCGCCGTACGGTCCGCGCGGGTCACGGACAGCCGGTAGGTGTGCGCCACCCCGATGAACTTCTCGGCGTAGGTGCACTGGAACGACTTCTGGGGCTTCCACTCCGCCGGTCCCTTGTCGCTCTTCTGCATGTTCGGGCGGCCCCAGACGGCGAGCAGGTTGCCGGGGTCGTTGGCCAGCTGCGCGCGCTTGTCCGTGGTCCACTCGTGCGCGCCCATCCGCCACGCCAGGGCGAGCGGGAAGATGTGGTCGATCTGCACCTCGGAGGCGTGCGCCTTGGTGAAGGCGATGTCCTTGCCGGCGTACGGGTCCTGCAGGTCACCGGAGATGACGACGCACTTGTCGCGCTTCTTCACGTGGGTCAGGTCGCGGGCGAGGATGTCGTTCCGCGTGTCACAGCCGTTGTGGTCTTCGTCCTTCCATGCGGGTCCGTACTTGTCCCGGCTGTATCCCGTCATCGGATCCGGTACCGCGACCTTGACCTGGCTCAGCTCTTTCCGGGCGGTCGCCTCGTCGCCCTTCGTCGCGTGGGGTGCCGAGCCTCCTCCGCCGGTGGGTTGGACCCCGTTGGCCGAGCATCCGGCGGCGAGCACCGCCGGGATCACGAGCGACATCGTCCGTACGCGCCACGACAGCATGATCCTCACCTCATTTTTGCTGGCTTTTTGCCCAGGTTTGACGGATGAATGCTGCCATATCTGACGATCACGAAATCTGGCGATTTGGCCTGCGCAGGACGGCCTGTGGTGCGGGAGCCCGCGAACTCGAGCACCCCATCCGGCGGCGCCGGGAATCGGTAGCCTTGCTAACCATGTACGACGCGATGATGGCCGAAACGATCCCGCTGACCGGCCACAGCGGCGACCCGATCGAGGCGTACCTCGCCCGGCCCCTCGGACCGGGCCCGTACGGAAGCGTGGTGGTGATCCACCACATGCCCGGCTACGACGAGCCGAGCAAGGAGATCGTGCGCAAGCTCGCCGCGCACGGCTACATGGCGATCATGCCGAACCTGCACTACCGGGACGCGCCCGGCGCTTCCCCGGACGACGCGGCGGCCGCCTCCCGCGCGGCGGGCGGGGTGCCGGACGAGCGGCTCGTCGGCGACGTCGACGCCGCCGTCCGCTACCTCAGGAGCCTGCCCTCCTCGAACGGCAAGGTCGGCACGATCGGGTACTGCTCCGGTGGGCGCCAGTCCTTCCTGGCCGCCTGCTCACTCGAGCTCGACGCGGCGGTGGACTGCTACGGCGCCTTCGTCGTCGGCGAGGTGCCCGAGAACTTCCCCATGGCGGTGCGGCCCATCGTCGACCGCACCCCGGACCTGTCCTGCCCGCTGCTCGGCCTGTTCGGCGCCGAGGACCAGTACCCCTCCCCCGACCAGGTCAAGGAGCTGGAGGAGGAGCTGAAGAAGCACGGCAAGACGTACGACTTCCACGTGTACGAGGGCGCCGGCCACGCGTTCTTCGCCGTCGACCGGCCGAACTACCGGCCGCAGGCCGCGAACGACGGCTGGCAGCGCGTCTTCGGCTGGTTCGACCGCTATCTGGGGGCCTGAGATGTGCACCTACGTCACTGAGCTGGTCAAAATGGCGGGCAGTGGCAAGGGACCCGACGGCTGGTTCCCGCTGACGCAGGCCGCCGTGTACGTCGACCACCCGTTCCACGCGCCCTTCGAGCACACCGTCAACATCGACTTCACCGCGCCGGAGCTCGGCCCGGGGGCACGGATCGCGGTGGAGCTCACCGAGGAGTCGGCGCTGGCGCTCATCGACGCGATCAAGGCGGCCCTCGCCGCCGCGCCTCCCGGCATCGCCGCCGCCGGCTGAGCACCGCCCGCCGGCTGAGCACCGTCCGCCGGCTGAGCACCGTCCGATGGCGGACGCGCCGGCCGCGCGTCCGCCATCGGACTACCGGGCATCATCCGGAAGGCACGCGCAGTCATCCCAAAGGGGGGCGAAGCGTAGTGCCGAAGAGTGACGACGGGCACACCGTCGCTCCACTAGGTTCGGATCATGTCCATCATCGCCACGCGGGGGCTGTCCATGCGGTTCCCCGGCGTGCTCGCGTTGGATCAGCTGACGGTCGACGTCGAACCCGGTGTCGTCGGGCTCGTCGGAGCCAACGGCGCGGGCAAGTCGACGCTCATCAAGATCCTGCTCGGCCTCCTCGAACCCACGAGCGGGCAGGCCCAGGTGCTCGGCCTCGACACGGCGCGCGACTACATGAAGATCCGTGAGCTGGTCGGCTACATGCCCGAGCACGACTGCCTGCCGCCTGATGTGTCGGCCACCGAGTTCATCGTGCACGTCGCCCGGATCTCCGGCCTGCCGGCCACCGCCGCCCGCGAGCGCGCCGCCGACACCCTGCGCCACGTCGGCCTGTACGAGGAGCGGTACCGCCCGATCGGCGGCTACTCGACCGGTATGCGGCAGCGCGTCAAGCTCGCCCAGGCCCTCGTCCACGACCCGAAGCTCGTCTTCCTCGACGAGCCCACCAACGGGCTCGACCCCGCCGGTCGCGACGAGATGCTCGCCCTGGTCCGGCGGATCGGCGGCCAGTTCGGCATCAGCGTCCTCGTCACCTCCCACCTGCTCGGCGAGCTCGAACGCGTCGCCGACCACCTGGTGATCATCGACGGCGGGCGGCTGCTGCGGTCGCAGGCGGTCTCGGCGTTCACCCAGGCCAGCGGCGTGCTGGCGGTCGAGGTCGAGGAGGAGATGGACCGCCTCGGCGAACACCTGGCACGGACCGGGCTGCACGTCCGCCCGGACGGCCGCCTGCTGCTCATCGACATCGCCGGCGAGACCACCTACGACGTCGTACGCGACTCGGTCGCCGACCTCGGCCTGGCGCTCGTCCGCATGGAGAACCGCCGCCACCGCATCGAAGAGGTGTTCTCGACGTGACGAGCGTCATCCACGACATCGGATACCGGCACTACGACGGCAAGCGCCTCGGCCGGGCGTACGCCGTCCGGTCCCTGTTCGTCCACAACCTGCGCGCGGCGTACGGCCTGGGCCGACCGGTCAAGGCCAAGATCATGCCGTTTCTGCTGTTCGCGATCATGCTGCTGCCCGCGGCGATCAGCGTGGCGATCACGGCGATCGCCGCCCAGCTCGCGGGCGGACGGGCCATCGACCTCATCCGCTACTCCGCCTACGCCACCTACCTGCAGCCGCTGATCGCCATCTTCCTGGC
The DNA here is from genome assembly GCF_040679195.1 of Actinoallomurus sp. NPDC052308. NCBI lineage: Bacteria > Bacillati > Actinomycetota > Actinomycetes > Streptosporangiales > Thermomonosporaceae > Actinoallomurus > Actinoallomurus sp. NPDC052308. Next base: position 384,944 of record NZ_JBFAUM010000001.1, on the reverse strand, counting down.
GGCGCAGGCACCCGTGATCGCCTCCCGCGACCTGCGGTTCCACGTGACGCCGCTGTACTTCTCCCGGCCGCTGAGCCGCCTCGACTACGTGCTGGCCAAGTACGGCGCGTTCGCGACCGCGCTGTTCATCCTGCTGGCGACGCCGGTGACGATCCTGTTCATCGGCGCGCTCGTCACGAAGCAGCCGCACCTCGGCACGCACACCGCGCACTGGCTCGCCGCCCTCGTCGGGTGCCTGATCTACGCCCTGGTGCTCGCCGGCCTCGGCCTGGTCGTGGCCGCGTTCACGCCCCGCCGCGGGTTCGGCGTCACCGCGGTCATGGCGGTCTACCTGCTCAGCACCACGGCGGTCGCCGCCGTCCAGGGCATCGCCGAGAACCAGACTCAGTTCGGGGTCGCCCAGTGGGCGGGCATGTTCGCCCCGTTCAACCTCATCGACGGCGTGCAGGTCTGGGCGCTGCGCGCGAAGCAGTCCGCGCCCGAACCACCGCCCCCGGGCCTCGGTGGGCCGGTGTTCACCCTGGTGTGCGCCGCCCTCATCGTCGGTTCCGCCGCGATCCTGTACCTGCGCTTCCGGAAGGCGGGCGCCAAGTGAGCCGGCTCGAGATCCAGGACGTCTCCCGGTGGTACGGCAACGTCGTCGCCGTCAACGGCGTCAGCATGACGATCGGCCCCGGCGTCACCGGCCTGCTCGGGCCGAACGGCGCGGGCAAGTCCACCCTGATCCACATGATGGGCGGCTTCCTCGCCCCCTCCAGCGGACAGGTGACCATCGACGGGCAGCGCATCTGGAAGAACCCGTCGGTGTACCGGCAGATCGGGCTGGTGCCCGAGCGGGAGACCGCGTACGACTTCCTCACCGGCCGCCAGTTCGTCCGCGCCATGGCCAAGCTGCACCGCCTGCCGAACCCCGAGGCCGCCGCCGAACGCGCCCTCGCCATGGTGGAGATGGTCGACCCGGCCGACCGGATCATCGGTAACTACTCCAAGGGCATGAAGCAGCGGGTCAAGATGGCCTCCGCGCTGGTCCACGACCCGCCGGTGCTGCTGCTCGACGAGCCGTTCAACGGGATGGACCCGCGCCAGCGGCTGCAGTTGATGGACCTGATCCGGAAGATGGCCGCCGAGGGCCGTACGGTGCTGTTCAGCTCGCACATCCTCGAGGAGGTCGAGCGGCTCGCGCACCACATCGAGGTCGTGGTCGCCGGGCGGCACGCCGCCTCCGGCGACTTCCGCGCCATCCGGCGGCTGATGACCGACCGGCCGCACATGTTCGTGGTCCGGTCCAGCGACGACCGGCGCCTGGCGGCCGCGCTCATCACCGACCCGTCGACGCGCGGAGTCGAACTGACCTCCGGCGGCCTGGAGGTGGAGGCCGTCGACTTCCGGCGGTTCTCCCTCGTGCTGCCGCAGGTGGCCCGGCAGGCGGACATCCGGCTGTGGGAGGTCGCCCCCGCCGACGAGTCCCTCGAGAGCGTCTTCTCCTACCTGGTGGCGTCATGAACACTGTCATCGCTTCCATCACGTTCCGCGCCATGCTGAGCAGGCGGCGGATCCTGCTGCTGTTCCTCCTGCCCGCCCTGCTGCTCGCGCTCAGCATCGGCCTGCGGGTCAGCGGGCACGCCGACCTGGACAACGCCACGATGCTGCTCACGCAGTTCGGGCTCGGGGCGCTGCTGCCGTTGCTCGCGCTGCTCGCGGGCACCGGCGTGATCGGCCCGGAGATCGACGACGGCCAGATCATGTACATCATGACCAAGCCGATCGCGCGTCCGGTGATCTCCACGACGAAGTACGTGGTCGCGGTCGTCCTCGTGGTCGCCTTCGGCGTCGTGCCGATGTTCGTCGCGGGCGTCATCATGACCGGGCTGACGGCGGGCCTGGCGACCGGGTTCGCGATCGGCGCGCTGGTCGCCGGCGTCGCCTACTGCGCGCTCTTCCTCGCCATCGCGGTGCTCAGCCGGTTCGCGGTGACGATCGGCCTGATCTACGCCCTGGTCTGGGAGAACCTCATCGCCCGGTACGCCTCGGGCGCCAAGACCCTGTCGATCCGCCAGTGGGGCATCAGCGTCGCCGACATGGTGACCAACGCGACCGCGGTCAAGGCGGACGTCGGCTCGGCCACCGCGGTATCCCTGCTGATCGCCGTCACCGTCCTCGGCGTCGCCTACGCCGGATGGAAGCTCCGCACCCTCTCCATCACCGGCACGGATTAGCGGACCGGCGCCCGTCCGCCCGCGATCTCGTGCGAATCGCCGGGAACGTTCGGGCGGATGGGCTCCTCCCTATGGATGAGAGCCGGCTCATCGGGTCGCCGGCCGTAGGGAGGAGAGCGCGGATGCGAGCGATGCCGCAGGTCGAAGGAGTGACGCACCGGTTCGTCGAGGCGAACGGAGTGCGCTTCCACGTGGCCGAGGCGGGCCCCGCGGATGGAACGCCGGTCCTGTTCCTCCACGGGTTCCCGCAGCACTGGTACGCGTGGCGGCACGTGGTGGCGCTGCTCCCCGGCCACCACCGGCTGGTCATGCCCGACCTCCGAGGGTTCGGGTGGTCCGAGGCGCCCGAGCGGGGCTACGACACCGAAACCCGGGTGGACGACGTGCTGGCGCTCATGACCGCGCTGGGTCTGGACCGGCCGCTCCTGGTCGGCCATGAGTGGGGCGCGTGGGTCGGCTTCATGGCCTGTCTCCGAGCGCCGGAACGCTTCGACCGGTTCCTGGCGCTCGGCATGATCCATCCATGGCCGGAGCACCGGCGCCTCATCCGGCACGCGTGGCGGATGTGGTACACGATCCTGTGGGAGTACCCGATGCTCGGCGGCGCGGTGCTGCGGCACTGGCCCGCGTTCACCAGGTACATCCTCCGCAAGGGGGTGACCGGCACGGGGGTGTGGCGCCGTGCCGAGCTCGACGAGTTCACCGAGTCCGTACGGCCGCGCGAGCGGGCGCACGCCGGCCGCGCGCTGCACTGGCAGTACGTCCTGCGGGACATCCCCCGGCTCGTTCGCGGCTCCTACCGGACACTCCGGCTGACCGTACCGACGACGCTCCTGTTCGGCGCGAGCGACTTCGCGATGTCCCCGGAGGCGCTGGCGGGCGGTGAGCGGTACGCCACCGACCTCGAGGTCCGCGTCGTTCCCGGCGGCCACTACCTCGCGGATGAGCGGCCCGACCTCGTCGCCGAAACGATCGGCCTGCTGTCCACCGCGTCGGCCGGAGTGGAGGAACCGATCGGGTGAACGGCGACTCGGAGCGTGCCGCCGCGCTGGTCCGGGCGGCACAGCGGGGCGACGGCATGGCGATGCACGATCTGCTCGACCTCCTGGCCCCGTACGTCGGCCGGATCTGCGGCCCGATCGCGTTGGACGACGGCCCGGACGCCGCGCAGGAGGCGCTCATCGCGATCTTCCGTGGCCTCCGGGGGCTGCGCGATCCCGGCGCGGTCTTCGGCTGGGCCCGGTCCATCGCGATCCGGGAGGCGGTACGGATGGCGCGCCGCGCGCAGGGCACCCGGCCCGCCGAACTGGACGACGTACCGCAGCCGGGCGACCCCCAGTTGGCCGCGGACGTCCGTGACGTCCTGCGCCGGCTGTCGCCGGAGCACCGTGCGGTCCTCATGCTCCGGGACCTGGAGGGTCACGGGGAACGGGCCGTCGGCGAACTGCTGGAGATATCGACGGGGACGGTGAAGTCACGGCTGCACAGGGCGCGGCTCAGCTTCCGGAAGGCATGGCGATGACCGACACGAACTGGCCCGAGGCCGACCTCGACTCCGTACGCCGCCTGCGGATCATGGCGGCGACCGTCCCCGGCGCGGTGTACGCCGAGGACGTGCTGGCCGTGCCCTTCGGCGCGGTGTGGGCGGTCGCCGCCGACCTCGAGAACGAGTTCCCGCACCTGCTCACCGATGTCCGCGCCATGCGGGTCACCCGGGCGGACGGGGACCGGCTCGAGGCGCGGGCGCGGGGACGGTTCGGGCAGCGAGCGCGGTTCGACGTCGTGCTCAGGCCGGGATGGTGCTGGATGCAGAGCCGCTTCCTGGTGGGCGGAATGGCGGCGGTGGCCGAGGCGGATCGGACGAGGTTCGCGTTCATGGGTGCGCTGCGCGTGCCCGGCGCCCGGCTCGTCCATCCGTTGTCACACGCCCTCGGCGATTCCCCGGGCTCGGGGGTCGTTCGGCGCGTGGCCGAGCGGGCGTCCGCCCGTGCGGCTCGGACCTCCTGACCCGTACGAGGTGCTATTCCAGGACGAAGGTGACCAGCATGTTGACCTTGTAGCCGCTGATGTCCCCGTTCTCGGAGAGCTGGACCTCCATCTCCTTAATCCAGGCGGACTTGAGCTTGCGCAGGGTCTCCGCGGCCCGGCTGATGCCGACCTTCACGGCGTCCTCGAAACTCGACTCCGAGATCGCGCTGATCTCGGTGACACGCGCCACTGATGTCATGGGTGCTCGACCTTCGTCTCGTGGTGACCGCCGCTCGACGGCGCAGCCGTCGTGATCGACGTACCCGTGCCGTCACGAGCGGTATCGGTCACCCACGTAAAGTGATGACGATGGTCGAAGGACGAGCGATCCGCGGTCAGAGGGCGGTGCGGACGGCCTCGGCGAGGCGCTCGGCGACGACGCGGGCCTGGTCCTCGGCCTGCGCCTCGACCATGACGCGCACCATGGGCTCGGTGCCGCTCGGGCGAATGAGCACCCGGCCGCCGTCTCCCAGCTCGGCCTCGGCGGCCTGGACGGCGGCGGCCAGTTCGGGAGAGGTCTTGGCCTTGGACTTGTCGACGCCCTTGACGTTGATCAGCACCTGCGGGAGCCGCGTCATGACCTTCGCCAGCTCGTCGAGGGGGCGACGGCGGTGGGCGATGGTGGACAGCAGGTGCAGCCCGGTGAGCACGCCGTCTCCGGTGGTGGCGTGGTCGAGCATGATGACGTGGCCGGACTGTTCGCCGCCGAAGGCGTACCCGCCGGCCTTCATCGCCTCCAGGACGTAGCGGTCGCCGACCGCCGTCTCGACGACGCCCAGGCCCTGGTCGCGCATGGCGAGCTTGAAACCGAGGTTGGACATGACGGTGGCGACGACCGTGTCGCCGGGCAGCTTCCCGGTGTCGCGCAGCTCCAGGGCCAGGATCGCCATGATCTGGTCGCCGTCGATGGCCTCGCCGGAGGCGGTCACCGCGAGGCAGCGGTCGGCGTCGCCGTCGTGCGCGATGCCGGCGTCCGCCGCGTTCTCCACCACGGCGCGCTGCAGGCGCTCCAGGTGGGTCGAGCCGTAACCATCGTTGATGTTGAGGCCGTCGGGCGAGGCGCCGATGGCGATCACGGTCGCGCCGGCGCGGCGCAGGGCCTCCGGGGAGACGCCCGAGGCGGCGCCGTGCGCGCAGTCGACGACGACCTTGACGCCGTCCAGCGAGCCGGGCAGCGTCGACAGCAGGTGCGCGATGTAACTCTCGACCTCGCCGTGCGCGTCGCGGACCCGCCCGACGCCGGGCCCGGTCGGGCCCGCCCAGTCCTGGCCGAGGTGGGCCTCGACCTGGTCCTCGATCTCGTCGGCGAGCTTGTGCCCGCCCCGGCCGAAGAACTTGATGCCGTTGTCGGGGGCGGGGTTGTGCGACGCGGAGAGCATGACGCCCAGGTCCGCGCCGAGCGACTGGGTGAGGTACGCCACGGCGGGCGTCGGCAGCACGCCGAGCCGGAGGACGTCGACCCCGGCGGAGGCGAGCCCGGCCACGACCGCGGCCTCCAGGAACTCACCCGACGCGCGCGGGTCCCGGCCGACCACCGCGACGGGGCGGTGCCCCTCGAACGCGCCGACCTCGCCGAGGACACGGGCCGCCGCGACCGACAGGTCGAGCGCCAGGGAAGCCGTCAGGTCGCGATTCGCGACTCCACGTACGCCGTCGGTCCCGAACAGACGCGCCACCACAACACCCCACGATCGAACGCACGGACCGGTCGCGTCCGGATACGCCCGCCCAGGCGCGACCGCTGGAAAAAGCGATCAGCGGTCCCGCCGGATGGCGGGACCGCCGAGGTCCTGTCCACAAGCCGCGGCCGCCACCAGGGCGGAGCCGGGCCGGCGGACAGGCGCGATCAACGCTTGCTGTACTGCGGAGCCTTACGGGCCTTCTTGAGACCGTACTTCTTCCGCTCCTTGGCCCGCGCGTCACGGGTGAGGAAGCCGGCCTTCTTCAGCGGCGGGCGGTTGTCAGGGTCGACCAGCTGCAGGGCGCGCGCGATGCCGAGGCGCAGCGCACCGGCCTGGCCGGTCACGCCGCCGCCGCCCACGCGGGCGATGACGTCGAACTGGTCCTCAAGGCCCAGGGTCACGAACGGCTCGTTCACGACCTGCTGGTGGACCTTGTTGGGGAAGTACGTGTCCAGGGAGCGACCGTTGATCGTCCACTTCCCGGAACCCGGGACGATGCGGACGCGCGCGATGGCCTCCTTGCGACGGCCGGTGCCGGCGGCCGGGCCGGTCAGCACCGGGCGCGGAGCTTCGTCGGCGACGGCCTCCGGGGACTCGGTGGTGTAGTCCCCCACGTACTCTTCGAACTCGGCACCCTCAACGGGCGTCTCGACACCGGTGGGCTCGGCCACGGTACTCCTCAGGATCTCTTTCGATGCCGCGCGTTACTGCGCGATCTGCTTGATGTCGTAGGGCACCGGCTGCTGGGCCTGGTGCGGGTGGTCGGGGCCGGCGTAGACCTTCACCTTGCTGAACATCTTGCGGCCCAGCGTGTTCTTCGGAAGCATGCCCTTGATCGCCTTTTCCACGGCGCGCTCGGGGTTCTTCTTCATCAGGTCCGAGTAGGCGATGGACCGCAGACCACCCGGGTAACCGGAGTGGCGGTAGGCCTTCTTCTGCTCGAGCTTCTTGCCCGACAGCGCCACCTTGTCGGCGTTGATGATGATGACGAAGTCACCCGTGTCGAGATGCGGGGCGTAGATCGGCTTGTGCTTACCCCGAAGCAGCGTTGCGACCTGGCTGGCCAGCCGACCCAGCACGACATCGGTCGCGTCGATGACGTGCCACTGACGCTGGACGTCAGCAGGCTTAGGGGTGTAGGTGCGCACGGTCGTAAGCCTTCGTTTCGTGTCTGACAGAGACTGGGTCCGCCGGACGGCCTAGTAGCCGCCGCAGGGCCCGGTGGGTCGAGCGACCCGATCACGGGCACGCTGACGCACACAACGAACTAGCAGAATACCGGCCCACACGCCAGCGGGCAAAGCGAGCGTCGCGGACCGTCCTCCGTCGTCACGAGGCGACGTTCGTACGGCTGTCCTCTTGGACACCCTATACCGGGAAGTATCAGAGAACGCCGGACTTGACCGGCTTCGTAGGCCTATAGTGCTGGTCCTCCGCTGCCCCCCGGGAGGATCCCCTGTCCGCGAAGCGCGTCAAACGCCGCGTCCAGGCATTCGTGCTGCTGGCGATCGCGGTCTTCGTCTCCGGCGGCATCGCCGCCCGGTCGCTCTGGAGTGCCGCGCAGCACTCCCCTTCGCCGGCCACCACGCCGGCGCGTGACGTCGCCGTCTTCCCCAGCCCCGAGGGATCGGCCGTCCGCCCCTCCGTCGACCCGAGCCCGTCGGCCCGCCCGTCGAAGGCGTCCCACCGGCCCAAGAGTCCGACGCCGAAGCGGAAGACGCCCAAGCGCAGCGCCACCCCCAGCGCCACCCGGTCCACGGCCACCGCAACGCCGTCGAAGAGCACGAGCAAGGCTGCGGCGGCGGAGAGCGCCGTGGTACGTCTCACGAACGAGCAGCGGGCCGCCCACGGCTGCACGGCCCTGCGCGTCGACACCCGGCTGCGGACCGCCGCACGGGCGCACTCGGCGGACATGCGTGACCGGAATTACTTCGACCACAATTCGCCGGACGGGCGGACCCCCTGGGACCGCATCAAGGCGGCCGGCTACGCGGACCCCGGCGCGGAGAACATCGCCAAGGGCTACGCGACCCCGGAGGCCGTCGTACAAGGCTGGATGAACAGTCCCGGCCATCGGGCGAACATTCTGAACTGCAGCTTGAAAGCCATCGGAGTCGGCGTCGCTTATGGGTCGGGCGGCCCATGGTGGACGCAGGACTTCGGCTTTAAGTAACCGCCTGAACACGCAAATGAGCAGGTAGGGTCGCGGTCATGGCTTTTCCGGGTGATAAACAGCAACCCGGCGGCTGGGTACCTCCGCAGCCGCCGCAGTCGCCGTACGGCCCGGCCGAGGATGAGGCCTCCCGCGGCGGTTCGCTCTTCGAACGCCCGTACGGCTCCGGCACGTCCCAGGACGAGGACGCCGCCGGTTCGTACGGCGGCCCGAACTCCTACGGGGGTTCCTCGTACGGCACCGAGCAGCCGGGCGGCTACGGGCAGGAGACACAGTCCTTCGGCCAGGACGCCGGCGGCTACGGCGCCGGACCGGGCGGTCCCGCGGAGGGCCCGTACGGCGGCACGGGCGGGTTCGACGCTCCAGGCGGCTACAACGCCCCGGGCGGACCCGGTGGGCCGGGCCGGTACGGCGAGATGCCAGGCGCCTACGGCCAGGACCCCGCCGCGGACGTACCCGGCGACGAGCGGTCGGGCGGCAAGAAGAAGCTCCTGATCATCGGTGCCGCGGTCGCCGCGGGCGTCGTCGTCATCGGCGGCGGAGCGGCGTTCGCGCTGTCCTCGGGCGGCGGCGACCCCGAGCCGAAGCCGACGGCGGCGTCCAAGCCCGCCGCCGCGCCCCCGAACACCCCGACCGCGACCCCCACCCCCACGCCGACCGAGACCGGGAAGGGCGAGCGTCTCGCCTCCCGGGCCACGGACCCGAAGCCGCTCACCCTCGCCGAGGTCTTCAAGAACAAGAAGTTCAAGGCCGGCGGCCGCACCTACGTGCTGACCACGCGACGCTCGGACCCCAAGTGCGCGAGCGCCGTGAACGGCACCACGTTCCGCAAGGCCCTCGTGAAGGCCGGGTGCACCCAGGTGCTGCGCGCGACGTACAGCAACGGCAAGTTCATCGGCACCATCGGCGTGGTCAACCTCAAGACGGCGACCACGGCCAAGTACGCGCAGAAGGCGTCCCGCCCGAAGGACGCGTACGTCCTGCCGCTGCCGGGCGCCGGGAGCACCAGCAAGATCGGTAAGGGGCTGTCGCTCACGACCTCCGACCCCGACGGCCACTACCTCATCATGAGCTGGGTGCAGTACCCGACCGGCAAGAAAATCACACAGAGTGACTATGCGAGTGTGACCGCATTCGTGCAGAATGCGACAGTCGGTAGCAATCTGCGACCAGCTCTGAACTACCGGTCAATGGTCGGCAAACCCGCATAAAGGACACCGCTCGCTAATACTCTAGTGACCCATGTCTGGCCGTGACGAGACTTTTGTACCGTCCGTAACGGAAGGGTCGGAGCCTCCGCCGACGCCGGCGTCGCCCGGCCGTCGTACACCGGCTGATCCCCTCGTCACCCCCCAGCCCGCCGATGTGCCGCCGGGCGACCCGGCCCGTTCCGGACCGCCCCCGACGCCTGACGCCGAGGAGAGCATGACCCCGCCACTCCCGCGTCCCGGATCTCCCGCGCCCGACGCGGAGAACCGGGAGACGGCCCCGCCGCAGCGACCGACGGCCGCGACGCCCTCGGACCTCCGTTCCGACCCGCCGACCGGCCCCCGCTCGGCGGGTACGTCTTCACCCCGCCCGACGGACGCCCCCGAGCACCGCTACACCGCTCCGCCCCCGGCGGCCGGTCCCGCATCGGACGCCCCGCCCGCCTCGGCACCGGCGTACGGCCCGGCCACGGACGTTCCCGGCGCCCCGTACGGTCCCGATGGCGGCCCGGCCTCGCCTGATCCGAACGCGAACGCGACGGTGTGGTTGGGGACGACGGATCGTCCGGCCGAGGCCTCCGCCGGAGCCGCAGGGCCCCCAGGACCCGCCTCGGCGGCCTCATCGGGCCTGGTCGACGACTCGGCCCCGGGAGCCGCCGAGAGGACCGTGACGGACGTCCTGGAGCCGGAGACGGGCGCCGCCCTGACCGTGGCACGACGCGCGGGCGAACCGCCGCTCTCCGCGGCGGAGAGCACCATGCCCCCGCTCACCCCCGACGCCATCCTCCCGCCGGGCACGATCCCCGAGGCGCCCACGGAGCCGGAGCCGGAGCCGGAGATGGACGCCACCCGGCCCACTCCCCAGATCGGCTCGGGCGAACCCGGTCCGCCCTCCGACGGGCCCGGCGGTCCGCGCGGCCCCGGTGGGCACTGGCGTGGCGCCGCGGGCGCGGCCGGAGCACGAGGCGCGCTGCTCATCGGCGCCGGCGCACTCGCCGCGCTCGTGCTCGGCGGCGGAGGCGTCATCGCCTACACCACGGTGTCCGACGACGCGCCGAAGGAGCACGCGGCGTCCGCTCCGCCGACCCATGCCCAGCAGCCGCCCACGCCCAGCCCGGCGTCTCCGACGCCCACCCAAACGTCGGCGAAGCCGAAGCCCAAGCCCAAGCCGACGCCCATCGACATCAGGGACGAGAAGAAGGACCCCAAGCCGCTCAGCGTCACCGAGGTCTTCCCCGATCCGCAGCTCAAGATCGCCGGGCACACGTTCGTCCTGATGAAGACCGTCCCGAACGACCACTGCAACCTGACCGCCAACGGGCCCTTCAGCGTGGAGCTGACCCGTCAGCACTGCCGGCGCGTCGTACGGGCGACCTTCGTCTCCGACGACAAGAAGCTGGCGGTGACGACCGGGATCGCGGCGATGCCCACCGACGCCGCCGCGGCCGCCGCCATGAAGGCCCAGGACGCCGAGCACTACAAGTGGTTCCGCGGGATGAAGGCCACCGACGCTCCCAAGATCGACCAGGGCGGCGGCTACGCGGCGAGCATTCAGCGCGGCCGGTACATCATCTACTCGTACGCGATGTTCGCCGACGCCCACAAGCCGAAGCCGGACGACACGACGCTCAAGGACGTCGCGTTCGGCTTCCGCACGGACACCGGCAAGTCCATCGAGGTCCGCGCGAAGAGCTGACCGACAGACGACGCGCGCCCCGTCCCACGCCGGGCCTGGACGCGCGTCGTCGTCTTCCCACCGACGCCCGCCCTCACCCACGCCGCGCCCAGCTCGGACGCATGTCGTCGTGTTCCTGGCGACGCCCGCGTTGCCCCACGCCGGGCCCGGGGTGCGCGTCGCGCGCTGCTTCGGGGCCGGGTCAGCCGGCCTGGCGCTCCTCCGGGGCGGTCGCGCCGAGGACCCGGACCCGGCGGGTCTCCTGGGCCCGGCTGGCCAGCAGCCCGGCCTCCGGGTACGTGACCTCCTCCAGCGTCAGGCCGTGCGGCGGGAGGACCTGCACCGCCGAGTCGCGGACGCGGGCGGAGAGGACCTCGGCCGGCCACTCGACCGGACGGCGGCGGTCGCCGACAGCCAGCAGCGCGCCCACGATGGCGCGCACCATGGAGTGGCAGAAGGCGTCGGCCACGATGGTGGCGACGGCGACGTCGGCCGACTCGCGCTCCCAGTCGTAGCGCAGCAACCTCCGGATCGTCGTCGCGCCCTCGCGCCTGCGGCAGTACGCGGCGAAGTCGTTCTCGCCGAGCAGCAGCGCGGTGGCGGCGTTCATCCGGTCCAGATCGAGGGGCCGAGGGTGCCACAGCACCTCGTGGCGGCGCAGCGGGTCGACGCCCACCGGGTTGTCGCAGACGCGGTAGGCGTAGCGACGTGACAGGGCGGAGAACCGCGCGTCGAAGCCATCGGGCGCCTGTTCGATCCGCCAGATCCGCACGTCCGGTGGCAGCACGCCGGCCATCCGGCGCGGTAGTGTGCCGCCCACCTGGGAGTAGGCCGCCACGGGAAGGACGACGTGCGCGACCTGGCCGCGCGCGTGCACCCCGGCGTCCGTACGACCCGCGACCGTGAGGACCGGCGGCGGGTCCAACCGCAGGACCCGGCCCAGGGCGTCCTCGATGACACCCTGGACGGTTCGCCGCCCCGGCTGCCGCGCCCAACCGGCGAACTCCGCGCCGTCATAGGCGAGGTCGAGCCGGAGTCGTACCAGAGCGGTCATCGGGCTCGCGGCGCGTCGGTCTCGGCCTTCGGGCCGAACGCGGAACGCCGCCTCCCCCCTTCTGTTACCGTGAGCGCGTCGGTGACGGCGCGGCGGAGTCGCGTCCGGGCGCACCCCGCGGGCACGCCGAGCCCCTCAGCCGTCGAACGGGGCCGCAGACGGCGAACCACCGGCTTCTCCTTCATAGACGGACGGACGTCCCTTGAGGGGTGGACGTCACCGAACGGATCGACGGCTCCCGCCTGCCGGCGGCCGAGCAGATCCGGCACCGGCGGCCGAGCGCGTCGAACACAAGTCTTTCAAACAACGAGCCCGCCGTCCCGTAGGGGCGCGGCGGGCTGCGTCGTAAACGTTGCGCTACTTCTTCTCGTCGGCCTCGGTGTCGTCCGCCGTGGCCTCCGCGGCCGGGGCCTCGGCCGCCGGCTCCTCGGTCGCCGCTGCCGGGGTCTCCTCGGTCTCCTCGGCGGCGGGCGCCGGGGCCTCCGCGGCCGGAGCGGTCGTACGGGTCGTCACCGCAGACGGCCCGGCCTCCTCGACCAGCTCGATCAGCGCCATGGGGGCGTTGTCGCCCTTGCGCGGGCCGAGCTTGGTGATCCGGGTGTAGCCGCCCGGGCGGTTCTCGAACCGCGGGCCGATCTCGGTGAAGAGCGTGTGGACGACGCCCTTGTCCCGCACGACGGTGAGGACCTGGCGCCGCGCGGCGAGGTCACCGCGCTTGGCCTTCGTGATCAGCTTCTCCGCCAGCGGACGCAGCCGCCGGGCCTTGGCCTCGGTCGTCGTGATGCGGCCGTGCTCGAACAGCGCCGTGGCGAGGTTCGCCAGGATGATGCGCTGGTGCGACGGGCTGCCGCCGAGACGAGGGCCCTTGGTGGGCGTGGGCATGAACTTCTCCTTGTTTCAACCCGCACCGGCCGTACGAGGTACCGGTGTCGGTCCGGCGAGGCCGTCGGCCCCGCCGAGTGTCGGTGACGACGGGCGGCCCCTCGGGGCCGCCCGGTCAACTGATCAGTACTGCTCGGTCTCGGCGTAGCTCTGGTCCTCGTCGCCGTAGGCGTCCGCCGCCGCCGTCGGGTCGAACCCGGGCGGGGAGTCCTTCAGCGTGAGGCCCATGTCGTTGAGCTTCTGCTTGACCTCTTCGATCGACTTGGCGCCGAAGTTACGGATGTCGAGCAGGTCCTGCTCGCTGCGGGCCACGAGCTCACCCACGGTGTGGATGCCCTCGCGCTTGAGGCAGTTGTAGGACCGGACCGTGAGGTTGAGCTCCTCGATCGGCAGCGCCAGGTCCGCCGCGAGCGCGGCGTCCGTCGGAGACGGGCCCATGTCGATGCCCTCGGCCTCGACGTTGAGCTCCCGGGCCAGGCCGAACAGCTCGACCAGGGTCTTGCCGGCGCTCGCCACCGCGTCGCGCGGCAGCATCGCGGGCTTGGTCTCGACGTCCACGATCAGCCGGTCGAAGTCGGTGCGCTGCTCGACACGCGTCGCCTCGACCTTGTAGGTGACCTTCAGGACCGGAGAGTAGATCGAGTCGATTGGAACCCGACCGATCTCCTGGCCCGGCTGCTTGTTCTGGGCGGCGGAGACGTAACCCCGGCCACGCTCGACGGTGAGCTCCATCTCGAGCTTCGCCTTGTTGTTCAGCGTGGCGATGTGGAGCTCGGGGTTGTGCACCTCGACACCGGCCGGCGGCGCGATGTCGGCGGCGGTGACCTCACCGGGGCCCTGCTTGCGGAGGTACATCACGACCGGCTCGTCGTGCTCGGAGGAGACGACGAGCTCCTTGAGGTTCAGGATGATGTCGGTGACATCCTCCTTCACGCCCGGGATCGTGGAGAACTCGTGCAGCACGCCCTCGATCCGGATGCTCGTGACGGCGGCACCCGGGATGGAGGACAGGAGCGTACGGCGGAGCGAGTTGCCGATGGTGTAGCCGAAGCCCGGCTCCAGCGGTTCGATCGTGAACCGCGACCGGAACTCGTCGACCTGCTCTTCGGTGAGAGTCGGTCGCTGGGCGATGAGCATTTCTTACTTCCTTCCCGCGGCGCCCGCTATATGACTGCCGCGATCTCGCACTGCGGGGCGCACGCCATGAGACGTGCGCCCGCACGAGTGGACGTCAGCGCTTGGCGTACCACTCGACGATGAGCTGCTCCTGGACCGGCGCGTCGATGTGCTGCCGGACCGGGAGGGAGTGCACGAGGATGCGCATCCGGTCGGGGACGACCTCGATCCACGCCGGGACCCGGCTGTCGCCGGCCTCGGCGCGCGCCACCACGAAGGGGGTGTCCTCGAGGGACTTCGGGCGCACCTCGATGATGTCGCGCTCGCTGACGCGGTACGACGGGATGTCGACCTTCTTGCCGTTGACCAGGAAGTGGCCGTGCTTGACCAGCTGCCGGGCCATGTCGCGGCTCTTGGCGAAGCCCGCGCGGTAGACGACGTTGTCGAGGCGGCGCTCGAGCAGGCTCAGCAGGTTGTCACCCGTCTTGCCCGTCCGGCGGTTCGCCTCCTTGTAGTAGTTGACGAACTGGGCCTCGAGGACGCCGTAGATGCGACGGGCCTTCTGCTTCTCCCGGAGCTGGAGCATGTGCTCGCTCTCCTTGGGACGGCCGCGACCGTGCTCACCCGGCGGGTACGGGCGGATCTCGATCGGGCACTTCGGGCCCTCGCACTTGCTGCCCTTGAGGTACAGCTTCATCTTCTCGCGGCGGCACAGCTTGCAGTCGGCGCCGGTGTATCGAGCCATCTCTCTTCTTCCCTAACTCAGACGCGGCGGCGCTTCGGCGGGCGGCAGCCGTTGTGCGGCACCGGGGTGACGTCCTGGATGGAACCGACCTCGAGGCCGGTCGCCTGCAGCGACCGGATCGCGGTCTCGCGACCCGAGCCCGGGCCCTTCACGAAGACGTCGACCTTGCGCATGCCGTGCTCCATGGCGCGGCGGGCGGCGGCCTCGGCCGCCATCTGAGCGGCGAACGGCGTCGACTTACGCGAGCCCTTGAAGCCCACGTGGCCGGCGCTGGCCCAAGAGATCACGGCACCCACGGGGTCCGTGATCGTGACGATCGTGTTGTTGAACGTGCTCTTGATGTGGGCGTGCCCGTGAGCGACGTTCTTCTTTTCCTTCCGGCGCACCTTCTTGGCGCCGGCGCGGCTCTTTGGCGGCATCTGCTCTCAAATCTCCTGGAGGTCGTCGATCCGTCGGCCCCGGGCGAGGGGCCGAGGACTACTACTTCTTGCCGGCCTTCTTCTTGCCGGCGACGGTCTTCTTCTTGCCCTTGCGCGTACGCGCGTTGGTCTGCGTCCGCTGACCGTGCACCGGCAGGCCGCGGCGGTGCCGGATGCCCTGGTAGCAGCCGATCTCGATCTTGCGACGGATGTCGGCCTGGATCTCGCGGCGCAGGTCGCCCTCGATCCGGTAGTTGGCCTCGATCCAGTCACGGAGCTGGATCAGCTCGTCGTCACCGAGCTCGTGGACCCGACGGTCACCGTTGATGCCGGTTTCCTTCAGGGTCTCGAGGGCACGGGTACGGCCGATGCCGAAGATGTAGGTGAGAGCGACCTCGAGGCGCTTGTCGCGCGGGAGGTCGACGCCGAGGAGGCGTGCCATCTCGGGCAGTTCCCTTCTGTTTCACGGAGGTCTGCGCCCCGCACCCCCACCCCTGCCCGGGTGGGGCCCCGGCCTCCGACCGGGGGTTGCTCCTCAGGGGAGCCGCGGAACGTCGGAATATGCGCGACCGCGCCAGGTCGCCCGTGGCGCGGTTGCTGTTGAGTTGTCAGCCCTGACGCTGCTTGTGGCGCGGGTCATCGCAGATGACCATGACCCGGCCGTGCCGCCGGATGATGCGGCACTTGCTGCAGATCTTCTTGACGCTCGGCTTGACCTTCACTGGGTCTCCTCGTGCAGGGTCACCCCCGCGCTGCCGAGCCGCAGGCGAGCACGCCGAAGCGACTCACCAACCGACTATACGCGGGGAAGGCAACCCCAGTGGGTGGTTACTTGTATCGGTAGACGATCCGACCGCGCGTGAGGTCGTAGGGGCTCAGCTCCACGACAACGCGGTCATCGGGCAGGATCCGGATGTAGTGCATCCGCATCTTGCCGCTGATGTGGGCGAGCACCTTGTGCCCGTTGTCGAGCTCCACCCGGAACATGGCGTTCGGGAGTGATTCGACGACGGTGCCCTCGATTTCGATGGCCCCTTCTTTTTTGGGCATGTCCTCCGCGCTTCGCTGATCGGTTCGTCAGGAGAACGGCCTCCGCGAGATACCGACTCGCCGCAATGACATGCGGGCATGAGCCAACACGGGACCGACAAAAGAGTGTACGTCACGCGGCACGAAATCCGAAATCAAGCTCCGGACCCCGTGTCGGGGCGTCACCCTCGTCACAACCAGCCGACGGGGCACTTCATTCCGCGCCGCGACGATCAACGCCGATATGATCTTGAACGCGGTATTTTTCCTCTTTGACCCGGCCTCGGACGATCACCGTGGCCGGCTGGCGACAGGAGAGCAGATGACGAGACACCCGCTCCCGCAGGGCACCGCCGCCGCGCACGTGGCGATCGCCGACCTGGACGAACTGTTCACCGCTGAGCCCGTTCCGGCGTACGGGCACGCACAGACCCACGCCACCTGCGGGCTGTCGGCCAACGACGAGACCGTCTACGTACCGGCCTCCTGAGCGGACCGGCCCCGGGAAGCCCCGGTCATGGCCTCGACGGGCCGTGACCGGGGCGTTCGCCATGGAGGAACGATGCAGAAGGTGTTCTTCACGGGCACCCACCGCGTTCGGACGCCGGAGGAGACCTACGAGTCGATCCGGCCGCTGCTGAGGGACTACGGCATCACCCGGCTCGCCGACGTCACCGGCCTGGACATCATCGGGATCCCGGTCGTGATGGCGGTCCGCCCGCTGGCGACGACGCTGTCGGTCTCCCAGGGGAAGGGCGCGACGCTCCTGCTCGCGAAGATCTCCGGAGCCATGGAGGCCGTCGAACTCTGGCACGCCGAGAACGCCGTCCCGGCACCCGGCCTCCTCGACACACCCTCATCGGAACTCGACCTCCCGTACGAGATCAAGGAACTGGCCGGGATGCGGGGAAGCCTGCTCACCGAGTGGACACGGCTGGACTGGATCCAGGCCGTCGACCTGGTCGAGCGGACCTCGGTGCCGGTGCCCCGGGGTGCGGTCCGGATGGGGCACCCTCCGGCCGACTGGCGTGTCCCCGCGTTCATGGAGAGCTCCAACGGCCTCGCCTCCGGAAACACCGTGGCAGAGGCGACCGTGCACGCCCTGTACGAGGTCATCGAGCGTGACGCCGTGCACGCCCTGCGGGGCGTCCCCGCGTCGGGCCGTCGGTACATCGACCCGGCGAGCGTCTCCGACGATCACTGCGCGGAACTCGTCGAGCGCGTCTCCCGTGCCGGCGCGTGGCTGGAGATCGAGTACGTGCCGAACAGGATGGGCGTGCCCTGTGTGGTCGCCCATCTGTGGCATGAGGACTCACCGGCATCGGTCATGTTCGGTGCCGGTGCGCACGCGGACCCGGCCGTCGCGCTGTCGCGCGCCGTCACCGAGGCCGTACAGGCACGGCTGACCCACATCACCGGCACTCGGGACGATCTGGCATCGGCGGCGTACCGTCCCGTTCATCTCCCGCGTCCGGTGACCCCCGGACCGCTGGAAGCGTGGGATCGGGTGAAGAGCACGGTCCCCGGCGCGCACTTCGCCACGGACACCGAGGAGGCGGACCGGCTCGCCGAGCGGATCGGCGCGGTCACGGGTTCCTCCCCGCTCCGGGTCGTGCTCGCCGATCGGGACGAGTTCGCGGTGGTGAAGGTGCTCTGCCCGGGAACGCGGCAGACGCCGCACTCGAGCGTCCGCGCCGAGGCCGAGGCGAGGGGCGAGGGGGCCGCGTGACCGTCCATGTCTTCTGCGGGCCCACCATCGGCGCCGAGCAGGTCGGGCGGATCCTGCCCGAGGCGCGTACGCATCCTCCGGTGCGCCACGGCGACCTGCTCGCCCTCGGCTGCGCGGCGGGCGACGTCGTGGTCATCATCGACGGTGTCTTCCACTCCACCCCGCCCGTCCGGCACAAGGAGATCCTGCTGCTGCTCGCCGAGGGCGTCTCCGTCGTCGGCGCGTCCAGCATGGGCGCGCTTCGCGCGGCGGAGCTATATCCGTTCGGCATGCGGGGCGTCGGCCGGATCTTCGAGATGTACCGGGACGGCCGAATCGAGGCGGATGACGAGGTCGCCGTCGCACATACGCCCGATGATCTCCGTCCGCTGTCCGTCCCGCTGGTCGACGTCCGGATACGTGTCGGCGACGCCGTGAACGCCGCGGCGATCGGCCGGACGGAGGCGGACCGCCTGCTCGCCGTCGCCCGAGAGCTCCACTACCCGGCGAGAACTCCGCGCGCGCTGGCCGACGCGGTCGCCGACGACGCGAGCCTGCGGGACGCCGTCGACCGGATGACCCACTGGCAGAACGATCGCCCCGAGGCCGTCAACGCCAAGTACGCGGACGCGGTCGAGGCGCTCCGCCTGGTGGCCGACGGAAGGCTCACACCACCCGATCCGAGCGAGTGGGCCGGCACCTCATGGCGGACGACGCAGATCGAACAGTGGATCACACGCTTCCATGTCCGCCGCCCCGGCGCCGGAAGGATCCCGGTCGTCGCGGAACTCCAGCACCAGCAGCTGTACGACCCGGGCTTCCCGGCCCGGTGGCGGCATGCCGCCCTCACCTGGATCACCGGAGGCTCGCTCGGCGACGACCCCGCCCTGATCGAGCGACGCGCGATCGAGACCGCGCGTACCGGCGGCCTTGATCGAGGCTCGCTGGACGAGGAACAGGCGCAGTACTGGCTGAGCCCCCAGGAGATCCACGGCCTGAGCGAGGACGAGCAACTGCTGCGCATCCTCGTTCGCTCGGCCCGGTTCGACGCGGCGGGGCACGCCCGGCTCACCACCCTGGCGAAGACGGCGTTCCTCATCAGACCGGACCTGGACAGCGCGGCGGCCGTGGCGGCCGCCTGGAGCGTCAACGACGCCGTGGCGGCCACGGCTCCGCACCGGGCCGTGCACCACCTCCGCCAGGATCTGCTGCGCGCCCACATCGCCGATCGGTGGGAGGTGGTGGCGACGGACGGACATGCGCTCGATGCCGCCGCCCGTGACCGTGGGTTCCTGGACGCCGCCGCGGCGGTCGAGGTCGCCCGCGCGTTCTTTCTGCACGCCTCCGGAGTCGTCCCCCCGAACCGGGATCCCTCCTCCGCGCTCACCGACTGAACGCCCGGTGATGCGTCAGGGTCTTCTCAGGGACCATCCGGGTCCATGCAAGACGGCCGGGTCCGAGCTCCGCTCAGCGGCGCTCTTCCCCTCGTCCGAAGAACTGCCCGGCCAGCATCAACGCGCCCCACGGGCCGGCCACCCAGACCCACCACGGGTACCAGGCGCCCGCCGTCACGGCGGTGAGCAGCCAGACCACGAAGCAGATCAGGTTGACCGACGCGTACGTCGCCCAGCCCGCCCGCATCCCCGTCCGCTGGAGACCGCCCCCGGGACGGCGGGCGGGCGTCGACTGCCGATACGCCGGCACCGGCAGTTCGTACATGTCCTCTTCGGGCAGGTCGCTGGTCACCTTCTGCAGATCGCCCAGCGTTCGCGCGCGGTAGGCGACGTCGAGACGCTCGTTGAGCTCGTCGACGCCGATGCGCCCCTGAGCACAGTGCTCCCGCAGCGCCGCCGCGACCCGATCACGATCGGCGTCGGAGGCGCGGATCTCGGGATTGAGCGCCATGGTCGATCCTCTCCCTCAGGAGCCCCCGGATTCCTTAATCCAGAGATTACGCCGCGCCACACCCCGATCCACAGTCGCGGCGATCACGGGGCGCCCCGGGACTTCTCTGTGCCGGGACTTCTCGTCGTCCCGGCGACCAGAACTCAGGGCACTCAGGTCGCGGCCTGCGACCGCAGGAGCGTTTAGGCGGCCTTGAGGCGGGCGCCGCCGTCCAGGGCGGTGAGCACCCAGGGGCCGTCCTCGGTGACGGCGAAGGTGTGCTCGAAGTGCGCCGAGCGCCGGCCGTCGCCGGTGATGACGGTCCAGTCGTCGTCGAGCAGCAGGGTCTCGGCCGTGCCCAGGTTGACCATCGGCTCGACCGCGAAGCACATGCCCGGTACCAGCACCGGCCCGCGGCCCGGCAGGCCGTAGTTGGGCACGGCCGGGTCCATGTGCATCTCCGTGCCGATGCCGTGGCCGACGTACTCCTCGACGATGCCGTAGTCGCCCTGGCCGCGGACGTACGTCTCGACCGCGTGCCCGATGTCGCTGAGCCGGCCGCCGGCCAGCCCGGCCGCCAGGCCGCGCCACATCGACTCCTCGCAGACCTCGAGGAGCCTGTGCTCCTCCGGGGTGATCTCGCCGACCGGCACCGTCACGGCCGAGTCGCCGTGCCAGCCGTCGACGATCGCGCCGCAGTCGATCGAGATGACGTCGCCCTCGGTGAGGACCTTCGACGGGCTGGGGATGCCGTGCACGATCTCCTCGTTGACCGAGGTGCAGATGCAGGCCGGGAACCCCTGATAGCCCTTGAACGACGGTGTCGCGCCCGCGGAGCGGATCGACTCCTCCGCGATCGCGTCCAGGTCCGCCGTCGTGATGCCGGGCTTGACCGCCTCGGTGAGCCGCTGGAGTGTGCGGCCGACGACCAGGCCGGCCTCCCGCATCACGTCCAGCTCGCCACGCGACTTGATCTGAATGGCCGGCTTACGCTTCTTCCACACTCTCCGCTCCGCAGGTAGATCCGGACGCGCCCGGAGGAATCCGGCCGCGCCTCACCACCGTGGTCAGTCGGTGAAGGGACGAAGCGCGGCGAGCGCCCGCTCGGTGACCTCTTCGACGGGCCCTGTCGCATCGATACCGACCAGGATGCCCTCATCGGCGTAGAACGACGCGAGGGGTGCGGTCTGTTCCTGGTAGACCTCCAGGCGGTGCCTGATGGTCTCCTCGCGGTCGTCGTCACGCTGGAACAGCTCGCCACCGCAGACGTCGCAGACGCCCTCCTTGGACGGCGGGTCGAAGACCATGTGCCAGATCTTCCCGCATTTGCGGCAGGTACGGCGGCCCGAGAGCCGCCGGACGACCTCGTCGTCGTCGACCACGAGCTCGAGGACGAGGTCGAGCCGCAGATCCATTTCGGCGAGGATCTTCTTGAGCGTCTCCGCCTGCGGAACGTTCCGCGGGAAGCCGTCGAGCAGGAAGCCCTCTTGCGCGTCGTCCTCGGCGAGCCGGTCGCGCACCATCGCGATGGTCACCTCGTCGGGGACGAGGTCGCCGCGGTCCATGTACTCCTTGGCCTTACGGCCGAGGGGCGTGTTACCGCTCACGTTGGCGCGGAAGATGTCACCTGTCGAAATCTTCGGGACCGACAGATGCGATGAGATGAACTGGGCCTGAGTCCCCTTGCCCGCTCCCGGGGGGCCCACGAGCACGATTCGCACTACCGCAGGAAGCCCTCGTAGTTACGCTGCTGGAGTTGGCTCTCGATCTGCTTCACCGTGTCCAGCCCGACGCCGACCATGATCAGAATGCTGGTGCCGCCGAACGGGAAGTTCTGGCTCGCACCGATGATGCCGAACGCCACCATCGGGACCAGCGCGATGAGTCCAAGGTACAGCGCACCGGGAGCCGTGATCCGCGTGAGCACGTAGTCGAGGTACTCGGCGGTCGGCCGCCCCGGGCGAATACCCGGGATGAACCCACCGTACTTCTTCATGTTGTCCGCGACCTCGGTCGGGTTGAACGTGATCGCCACGTAGAAGTAGGTGAAGAAAATGATCAGCAGGAAGTACAGGGCCATGTAAATCGGGTGATCGCCCTTGACCAGGTACTTGTTGATGAACGTCGCCACCGGGTTCGAGCTGTGCCACATCTGGACGATCAGCTGTGGGAGATACAGCAGCGACGAGGCGAAGATGACCGGGATGACGCCGGCCTGGTTCACCTTGAGCGGGATGTAGGTCGAGGTGCCGCCGTACATCCGGCGGCCGACCATCCGCTTGGCGTACTGCACCGGGATGCGGCGCTGCGCCTGCTCGACGAAGACCACGCCGGCGACGATCGCGATGCCCACGAGGAGCACGATCGCGAAGACGAAGCCGCCCTTGGTCTTGTAGATGTTCCAGAACTCGGACGGGAAGACCGCGACGACCTGGGTGAAGATCAGGATCGACATGCCGTTGCCGACACCCCGGTCCGTGACCAGCTCACCGAGCCACATGATCACCGACGTGCCCGCGGTGATGACGATGACCATCGTGACGATGGTGAACCAGCCCTTGTTCCAGAGCAGGTCCTCGGTGCAACCCTGGAGCAGGTTGCCCGTGCTCGCCATCGCGACGATGCCGGTGCCCTGGAGGATCGCCAGGCCGATCGTCAGGTAGCGGGTGTACTGCGTGATCTTCGTCGTCCCGGCCTGGCCCTCCTTACGGAGCGCCTCCAGGCGAGGGATCACCACGGTGAGCAACTGAAGGATGATGCTCGCGGTGATATAGGGCATGATGCCCAGCGCGAAGATCGATAGCTTCAGCAGCGCGCCGCCGCTGAACAGGTTGACCAGGCCATAGACATTGGCGTTGGCCCCCTTGCTCACGACGTCCACGCATCGGTGCACGGCTCCGGTGTTCACGCCCGGTGCCGGCAGCTGAGAGCCCAGCCGGAACACCGCGATGATGAACAGCGTGAAGAGAAGCTTCTTGCGCAGGTCGGGTGTTCGAAACGCCCGAGTGAACGCGGTCAGCACCATTCCTCCTGCGCGGTTTCCGGCCGGCGGCCGCTCAGGGCCCTCGGTCGATCCTCAAGTTGCGGCGACAGTATCGCCGGTCGAACTCTAACAGCCCTTGCGGGGATTGCCGCCCCCGCCACCGCAGGGCGGGGGCGAATCCCGCAAGGGCTTTGACTCACAGCTCTTCCGCAGTGCCTCCGGCACCTGTGATCTTCTCCTTCGCGGAACCGGAGAAGGCGTGCGCCTTGACCTGAACCGTTACGGAGATGTCACCAGTGCCGAGGACCTTGACCAGGCGGCCGGCGCGCACGGCGCCCTTCTCCGCGAGGCTCTCCGGCGTGACCTCGCCGCCCTCGGGGAAGAGCTCGGCGATCTTGGCCACGTTGACGACCTGGTACTCGACCCGGAACGGGTTCTTGAAACCTTTCAGCTTCGGAACCCGGCGGATCAGCGGCATCTGGCCGCCCTCGAACCCGGCCGGCACGGTGTTGCGGGCCTTGGTGCCCTTGGTGCCGCGTCCGGCGGTCTTGCCCTTGGACGCCTCGCCGCGGCCCTTGCGGACCTTGGACTTGTGGGCGCCCGGCGCGGGCCGCAGGTGGTGCGGCCGCAGCGGAGTCTCTGCACCCATGGTCAGTCGACCTCCTCGACGGTCACGAGGTGGCGAACGGTGTTGATCATCCCGAGCACCTCGGGGCGGTCTTCGCGGACGACGCTGTCGCCGATCCGCCGGAGCCCGAGCGTACGCAGGGTGTCACGCTGGTTCTGCTTGCCACCGATCTTGGACTTCACCTGCGTGATCTTCAGGTTGCTCATGACGCCACCTCCTGCCGGGGCTCGCTGCCCGCGGCACGGGCGCGGAGCATCGCGGCCGGGGCGACGTCCTCGATCGGCAGACCCCGCTTGGCCGCGATCTCCTCGGGCCGGTTGAGCTGCTTGAGGGCCGCCACCGTCGCGTGCACGATGTTGATGGCGTTGGACGAGCCGAGCGACTTCGACAGGACGTCGTGGATGCCCGCGCACTCCAGCACCGCGCGCACCGGGCCACCCGCGATCACACCGGTACCGGGGCTGGCCGGCTTGAGCATGACGACGCCCGCGGCCTCCTCACCCTGGCTGGTGTGCGGGATGGTGCCCTGGATCCGCGGCACCTTGAAGAAGTGCTTCTTGGCCTCCTCGACACCCTTGGCGATCGCCGCGGGCACCTCCTTGGCCTTGCCGTAACCGACCCCCACGGTGCCGTTGCCGTCACCCACGACGACCAGCGCCGTGAAGCTGAAGCGCCGGCCGCCCTTGACGACCTTAGCGACCCGGTTGATCGCTACGACGCGCTCGATGTACGACTGTCCCTTGTCGGCGCCACCGCGGCGGTCATCACGCCGGTCGCGCCGCTCGCCGCCGCCACGACGTGGTGCTGCCATTAGTGGTTCCTCTTCTCGTGCGTCATCAGATGCGATTGACGAGCCATCAGAAGTCCAGCCCGCCCTCTCGAGCGCCGTCCGCCAGCGCCGCGATGCGGCCGTGGTAGCGGTGCCCGGCGCGGTCGAAGACCACCGCGCTGATGCCCGCCTCGCGCGCCCGCTCGGCGAGGAGCTCGCCGACCTTGCGCGCCTTGGCGGTCTTGTCGCCCTCGGCCGTACGGAGCGTGGGGTCCAGCGTGGACGCCGACGCCAGCGTGTGACCGGCCAGGTCGTCGATGATCTGCGCGAACATGTGCTTGGTCGAACGCGTCACGACCAGGCGCGGCCGCTGCGGCGTGCCCTGGACCTTCTTGCGGACGCGCAGGTGCCGGCGGGTCCGCGACGCGGCGCGCGACGCGGTCCGCTTGCGGACCTGAGTCTTGCTCGCAGCCATGTCTACTTACCAGCCTTTCCGACCTTGCGGCGGATCTGCTCACCCTGGTACCGCACGCCCTTGCCCTTGTACGGGTCGGGCTTACGCAGCTTGCGGATGTTCGCGGCGACCTCGCCGACCTTCTGCTTGTCGATGCCCTCGATCACGAACTGGGTCGGCCGCTCGACACGGAAGGTGATGCCCGCCGGGGGCTCGACCGTGATCGAGTGGCTGAAGCCGAGCGAGAACTCGAGATTGCTGCCCTTGGCCTGAACGCGGTAGCCGACGCCGACGATCTCCATCGTCTTGCTGTAGCCCTGCGTCACGCCGATGACCATGTTGTTGATCAGCGACCGGGTAAGGCCGTGCAGCGCACGGACCGGGCCCTCGTCGCTGGGGCGACCGACCTTGATCTCGCCGCCCTCCTGGGCGACCTCGATCGGCCGGGCGACCGTGTGCTTCAGCTCGCCCTTGGGGCCCTTGACCGTGACCTCCTGGCCATCGACCTTGACGTCGACGCCGCTGGGGACGGGAATGGGCAGACGTCCAATACGCGACATGCTTGGGTCCCTCCCCTCACCACACGTAGGCGAGGACTTCCCCGCCCACACCGTGCTTGCCGGCCTGCTTGTCGGTCATCAGGCCGGAGGACGTCGAGATGATCGCGACGCCGAGACCACCGAGGACCTTCGGCAGGTTGTCCTTCTTCGCGTAGACCCGCAGGCCAGGCTTGGACACCCGCTTGAGCCCGGCGATCGAGCGCTCCCGGCTCGGGCCGAACTTGAGGTCGACTACGAGCTTCTTGCCGACCTCGGCGTCCTCCACGCTCCATCCCGAGATGTAACCCTCCTGCTGGAGGATCTCGGCGATGTGCGCCTTGATCTTCGAGTACGGCATGGCCACGGTGTCGTGGTATGCCGAGTTCGCGTTCCGCAGACGGGTCAACATGTCTGCGATCGGGTCGGTCATCGTCATGGCCTACTGGCCCTCCTCGCCGCGGTTTCCGTACGTCACGGACCTTCGACGCGGTCGTGGGCGCCTTGTCCAGGCGCCCGATCGGTCATTTATCGAAAAGCCGGTGGATTTACCAGCTGGACTTGGTGATGCCGGGCAGCTCGCCGCGGTGCGCCATCTCCCGGAAGCAGATCCGGCACAGGCCGAACTTGCGGAAGACGGCACGCGGACGCCCGCACCGCGAGCACCGAGTGTAGGCGCGCACGGCGTGCTTGGGCTTCCGGTTCGCTTTGGCGATCAGAGCCTTCTTCGCCATCTCAGTTCTCCTTGAACGGGAAGCCCAGGTGCCGCAGGAGCGCCCGGCCCTCGTCGTCGGTCGTCGCGGTCGTCACGATCGTGATGTCCATGCCGCGCTGGCGGTCGACCTTGTCCGGGTCGATCTCGTGGAACATCACCTGCTCGGTGAGCCCGAACGTGTAGTTCCCGTTGCCGTCGAAGTGCTTCGGCGACAGGCCGCGGAAGTCACGGATCCGGGGCAGCGCCAGGGACAGCAGGCGGTCGAGGAACTCCCACATGCGGTCGCCGCGCAGCGTCACGTGCGCGCCGATCGGCATGCCCTCGCGCAGCTTGAACTGCGCGATGGACTTCTTCGCCCGCGCCACGGCAGGCTTCTGGCCGGTGATGGTCGTCAGGTCGCGCACCGCGCCCTCGATGAGCTTCGAGTCGCGGGCGGCGTCGCCGACGCCCATGTTGACCTTGACCTTGGTCACGCCCGGGATCTGCATGACGTTCGCGTAGCCGAACTCGTCCTGCAGCTTCTGCGCGATCTCCTCGCGGTAGCGCAGCTTGAGCCGCGGCTGCGGGGTTTGCGTAGTCGTGTCGGCGGTCATCAGATTTCCTTACCGGTACGGCGCGAGACGCGGACCTTCGTGCCGTCTTCGTTGATGCTGTAGCCGACGCGAGTGCGCTTGCCGTTCTCCAGCAGCATCACGTTGCTGACGTGGATCGGCCCCTCCGCGGTGACGACCCCGCCCTCCTTGGCGCCGCGCGGGCCCTGGTTCGTCTCCTTGGAGTGGCGCTTCACCATGTTCACGCCCTCGACGACCACGCGCTCACGCTTGGGGTCGGCCGAGATGACCTTCCCGGTCGCGCCCTTGTCCTTGCCGGCGATGACGACGACCTCGTCGCCCTTCTTGATCTTCATCAGAGCACCTCCGGCGCCAGCGAGATGATGCGCATGAACCGCTTCTCGCGCAGCTCCCGACCGACCGGGCCGAAGATACGCGTGCCCCGAGGGTCGCCACCGTCCTTGATCAGAACGGCCGCGTTCTCGTCGAAGCGGATGTAGGAGCCGTCGGGACGGCCCCGCTCCTTGCGGGTGCGCACGACGACGGCCTTAACGACATCACCCTTCTTGACGCCGGCACCGGGAAGGGCGTCCTTCACGGTGGCGACGATGATGTCACCGATGCCCGCATAGCGCCGACCCGAGCCGCCGAGAACGCGGATGCACAGAATCTCCTTGGCACCCGTGTTGTCGGCGACCTTGAGTCGCGACTCCTGCTGGATCACGTCAACTCCTGTATTTCACGCCGGTTCTCGTTGTGAGCCTGGCGGATTCGATCCTCAGTCGCTCGGCGGCGACTGCCAGTTACTTGGCCTTCTCAAGGATCTCCACGACGCGCCACCGCTTGGTGGCGGACATCGGCCGGGTCTCCATGAGACGAACCCGGTCGCCCACGCCACAGGCGTTGCCCTCGTCGTGCGCCTTGTACTTCGTGGTACGGCGGATGATCTTGCCGTACAGCGGGTGCTTGACGCGGTCCTCGACGGCGACGACGACGGTCTTGTCCATCTTGTCGCTGACCACGAGACCCTCACGGATCTTGCGGTAGTTCCGCGTCTCGGTGTTCTGCTCACTCATCGGTGGACTCCTCCACGGGCTCCTCGGCGAACTCGACGATGCCGAGCTCACGCTCCCGCATCACGGTGTAGATGCGGGCGATCTCCCGCTTCACTTCCCGAAGCCGTCCGTGAGTCTCGAGCTGGCCCGTCGCCGCCTGGAAGCGGAGGTTGAACAGCTCCTCCTTCGCCTCCTTGAGCTTGGTGACGAGCTCAGCCTCGGGCTGGGTCCGCAGATCGTCAGCGGTAAGGCCCTTGGCCATCACGCCTCACCCACTTCACGCTTCACGAACTTGCACTTCATCGGGAGCTTGTGCATCGCGCGGCGCAGCGCCTCGCGAGCGAGCGGCTCCGGGACGCCGGCCAGCTCGAACATCACGCGGCCGGGCTTGACGTTGGCGATCCACCACTCCGGCGAGCCCTTACCGGAACCCATCCGGGTCTCGGCCGGCTTCTTGGTCAGCGGACGGTCGGGGTAGATGTTGATCCACACCTTTCCGCCACGCTTGATGTGCCGGGTCATGGCGATACGAGCGGCCTCGATCTGCCGGTTGGTCACGTAGGCGCCCTCGACGGCCTGGATGCCGTACTCACCGAAGGTGACCTTCGTGCCGCCCTTGGCCATCCCACGCCGCTTCGGGTGGTGCTGCTTGCGGTGCTTGACCCTGCGCGGGATCAGCATTGGTTACTCAGCTCCCCTCACCCGTGCTGGACGGCGTGGCCGCCTCGTTCGACTGCTGCTGCTCGGCGCCGCTGGGCGCGCTCGCGGCCTGCTGCTGCCGGCCACCGCGGTCGCCACCGCGCTCGCCGCGCCGGCCACCGCCGCCGCCGCCACCACGACGCTGCGGCCGCTCGCGCCGGCCGCCGCCACCGGCGGCCCGCTCCTTGGCCTGCTGCGCCTCGCGCTCGGCGCGGCTCGTCGGAGCCTCGCCCTTGTAGATCCAGACCTTCACGCCGATCCGGCCGAAGGTGGTGCGGGCCTCGTAGAAGCCGTAGTCGATGTCGGCGCGGAGCGTGTGCAGGGGCACCTGGCCCTCGCGGTAGAACTCCGAGCGCGACATCTCGGCGCCGCCGAGGCGGCCGCCGCACTGGACCTTGATGCCCTTGGCGCCGCTCTTCATGGCGCTCTGGATGGCCTTGCGCATCGCACGGCGGAACGCGACCCGGCTGGACAGCTGCTCGGCGACGCCCTGGGCGACGAGCTGCGCGTCGACCTCAGGGTTCTTCACCTCGAGAATGTTCAGCTGGACCTGCTTGCCGGTCAGCTTCTCGAGGTCGCCGCGGATGCGGTCGGCCTCCGCGCCACGGCGACCGATGACGATGCCGGGACGGGCGGTGTGAATGTCGACGCGGACGCGGTCACGGGTGCGCTCGATCTCGACCTTGGAGATGCCGGCGCGGTCCATGCCGCGGGTCAGCATCCGGCGGATCGCCACGTCTTCCTTGACGTAGTCCTTGTACAGCTTGTCGGCGTACCACCGGCTCTTGAAGTCGGTGGTGATGCCCAACCGGAACCCGTGCGGGTTGATCTTCTGCCCCACTAGCGGGTCCTCCTCGTCTTCTTACGGCCGTTGGACTTCTCGCCCTCGGACCGCGACTCGACCACGACCGTGATGTGGCTCGTCCGCTTGTTGATGCGGTACGCACGCCCCATCGACCGCGGGCGGAAACGCTTCAGCGTCGGTCCCTCGTCGACCCACGCGCGGCTCACCCAGAGCGTGTCGACCTCGAGCTGGTTGTTGTGCTCGGCGTTGGCGATGGCGCTCGAGAGCACCTTGTACACCGGCTCGCTCGCAGCCTGAGGGGCGAACCGCAGCACCGCCTGAGCCTCCGCGGCCGGCAGGCCACGGATGAGGTCCACCACGCGGCGGGCCTTTCTGGGCGTGACGCGGGCGTACCGCGCCTGGGCCCTGGCTTCCATCGCTGTTTCCTCGCTCTCAGTACTTCCGGTCAGCCGCGTCGGCTGCGACGGTCTTCCTTGATGTGGCCCTTGAACGTCCGCGTCGGGGCGAACTCCCCGAGCTTGTGACCGATCATGGCCTCGGTGACGAACACCGGAACATGCTTGCGACCGTCGTGCACGGCGATCGTGTGACCGAGCATGTCGGGCACGATCATGGAGCGCCGCGACCACGTCTTGATGACGTTCTTGGTGCCCTTCTCGTTCTGCACGTCCACCTTCTTCATGAGGTGGTCGTCCACGAAAGGGCCCTTCTTAAGGCTACGTGGCATGGTGGGCTCCTACCGCTTCTTCTTGCTACGACGACGGACGATGAGCCGATCGGACGGCTTGTTCGCCTTGCGGGTGCGGCCCTCGGGCTTGCCCCAGGGGCTCGACGGGTGGCGACCACCGGAGGTCTTGCCCTCACCACCACCGTGCGGGTGGTCGATCGGGTTCATCGCGACACCGCGGACGGTCGGGCGCTTGCCCTTCCACCGCATACGGCCGGCCTTACCCCAGTTGATGTTCGACTGCTCGGAGTTGCCGACCTCACCGACGGTGGCGCGGCAGCGAACGTCGACCATGCGCATCTCACCGGAGGGCATGCGCAGCGTGGCGTACTTGCCCTCCTTGGCGAGCAGCTGCGCGCCGGAGCCGGCCGACCGGGCCAGCTTGGCGCCGCCGCCCGGCCGCAGCTCGATGGCGTGCACGACCGTACCGGTCGGGATGTTGCGCAGCGGCAGGCAGTTGCCCGGCTTGATGTCGGCGCCCGGACCGTTCTCGATCGCGTCGCCCTGCTTCACGCCGGTCGGGCAGAGGATGTAGCGCTTCTCCCCGTCGGCGTAGTGCAGCAGCGCGATCCGCGCGGTGCGGTTCGGGTCGTACTCGATGTGCGCGACCTTCGCCGGGACGCCGTCCTTGTCGGCGCGCCGGAAGTCGATGACGCGGTAGGCCCGCTTGTGGCCGCCACCCTGATGCCGGGTGGTGATGCGGCCGTGTGCGTTACGGCCGCCCTTCTTCGGGAGCGGACGCACCAGCGACTTCTCGGGCTCGGTCCGGGTGACCTCGACGAAGTCGGCCACGCTCGAACCGCGACGCCCGGGCGTCGTCGGCTTGTACTTACGGATGCCCATCTTTTTCGTTCATCCCTTGTCTGCTTCAGCGATCCCGGTCAGGAGACCGGGCCGCCGAAGATGTCGATCCGCTCACCGTCGGCCAGGCTCACGATGGCCCGCTTGGTGTCCTTGCGCTTGCCGTAACCGAACCGGGTGCGCTTGCGCTTGCCCTGCCGGTTGATGGTGTTCACGCCCGTCACCTTGACCCCGAAGACGGCCTCGACGGCCTGCCGGATCTGGGTCTTGTTGGCGTCGGTGCGGACCTCGAACGTGTACTTGTTCTCATCGAGCAGCCCGTAGCTCTTCTCAGAGATCACGGGCGCGATGAGGATGTCGCGCGGGTCGGCGATCTTCACTGCGCGCTCTCCTTCCCGCTCACACGGCCCACGAAGGCCTGGTACGCGGCCTCGGTGAACACCACGTCGTCGTTGCAGAGCACGTCGTAGGTGTTCAGCTGGTCCTCGACGATCACGTGGATCTCGGGGACGTTGCGCAGGCTCTTCCAGGTGAGCTCGTCCTCGCGGTCGAGCACCAGGAGGACCTTGTCCGCCGGAGTGATCTCGCGCAGCGCGGCGAGCGCCGTCTTGGTCTTCGGCGTGTCACCCTCGAGCAGGTTCGACACCACGTGCACGCGGCCGTACCGAGCGCGGTCCGACAGCGCGCCGCGCAGTGCGGCCGCCTTCATCTTCTTCGGCGTCTTCTGCTCGTACGAGCGCGGCTGCGGGCCGTGGACGGTGCCACCGCCGGCGAACTGCGGCGCACGGGTGGAGCCCTGACGGGCGCGGCCGGTGCCCTTCTGCCGGTACGGCTTCTTGCCGCCGCCGGAGACCTCACCGCGGGTCTTGGTCTTGTGCGTGCCCTGGCGTGCCGCGGCCAGCTGCGCCACGACCACCTGGTGGATCAGCGGCACGTTGACCTTGGCCTCGAAGATCTCCGGGGCCAGTTCGACGTCCAGCTTGCTCACTTACTTCGCCCCCTTCGCGGCGGTGCGAACCAGGACGAGGCCGCCGTTCGGACCGGGAACCGCGCCCTTGATCAGCAGCAGGTTCTTCTCGGTGTCGATGGCGTGCACGGTGAGGTTCTGGACGGTGATGCGGGCGTTGCCGTGCCGACCGGCCATGCGCAGGCCCTTGAACACGCGACCCGGGGTCGCGCAGCCGCCGATCGAACCCGGCGAACGGTGCTTGCGCTGGGTACCGTGCGAGGCGCCGAGGCCCTTGAAGCCGTGACGCTTCATGACACCCGCGGTGCCCTTGCCCTTGCTGCGGCCGGTGACGTCGATCCGCTGGCCGGCCTCGAAGGCCTCAACGGTGACTTCCTGGCCGAGCTCGTACTCGGTGGCGTCGTCGGTGCGCAGCTCGACGAGGTGACGGCGCGGCGTGACGCCGGCCTTCTCGAAGTGCCCGGTGAGGGGCTTGTTCACCTTGCGCGGGTCGATCTGCCCGTAGCCGAGCTGGACGGCGGAGTAGCCGTCGCTCTCGGGGGTGCGGACCCGGGTGACGACGCACGGCCCGGCCTGGACGACGGTTACCGGCACAATGCGGCCCTCATCGTCGAAAACCTGGGTCATGCCGAGCTTCTCGCCCAGGACGCCCTTTCTCTGCTTACTCATCTCTCGATGCGTCCTTAGAGCTTGATCTCGATGTCGACGCCGGCCGGCAGGTCGAGCCGCATGAGCGAGTCGACCGTCTTGGGCGTCGGATCGATGATGTCGATCAAACGCTTGTGCGTGCGCATCTCAAAGTGCTCGCGGCTGTCCTTGTACTTGTGCGGCGAGCGGATGACGCAGTACACGTTCTTCTCGGTCGGCAGCGGCACCGGGCCGGCGACCTTCGCGCCCGTGCGCGTCACCGTCTCGACGATCTTGCGCGCCGAAGTGTCGATGACCTCGTGGTCGTAGGCCTTGAGCCGGATGCGGATCTTCTGTCCCGCCATGGTGGCCTCGGTGTCCTTTACTTCCTAGTGCCGCTGGGTCTTCTCATCGTGGTGCGGCGGCCGGGCTCTGCTGGCGAGCCCGGCCGCCGCCACACGGGGTTACTACTTGATGATCTTGGTCACTCGGCCGGCGCCGACGGTGCGGCCGCCCTCGCGGATCGCGAAGCGGAGGCCTTCCTCCATCGCGATCGGCTGGATGAGCTCGACGCGCATCTCGGTGTTGTCGCCCGGCATGACCATCTCGGTGCCCTCGGGCAGGTGCACGACGCCGGTCACGTCCGTGGTCCGGAAGTAGAACTGCGGACGGTAGTTGTTGAAGAACGGCGTGTGGCGGCCACCCTCGTCCTTGGACAGGATGTAGACCTGCGCCTCGAACTCGGTGTGCGGGGTGTTGGTGCCCGGCTTGATGACACACTGACCGCGCTCGACGTCCTCGCGCTTGATACCGCGCAGGAGCAGACCGACGTTGTCACCGGCCTGGCCCTCGTCGAGCAGCTTGCGGAACATCTCGACGCCCGTGACCGTGGTGGTGGTCGCGGTCTCCTTGATGCCGATGATGTCGACGGTCTCGTTGACGTGGACGACGCCACGCTCGATGCGGCCGGTGACGACGGTGCCGCGACCGGTGATCGAGAAGACGTCCTCGATCGGCATCAGGAACGGCTTGTCCGTCTCACGGACCGGCTCCGGGATGTTCTCGTCGCAGGCGTCCATGAGCTCGGCGATCTTCGCGCCCCACTCGGCGTCGCCCTCGAGCGCCTTGAGCGCCGAGACGCGCACGACCGGAACGTCGTCGCCCGGGAACTCGTACTCGGACAGCAGCTCACGGACCTCCAGCTCGACGAGCTCGAGGATCTCCTCGTCGTCGACCATGTCGGCCTTGTTGAGGGCCACGACGATGTACGGAACGCCGACCTGGCGGGCCAGGAGCACGTGCTCCTTGGTCTGCGGCATCGGGCCGTCGGTCGCCGCCACCACCAGGATCGCGCCGTCCATCTGGGCAGCGCCGGTGATCATGTTCTTGATGTAGTCGGCGTGACCCGGGCAGTCGACGTGAGCGTAGTGACGCTTCTCCGTCTGGTACTCGACGTGAGCGATCGAGATCGTGATGCCCCGCTCGCGCTCCTCCGGCGCCTTGTCGATGTCCTCGAACGGCGTGAAGGGGTTGAGGTCGGGGTGCTTGTCATGGAGCACCTTGGTAATCGCCGCGGTAAGCGTGGTCTTACCGTGGTCGATGTGTCCAATGGTGCCGATGTTTACGTGCGGCTTCGTCCGCTCGAACTTGGCCTTGGCCACCGGTGTCTCCTTGCTGCGATCCTCGGCCGTCTGAACGACCGCATTGCTTCAGTGGTTGGTCTTGTGTGCGCCGCGACGCGGCACGGTGCGGTTACTCGCCCCGAGCCTTGGCGATGATCTCCTGCGCGACGTTCCCCGGAACCTCGGCGTAGGAGTCGAACTGCATGGTGAACACGGCCCGGCCCTGGGTCTTGCTGCGCAGGTCACCCACGTAGCCGAACATCTCCGACAGCGGAACGATCGACTTGATGACGCGGACGCCGGAGCGCTCGCCCATCTCCTGGATCTGACCGCGCCGGCCGTTCAGGTCGCCGATGACGTCACCCATGTAGTCCTCGGGCGTGGTCACCTCGACGGCCATCATCGGCTCCAGCAGCGCGGGGTCGGCCTTGCGGGCCGCCTCCTTGAACGCCATGGATCCGGCGATCTTGAACGCCAGCTCCGAAGAGTCGACGTCGTGGTAGGCACCGTCCTGCAGCGTCACCTTGACGCCCACGATCGGGTAGCCCGCGAGCACGCCGAACTCGGCCGCCTCCTGGCAACCCGCGTCCACCGACGGGATGTACTCCCGCGGGATGCGGCCACCGGTGACCTTGTTCTCGAACTCGTAGCCGTCGCTACCGCCGCCGATGGGCTCCAGGTCGATGATCACGCGACCGAACTGGCCCGAGCCACCCGTCTGCTTCTTGTGGGTGTACTCGACCTTCTCCACCTTGCGACGGATCGTCTCGCGGTAGGCGACCTGCGGCCGGCCGACGTTGGCCTCGACCTTGAACTCGCGCTTCATGCGGTCGACCAGCACCTCGAGGTGCAGCTCGCCCATGCCGGAGATGATGGTCTGGCCGGTCTCCTCGTCGGTCCGCACCTGGAAGGACGGGTCCTCCTCGGCGAGCCGCTGGATCGCGGTGCCCAGCTTCTGCTGGTCGGCCTTCGTCTTCGGCTCGATCGCGACGTTGATGACCGGCGCCGGGAAGTTCATCGACTCCAGAACCACAGGGTTCTTGTCGTCGCTCAGCGTCTCGCCGGTGGTGGTCTGCTTGAGACCCATCACCGCGACGATGTCGCCGGCGCCCACGCGCTCGATCTCCTCACGCTTGTTCGCGTGCATGCGGTAGATCTTGCCGATGCGCTCCTTGCGGTCCTTCACGCTGTTCAGGACCGAGGAGCCGGACTCCAGCACGCCGGAGTAGACCCGGATGAAGGTCAGCTTGCCGAGGTGCGGGTCGCTCATGATCTTGAACGCCAGCGCCGCGAACGGCTCGTCCTCACTCGGCTTGCGCTCGATCTCCTTCTCCTCGTCGCGCACGTCGTGGCCCTTGATGGCCTCGACGTCGAGCGGCGACGGGAGGTAGTTGACGATCGCGTCGAGCAGGGGCTGGACGCCCTTGTTCTTGAACGCGGTGCCGCAGGTGACCGGGGTGAGGTTGCCGGCGATCGTGGCGCGGCGGATGGCCGGGATCAGCTGGTCCGTCGTGGGCTCGTGGCCCTCGAGGTACAGCTCCATGATCTCGTCGTCCGCCTCGGCCAGCGTCTCGACCAGCTTGTCGTGCCACTCACGGGCGGCGTCGGCGTGCGACTCCGGGATGTCCACGACGTCGTACATCTCGCCCTTGGCGGCCTCGGCGCTCCACACCAGGGCCTTCATGCGGACCAGGTCCACGACACCCTTGAAGTCGGCCTCGGCGCCGATCGGGATCTGCAGCACCAGCGGCGTGGCGTGCAGGCGGTCCACGATCATGTCGACGCAGCGGTGGAACTCCGCGCCGACGCGGTCGAGCTTGTTGACGAAGCAGATCCGCGGCACGTTGTAGCGGTCGGCCTGCCGCCAGACCGTCTCCGACTGCGGCTCCACACCGGCGACACCGTCGAACACCGCGACGGCACCGTCGAGGACGCGCAGCGAACGCTCCACCTCGACGGTGAAGTCCACGTGACCCGGCGTGTCGATGATGTTGATGGTGTGATCGACGTCGTCGACCGTCCAGTGACAGGTCGTCGCGGCGGACGTGATCGTGATGCCGCGCTCCTGCTCCTGCTCCATCCAGTCCATGGTGGCCGCGCCCTCATGGACTTCACCGATCTTGTAGTTGACGCCGGTGTAGTACAGGATCCGCTCGGTGGTGGTGGTCTTGCCCGCGTCGATGTGGGCCATGATCCCGATGTTCCGGACCTTGGCCAGGTCTACGCCGGTCTGAGTAGCCACTTCTCGCGTCCTCGTTGTCTCGTACGACTAGATGCTGGGGATTACCAGCGGTAATGCGCGAAGGCCTTGTTGGACTCCGCCATCTTGTGGGTGTCCTCGCGCTTCTTCACACTCGCGCCGAGGCCGTTGCTCGCGTCGAGCAGCTCGTTCATCAGCCGCTCGGTCATGGTCTTCTCGCGGCGCTGCCGGGCGTACAGCACCAGCCAGCGCAGCGCCAGCGTCGTGCTGCGAGCCGGGCGCACCTCGACCGGCACCTGGTAGGTGGCACCGCCGACGCGCCGGCTGCGGACCTCGAGGGTCGGCTTCACGTTGTCGAGCGCGCGCTTCAGCGTGACGACCGGGTCATTGCCGGTCTTCTCGCGGCAACCCTCGAGTGCGTCGTACACGATGCTCTGCGCGATCGACCGCTTACCGTCGAGCAGGACCTTGTTGACCAGCGAGGTGACCAGCGGTGAGTTGAACACCGGGTCAGCGATCAGCTGGCGCTTGCCTGCGGGACCCTTGCGAGGCATGTCAGCTCTTCTCCTTCTTCGCGCCGTAGCGGCTGCGCGCCTGCTTCCGGTTTCGGACACCCTGGGTGTCGAGCGACCCCCGGATGATCTTGTACCGAACACCGGGGAGGTCCTTCACACGGCCACCGCGCACGAGCACGATCGAGTGCTCCTGCAGGTTGTGTCCGACACCGGGGATGTAGGCCGTGACCTCGATCCCACTCGTCAGCCGGACACGGGCGACCTTGCGAAGCGCAGAGTTGGGCTTCTTGGGCGTCGTCGTGTAGACGCGCGTGCAGACGCCACGGCGCTGCGGGCTCCCCTTGAGCGCCGGGGTCTTGTTCTTGGTCACCTTGTCCTGCCGGCCCTTACGGACCAGCTGCTGGATCGTGGGCACCGCGTCTCCGTCTTCCTCGTACCGAGCCGGTAAGTCTTCGTTTGGTTGCCGCGCTCTCGCACGGCTCCAGGTCACGAACCACTTACGCGGCCAGGACCTGCAGTTTTCCCCTCGTCCCCCACCCCCGTGGTCGGGCGTGTCGCGCCTGCCACTTCGTCGCCTGCCCGTGCCGGGCCGGACGAACTCGGGGGGAGTCGGATCCGTACCGCACGCCGATCGGACCGACCACCACGGGGGTAGCCGCCGAGACCGTGCGCGCACGATGAACCCGCGAACCTGCGGGCACGAAGGGAGAGACTACCTAACACCCGAGCATGAGGTCAAAACAAGTCCCGCCACGCCGAAAATCGCCGGGGGACGTTCACGCGGAGAACGCCAGAATGCCGACGGATGTTCCCGTCGGCATTCTGTCCTACCCGTCCGCGCGATGAAAGAGGCGCCCTCGCGCTCCCGGCGTCACAGGGACATGAAGAGCACGATGATCAGGATCACCAGCACCACGGTGCCGATGCCCAGGGCGAGATAGAGCTTGCGCTTCGAATCGTCGCCGGACGAGGACGACGACGCCTGGTCGTAACCGGGGAAGCCGCCCTCCTGCCCGAAGGGCTGCTGGCCACCGTACGGCGACGGCTGCTGCTGCTGACCGTAACCCTGCTGGCCATAGCCCTGCTGCTGGCCATAGGCCTGCTGTCCGTAACCCTGCTGACCGGGCTGCTGGCCCGCCTGCTGCTGACCGTAGCCCTGCTGGCCCGCCTGCTGCTGACCGTAACCCTGCTGGCCGTAACCCTGCTGCTGGCCATAGGCCTGCTGGCCATAGCCCTGCTGACCGTACGGCTGCTGGCCCTGGCCCTGAGCCTGCTGGCCGGTGCCTGCCTGCTCGCCGTAGGCCTGAGAGCCGCTGCCCTGCTGGCCCGCCTGCTGCTGCCCGTAGCCCTGCTGACCGTAACCCGGCTGCTGACCGTAGGCGGGCTGGCCGTAACCCGGCGGCGGGAAGCCCTGCGGCTGCCCGAATCCCGGGGGGGCGGAGGACTCCGAACCGCCGCCCTGCTCCCCGGCGGAGGCCGGCGAACTCGACGGTGACGCCCAGGGCTGCCCGCCCGGCTCCCCGCCGGCCGGCGCCGCGTACGGACCCGAGTCCCCGCTCGACGGCGTCGCGTACGGCACGGAGTCCCCGGTCGACGGTGCCGCGTACGGACCCGAGTCTCCAGTCGACGGTGCCGCGTACGGGCCCGAGTCTCCGGTCGACGGCGCGGCGTACGAACCCGAGTCCCCGCCGGAGGGCGTGGGGTACGGGCCGGAGTCGCCGGTCGGGGCCGGGGACGAGGGCAGGGCGAAGGCCGTGGTGCTGATGCCGTCCACGTTGGACGCGCCGGCGGCGGGCTGGTCGGAGCCGTACGACGGCGGCTCTTCCTCGGCCCGGCTCTGGCTCGCGAAACCGGCCTCCGGGGGCGGCACCAGAATCGTGCGCTCCACGCCGTCCTTCTCGTCATCGTCCCGGTCGTCCGCCGACTGCGATCCGCCGGACGCCGACTCGTCCGAAGAGGGCGCGCCGAACGACGGAGCCTCACCGCCCGGCGTTCCGAACGACGAAGCGTCGCCCCCCGGGGCGCCGAAGGCCGGCAGATCGCCGGTCCGCGATGACTGCTCGCCGCCGGACGAACCCGTCTCGAGCGGGTGGTCCAGCATCGTGGACGGCGGCTGTGCGGTGTCGGTGCCGGAGCTCGGTGCGGTCGCCCCGAAAGAGGAAGGCGGCTGGTACTCGCCGGTGCCGGTGCCGCTCTCCCCCTCTGGGCGGAACGCCGTCGTCGCCGGCACGCCGAATCCGCCCTCGGCGGACGGCGCGGGACGTTCGCTGGTCGACTCCGGCCGCGGTTCGTACGTGGTGCGCTCGGCGGCGTCCTCCTCCGCGGCCGACCCCGCGCTCCCCTGGTCGGGGAACGAGAGGCCGGAGCTCGCGCTCCCGCCCTGCTCACCGAAGGGCGGCGAACTCGGGGGGAATCCGAAGTGCTCACCGTAGGGCTGCTGGGCGGACCCCGGCTGGCCGTACGGCGCCTGCTCGCCCTGAGACGGCTGCTGCCGGTCGCCCTGCTCACCGGCCTGGCCAGAGGAGGGCGAACCCGCCGGCTGCCCGTAGGACGGCGCAGACGGCTGCCCAGGCTGCGCGTACGGCGAACCCGGCTGCTCGCCGGGCCGCCCGTACGGCGAAGCGGACTGCTCGCCCGGCTGCCCGTACGGCGGACCCGGCTGATCCGGGGACTGGCCGTACGGTGAGCCGGGCTGCTGGCCCGGCTGGGCGTACGGCGTACCGGGCTGGCCGTAGGGAGACTGCGGCTGCTCGTCCGGTCGGCCATAGGGCTGCTGGCCGTACTGCGACGGCGCCCCCGGCTGACCGTACGGCGCCTGGCCGTAGGGCTGCTGCTGCCCATAGGGGGGCGGCGCGCCGTACTGGCCGTACGACGGCTGCTCGTCGGGGCGCCCGCCGTACGGCGGCTGCCCGGTGGGGGGCTGCTGCCCGTACGGCGGCTGGCCGTACGGCGCGGGCTGCTCGCCCGGCGTGCCGTACGGAGACTGGCCGTAGCCGGGCTGGCCGTAGGACGGCGGCGTGCCCGGTTGGCCGTAGGGCTGCTGGCCGTACGGCGGCGGAGGCGGCGGAGCTCCGGGCGTGCCGTACGCGGGCGGCGCACCCGGCGTGGGGTACGTCCCCGGCTGTCCGGGCGCGCCGTAGGGCGACGGGGCCTGCTCACCGGAACCAGAGCCGGAGCCCGTGCCGGCCTCGCCGGAGCCGGGCTCGTCGGGCTTCTCCTCGGACGCGGGCGGAGTCACGGGGCGGCGCGGGGCGCCGAACATGACCGTACGGCCCGACTCGAGGACGTCGTCCGAGGGGCCCTGCGGCGTCGGATCCTTCGGCTGCTCCTGACCATCCGCGGCGGCGCCCTGGTCGGCGCCGGGCGGCTCGGATGATCCTTGCTGCTCAGGCGGGGGCCAGTGGGATCCCTGGCCGCCGTTCTGCTCGGTCATCGTCGGACTCCTTCAGCGCCGTCTCCGCGGGCGGCTCGCCTCGGGGGGACCGGCCCGGTGACAGCACTAGGGAGCGGGTGTCGCATCACGCCCTCCCGGTCTGTCCGGCGGCCACCGGTCGAGGCGTCCTCCGCTGGTTCACCGAACCAGAGTGCCTGGTCACCGGCATGACCGCAAATCACCGCCGTCCCACACGCTCGTGACGAAACGGCGAAAGGCCGCCCCCGGAAGATCCGGAGGCGGCCCCTGCCTGGTGGTGGTCCACCCGTTGTGACTACCGGTTGTACTGACCGAAGTCGTACTCCTCCAGCGGCACGGCCTCGCCGGAACCCTGGCCGAAGGCGTACTCGGCGCCCTCGTCGTAGGACCCGACGGAGTACACCGCGGCCTTGGCCTCCTCGGTCGGCTCGACCCGGATGTTGCGGTACTGCGGCATGCCGGTACCGGCCGGGATGAGCTTTCCGATGATGACGTTCTCCTTCAGGCCGACCAGCGGGTCGGACTTGGCGTGGATCGCCGCGTCCGTGAGGACCCGCGTCGTCTCCTGGAAGGAGGCCGCCGACAGCCAGGACTCGGTGGCCAGCGACGCCTTCGTGATGCCCATGAGCTGCGGCCGGCCGACCGCGGGCTGACCGCCCTCGGCCACGACGGCGCGGTTGAGCTCCTCGAACTTCGGCCGCTCGACCAGCTCGACGCCGGGCAGCATGTCGGTGTCACCGGACTCCAGCACCTGGACCCGCTTCAGCATCTGCCGAACGATGATCTCGATGTGCTTGTCGTGGATCGACACACCCTGCGACCGGTAGACCTCCTGCACCTGGTCGACCAGGTGCAGCTGGACCGCGCGCGGGCCGAGGATGCGCAGCACCTCGTGCGGGTTGATGGCACCCGCGATGAGCTGCTGGCCGACGTCGACGTGGTCGCCGTCCTTGACCCTCAGCCGCGACCGCATCGGCACCGGGTAGGCGATCTCCTCGCCACCGTCGTCCGGGATGACCACGATCTTGCGGGTCTTCTCGGTCTCGTCGATCCGGACCCGGCCGGCCACCTCGCTGATCGGGGCGACGCCCTTGGGGACGCGCGCCTCGAACAGCTCCGTGACACGGGGCAGACCGTGCGTGATGTCCTGACCGGCCACACCACCGGTGTGGAAGGTCCGCATGGTCAGCTGGGTGCCGGGCTCGCCGATCGACTGGGCGGCGATGATGCCGACCGCCTCGCCGACGTCCACGAGCTTGCCGGTGGCCAGCGAACGGCCGTAGCACATCGCGCAGACACCGATCTTGGACTCGCAGACCAGCGCGCTGCGGGTGCGCACCTCGTCGAGGCCCGCCTCGATGAGGCGGTCGAGCACCACGTCGTTGAGGTCCGTGCCGCCCGGGAACAGGACGGTGCCGTCCACCACGACGTCCTCGGCGATGTTGCGGCCGACGAGGCTGTTCTCGGAGTTCGGGACCTTGGTGAGGCTGCCGTCCGCGTTCTTGGTCGCGATCGGGAACTTGATCGTACGGTCGGTGCCGCAGTCGTCCTCGCGAACGATCACGTCCTGCGCGACGTCCACCAGACGACGGGTCAGGTAACCCGAGTCGGCGGTACGCAGGGCGGTGTCGGCCAGACCCTTTCGGGCGCCGTGCGTGGCGATGAAGTACTCGACCACGGACAGGCCCTCACGGAAGGACGACTTGATCGGACGCGGGATGGTCTCACCCTTCGGGTTGGAGACCAGACCACGCATACCGGCGATCTGCCGGAGCTGCAGCGGGTTACCGCGCGCACCGGAGTTGATCATCATCCAGATCGGGTTGGTGGCGGGGAAGGCCGCCTCCATGTCCTTGGCGACGTCGGCCGTGGCGTGGGTCCAGATCTCGATGAGCTCCTGACGGCGCTCGTCGTCGGTGATCAGACCGCGGTCGTACTCGCGCTGGACCTTGTCGGCCCGGCGCTCGTAGGTGGCCATGATGTCCGCCTTGTTCGGCGGAGCGATGACGTCGTCGATCGCGATGGTCACGCCGGAGCGGGTCGCCCACCGGAAGCCGGTGTCCTTCAGCGCGTCCAGCGCGTTCGCGACATCGACCTTCGGGTAGGTCTCGGCCAGCTCGTTGACGATCGCCGACAGCTGCTTCTTGCCGACCTCGTAGTTGACGAACGGGAAGTCCGGCGGCAGCGCCTCGTTGAACAGCGCCCGGCCGAGCGTCGTCTCGAGGCGGATCGGCTGACCGGCCTCCCAGCCCTCCGGAGCCGTCCAGCCGCGCGGCGGCGGGATGTCCTTGAGCCGGATGTTGATCTTGGCCTGGATGTGCAGGTCGCCCCGGTCGTAGGCCATGATCGCCTCGGAGAGGCTGGCGAACGCGCGGCCTTCGCCGTCGGCGCCCTCCTTCTCCGTGGTCAGCCAGAACAGACCGATGACCATGTCCTGGGTCGGCATGGTGACCGGCTTGCCGTCCGACGGCTTGAGGATGTTGTTGGTCGAGAGCATCAGGATGCGCGCCTCGGCCTGAGCCTCGGCCGACAGCGGCAGGTGCACGGCCATCTGGTCACCGTCGAAGTCCGCGTTGAACGCGGTGCAGACGAGCGGGTGGATCTGGATGGCCTTGCCCTCGACCAGCTGCGGCTCGAAGGCCTGGATGCCCAGGCGGTGCAGCGTCGGCGCCCGGTTGAGCAGCACCGGGTGCTCGGTGATGACCTCTTCGAGCACGTCCCACACGGCCGGGCGGGCCCGCTCGACCATGCGCTTGGCGCTCTTGATGTTCTGCGCGTGGTTGAGGTCGACCAGCCGCTTCATCACGAACGGCTTGAACAGCTCCAGCGCCATCTGCTTGGGCAGACCGCACTGGTGCAGCCGCAGCTGCGGGCCGACGACGATCACCGAACGACCGGAGTAGTCGACGCGCTTACCGAGGAGGTTCTGCCGGAAGCGGCCCTGCTTGCCCTTGAGCATGTCGGACAGCGACTTGAGCGGACGGTTGCCCGGCCCGGTGACGGGCCGGCCGCGGCGGCCGTTGTCGAACAGCGCGTCGACGGCCTCCTGCAGCATCCGCTTCTCGTTGTTGACGATGATCTCGGGCGCGCCGAGGTCGAGCAGCCTCTTCAGCCGGTTGTTCCGGTTGATGACCCTGCGGTACAGGTCGTTGAGGTCGCTCGTGGCGAACCGGCCACCGTCGAGCTGCACCATCGGGCGCAGGTCCGGCGGGATGACCGGGATGCAGTCGAGCACCATGCCCCGCGGGCTGTTGCGGGTGTTGAGGAAGGCGGAGACGACCTTGAGGCGCTTGAGGGCGCGGGCCTTCTTCTGGCCCTTGCCGCTGCGGATGGTCTCCCGCAGCCGCTCGGACTCGGCGTCGAGGTCGAAGTTCTCCAGGCGCTTCTGGATGGCCGCGGCGCCCATGCCGCCCTCGAAGTAACGGCCGAAGCGGTCGCGCATCTCGCGGTAGAGCAGCTCGTCGCCCTCGAGGTCCTGGACCTTGAGGTTGCGGAAGCGGCTCCAGACCTCGTCGAGCCGGTCGAGCTCGCGCTGCGCCCGGTCGCGGAGCTGCTTCATCTCCCGCTCGGCGCCCTCACGGACCTTGCGGCGCTGGTCACCCTTCGCCCCGGCGGCCTCGAGCTCGGCCAGGTCGGTCTCGAGCTTCTTCTGCCGGGCCTCGATGTCGGCGTCGCGGCGCTGCTCGAGCTGCTGCCGCTCGACGGAGATCTTGGCCTCCAGCGACGGCAGGTCGCGCTCACGCAGC
Source organism: Actinoallomurus sp. NPDC052308 (assembly GCF_040679195.1). Lineage (NCBI taxonomy): Bacteria > Bacillati > Actinomycetota > Actinomycetes > Streptosporangiales > Thermomonosporaceae > Actinoallomurus > Actinoallomurus sp. NPDC052308. The sequence goes on along the minus strand of NZ_JBFAUM010000001.1, from coordinate 341,313 downwards.
TCAGCGTCGACATGCGTGATCATGTAGGCCGCGAAGTAAATGATCTTTTCGAGGTCCTTGGGCGCCAGGTCCAGCAGGTAGCCCAGCCGGCTCGGCACGCCCTTGAAGTACCAGATGTGCGTGACGGGCGCGGCCAGCTCGATGTGGCCCATCCGCTCACGCCGCACCTTGGCGCGAGTGACCTCGACGCCGCAGCGCTCACAGATGATGCCCTTGAACCGGACGCGCTTGTACTTACCGCAGTAGCACTCCCAGTCCCGGGTCGGACCGAAGATCTTCTCGCAGAAGAGCCCGTCCTTCTCCGGCTTGAGAGTCCGGTAGTTGATCGTCTCCGGCTTCTTGACCTCGCCGTGCGACCACTGCCGGATGTCGTCAGCCGTGGCCAGGCCGATCCGCAGCTCGTCGAAGAAGTTGACGTCGAGCACTTTCTTAACCAGTCCCCTGTTGTCGTTTGCCGATTCCGAGGTCCGAAACGCCTTCTCGCTCACTCGGCGGGCGGGCGGCCGGGCGCTGTCGCGCGCCCGTGCCGCCGCCCACGTCGTTCACTCGTCGGCTCCCCGTTCCTCAGACCTCTTCGACGCTGCTCGGCTCACGCCGGGACAGGTCGATGCCGAGCTCTTCCGCGGCGCGGAAGACGTCCTCGTCGGTGTCACGCATCTCGATGGACATGCCGTCGCTGGAGAGCACCTCGACGTTCAGGCACAGCGACTGCATCTCCTTGATCAGCACCTTGAAGGACTCAGGGATGCCCGGCTCAGGGATGTTCTCGCCCTTGACGATGGCCTCGTACACCTTCACGCGGCCGAGGACGTCGTCGGACTTGATGGTGAGCAGCTCCTGGAGGGCGTAGGCGGCGCCGTACGCCTCCAGCGCCCAGACCTCCATCTCACCGAAGCGCTGGCCACCGAACTGGGCCTTACCGCCGAGCGGCTGCTGGGTGATCATGGAGTACGGGCCGGTCGAACGCGCGTGGATCTTGTCGTCGACCAGGTGGAGCAGCTTCAGAATATAGATGTAACCGACCGCGATCGGGTCCTTGAAGGGCTCACCGGTCCGCCCGTCGAACATCCGCGCCTTACCGGTCTTCTGGACCATGCGCTGGCCATCGCGGTTCGGCAGGGTGCTGTCGAGCAGCTCGGTGATCTCCTCCTCGCGGGCACCGTCGAACACCGGAGTGGCGACGTTGGTCCCCGCGTCGGCGGCGTCGGCTCCGATGGCCTTCAGCTGGCGCTTCCACTCGGCGTCGTCCCCGTCGACCTTCCAGCCCCGGCTGGCGACCCACCCGAGGTGGGTCTCCAGGACCTGGCCGACGTTCATCCGGCCCGGCACGCCGAGCGGGTTGAGGACGATGTCGACCGGGGTGCCGTCCTCCAGGAACGGCATGTCCTCGACCGGCAGCACCTTGGAGATGACGCCCTTGTTGCCGTGACGGCCGGCGAGCTTGTCACCATCGGTGATCTTGCGCTTCTGGGCGACGTACACCCGGACCAGCTCGTTCACGCCCGGCGGGAGCTCGTCGCCCTCTTCCCGGCTGAACACGCGGACCCCGATGACCTTGCCCTCTTCGCCGTGCGGCACCTTCAGGGAGGTGTCGCGGACCTCACGGGCCTTCTCGCCGAAGATGGCGCGCAGCAGGCGCTCCTCCGGGGTCAGCTCGGTCTCGCCCTTGGGCGTGACCTTGCCGACCAGGATGTCGCCCGTGGTGACCTCGGCGCCGATGCGGATGATGCCGCGCTCGTCCAGGTCGGACAGGACCTCTTCGGAGACGTTCGGGATGTCCCGGGTGATCTCCTCCGGGCCCAGCTTGGTGTCACGGGCGTCGACCTCGTGCTCCTCGATGTGGATCGAGGACAGGACGTCGTCCTGCACCAGACGCTGGGAGAGGATGATCGCGTCTTCGTAGTTGTGGCCCTCCCACGGCATGAACGCCACCAGGAGGTTCTTGCCGAGCGCCATCTCACCGTTGTCCGTGCACGGACCGTCGGCGACGACGGTGCCGACCTCGACCCGCTGGCCCTCGTCGACGATGGGCTTCTGGTTGAAGCAGGTGCCCTGGTTCGACCGCTTGAACTTGGCGACACGGTAGGTGGTGCGCGTGCCGTCGTCGTTCATCACGGTGATGTAGTCGGCGGAGACCTCCTCGACGACACCGGCCTTCTCGGCCGTGATGACGTCACCGGCGTCGGTCGCCGCGCGGTACTCCATGCCGGTGCCGACCAGCGGCGCCTCGCTGCGCAGCAGCGGGACGGACTGGCGCTGCATGTTGGAGCCCATGAGCGCGCGGTTCGCGTCGTCGTGCTCGAGGAACGGGATCATGGCCGTCGCGACCGACACCATCTGGCGCGGCGAGACGTCCATGTAGTCGACCTCGGACGGCGGGATGAACTCGACCTCGCCGCCCTTCCGGCGGACGAGGACGCGGTTCTCCACGAAGGTGCCGTCGTCCTGGAGCGGCGTGTTCGCCTGGGCGACGACGTGCCGGTCCTCCTCGTCCGCGGTGAGGTAGTCGATCTGCTCGGTGACCCGGCCGTCGACGACCTTGCGGTACGGCGTCTCGATGAAGCCGAAGGAGTTGACCCGGCCGTACGAGCTCAGCGAACCGATCAGGCCGATGTTCGGGCCTTCCGGCGTCTCGATCGGGCACATGCGGCCGTAGTGCGACGGGTGGACGTCACGGACCTCCATGCCCGCCCGCTCACGGGACAGACCACCGGGACCCAGCGCGTTCAGACGCCGCTTGTGCGTCAGACCCGCCAGCGGGTTGGTCTGGTCCATGAACTGCGACAGCTGCGAGGTGCCGAAGAACTCCTTGATCGACGCCACGACCGGGCGGATGTTGATCAAGGTCTGCGGCGTGATCGCCTCGACGTCCTGCGTGGTCATCCGCTCGCGGACGACGCGCTCCATGCGGGCCAGGCCCAGGCGGACCTGGTTCTGGATCAGCTCGCCGACCGAGCGGATACGACGGTTGCCGAAGTGGTCGATGTCGTCGGTCTCGACGGGGATCGCGTGGCCCGCCGGGCCCGTCATCTCCTCCTCGCCGGCGTGCAGCCGGACGAGGTAGTCGATGGTGGTGACGATGTCGTCCTCGGTCAGGGTGCCCTGGGTCAGGTCCAGGTCGAGGCCGAGCTTCTTGTTGACCTTGTAGCGGCCGACCTTCGCCAGGTCGTAGCGCTTCGGGTTGAAGTAGAGGTTCTCGAGCAGCGTCTGCGCGGACTCCTTCGTCGGAGGCTCGCCCGGACGCAGCTTGCGGTAGATGTCGAGCAGGGCGTCGTCCTGCCCGGTGGTGTGGTCCTTCTCCAGGGTGATCCGCATCGACTCGTAGTCGCCCCAGCGCTCAAGGATGCGGGCGTCGTCCCAGCCGAGCGCCTTGAGCAGAACGGTGACGCTCTGCTTGCGCTTGCGGTCGATCCGGACGCCGACGTTGTCACGCTTGTCGACTTCGAACTCGAGCCATGCACCCCGGGAGGGGATCACCTTGCAGCCGAAGAGGTCCTTGTCGGACGTCTTGTCCAGGGCCCGGTCGAAGTAGACGCCGGACGAGCGGACGAGCTGCGAGACGACGACACGCTCGGTGCCGTTGATGATGAAGGTGCCGCGCGGCGTCATGAGCGGGAAGTCACCCATGAACACCGTCTGGCTCTTGATCTCCCCCGTGGAGTTGTTGATGAACTCCGCCGTCACGAACATCGGGGCGGAGAAGGTCATGTCCTTGTCTTTGCACTCCTCGACGGAGTACTTCGGCGGCTCGAACCGGTGATCACGGAACGAGAGGGACATGGTGCCGGAGAAGTCTTCGATCGGACTGATCTCTTCGAAGATCTCCTCAAGTCCCGACTGGGTCGGGACATCCTTACGACCGGCCTGCTGGGCCGCAGTGACCCGGGCCTTCCACCTCTCGTTACCGAGCAACCAGTCAAAGGACTCGGTCTGCAGCGCGAGGAGGTCCGGAACTTCCAGAGGCTCCTTGATACGCGCGAAAGAAACGCGGTTCGGACCGGTTGCGGTAGTCGAGGCGTTGCGCGAGGCTGCCAAGAGTGGTCCTTCCGAGGGCTCGCGGCGGACTGACGACGCGCACGCCAGACGATCCACGCCGATAGACCCCGCCGAAACGGGGGTGTCGATGTGTGGATTGTCAGAGGGCAGCGCAAAGGGGCAGTGTAGCCGAACGCCACACCGCTGTCGAGCGCAGAGCCACGGTATGCATCACAGTTGCTCCGCAGCATCGCTCGTCAGCGGCCCCACGTCAAGACTAGACATGGACATTCCGCCCGATCGACCAGCGTGAGGAAGCCCATAGTTTACGGGGAAGCGGGCCCCTGGCCGTCCTCGCGCAGGTCGGCGCGCCGCCCCGGCACGGGGCGGCGTCACGTCCTTCGAAATCTCTTCGGATCGGACGGTGCCGCGGGGCGCGAAACGATCACCGCTTCTCGGACGCGGAGGCGATCGCGAGGCGGGAAACGATCAGCGTTTCTTGGACGCGGAGGGGGTCGGCGTCGGCGTCGGGGTGGCACCGGAGGAGGCCGGCGGCGGAGTGGTCATCCGCGGGCCGTCGATGAGCCACTTCTTGCCGACCTTCTTCATCTGCAGGCGCGGCCACGACGTGTCGACCTGGGGCTCCTTGTGCGCGGCGTTGACCGAGATCATCTTCACGAAGAGGAGCACCTCGACCCGGCCGGCGGTCGCCTGCGTCACCGACGCCACCTGGATCTGGGTCAGCGCCTGGGTCTGGCTCTTCTCCACGGACGTCCGGAAGATCTTCCAGTACTCGGCGTAGGACTTCGCCATCGCCGGCGTCATCTCGGACTCCGCCTTCTTCAGGTCGTAGTCCAGCGTCTGGTGGTTGTACGACAGCAGGTCCTTGGCGGCGGACTGCGCGGCGGCCAGGCCGTCCTCACGCGCGTGCTGGACCGCCTCGTCCTGGCCCATCCGGTACCACAGGTCCAGGCAGCCGACGGCCACGACGAGCACGGCGCAGACCAGGATGGCCAGTGGGGCCGTGGCCGGCGACCGCCGCGCCGTACGCTCCGCCGCCGTCTCCTCGGCGGAGTCCTCGGCCGGCACGCCCTTGCGCCTGGTGAGCGCGGTCACTGCAGCCCTCCCATCCCGGAGACCCGCCAGTGACCACCGATCTTGGTCAGCTGCACCTGGGCGCTCTGCCACGTCGAGGCGGGCGTCGTGACCTGGGCGGACTGCGCGGTCCTGCGGACGGTGACCATGACCTCGGCCGACTTGGACTGGATGTCTATCACTCCCGAGGCGGACACCGCGGCGCTGGAGATCAGCTTGTTGTTCACGACGGTCTGCTTCCAGGTCGTGCCGAGCTGCTGGACCGCCTGCGCCTTGAACTTGTCGGACATGTCGGCGTAGACCCGCTGGGCGTCCTGGTCGAAGTTCTGGTAGCCGATCGAGTAGAAGTTCGTGACGACCCGGCGGGCGACGGTCTGCACCGACGCGATGTCGGCCCTGCGGGTGTCGGCGGCGTACGTCTTGTCGGCGAGGTAGCCCACCGGCACCAGGAGGGCGAGGAGGACGACTCCGAGCAGCGCGAGGGTCACCCCCAGGCGACGGCCGCTCAGCCGACGATCGGGCTCAGCAGAAGCGTCTGCCATGAAGCGTCTCCCGTCAGTTGACTGACCTTGCCCAGGCGGTACTGCTTACCGTCGGGCCCCACGTAAACGCGGGTCCGGGGATCGTAGCCGCTGACGAACAGCGTCTGCAGCCCCGAGGAGGCCGTCTGTCCGGAGCCGGAGTCCCCCGTCGGCGAGCCGCCGGTCGCCGCCGACCGCCCGCTCGCCGACGCCTGCTTCGCGGCGTCCCCGCCGCCGCTCGAGCCGGTGCCGGTCGAGGTCTCGTACGGGAAGCCGGCCCCCGACGTCGCGCCCGCGGGCAGCTTGGGATACGGCCCGGGCGGTGGCGCGTTGCGGGACCCGCGTACGGCGGTGGCGGCGTTCTTGGGCGCCTTGCAGGAGGCCTTGGCGTTGATGGTCGCCGGACGGGTGTCCTGCGGGTAGCGGATGGTCGTGCCCTTGTAGCCCTCGGTGCAGACGGGCGGCCGGTTGAAGTTGAGCTCGAGGCCGAAGTGCACCGTGCCGTCGCCGGGGGTGACGCTGAACGCGCCGCCGACGATGAGCGGGTAGGTGATCAGCATGGTCCGGAGCTGGTCGGTGCGCGAGGTCAGCACCGACCCGATGACCGAGCCGTTGGCCAGGAGCGTGGGCAGGGTCGGCTCGAGGCGGTCGAGCAGGTCCTGGCCCTGGTCCAGCGCGCCCGGCGTGGTGTTCAGGAACTTGCGGACGTCGGGGTCGTCGCGCTTCAGCTCGGCGGTCAGCGACGCGAGGTTGTGGGAGAACTCCCGGAACACCGACCCCTCGTCGACCTGTGTGTCCAGCACCGTGCGCCCGTTGTTGAGCAGCGCGATCGTCTCGGGGTAGGTGTCGTTCAGCGCGGCCAGGATCTTCTTGTTGGAATCGAGCAGCGACTGCAGGTCCGGGCCCTCGCCCGACAGGCCCTTGTCGAGCTCGTCGATGACCGTTCCGAGGTCCTTGGGGTTCACGGTGCGCACGAGGGCGTCGATGTTGTGCAGCAGCTCGTATGTCTGCACCGGCAGGTGGGTGTGGTCGCGCGGGATGACGTCGCCGTTCTTCAGCGACGGGCCGTTCCCGGCGGGGCGCAGGTCGATGTACTGCTCGCCGACGCCCGAGCGGTTGAGCACGTAGGCCTGGACGCCGTTGGCGGGCACCTTGCGGTCGTGGTTGATCCGCAGTTCGACGCGGACGCCGTCCTTGGTCAGGCGCAGCGGCCCGACCCGGCCGACCGTGACGCCGCGGTAGGTCACCTCGGCGTTCGAGAAGATGCCGCCGGAGTCGGACATGTCGACGTAGACGCGGTACCGCAGGTCCAGGACGGTCTGGCCGATCCCGATGATGTTGACCAGCGTGTAGGCCATGGTCAGGACCGTGATGATCGCGAAGATCGTCAGCTGGATCTTGACGCCGCGCTTGATGATCATGCGGTGCCTCCGCTCAGCAGGGCGCCCAGGTCGTCACCCGGGGCACCGCCGCCCATTCCGAGGGGTGGCAGGATGCCGCCGCCCTGCTGCGAGCCGCTCTGACCCGTACCGGCGCTTGAGCCGCCCTCTGGGAGGACGCCCAGCGGGTTGTCCGGAATGCTCGTGTGCGGGGCCGGCAGGGACGCCTGGAGCTTCTCAGCGCTCTTCGCGGCCCCTTCCAGCGCGGTCCCGGTCAGGAAGTTGTGCGCGATGTTCCCGACGTCGAGGTCCAGGGTGGCGAACAGGTTGCCGTAGTCGCCCTTGAGCGCCTGGGAGACCGTCTGCGGGAACGGGAACGTGAACAGGCCGCCCAGGATCTTCGGTATGACGTTGCTGGCCTTGTCGGTGTTCTGCAGCACCGTCTGCAGGTCCTTGAGGTTGGCGACCGTGTCGTCGTGCGACCGGTTGATCACCCGGGTCGCCACGGTGCCGAGCCGGTCCATGTTGACCAGGAGCTTGGTGAGGTCCTGCCGCTGCGCGGCGAGGATCTTCACCGCGGGGCCCGTGCTGTCGATCGTGTCGGCGATCGTCTGGTTGTGCCGGGCGAGCGTGGCGGCGAGCCGGTCGACCTTCTCGATCGTGGTGACGATCTGCGCCTTCTGCCGGTCTAGGGTGCCGACGAAGACGTTGACGCGGTCCAGGAGGTCGCGCATCTGCGTGGTGCGGCCCTGCATCGCGGCGTTCAACTCGTGGTTGATCGTGGAGATCTGCTCGAGGCCGCCGCCGGTGACCAGCATGGACATCGCCGACAGCACCTCCTCGACCTCGGTGTCGCGGGTGGTGCGGTCGAGGGGGATCTCCGCGCCCTGCGTCAGCCTCCCCTGGGGCGTCTGTCCCTGCGGCGCGGACAGCGCCACGAACTTCTCACCGAGGAGGCTGGTCTGGGAGATCGTGGCGACGGCGTTGGCCGGCAGGTCGGCCGAGCGCCGCAGCCGGCAGGTGACCTCGGCGTTCCAGTTCACCAGGCGGATCCTGGTGATCCGGCCGACCGGGACGTCGTTGACGCGGCACTGCGACTGCGGCACCAGGTCCAGGACGTTGGAAAAGACGATCTTCACGTCGTACGCGTCGGAGCCGGTGTCGATGCCGCCGGGCAGCGGCATGTTCGACACGCCCCGGAACGTACAGCCCGAGACGGCGGCGGTGAGCGTGAGCGCCGTCGCAACGATCCGCGCCGCTCGGCCGCGCGCCGGCCGCTCCGATCGAGACACCTCGTACGTACCTCTCATCTCAACGGCCCGTGCCGGACGTGGGCGTACCGCTGGGCGTGCGCTTGCCGGACCCGCTCGCGTCGTCACCGGTCGCCGGCTGGGCCGGGCCGATCGCGAGCGGGAGCGGGATCAGGTTCTGCAGGTAGCCGTCGAACCACCGGCCCTGGGCGGTGGCGTCGGCGGAGACGCTGACGAAGGGGCCCAAGGTCTTGACCGCCTTGTCGAGGTTGTTCTGGTTGCGCAGCAGGATGTTCACGACGCTGTGCAGGTGCCGCATCGCGGGGTTCAGCGTGGCGCGGTTCTCCTCGATCGTCCCGGTGATCTGGTTCGAGAGGCTGACCGTGCCGGACAGCAGCGAAGTGATCACCTGCCGCCGGTCGTTGAGCTCCTGCAGCAGCAGGCCGCCGCTCGACACCAACTGCGCGAGGTCGCCGCTGCGGTCGGCCAGCAGGCCGGTGAGGCTTCGGGTGTGTCCGAGGAGGCTGGTCAGCTCGTCGTCGCGGGAGGAGATGGCCCGGGAGATCTTCTGCAGGCCGCTCAGCGTCCGGCGTACGTTGTCCGGGGAGTACTGCAGCGTCTGGTTCAGGGTGTTCAGCGCCGTGGCGAGCTGCGGGACGTCGATCTTCTGGAGCTGCCCGGACAGGTCCTGCAGGGCGGGGACGACCTCGTACGACGGGGCGGTGCGCGAGGTGGGGATCTCGGTGTGCGGCGACTGGCGGCGGTCGCCCCTCGGATCGACCTCGAGGTAGTGCGCGCCCAGCAACGTGGAGATCTTGATCCGGACCTGCGACCGGGTGCCGAAGCGGACGTGGGAGCCGGCGGTGAAGCCGACCCGCACGTGGTCGCCCTCCAGCGCGACGCTCTTGACCTTGCCGACCTTGACGCCGGCGACGCGCACCTCTTCGTTCGGCTTGAGGCCGCTGGCCTCGGTGAACGCCGCGTGGTACGTCGTTCCGCCCTCGAGGAGCGTCAGGTTGAACGCCGCGAACACGAGGAGGGCCACCGACGACATGCCGATGATCCCCATCGTCAGGGGGTCCCGGTCCCGGAAGGAGACTCTCACCGTTCCACTCCCCTCGTCGCTGCCTCGTTCACCTGATCACCCCTTGCACCGGGGACTCTCGTTCAGGATCTGCGGAGTGTTGAAGGAGACCTGGCCCGGCAGCCCGATCCGCGCGTCCAGGCTGCACAGGTAGAAGTTGAACCAGGAGCCGTACGACGCGGCGCGGTCGAGCAGCATGAAGTTGGTCGGCATCGCGGCGAACGCCTTGTCCAGCTCGCCGCCGTTGGCCGCGAGCACCTTCGACAGGTGGCCGAGCGTGGCGATGTCGGCCTTGACCGACGGGCGCACGTCCGTGAGCAGACCGTTGGTCGTGTAGATGAGCTGGTTGACGCTGACCAGCGACTCGCCGATCGCGTGCCGATCGCCGGACAGCCCGGACACCAGGCTCTTCAGGTTGGTGATGAGCCCGGAGACCTCCTCGTCGCGCGAGTCGATCGTGGCGATCACCTTGTCGAGGTTGTCGATCACCCGGCCGATGACCTCGTCGCGGTTGCCGAGGGTCTCGGTCAGGGAGGCGACGTGCGCGAGCAGCCCGTTGACGGTCCCGCCCTCGCCCTGCAGCACCTGGATGATCTGGTACGCGAGCTGGTTGACGTCCTGCGGCTTGATGGCCCGCAGCAGCGGCCGGAAGCCGTTGAACAGCGCGGTCAGGTCCAGCGCCGGCTGGGTCTGCTCCTTCGGGATCGTCCCGCCGGTCGGCAGCGTGCCGCCCTGCCCGGAGCCCTCGGTCAGCGAGATGTACCGCTGGCCCATCAGGTTGCGGTACCGCAGCTGGGCCTGCGTGCTGCGGGGCAGGGTCTGGTCGTCGACCACCGAGACCGTGACCTTGGCCAGGTGCCCCTGGTAGAGCTTGATCCCCTTGACCTCCCCGACGCGTACGCCGGCGATCCGGACCTCGTCGCCGGTGTTGAGCCCCGCCGCGTCCGTGAAGATCAGGTTGTAGTTCCGGCTCGGCACGAACTGGGTGTTGGAGATGGTGACGGCGAGCACCGCCGTGGCGAGCGTGGCGATCACCGCGAAGATGATCAGCTTGATCGCCGCCGAGGTGGTCTTCACTTGACGGTCACCACCATTCCGTTGGCGGCGGGCTTGTACAGCAGCGTGGCGAGGTCGGAGACCTGGCCGGCGCTGGTGCCCATGGCCGGTCCCATCAGGCTCTTGAGCAGCGAGTCGTCGTCCGTGGAGCTGCCCGGCTTGACCAGGACGCTCGACAGGGAGCGGCCCGCGCCGCCCGCCCACCACTGGTCGTCCTCGGTCCCGTCGAGCTCCTGATACTGCGGGAACGGCACCTTCGGGTTCGGCAGGCCGTAGCAGCGGGGGTTGCGGTAGTCCTTGAACTCCGGGCGGTCCAGTCCCGGCTTGTACCCGGGACGCGGCTTGACCAGCTCCAGCGTGACGTGCACGCCCGGCTGGCGGCCGCCCATCGCGTCGATCAGCCGGGGCGTCAGCTTGGCCATGCCCTGGAACACGCACGGCACGCCCGGGGAGTACTTGGCCACCAGCGCGAGCGCCTTCCGGTTGGCGATCATCGCCCCAACGAGGCGGGGCTCGTTGTCGGCGGTGAACTCCGTGGCCTGGCCGGTGAGGCCGATGCCCTTGTCGAGCGCCGCGACGAGCTGGGGCTCCTTGTCGACGATCGTGCGGTTCGTCGTCTGGAGGTTCTGCATGATCGAGATCAGGTCCGGCGCGGCGCCGTTCAGGTTGTCGCTGACGATGGCGAGCTGTCGCAGGTCGTGGATGACGGTGGGCAGGTGCGGGTTGAGCCGCTTGAGGTAGTCGTCGGCGTCGACGAGCATCTGACCGATCTGGTCGCCGCGGCCCTGCAGCGCGGTGGCCAGGGCGTTCAGAGTGGCGTTGAGCTTGGCCGGCTCGACCTCGTCGAGGATCGGCATGACGTCGTTGAGGACCTGGTTGACCTCCACGGCGGTGGTGGAGCGATCCTGTGGAATGACGTCGCCGTTCTTCAGGTGACGGCCGCCGAGCGTGCCCGCCGGGGGGACGATGTCGACGAACTTCTCGCCGAACACCGTCTTGGGCAGCATCCGCGCCGAGGAGGCCGCCGGGATCAGCCGGGCCTTCCCGGGGTCGATCGCCAGGTCGATCGCCGCGCCGTTCTGCGTCTGGCGGATCTTCTTGACCTCCCCGACGATCAGGCCGCGGACCTTCACATCGGAGTGCGGGACCAGCTGCAGGCCGGCCCGGTCGCTGTCGACGGTGACGTGGTAGACGGGCGTGAACGCCTTGTTGTACTGCATCACCATGAGCACGACGAGCAGGAGGACCACCAGTACGAACGCCAGCCCGTACAGGCGGTAGCGCAGCCGCTCGGACCACGAGCCGAAGGGCGGGGTGTAGCTCATGAGTCCTCCCCCGGCTCAGCAATCGTCATCGCGCACTCACACCTCTCGTCTCAGCCGGCGATCCGTACGCTGGTGGTCGCGCCCCAGATCGCCATCCCCATGAGCAGGTCCACGATGTTGACGACCACGAGGCTCGTACGGACGGCGCGGCCGACCGCCAGGCCCACGCCCGCCGGTCCGCCGCTGGCGTTGAAGCCGTAGTAGCAGTGGATCAACATGACGAGGATCGCGAAGACCAGGACCTTCCCGAACGACCACAGGACGTCGTGGGGTGGGAGGAACAGGTAGAAGTAGTGGTCGTACGTGCCGCTGGACTGGCCGAACGACACGGTCACCATCAGCCGGGTGGCGACGAACGACGCCAGCAGGCCGATGACGTACAGCGGGATCACGGCGAGCATGCCGGCCACCAGGCGCGTCGTCACCAGGAACGGCAGCGACGGCACGCCCATGACCTCGAGCGCGTCGATCTCGTCGCTGATCCGCATGGCGCCGAGCTGAGCGGTGAAGCCGCAGCCGACCGTCGCCGACAGCGCCAGCGCGGACACCGTGGGGGCCAGCTCGCGCGTGTTGAAGTACGCCGAGACGAAGCCGCTGAAGGCGGCACTGCCTATCTGGTTCAGGGCGTTGTAGCCCTGCAGGCCGACCTCGGTACCGGTGAAGAAGGTCATGAAGCCGACGATCGCCACGCTGCCGCCCATGACGGCCAGGCCGCCGGTGCCGAGGCTGACCTCGGCGAGCAGCCGGATGACCTCCTTCTTGTAGCGCAGCGCGACCCGCCAGACCCACGCGAACGCCCGTACGTAGAACGCCATCTGGTGGCCGAAGCCCTCCAGGCGCTCCAGCGGAGCGTCGATGACGCGCTTGGCGGTACGGAACCCGCCCCAGGTGCCGGCCGCCATCACATGCCCTTCTGCGGGACGAGCTGGAAGTACAGCGCGCTGAGCACGAAGTTCTCCACGAACAGGGCCATCGCCGCGATGACCACGGTCTGGTTCACCGCGTCACCGACGCCCTTCGGGCCGCCGGAGGCGGTCAGGCCCTTGTACGAGGCGACGAGCGCGGCGGTGATGCCGAACACCACCGCCTTCACCTCGGCCTGGTACAGGTCGGAGAGCTGCGCCAGGCCGCTGAACGAGGCGATGTACGCGCCGGGCGTGCCGCCCTGCAGCATGACGTTGAAGACGTAGCCGCCGGCGATGCCGACGACCGAGACGATGCCGTTGAGGAAGAGCCCGACGAACGCGCAGGCCAGCACGCGCGGCACCACGAGGCGGTGCAGCGGGTTGATGCCGAGCACCTCCATCGCGTCGATCTCCTCCCGGATCTTCCGGGCGCCCAGGTCGGCGCAGATCGCCGAGCCGGCCGCCGCCGCGATCAGCAGGGCCGTCACGATCGGGCTGGCCTCCCGGACGATCGCCAGCACCGCCGTCGAGCCGGTCTGGGACTGCGCGCCGAGCTGCCGGATCAGGTTGCCGACCTGCAACGACAGGATCGCGCCGAACGGGATGGCGACCATGATGGTGGGCGCCACCGTGACGCTGACGATGAACCACGCCTGCTGCAGGAACTCCTGCCACTGGAACGGCCATTTGAACAACGCCCGGAAGGTGTCCAGCGACAGGGCGAAGAAGCGGCCGGGCTCGCGCAGCGTGGCGTTGGCGACGCCGTCGGCCACCTTGCCGGCGCGCGCCATCAGTGCGCCCCTTCGGGATGCTGTCCGGCACCGGCCGACATGGCGGCGACGTACCGCGGCCACTCCTCGAGCCAGTCGCGGCCCATCTCGTCGATGAACGAGCCGTCCGGTGGAGTGACCCCGTGCGCGCGCAGCCACTCACCGGGAGCGTGCTGGGTCCGGCGGAGGCGCCCGTCGCTGGTCATCAGCTGCGGCGGGATCGGCGGCAGCGGTCCCGGGTCGCGGCCGAGGCGGGCCTCGGCCTCCAGCTCGGACAGGTCCTTCTCCTCGGACATGCCGATCGGGCCGACCTTGCGCGCGTTGAGGAACTGCCGGACCACCGGCTCCTCGCTCGACAGCAGCATCTCGCGCGGCCCGAACATCACCAGCTCGCGGCGGAACAGCATGCCGATGTTGTCCGGCACCGTACGGGCGGTGTTGATGTCGTGGGTGACGATGAGGATCGTCGCCTCGATCTCGGCGTTGAGGTCGACGATCAGTTGGTTCAGCAGGACCGTGCGGACCGGGTCCAGGCCGGAGTCGGGCTCGTCGCAGAGAATGATCTGTGGGTCGAGCACGAGCGCGCGGGCGAGCCCGGCCCGTTTCCGCATACCGCCGGAGATCTCGCCGGGGAACTTGTTCTGCGCTCCCCCGAGGCCGACCATCTCCATCTTCTCCAGGACGATGCGCCGGACCTCGGACTCCGACTTGCGCGTGTGCTCGCGCAGCGGGAAGGCGATGTTGTCGAAGAGGTTCATCGAGCCGAACAGCGCGCCGTCCTGGAACAGGACGCCGAACAGCTTCCGCACCTCGTACATGTCGTGTTCGCGGAGGTTCGGCATGTCCTTGCCGTCGATCCAGCAGTGGCCGCGGTCCGGCTTGAGCAGGCCGACCATCGTCTTGAGGAACACCGACTTGCCGGTTCCGGAGGGTCCGAGAAGGACGGAGATCTCACCGGCGGGCAGCGTCAGGGTGACGTCCTCCCAGATGACCTGACGCCCGAAGGACTTGGTCAGCCCTTCGACTCTGATTTCGACGCCCACTCGTCACCTTTCGTCCAACCGGCCCATGGGTGTCCGGTACAACGAGCGAGTTACCGATGGGTTACGTTGCCGGATCACACAGAGCCACTGATCAGTGGCCGGGGGCCATCGTGCGTGCCGCGTCCACCTACCGTAGTCATCCCTCGCTCGAATGGAAGAGGTAAAACGATCGCCACTGGGACGGAGATTGCCTTGTAAGCAGATCGTTACTCAGAACCGACTTATGAGACTAGCGGTCCAACAGTTCACTTGTGAAGAGGATGCCCGGCGGGCGGAGCCCGGCAGACGTCTACGGACAGTCTGGAAATGATCACGTACATGGGTCCGAATCGTATCAACCAAGCGCTTGATAGGTAAGACCCTCGCCCACCAACGCCGAAGGGCGGCCACCCGGGTAGGGTGACCGCCCTCCAAGAGCGCTGAGAAAGCGCCGTGGAGAAGACGCCTTACTTGACGGTGACCGTCGCGCCGGCCTTCTCCAGGGCCTCCTTGGCCTTGTCGGCCGTCTCCTTGTTGACCTTCTCCAGCAGCGGCTTCGGCGCGCCGTCGACCAGGTCCTTGGCCTCCTTGAGACCCAGGCTCGTGAGGCCACGAACCTCCTTGATGACCTGGATCTTCTTGTCGCCGGCGGCCTCGAGGATGACGTCGAACTCGTCCTTCTCCTCGACGGCCTCAGCCGGGGCGCCCGGGACGCCGGCGGCGGCGGCGACCGCGACCGGGGCGGCGGCCTTGACGTCGAAGGTGTCCTCGAACTGCTTCACGAACTCGGAGAGCTCGAGAAGGGTCATCTCCTTGAACGCGTCGAGCAGCTCGTCGGTGCTGAGCTTCGCCATGGTGTTGCTTCCTCCTGTTGAAAACCCGCGTCGCTCACGCGGATGGGTAATTCAGGTCTGTTACGACCGCGGGATCAACCCTCGTCCGACGTCTCGGCCGGCGCCTCGGCGGCGGCCTCCGTGGCCCCGCCTTCCTCTTCGCGCTTGACCCGCAGGGCCTCGGCCAGCTGAGCGGCCTTGACCGGCAGGGCGTTGAAGAGAGCGGCGGCGTTGCCCATCGACGCCTTCATCGCACCCGCGAGCTTCGCGAGGAGGACCTCGCGGGACTCGAGGGAGGCGAGCGTGGTGATGTCCTCGGACGTCATCGGCTTGCCGTCGACGACGCCGCCCTTGATCACCAGGTTCGGGTTGGCCTTGGCGAAGTCACGCAGGCCCTTGGCGGCCTCGACCACATCGCCCTTGACGAACGCGATCGCCGACGGGCCCTGGAGCAGCTGCTCGAGCTCCTCGGTGACCCCGGCCTCGCGCGCGGCGATCTTGGTCAGCGTGTTCTTCACCACGGCGAAACGTGCATTCTCACCGAGCGATCGGCGCAGCTCACTGATCTGCGCGACGGTGAGCCCGCGGTACTCGGTCAGCACGGCACCGCTCGAGCTCTCGAACTCGCTCTTGAGCTCGGCGACCGCTGCCGCCTTGTCCGCCCTCGCCATGGGCCTCCTTCCAGATGTGCGCCGGTGGAGAAGGCCCGAGAAACGACGAACGCCCCGGCGCAGGCGCACGGGGCGGATGACATGACCAGCACCGGGTCACGTCTCAGCTCTCAATGTCACCTACGCGGGCCGCCCGCTGTGCGGGACCTTCAGTCACCCCGTGGGTGACGACCGGCGGTCTTCGGCGTAGAACAGCGTACGCGATCCCGTCGAGACGGCCAAATCCGCACCCACGGCGGCCCGGACCAGGGCGGCGCCCAAGCGGCGTGGCGCGGCGGCCGTCGGGCTGCGTCGGGCTGGAGAAAAGGGTGCGCCCCGCGGCGTCCGAGCCGCGGGGCGCACCATTCCGAACCGCCCGGGGGGCCGGGCCGTCCGCACTATCGGACTCAGTGGCCGGAGCCCCAGTTCTGCAGGAGCTGCGAGCCATCGGCGACCTGGTTCGCCGGCGGCGCGGACACGCTGAACGACTTGTTGAAGTTGCTGTAGATCATGGTGGCGGTGGCCGAACCGCCCGACTCGGCGCCCTTGGCCGTCAGCTTGCGCGGCAGGTTGTCCGAACCGACCCACAGGTCGAACACGACCTTCTTCGCACCGCTCTTCTGGTAGAGGTCCTGGAACGACTGCTTGGCCTTACCGGACAGCTGCGCCGCGGCGTCCTGCGCGGTGATCGTCCCGGTGTAGTGCGTGGTCTTCGCCCCGTTGATGGTCTGCGTACCGACCTTGCGCACGTCCTTCGAGCTGGTGAAGATCTTCGTCTGCTGCGCGGGGTCGGCCTGCTTGAGGATGTCGTTCAGGTTCACACCGGCCTGCTGAGCGGCCTGCGAGACGGAGAACTTCACCCACTGCTTGCCGCCGGCGAACTGCGACAGCTGCGAGGGGACCTTCCCGTAAAGGGCGTCACCGAGAAGGATCGCCCGCAGGCCGGTCCCCATCGAGCGGCCGCCGAAGCCGGCCGAGTCGAGGGTGCCGACCGCGGCGAGCTCGGGGCTGAGCCGCACCTGTACGACCCCGTGCGCCTTCGAGGCGGCCTTCCCGCTGCCGCTCTCGGTGATGTCGACCTTGTACGACTTGACGGTGCTGGTCTTCTGCGCCGCCAGAGTGATCGCCTGGGCGGCGGAGACGTTCACCGCGCCGGCGCCGTCCTTCCCGGCGGCCCCGCACCCGGCGAGAGAAACGACCAGGGCGGCACCGGCGGCTGTACCCACGGCATATCGACGAACCATTGAACCCTCCTGCGTATCGCGTACGGCCCCCGGCTCGATGAGAGCGCGAACGCCTCTGGTTCCAGCACTATCGAGTGTTACCTCCGTAGATCTTGTAAACATCCCCCATGGGGACCAGATCCCATTCGCCCGAGTGCGACGTAAGTCGTACCGAGGGATGACGCAACGCGAAGGGGCGCCCCCGAAACGGGGACGCCCCTTCGCGCGTTTCGCTGATACGTCAGCTCACCGCGGTGCTCACCGCGTCAGCTCGCCGCGGACTCTTCCAGCTCCGCGACGAGGTTGCGCGTGGCGTTCGGGTCGACCGGGATGCCCGGGCCCATCGTCGTGCTCAGGGTCGCCTTCTTGATGTAACGCCCCTTGGCCGCCGACGGCTTGAGCCGCAGGATCTCCTCCAGCGCGGCGGCGTAGTTCTCCACGAGCTGCTTCTCGGAGAAGGACGTCTTGCCGGCGATGAAGTGCAGGTTCCCGTGGCGGTCCACGCGGAACTCGATCTTGCCGCCCTTGATGTCGGACACGGCCTTGGCCACGTCGGTGGTGACGGTGCCGGTCTTCGGGTTCGGCATGAGACCACGGGGGCCGAGCACGCGGCCGAGGCGGCCGACCTTGCCCATCATGTCCGGGGTCGCCACGACGGCGTCGAAGTCGAGCCAGCCGCCCTGGATCCGCTCGATCATGTCGTCGGAGCCGACGTGGTCGGCGCCGGCCTCGCGGGCCTCGTCGGCCTTCGCGCCACCGGTGATGACCAGCACGCGGGCGGTCTTACCGGTGCCGTGCGGCAGGTTGACGGTGCCACGGACCATCTGGTCGGCCTTACGGGGGTCGACCCCGAGCCGGAACGCGACCTCGACGGTGGCGTCGAACTTGGTCGGCGAGGTCTCCTTGGCCAGCTTCACGGCCTCGGCCGGGCTGTAGAGCGCCGACTTGTCGATCTTGTTGTCGGCGTTGCGATACGCCTTGCTGCGCTTCATCTTCTTCTCCTGATCTGGAGCTCGTGGTCCGGGCCTGCGCGCGGCCCTCCCACATGGGATTTCGGCCGGGCCGACGGCATTCCCCGCGGGGGCGTCGCCCCCGCGGAGTCCGCGGCCGAGCCCGTCATCCGGCACGCGCCGTGCCGGACACGGCGCCTACCGTCACACCCGCTCGTCGGCGGGTGCGGGTCAGTCGGCGACCGTGATGCCCATCGAGCGGGCGGTGCCGGCGACGATCTTCTCGGCCTGCTCGGGCGAGTTGGCGTTGAGGTCCTGCATCTTGGTGGCGGCGATCTCCCGGAGCTGGTCGCGGGTGATCGAGCCGACCTTGGTCTTGTGCGGCTCGCTGCTGCCCTTGTCGACGCCGGCGGCCTTCTTGATCAGCTGCGCGGCCGGCGGGGTCTTCGTGACGAACGTGAACGAACGGTCCTCGTAGATGGTGATCTCTACGGGGATGACGTTGCCGCGCTGGGACTCCGTCGCAGCGTTGTACTGCTTGCAGAAGTCCATGATGTTCACGCCGTGCGGACCGAGCGCGGTACCGACGGGCGGCGCGGGCGTCGCCTGTCCGGCCTGCAGCTGGACCTTGACGACCGCGGTGACCTTCTTCTTCTTGGGAGGCATGCCTCACCCTTTCGTTCCGATTCTTCGTCGGTCCCCACTCCCGTGCACACGGGCGACGCGGCGGATGGAACGTCGACCACCGCGTTGGGACCGTCTTCCCCGCGGGCACGCGGGGACGTCTGTGGAGCGTATGCGCCGGAGCGTCGTGCTCCGTCGTCAGATCTTGGAGACCTGGTTGAAGGACAGCTCGACCGGAGTCTCCCGACCGAAGATCGACACCAGCACCTTGAGCTTCTGCGCCTCGGCGTTGATCTCGTTGACGGTCGCGGGCAGCGTGGCGAACGGGCCGTCCATGACGGTGACCGACTCGCCGACCTCGAAGTCGACGGTGGCCGCGGCCTTCGCCGTCTCCTTGGACTTGGCCTGCTCCTCGGGCTCGGGCGCGAGCAGCGTCGCCACCTCCCGGAGGTGCAGCGGCGACGGGGTGTTCGACAGGCCCACGAAGCCGGTCACGCCCGGCGTGTTCCGGACGGCCGCCCAGGACTCGTCGGTGAGCTCCATGCGGACCAGGATGTAGCCCGGCAGGACCTTCTCGTTGACCTTCTGACGCTTGCCGCCCTTGACCTCGGTGACCTCGTGCTGCGGCACCTCGACCTGGAAGATGAAGTCCTCCATGTTGAGCGACTGGGTGCGCTGCTCGATGTTGGTCTTCACGCGGTTCTCATAACCGGCGTACGAGTGAACGACGTACCACTCGCCCGGAAGGAGCCGCAGCTGCGTGGTGAACTCTTCGACCGGGTCCGACGCCTCGTCGGACGCCTCTTCGGACGCTTGGGCGGACGTTTCGTCGGACTCCGTGGCGACTTCCTCAGCCTCGGCCGAAGCCGGCGCTTCCACCGATTCGGCCTCTTCGATGGCCTCGTCGTGAAGCTCTGGGGACTCGGACACGGTCACTCTTTCTCTCGGTGTGGGTTGCTGATGGAATCCGGCACGCGATCAGCCGAAGAGCTTCAGCACAACCCAGGAGAAGGCGTTGTCGAGACCGAACACGATCGCCACGACGATGATCACGAAGACCAGCGACACGGTCGTGTAGGTGATGAGCTCGTTGCGCGTAGGCCAGATGACCTTGCGAAGCTCAGCGACCACCTGGCGGTAGAACAGGAGCGGCGACGTCCGCTTCTTGACGGACTTGCCGTTGTCCTTGGTCGCGGTCTCGCCGCGCGTCTCGGTCGCCATTGGTGTCGACGCATCCCCTCGTCGGTTGTGTCGCGAACTTCCGGTGTGGGCGTGCGCTTTAGTACGCCCGCGCACGTACGACGTGCACGAACCGTATTCCGCAGGGCAGGAGGGACTCGAACCCCCAACCACCGGTTTTGGAGACCGGGACTCTGGCCAATTGAGCTACTGCCCTTCGCAGTGTCGCCACATCATGGCACGCGTGAACCATGCAGGACGCCACTAGGTCACGCAGTCTACGTCTCAAACCGCCCCCGCGTCGAACCAAACGCCGATCAGGTCCGCCGCGCCCCTCCGGAGCCCCGTCTCCGTAAGGGGGATATCGGGCTGAGACCTGCCGCGCCGTCTGCGACGATAGGCGGTATGAGCTCTCGAATCTCCGCTCGGATCGCCGCGATCTCCGAATCCGCGACGCTCGCCGTCGATGCCAAGGCCAAGGCGCTGAAGGCCGCGGGGCGTCCGGTGATCGGATTCGGCGCCGGCGAGCCCGACTTCCCGACTCCGGACTACATCGTGGAGGCCGCCGTCAAGGCGTGCCACAACCCGCGGTTCCACAAGTACACGCCGGCCGGTGGGCTGCCCGAGCTCAAGGCCGCTGTCGCGGAGAAGACCAGGCGCGACTCCGGCTACGAGGTCGAGGCGTCGCAGGTGCTCATCACCAACGGCGGCAAGCAGGCGGTGTACGAGGCGTTCGCCGCGCTGCTCGACCCGGGCGACGAGGTGCTGGTGCCGACCCCGTACTGGACGACCTACCCCGAGTCGATCAAGCTGGCGGGCGGCGTACCGGTCGACGTGGTCGCCGACGAGACCACCGGCTACCTGGTGAGCGTCGACCAGCTCGAGCAGGCGCGCACCGACCGGACCAAGGTGCTGCTGTTCGTCTCCCCGTCCAACCCGACCGGCGCGGTGTACACCCGCGAGCAGGTCGCCGAGATCGGTCGCTGGGCCGCCGAGCACGGCCTGTGGGTCGTCACCGACGAGATCTACGAGCACCTGGTCTACGGCGACGCGGAGTTCTCCTCGATGCCGGTGGTCGTGCCGGAGCTGGCCGACCGCACCCTCGTGCTCAACGGAGTGGCCAAGACCTACGCGATGACCGGCTGGCGCGTGGGCTGGCTGATCGGCCCGCAGGACGTCGTGAAGGCCGCGACGAACCTTCAGTCGCACGCGACCTCGAATGTGGCCAATGTCTCACAGGCCGCGGCGCTCGCCGCGGTGTCCGGTGACCTGTCCGCCGTCGCGGAGATGCGCACGGCGTTCGACCGGCGCCGCAAGACGATGGTGCGGATGCTGAACGACATCCCCGGCGTCCTGTGCCCCGAGCCGAAGGGCGCCTTCTACGCCTACCCGTCGGTCAAGGAGCTGCTGGGCAAGGAGATCCGCGGCAAGCGCCCGCAGACCTCCGTCGAGCTGGCCGCCCTGATCCTTGAGGAGGCCGAGGTGGCCCTGGTCCCCGGCGAGGCGTTCGGCACGCCGGGCTACTTCCGCCTGTCCTACGCGCTCGGCGACGAGGACCTGGCCGAAGGCGTCGGCCGCGTGGCCAAGCTGCTGTCCGAGGCCCACTGACCCTGAAGGACACCACGACGCCCCACGAGTGCCACGGTGCTCGTGGGGCGTCTCCGGTATGGCTCTGACGGCCGCTGCGACCGGCCGCGCCGCAGCGCCGGCCGGGGTCGACTCGGGGCGGGCCGAGTCGACCCCGGCCGACTACTCGATCGCCCCCGGCCTCATCCCCCGCCCGGCCGCCCCCCGGGTCGGCCGGCCGGTCTCCCCAGCCGGTCGGCCTTCCCTAGCCGATCGGTCTTTCCAGCCGACCGGTCTCCAGTCGAGCTCGGTCGGCGGGGTTCAGTCGACGCGGACGCCCTCGGCGACCCGCATGAGGTGGGTGCCGAGCGTCGGGCCGACCCCGACCCAGACGCCGAGCCCCGACCGCTCGATCCACATGACCTGGCCGAACGTCGCGCTCGCGGCGGCGCGCAGGGCGGTATGGCCGTGCACCTCGGTGTGTTGCGCCGCGGACGGCGTGAACCCCATGTCGCCGGGTCCCTTGAGCGTGTCGTCGCGCACGAGTCGTACCTCGATCCAGCCGGCCGGGCCGGTCCAGCGGCAGGTCGTGGTGCGGCGGGCGCCGGTGCTCGCGGTGTGGCAGGTGTCGTGCGGGTCGATGCCCGCGGGGAGGTACGCCAGCAGCGCCCTGCCGATGTCCGGCACGGTGCCGTGCGTACCGTTGCTCGGATGCCGCGACGGCCGCGACCCCGGGCGGGTCGTGGCGGACGGGCCGGCGGACGGCGCCGTGGAGCCGCTGCTCCGCGCCGCCGACGGCGACGGCGCGGCGGACCCGGTCGTCGTGGCCCCGCCTGTCCCGTGGTGCCGCCCCTCGGGTCCCGGAGCGCTGACGGGTTGCGGGCGGATCGCCTGATAGGTCGGGATCACCGCGATGGCGACCACGACCCCGGCCGCCGCCACCGCGACGGTCGCCCGCCGCCGTACTGTCCGCTGATGGCGGCGCTTCGCCTCATGCGCCAGCGTGCCGGGCGCGGACATCCCCGTGACATGCTCCGCCATGGCCTGCCGGAGCTCGTCCTCCAGATCCATGGTTCACCCCCTTGACGCCGCCGCCTGTGCGGACTTTCCCATTCGTTCGCGGAGACGGGCGAGACCCCGCGCGGCCTGACTCTTGACGGTGCCGACCGAGCAGCCGAGCATGGCGGCCGTCTCCGCCTCGGACATGTCCTCCCAGTACCGCAGGACCAGCACGGCCCGCTGACGCGGGCCGAGGCGCCTCAGCTCCTCGATGAGCACGCCGCGCAGCTCGACGGTGCCCGCCTCGGACGCCGTCGGCGTCTCCGGCGGGGCGGCCATCTGGACCTCCCGCAGCACCCGCCATCGTCTGGCCCGGCTGACGGACAGGTTGACCAGGATCTTCCTGACATACGGCTCTGGATCGGCGTCGGGTCTCATCCTGCCCCAGTGCCGATATGCCTTCTCCAGGGCCGTCTGCAGCAGATCCTCCGCATCCGTCCGCGCCCCGCACAGCAGCTGGGCGGTCCGAAGCAGCGCCGTCCCACGCTGCGCCACGAACTCGACGAATGACTCGTCATCTCGACGCGCCAAGGCACTCCGTCCGTCGTAGGCCCGTTATTCATGTGAATCGGTCGCGGGTGGCCCACCGCGCAGGGGCCACCCGCGCCGAGCCTCAGTGCAGCTGCCGCAGCTGCGTGGCGATCGCCGGAAGCTGAGCCGAGTAGGCGGGGCTCCCGGTCAGGTAGATCGCGTAACCCTTGTCCGAGATCCACAGCATGCCGGTGCTCAGCGGGCTCTGCCACGTCTGGGTGCCCTCGGCCGAGACCAGGTTGCCCTCGGGCAGCTTCAGGTCCGCCGCCAGCTCCTTGGCCGTGACCTGCGGCGGAACGTTCAGCCGCTCCACCGTGAGGTACTTGCCGCCCGCGGCCGCGAACTTCTGCGTGACGGCGCAGATCTTGCCGCTCTGGACCGTGACCGTGTGGGTGTGGGTGGTGGCGAGGCTCAGGCCGGTGGGCAGCGTGATGTCCTTCGCCTTGGAGTGCGTGGTCTTGATCACGGCCGGGACCGAGTCGCAGGACGGCAGCTTGGCCTCGGGAACGCCGACCTTCGGCAGACCCGGCTTCGCCACGGGGGTGTCGGACTTCGGCGTGTTCTGGGTGGTCTGGGTCGTGCCGGGCGCGCAGGTCGGCAGGTTGGTCGGAACCTTGCCGTTCGGGAGCTTGGCGGCCGGGACCTTCGCGTCCGGGAGCTTGGCGGCCGGGACCTTCGCCTTGTCGGTCGGCAGGCCCTCAGGGGCCTTCACCTTGCCGGTGGGCACGGTCGCCGGAGCCTCGGCCTTGTCCGCGGGCAGCGGCAGGTTCGGCTTCTCGCCGGTCTTCGGCAGCTCGGCCTTGGGGAGCTTGTCCTTGGGCAGCTCGGCCTTGGGCACCTCGGCCTTGGGCACCTCGGCCTTGGGCACCTCGCCCTTCGGCAGTTTGCCCTTCGGCAGCTTGGTCTGGGGCACGGTCACGCAGGTCGGCGCGGCGGTGGGGGCCGCGGCCTCGGCCTGCTGGGCGACCTTCTTCGCCGTGTCCGCGACCGGCTTGGCGGACGGCGCCGGCGAGCTGCTCCCCACGGTCGCGTAGGCGACGCCGCCGGCGGCGATGGCGCCCGCGGCGCCGGTGGCCAGTGCAGCCAGCTTCAGGTTCAGGATCACGTCTATCCCTTTCAGCGCTGTTTGACTCTCGCGCCCCTCATATACGCGTGGGTCCCACGGGGGGTTGCACGGCTTCTCAAACTTTTTTCCGCGGCCGTGCATCCATGCCGTTCGGGGGAGGTCGCCGCAGGCCCGAGCAGCGCATACGGCAAGATCGGTGCATGGAGGCCCGTCCCATCACCGCTCTGCCCAAGGCCCATCTGCACGTCCACTTCACCGGCTCGATGCGGCACAGCACGCTCGTCCAGCTCGCCGACAAGCACCGCGTGCACCTGCCCGACGCCCTCGTCGAGGAGTGGCCTCCCCGGCTGCGCGCCACGGACGAACGCGGCTGGTTCCGGTTTCAGCGCCTGTACGACATCGCCCGTTCGGTGCTGCGCGACGAGGACGACGTACGGCGGCTGCTGCGCGAGGCGGCCGAGGACGAGGCCGCGGAGGGCTCCGGCTGGCTGGAGATCCAGGTGGACCCGAGCGGGTACGCCGGCCGGTTCGGCGGGGTGACGGCCTTCACCGACCTGGTGATGGACGCGACACGGGAGGCCGCCGCGGACACCGGGGTCGGCATCGGCGTGATCATCGCGGCCAACCGCACCCGGCATCCCCTCGACGCCCGCACGCTGGCGCGGCTCGCCGCCCAGTACGCCGGGCGCGGGGTCGTCGGCTTCGGGCTGTCCAACGACGAGCGACGTGGCCGGGCGTACGACTTCGACCGGGCGTTCGCCATCGCCAAGCGTGCCGGGCTGCTCTCCGTGCCGCACGGCGGCGAGCTCCTCGGGCCGGCGAGCGTACGGGCCTGCCTCGACGGGCTGGGCGCCGACCGGATCGGGCACGGCGTGCGCGTGGTCGAGGATCCGGCCCTCATGGACACCGTCGCGGCCCGCGGCGTCACCCTCGAGGTGTGCCCGGCGTCCAACGTCGGCCTCGGCGTCTACGGCGCGGCCGGCGACGTGCCGCTACGGCGCCTGTTCGAGGCGGGGGTGCCGATCGCGCTGGGCGCCGACGACCCGTTGCTGTTCGGGTCGCGGCTGGCCGTTCAGTACGAGCTGGCCCGCCGGGACCACGGGTTCACCGACGAGGAGCTGGCCGAGCTGGCGCGCTCCTCGATCCGGGGCTCGGCCGCGCCCGCGGAGAGCCAGAAACGGCTCCTCGACGGCGTGGACGTCTGGCTCGGGACTCGGCCCGGAACGACCCGCACGGCCACGGACGAAATGGAATGATCGGACACCGTGATCCTCCGTACCGCGACTGCCGAAGAGGCCGCACGGCTGGCCCCGTACATCCCCGTCACGCACGCCGTTCTCGACGGTGACCGGCTGGCCGGCGGGCTGAGCCTGATCGAGGCCCGGCCCGGCGTACGGGAGCTGAGCGTCTGGGTGATCCCCGAGGAACGCCGCCGGGGAGTCGCGAGCAAGGCCGTGCGGACGCTCACCGAGCAGGCCGAGGGACGGCTGGAGATGGTCACCCACGTCGCCGACACGGTCTCTCAGCGCGTCGCGCTGAACGGCGGATTCACGCGCGAGTGCGTACGGCGCGGCAGCGGGCCGGAGGGCGGCGGCCGGCCGGACGAGGTCGTCTGGGCCTGGCTGCCGGGCGACCCTCCCGGACCGGCCCCGCGACCGCTCCCGGACCTGCGGAACGGTGAACTGCGCGACGGCGAGGTGAGCCTGCGCCCGCTCGGTCCGGCCGACGCGGACGACATGTGGGCGCTGGTGAACCTGCCGGACGTCCGCCACCGGTCCGTCTACACGCAGGAGCGGCCCCGCGGCGAGATCACCCGGCGCTGCGAGCACGCGGCGAGCGAATGGCTGGCGGGCCACCGCGCGGAGTTCGTGATCAGGGTCGGCGACGCGTTCGCCGGGGACATCAGCCTCTACAACGAGGGGTGGAGCCGGCAGGCGATGGTCGGTTACAGCATGCGACCGGAGTTCCGCGGCAAGGGTGTCGCGACCCGCGCCGTACGGCTCGTCAGCGCCTGGGCCTTCGAGGTCGGCGTGCAGCGGCTCGTGGCCGGGACGATGACGGACAATGTGGCGTCGCAACGGGTGCTGGAGAAGGCCGGGTTCGTCCGCGAGAGCGTTCAGCGGTCCCGCTTCGACCGCCTCGACGGCACACGCATCGACGACGTCGTCCACGTCCTGTTCCCCTGACCGGACGAGCGTAGGGCGCGGCGAAGGGCGCCTTCCGGAAGCGATTCGGAGCGTTCGTACCAGTCCGGCGGAGCGTTCACCGAGCGCTCCGACCGCGACCCGGGGAGGGCGACCGTGGTGGGGAGGGACCGTCAATGCAGAAGGCCGCCGGATGCTCGATCCGGCGGCCTTGACGGCCCGTAGCCGCCTTGAAGCCCCTCCCGTCAGCAGGAAGTGGCCGGGTAGCCGTCCGAGTGGCCGGCTTTGGGAGCCGCCGACCGCAAGATTCGGTCGAGACCGTTCTCCAGGCGCATCTCGTCCGCCTGGTCCGCGTTCCGGATGGTGGCGCGCAGCCGGTGGACGCCGCCGTCCTCCTCCGTCCAGTCGCCCTCGTACGTGAGGTCGAGGCGGCCGATGAGCTCTTCGACGCTCTGCCGCGTGGATCGGTCGGCGACGACGACCTCCAGGTCGAGCCCGGAGCTGCCGCCCTTGGTAGCGTCGCGGCCGGCGTCGCCTTCGCTGGCCAGGAACCGGAGTGTCACGATCTTGTTCATGTCGTCTCCCGTGTCTTGGTTGTGGGTTTGTGAAAGACAGTGTGGACCGCATCGGCATCGGCAAGATTTTTCCGGCAGGTCAAAGCCCCCGACCCGCGCCGGGCGGAGCAGGGTCGTCAGAAGGAGTTCGAGTGCCGCTCGGCGGCGACCGGCGGAAAGTGGTCGAGCTCGGTCAGAGGCGAACGCCGACGAAGACCGGTTCGTTGACGAGCGTGACGCCGAAGGCGGCGCGGACGCCGTCGCGGACCTCGCGCGCCAGGGCAAGGAGGTCCTCGGTGCGTCCGCCGTCGGCGTTGGTCAGCGCGAGGGCGTGCTTGGTCGAGATCCGGACCGGCCCCCGACCGTACCCCTTGGTGAAGCCGGCCTTGTCGATCAGCCAGGCGGCCGAGGTCTTCGTACGGCCGTCCGGCTCCGGATAGCGCGGGAACACGGCGCCGGCGCCGAGCCGGTCGGCGACGCGCTTCTCCAGGTCGGTGACCTGGTCCGGGTCCAGGATCGGGTTGGTGAAGAACGATCCGGCGCTTCGCGTGTCGGGGTCGGCGGGGTCGAGGACCATGCCCTTGCCCCGGCGCAGGCCGAGGACGGCCTCGCGGGCGTCCCGGAGGGGCACCCGTTCGCCGGGGTCGACCCCGAGCGTCCGGGCCAGTTCGGCGTACCGGATCGGGGCGGACAGGTCGTCGTGTTCGAGGGCGAACGTCACCTCCAGCACGACATGCCGGTGGGCGCCCTTGAAGGCGCTGCTGCGGTACCCGAACCGGCAGGCGTCGCGGTCGAGGACGACGACCTCGCCGCGTTCGCGGTCGTACGCGCGGACCTCGACGATCGTCTCGCTGACGTCCTGGCCGTACGCGCCGACGTTCTGGATGGGAGTGGCGCCGAGCAGGCCGGGGATGCCGGACAGGCACTCGACCCCGGACAGTCCCTCCTCGACGCACCGGGCGACGAACGGATCCCACTCCTCGCCCGCGCGGGCGCGTACGAGCACGCGACCGTCGCGGGAGCCGCCCGGCGTCGTGGTCACGCCACGCCCCGCGTCCCGGGGCCCGCCGGGCCCCGTGGTGACGCCGCGCGTGGCGACGTGCACGGCGGTGCCGGCGAAGCCCTCGTCGGCGACCACGAGGTTGCTGCCGCCGCCGAGGACGAGCACCGGCTCGCCCTCCCGGTCGGCGCGGCCGACGGCGTCGATGAGCTCATCGTCCGTCGTGGCCTCGACGAAGCAGCGCGCCGGGCCGCCCAGCCGCAGTGTCGTGTAGCCCGCGAGGCGGACCTGCTCGCAGCGGACCGCCATCAGGCGAGGCGGACCGTGGCCTTGGCGCGGGTGAGGACCTTCTGGCCGCCCGACCGGGCGGTCAGCGCGACCACGACCCTGTTGTCGTCGAGCTTGTCCTCGATCACACCGCTGATCTCGATCTCGGTGCCGTCGTCGTGCGGCACGACGACCATCGAGGAGAACCGCACGCCGTAGTCCACGACCGCGCCCGGGTCGCCGGCCCAGTCGGTGACGTACCGGCCGCCCTGCGCCATCGTGAACATGCCGTGCGCGATCACGTCGGGCAGGCCGACGGACTTGGCGAACGGCTCGTCCCAGTGGATCGGGTTGAAGTCACCGGACGCGCCGGCGTACTTCACCAGGTCGACGCGCTGCACCGGGTAGGTCCTGGCGGGGAGCTCCTGGCCGACCTCGACCTCGTCGTACTTCACCGTGGCGGTCATGTCAGGCACCTCGCTCGATGATGACGTTGTGGGCCGTGCACACGTGCTCGCCGTCGACCGTCTTGATCACGGTCTGCAGGTCGAGGCGCTCGTTGCGCCCGATGGAGCGGATGCCGGCGATCGTCGACTCGGCCGTGACGACGTCGCCCGCGTGCAGGGGCCGGTGGTACTCGAACCGCTGCTCGCCGTGGACGACCATCGCGTAGTTGAGGCCGAGCTCGGGGTCGGTCAGGGACGAGCCCATGATCGAGATGGCGATGGGGAAGGTCGGCGGCGCGATCACGTCGGGGTGCCCGGCGGTCTTGGCCGCCTCCGGGTCACGGTAGATCGGGTTCAGGTCGCCGATGGCGTCCGCGAACTCCCGGATCTTCAGCCGGGTGACCTCGTACGGCTCCGACGGCGGGAACGCCCGCCCGATGAAATCGCGGTTGAGCGCCATTCAATCCGTCCCTTCCCCGGGGAGTACCCGCGTCCGCGCCAGGTGATCGATGCTGCGACGTTAACAGACGCGCTTCAGCCCGCCCCGGCGACCAGGCCGGGACGGGCTGCGAACGTCAGGGAACGCCGACCGGCGAGCCCGCTCCCGCGTCAGCGGGTCTCGCGGTGCGCCTGGTGCTTGCGGCAGTTCGGGCAGTACTTCTTCAGCTCGAGGCGGTCCGGGTCGTTACGCCGGTTCTTCCGCGTGATGTAGTTGCGGTGCTTGCACTCCTGGCAGGCCAGCGTGATCTTTGGCCGTACGTCGGTGGCAGCCACGAGGGAGTGCCTTTCTGGTGAGGGACACTGGACAGCGACCTACCGCTCCCCTGCGAGAGGGGAGGCGGTGAGGTGGTAGCGGAGGCCGGACTTGAACCGGCGACACAGCGATTATGAGCCGCTTGCTCTGCCTGACTGAGCTACTCCGCCGCGTGGTCGGGACGACCGGAGAAAAGAATACCGGACTCTCCGTGCGTACCCGAACAGACGAAACCCCGGCCCACTGCGGCGGACCGGGATATCGGCTGCTAGAGCCCCCTTACGGAATCGAACCGTAGACCTTCTCCTTACCATGGAGACGCTCTGCCGACTGAGCTAAGGGGGCGTGCGCCCTTCCGCGCTCCGTAACCATACACGCTGCGCGGCTCCGACACGAAATCGATTCGCCGCCCCCGCTCACCGCCCGCCGTCCGGGTCCCCCGCAGAGCCCTCACGACCGCCCCTGACCTGTCCCTGAGCCGACCCTGACCTGTCCCTGAGAGCCCGGCGACGGCGGCGATCCCGGCCCTAACGTGATCAAGGTCCGCAGGTTCCCGGCCGGGTCCCACGTCGCTCCGGACGCCGTACGTCGGCGTCCGCTCAGAAGGGATGTCCCTTGGTCCTGACAGGCAGGCTCGCACGCTCTCGGGCCGCCGTACGGCGCGCCGGCGCGGCCGCCGTGCTCACGTTGGGCACTCTGGCCGTGTCCGGTCCGGTCGCCGTCCCCTCGGCGCACGCGTCGCCCGGTCCGCGCTGGGCACCGTGCGATCCGGAGTACTCCGGGGCGGAGTGCGCCACGCTCTCCGTGCCGGTGGACTGGGCCCACCCGGACGGGCCGAGGTTCGGTCTGGCGCTGGCGCGCCGCAAGGCCACCGGTCCCGGTACCCGCGTCGGCACGCTGGTGTTCGGCCCGGGCGGGCCCGGCGACTCGGGCGTGGACCGGGTGGTGACCGGGATCGACCGGTTCAGCCCGGAGGTCCGGGCCCGGTTCGACATCGTGAGCTTCGATCCGCGCGGCGTCGGTGGCAGCGCTCCGGTGACCTGCTCCCCGGAGCTGCTCGCCCGGCGCCCGTCCCCGAAGATCGACACCCAGGCGCGGTTCGCGGCCACCGTGGCGTACAACGAACGGCTCCGCGCCGACTGCCGGGCCCGCACCGGCCCGGTGTTCGACCATCTGGACACCGCGCAGACGATCCGCGACCTGGACGCCATCCGCGCCGCCCTCGGCGAGGCGAAGCTGACCTTCCACGGCAGCTCGTACGGCACGATGCTCGGCGCGCAGTACGCCGAGACCTACCCGCGCCGGGTCCGGGCCATGGTGCTGGAGAGCGTCATGGACCACGGCGTCCCCACCACGCGCGCCTTCCTCCGGGACCAGGCCGCCGCGGCGCAGGACTCCTTCGAGGAGTTCGTGCGCTGGTGCGACCGCGCGTCGGAGTGCGCGCTGCACGGCCAGGACGTCCACGCGGCCTGGCACGGGCTGCTGGCCCGCGCCGACCGCGGCGAACTGGCGAACCCCACGGCGCCGGGCACCGCCCTGTCGCCGATGGACCTGGTCAACGGGATCGCGTTCCGGTCGTTCTACCGGGCGGACTTCGCCGGCCTGGCTCAGAAGATCGCCGCCCTGGCGGCGAGCACGCCGATCCCGGCCGCCCCCACCTCCCCGGCGGCGCTGCCGACGACGACCCCGATCTTCTGCTCCGACTGGCATCTTCCCGTGCGCGACCAGCGGGAGTACGCCTCCCTCGTCCGCACGATGGAGCGGACCGCGCCGGACCTGCCGTACCTGCTGCCCCTGCACATGACGGCGGCGTGCCTCGGCTCGCCGACCGCCGATCCGCAGCACCGGCTCACGGCGCGCGGTGCGCCGCCGATCCTGCTGTCGAACGCCGTGCACGACCCCGCCACCGGCTACCCGTGGGCGGAGTCGGTGGCGCGGCAGCTCGGCGGCTCGGGCGTGCTGCTGACGTACGAGGGCTGGGGCCACGGCAGCGTCACGAACGGCCCCTGCATGGAGAACGCCGTCGACCGGTACCTCGTCGACCTGGAGGTCCCGCGCCGCGGCACCCGCTGCCCCGCCGTCTGAGCCCGTTCCGGGCGCGCTCAGCGCCGGGCGGACCCGGTCGTGGCCGCGGCGACGCCGAGCGCGATGTAGAGGCCGCCGGAGACGTACCGTGAGGCGCGCCCTCCGGCCCGGCCGCGCGGCAGTCGGCGCGCGACGGCGTTCGAGGCGAGGGAGTAGATCACGCGCACGCCCGCGCCGCACACGACGAACGTCATGCCCAGCAGGAGCACCTGCGGCCACGCGGGGGCGTCGGCGCTGACGAACTGCGGCAGGAAGGCGAGGAAGAACAGGGCGTTCTTCGGGTTGAGGGCGTTGACCAGCACGCCCTGCCCGTAGATCCGGGACAGCCGGGCGCGGCCGTCGGGCCGTTCCGCCGCCGTGTCCCGGCTGAGAACGCGCCGGACGCCGAGGTAGATCAGGTACGCCGCGCCGAGGTACCTCACCGTCGTGAACGCGGTGGCGGAGGCGGCGACGATCGCCGACAGGCCGAACGTCGCCGCCGCGACCTGGATGACGTCACCGGTGGACAGGCCGGCGGCGGACGCCAGGCCGGCCGCGCGCCCCTGGTCCACGCTCCTGGCGATCGTGTAGAGGATCGCCGGACCGGGGACGAGGAGGAACCCGACGGCGGTCGCGATGAAAACCTCATACGTCGTCATATCGGGCATGGTGCTCATTCTGGCGGCACGCCCGCCGCGTCAGCGGAGCAGGTGGCGGGCGATGACGACCTGCTGGATCTGGCTCGTCCCCTCGTAGATCCGGAACAGGCGCACGTCACGGTAGAGCCGCTCGACGACGACACCGCGCATGTAACCCATGCCGCCGAAGATCTGGACGGCGCGGTCGGCGACGCGACCGGCCATCTCCGAGCAGAAGTACTTCGCGCAGGAGGGGCCGAGCTTGCGGTCCTCCCCCGCGTCGTACGCCCTCGCCGCCTCCAGCACCATCGCGCGGCCCGCGTAGAGCTCGGTCTGCGAGTCGGCGATCAGTCCCTGGATGAGCTGGTACTCCCCGATCGCCCGGCCGCCCTGGCGCCGATCCTTGGCGTACGCGACCGTCTCGTCGAGGAGGCGCTGCGCCACGCCGACGCACACCGCCGCGATGTGCAGCCGGCCGTGCGCGAGCGAGGCCATCGCGGTGCGGAACCCGGTGCCCTCCTCGCCGACCATCGCCGTCGCCGGGACCCGTACGCCGTCGAGGTGGACCTCGGCCGTGTGCGCGCCGCGCTGGCCCATCTTCTCGTCGGACGGCCCGACGGTGAGGCCGGGCGTGCCCGTCTCCACGATGAACGTCGAGATCCCCCGCGACCCCTCGCCGCCGGTCCGGGCGAAGACCATGAACACGTCGGCCTCGGGCGCGTTGGTGATGAAGCGCTTGGCCCCGTCGATCCGGTAGTGGTCGCCGTCGCGTACGGCCTTCGTCGTCAGCGTGCTGGGGTCCGAGCCCGCCTCGGCCTCCGTCAGCGCGAACGCCCCGACGGCCTGCCCGGCGGCCAGCCGCGGCAGCCAGCGGTCCCGCTGCTCGTCGGTCCCGGCCTTGACGAGGACCTGCCCCGCGATGCCGTTGCTCGTGCCGAACATCGACCGGAACGCCGGGCTGGCGTACCCGAGCTCGAACGCGAGCCGCACCTCCTCGCTCATCGACAGGCCGAGCCCGCCGTACTCCTCCGGCAGCGCGTAGCCGAACAGGCCCATATCGCCTGCGGCCTGCCGGAGGTCCTCCGGGATGCGGTCCGTGGTCTCGATCTCGTCCTCGCGCGGGATCACCCGCTCGCGGACGAAGGTCCGTACGGCGTCGAGCACGTCTGCGAAGTCCTGGGCGTCCACGCGTCCTCCGATAACCGAATCGGATTCTTGTCCGGGACCACTGTAATCGGGCACACCCCTCTGATCGCCGTCGGCTCTGACTCTCTGTGAGCGCCCACACCGGGACGTGGTGACCGGCCGGACTCCGCGCCCTGGGATGATGCGGACCATGTCCTCCCCCGGCGATCAACGCACCGTACGGCCCCCGGCGGACGACGCGGAGATCCCGGCGTTCTGGCGGGCCCTCGGCCTCCCCGGCCTCATCGACGTGCACACCCACTTCATGCCGTCCAACGTCCTGGCCAAGGTCTGGGCGTACTTCGACCGGTTCGCCGAGACGGACGGCCGCCCTCGCTGGGAGATCCGGTACCGCCACGAGGAGGAGCGGCGGCTGCGCCTGCTGCGGGGGTTCGGGGTGCGGCGGTTCACCGCGATGCTCTACCCGCACCGTCCCGGGATGGCCCAGTGGCTCAACGACTGGGCGGCCGACTTCGCCGCGCGCACGCCCGACTGCCTGCGCACGGCCACCTTCTTCCCCGAGCCGGAGGCCGGCGCGTACGTCGCCGCGGCGATCGAGGACGGCGCCCGGGTGTTCAAGGCGCACATCCAGGTCGGGGCGTACGACCCCCGTGATCCACTCCTGGACCCGGTCTGGGGCCTGTTGGCGGAGTCGCGCACCCCGGTCGTCGTGCACTGCGGGTCCGGGCCGGAGGCGGGCCCGCACACGGGTCCGGCGGTGTTCGCCGAGGTCCTCGCCCGCCATCCCCGCCTGATCCCGATCGTGGCGCACCTGGGCATGCCGGAGTACGCGGAGTTCCTCGACCTCGCCGACCGCCATCCGGGTCTTCGCCTCGACACGACGATGACGTTCACCGACTTCGCCGAGGGCATGCACCCGTGGCCCACCGAGCTGACCCCCCGCCTGGCCGACCTCGGGGATCGCGTCCTGCTGGGCACCGACTTCCCGAACATCCCGTACTCGTACGCCCACCAGCTCGCGGCGCTGACGCGGCTCGACCTCGGCGACGACTGGCTGCGGGCCGTCTGCCACGACAACGCCGCACGGCTGTTCGCGCGCTGAGCCGCGCGCGACCGGTCAGCGGGCCCAGCCGGACGACCGCGTGACCGGACGCTCCTCCTCCACCGGAGCCTCCACGGGGCGCCCCTCGTACTCCGTCGACAGGACGATGTGGGTGTTCATCTCGCCGTGCTCGCCGAGGCGCTCGAGCAGCCCCTCCAGGTGCCGCATCGACGCGACGCGGACCCGCAGCATCGAGCACCAGCCTCCGCTGAGCTTGTGCACCTCGGTGACCTCGGGGAAGTCCTCGGCCGTCGTCGTGTTCAGCAGGCACCTGCCGAGCGCGCACCGCATCTGCACGAACGTCGTCAGCGGCAGGCCGGCCCGCGCCGCGTCGATCCGCGCCGAGTAGCCGCTGATCACCCCGGCCTCCTCCAGCCGGCGGACGCGCTCGGCGACGGCCGGCGGTGACAGGTGGACGTTCCGCGCGAGCCGCTTGTAGGAGAGGCGCCCGTCGCGCTGCAGCTCGGCGAGGATGCGCCAATCCGTCTGATCCAGCGGTCTGTCCATGCGAAAACCCTGCACCGGATATCTCCTTACGAACAAGCGGCGGATCCCCCGAATCTCCGCTCATCGCCCGTTCTGCCGCGACGGCGGAATTCCTAGCGTCTTACGCATGCGAACGCCCCCTGTGATGAACCCTCCGAACACCGTGTCCGCCCCGCGCGGACGCCCGATGACGGCGCTGTTCTGCGGAGCGGCCCTGATGAACGCGGCGATGGCCATGACCGGTGCGGTGAGCACGATCGTGGCCGGCGACCGGCTCGGCGCGGCCTGGGGCGCGGTGCCCAACACCGCGGGCGTCATCGGAACGGGCGTCGGCGCGCTCGCCCTGACCTGGCTCGCGGGACGGCGGAGCCGGCGCGCCGGCCTGGTCCTCGGGTACGCCGCGGCCGCGTTCGGCGCCGGCCTCGCGGTCGTCGCCGTGACCGTCGGCGACGTCCTGATCCTGACCCTCGGCATGCTGGTTCTGGGCCTCGGCAACGCCGGGGCGCAGCTGTCCCGCTACGCGGCCGCCGACCTGTACCCCGCGCACCGACGCGGGTTCGCCCTCGGCACGCTCGTCTGGGCCGGGACGGTCGGCGCGGTCGGCGGCCCGCTGCTGCTCGACCCGTCGAGCACCGCCGCGCACCGCCTCGGCGCGCCCGCGATGACGGGGCCGTTCCTGGCCGCGGCCGTCGCCGGTACGGTCGCGGTGGCCGCCGCCCTGGGCGCCCCCGCGGGTCGTGTCCAGGCAGCCGCCTCGCCCGTGCCGCTGCGCGACCTGGTGCGCACGTCCGCCGCCCGGTCCGCGCTGGCGGTCATGGTCGCGGCGCAGGTCGTCATGGTCGCCGTCATGACCGCCACCCCCGTGGACATGCACATGCACGGCCACGGGCTGGGCGCGGTCGGGATGACCCTGTCGGCGCACACGCTCGGCATGTTCGCGCTGTCGCCGCTCACCGGGCGGCTGTTCGACCGCGTCGGTGCGCGACCGGTCATGCTCGCCGGACTGCTGTCGCTGGCCGTCTCCGCGCTGCTCGCCGCGATCGCGCCGGGAGGCGACCTGGTGCTCCGGGCCGGCGCGCTGTTCCCGCTCGGCTACGGGTGGAACCTGTGCTTCGTCGGCGGCAGTGGCCTGCTCGCCCGCGACCTGCCCGCGGCGGAGCGGGCCCGCGTCGAGGGGGCGGTCGACGCGACGGTGTGGAGCATCGCGGCCGCCGCCAGTCTGGCCTCCACCCTCCTCCTGTCCGCCGGCGGGTATCCGGCCCTGGCGGCCCTGTCGTGCGCGCTCCTGGCGGTGCCGCTCGTCCTGGTCCTGTCCGGCCGTGACGTCGCGTCTCAGCGGATCTCCGGATAGCGGGGCGAGGACTCCTTCCGATCAGTCGGACAGCGGCCTCGCGGCACAGTGCAGGCGGTCGGCCAGTTCCTCCAGGACCCGCAGCAGCGCACCCCGGCCGTTCGCCCGGTGCCCGCGACCGACCGTCAGCGGTACGAGCCTGGCGACCGGACCGGTCGCGCAGTTGAAGGTCTGCTGCGTCACCAGCGTCCCCTCCGCGTGCTCCGCCACCTGGAACCGGCCGCACCACCACCACTGGCCGCGCGCCTGCACCCAGCCGGCGTCGCGATCGACCTCGATCGTGAGCGGAACCCCCGCCACGGCGGCGGTGAACGTGCTCGGGCCGCCGGAGACCGTCACGTACCGGTCGTCCATCGAGCCGAGGACGAGCGGCGCCTCCGCCCCCCGGAGCCGTCCGGTCGGCACGGCGAGGACCGCGCCGCGTACCTGGTCGATCGGTGCCTCGACGAGTCCCTCATGCGCGGACATGAGCGCGCCCGGACGCTGTGTGGTCATGGTGGCATTCCCCCCACCTCCCCCATTTCGGGAACGAGCTCCTGGGGGTCGGACATCCGTGAACCCATTGTCTCCCCCGGATCATCTTCCCGGAAATGAAAAAAGAACTACGCTGGTTGCCGACTTCTGTCATTTCGGCACATTTCGCAGTTCTTACAACAATTATATCAGCAGAGGGGGACAATTGTCCAACAGCGAGCTCGAGCTCGAACAGGATTACGTCGCGATGCTCTATCAGCGGGTCGACGAGCTGCGCGAACAGGCTTCCGGGCGGCTGACCGGCGTGCTCCGGGAGAACGACGGGACCCGGCAGGCGCGCGTCGAGCGGGAGTCCGCGTTCTCCCG
Source organism: Actinoallomurus sp. NPDC052308 (assembly GCF_040679195.1). NCBI lineage: Bacteria > Bacillati > Actinomycetota > Actinomycetes > Streptosporangiales > Thermomonosporaceae > Actinoallomurus > Actinoallomurus sp. NPDC052308. Next base: position 304,458 of record NZ_JBFAUM010000001.1, on the reverse strand, counting down.
ATACACCGAGCGGGTGGCGAGGTTGGACGCGGCCGAGAACGGCCTGTGCTTCGGCCGGCTCGACCTGCGCGCCGGCGGGCGCCACTACATCGGCCGGATCGGCATCCTCGACGACTCTGACGAGGACGCCGATCCGCTGCTGGTCGACTGGCGCGCGCCGGCCGCGCGCCCGTTCTACGTGGCCACGGCCGCCGCGCCGGAGGGCGTACGCCGCCGTCGTCACATCACCACGCGCCACCGCAGGGTGGTGGACCTGGACGACGAGATCCTGGACAGCGAGGCGCTGGACACCGCCGGCGGGGAGGGGCTGATCGGGGAGGCCGCGCTGCTGGCGGCGGTCAACGCCGGACGCACCGGCCGGATGCGGGACATCGTCGAGACCCTGCAGGCCGAACAGGACGAGATCATCCGCTCCGACCACCGGGGCGTGCTGGTCGTGCAGGGCGGGCCGGGCACGGGGAAGACCGCCGTCGCGCTGCACCGCGCCGCGTACCTCCTCTACACCCACCGGCGCCTGGCCGGACGCGGCGTCCTGGTCGTGGGCCCGAACGCGACCTTCCTGCGGTACATCGGCCAGGTGCTGCCCGGCCTCGGCGAGACGAACGTGCTGTTGTCCACGGTCGGCGGGCTGTTCCCCGGCGTCGCGGCCCGGCGCGCCGAGCCGCCCGCGGTCGCCGAGGTCAAGGGCAGGGCGCTGATGGCCGAGGTGGTGGCCGCCGCCGTACGGGACCGGCAGGCCCCGCCCGGCGGCCCGGTGGAGATCCCGTACGGCGGCGAGGCGCTACGGCTCGAGGAGGAGGACTACCGGCGTGCCGCGGCGGTGGCGCTCAGCGGTCCGGTGCTGCACAACCAGGCGCGGCGGATCTTCGTCCGCGAGATCCTCGACCTGCTCACCCGGCAGGTCGCCGAGCGGATCGAGGCCGTCATCCTCGACGACGGCGGGCGGCCCCTCGACGGCGGTGACGAGCAGGGCGTGCTCGGCGACGCGGACGTACGGGCCCTGCTCGCGGCCGGGTACCCCGAGGACCTGCTGGACTCCGCGGAGGAGGCACGGTCGCTGCTCGACGAGTCCGATCTGGCCGACCTGCGCGGGGAGCTCGCCGCCAGCGCGGACGTACGGGCCGCCCTCGCCGAGCTGTGGCCCAGCCTGACACCGCAGCGGTTGCTGGAGGACCTGTTCGCCGATCCGCGGCGGCTCGCGTCGGCCGCGCCCGGCCTCACCGAGGAGGAGCGGAACCTGCTGCTGCGGGCACCCGGCGGCGGCTGGTCCCCGGCGGACGTGCCCCTGCTGGACGAGGCGGCCGAACTGCTGGGCGAGGACGACCGGGCGGCCGCCGCACAGGCGAAGGCCCGGGCACGGGCGGCGGCCGAACGCCGGGAGCAGATCGCGTACGCGCAGGGCGTGCTCGACATCACGATCGGCTCGCGGTCCACCGACCTGGAAGAGGGCGAGGAGGCCGAGATCCTCACCGCCGCCGACCTGCTCGGGGAGGAGGCGCTCGCCGAGCGGCATGAGGTCGTGACCCACCGGACGGTGGCCGAACGGGCCGCCGCCGACCGGACCTGGACGTTCGGGCACGTGATCGTGGACGAGGCGCAGGAACTGTCGGAGATGGCCTGGAGGCTGCTCATGCGGCGCTGCCCGAGCCGCTCGATGACGATCGTCGGCGACGTGGCCCAGACCGGTGACGCCGCCGGCACGTCCTCGTGGGAGCGGGTGCTCCGGCCGCACGTCGGCGACCGGTGGCGGCTCGCGCAGCTGACCGTCAACTACCGCACCCCGGCCGAGATCATGGCCGTCGCGGCCGACCTGCTCGCCGCGCTCGACCCCGGCCTGCGGCCGCCTCGCTCGGTACGGGAGACGGGACGGGCGCCCTGGCGTCTGGCCGCCGCCCCGGCCGACCTCCCGAAGGTCCTGGCCGAGGTGACCGCGCGCGAGGCGGCATCGCACGATGACGGCCGCCTCGCCGTCATCGTCCCCGACGCCCGGCTCGCCGAACTCGCCGCCGTCGTCACCGCCGTCGTCCCCGAACTGGCCTACGGCGCCGATCCCGACCTGGAGCGCCGGGTGGTCATGCTGACCGTACGCCAGGCCAAGGGCCTGGAGTTCGACTCGGTCCTGATCGCCGACCCGGCCGCGATCCTGGCCGCGTCCCCGCGCGGCCGGAACGACCTGTACGTCGCCCTGACCCGCGCCACGCAGCGGCTCGGCATCCTCCACCCGGGCCCGCCCCCTGCCGAGCTGGCCGGACCGTCGGTGCCTGAGCTCGGCGCCGACCGGGCCTGACGCCGACCCGCCCGAGCAGGCCGTACGCCCGCTGAGCACGCCGAGCCCGAATCCGCCGCCTCCGTGCGGATCCGGGCTCGGCGATCGGTCGGCCGGCGTCGACGGCCTCAGGCGGCGTACCGGGAACCGGGCAGGCGGGCGGTGTGGACGAAGAAACCCTTGATGTTGCGCAGGACGGCGGTGAAGGCGTCGAGGTCGACGGGTTTCGTCACGTAGGCGTTGGCGTGCAGCAGGTAGATGGCGCTGATGTCGTCGATGTTCGCGGAGGTGGTGAAGATGACCACCGGGATCGACCGCAGCTCCGGATCGGACTTGACCTGTTCCAGCACCGCCCGCCCGCTGTACTTCGGCAGGTTCAGGTCCAGGAGCACCAGGTCCGGGCGGGCCGCGTCGGCGTACGGGCCGCGCCGGTAAAGGAAGTCGAGGGCCTGCTCCCCGTCCTCCAGCAGGATGAGCCGCGCCGGAGCGTCGGCGTCATGCTCGGTGAAGGCCTCCTGGATGAGGATCTGGTCGCCCGGGTCGTCCTCGACGACGAGAATGGAGACCGGCCGCCGCGCGGCGTTCACTCCGTCACCGCCGGCGCGTCGGGCTCGTCCGCGCTGTTCTTGTCGTCGTCGTGGTCGCTGAACAGGGTGAGCAGTCCTTCGACGCGGTGGTCGGCATCCGCGGGGTGCCGGAACGGACGGGTGGGATCGACGCTGTAGTGGTTCCGGCGCCCGACCTTGGTGCGGGTGATGTACTCGGCTCCTTCGAGATCGTTCACGATCGTCTGGGCGGCGCGTTCGGTGATGCCGATCGTGTCGGCGATGTCCCGTAGCCGCGAGTGCGGGTTGCGGGCGATCACGATCAGCACCCGGGCATGGTTGGTCAAGAAGGTCCAGGGCTTCTCATCGACCATGCCGCCGTGCCGCCCCACTTGGCCTCCTCTTCCGGTCGCGCGCGCCACGCGGCGACCGACCCCGACTCCTGACTCACGTTTACCGAATATTATTTCATGAAGACTTGACCCTTGCTACGGGCGGGTGGACGCTCAAAAGGTGCTGACACAGCCTGCTCCTCGGCCGACGCCGGCCGGGGACCCGATCGGCACCGCCGTCATGATCACCATCAACGTCGTGGGTGATCAGGTGAACGTCGTCCTGACCGGTGAGATCGACGCGACCAACGCCGACCGGCTGCGCACGGCCCTGTTCACCCACCTCGACGACGGCCGCTCTCAGGTGGTCCTCGACATCAGCGCTCTGACCTTCATCGACTGCTCCGGCCTGGCCGTCATACGGAAGGCCGCCGCGTACGCCGAGGCCCTGGGCGGGTCCGTCCGGCTGACCGGCGAACCACGCCCCCGCGTCCAGCGGATCCTGCGACTGACCAGGATCGCCGGATCGGCGGCGGCGGTCTAGCCGCACGTACGCCGCAAGCCGTCACCAGATCCCTTATCCCGCACATCTTCGATTCCCATCCCGTACGCCCCCATCCCCTATCTCGTAAGGCCGATCCCCACGCCGTACGCGCCGGGTCCCGTCCGTACGCGAGCGGTGCGGGCAATTTGCCGAACCGGCAACAGAACGCGCGGCAGCCGCGCCGGTCGCTGGATGATCCAGCCGACGTACTCATTCGGCGAGGATCGAAACCCTGGGGGAACCAATGCCGCAGTCCGTACCGGTCACCGACCTCACGCACCGTCTCGTCCCGACCCCCGCCGGCCGCATCCACCTGGTGGAGCAGGGCTCCGGGCCGCTGGTGCTGCTGGTCCACGGGTTCCCCGAGACGTGGTACTCCTGGCGCCACCAGTTGCCGGCACTGGCCGCGGCCGGCTACCGGGCCGTCGCCGTCGACGTACGGGGCTACGGCCGCTCCTCCAAGCCCGAGGACGTGGCCGCGTACCGGATGCTGGAACTGGTCGAGGACAACGCCGCCGTGGTGCACGCGCTGGGAGAGCGGACGGCGGTGATCGTGGGCCACGACTGGGGCGCGACCATCGCCGCCGACTCCGCCCTCCTGCGGCCCGACGTCTTCCGCGCGGTCGGCCTGCTGAGCGTGCCGTACGCCCCTCGCGGCGGACCACGGCCGAGCGAGATCTTCGCGCGAATGGGTGGGGACGAGGAGTTCTACGTCCGCTACTTCCAGGAGCCCGGCCGGGCCGAGGCCGAGATCGAACCGGACGTCCGCGGTTGGCTCGCCGGCTTCTACGCCGCGCTGTCCGCCGACACCATGCCGCCCGCCGGCGCCCCGGACCCGCACTTCGTCTCCCCGGGCGGGACGCTGCGCGACCGGTTCCCCGCCGGCCGGCTACCCGCCTGGCTCGGCGAGGACGATCTCGACGTGTACGCCGCGGAGTTCGAGCGGACCGGCATGAGCGGGGCGCTCAACCGCTACCGGAACATGGACCGGGACTGGGAGGACCTCGCCGACCTCGACGGCGCCCCCATCACCCAGCCGTCCCTGTTCATCGGCGGCGCGCTGGACGCCTCCACCACCTGGATGGCCGACGCCATCGAGGCGTACCCCACCACCCTGCCCGGCCTGGTCTCCTCGCATCTCCTCGACGGCTGTGGCCACTGGATCCAGCAGGAGCGCCGTACGGAGGTCAACGAGATCCTCACCGACTGGCTCGCCGCCCTGCCCGCCTAGGTGTACTGACCACGGACGTTGGTAACGGCGACACGGCTGGATGATCTTGAAATAGGGAGGACCTCCTGGCGAGGTGTGTGTCACCACGACACGCACATCTCGTCCTGGAGGTCCTTCATGGTCCACGCTAACGCCAAACTCACCCCCCGGGGCCGGTTGGAGCTGGCGCGTTGCGTCGTGGCTTGCACAGTGCCGGGACTGCCTGGCGTGGATCGCCGCCGGATGGCAGGGGCTGCGCTGCAATCGGTGTCGGCACTGGCGGGAGAGGAATCCGCAGGGCCGGTGCTGCCGCTGTGGCCGGGACGGCCTCGCGGTACGCGACGGCCGCTGCCGTGGCTGCCACCCCTACCGCACGAGAGCCACCCAGCGCCTGGTGGAGGAGTTCGGCCGGTACCGGCGAGAGAGCCGACCCGACTACACCAAGAACGCCCGGACCCTCACCTACCTGGTGTACTGGCTCGGCGCCGAGACGGCCTTCTTCGAAAGTGATGTGTACGACCTGGCCGAGCTCGACGCGAATCTCGCGGCCGCGCCTGTCTGCAAGTTCCTCCGCGACCGAGGCTTGCTCGTGGAGGATCCCGACCTGCACGAGGACGCAGACCTGGTGTGGATTGAGACCACGCTCGCAGCCCTGCCGGAGCTCGTTGCGAGCGAGGTGGCAACCTGGGTGGCGGTCCTGCACGGCCAGGGACGCCGCGAATCTGAGCCCCGTGGCTACGACGGCATCCGCCGCTACCTCTCCACGCTCCAGCCCATTCTCACCGCGTGGACCACCGACGGCGTGACCACCCTGAGAGAGATCACCGCCGCCGATGCGAAGACGGCCTTGGACGGTCTTGCTGGCCACGCCCGCAGAGGGCTCGCCATTGCCCTGCGCAGCTTGTTCCGGGCGTTGAAACGAGAGCGAGTGATCTTCAGCGATCCCACCCGGGACCTGCCGGTGGGCGATCTCAAGAGCGTCCCCAGATCCGTCCCCTCCGACCTCCTGGCTGGGCTCCTGGACGAGACGAAGAGCCCGCTCGGACGCCTGGTCATCGCGCTGGTCGCCATCCACGCCCTTCGCGGACACGAGATCAGCGCCCTACATACCGCCGACCTCGACCTGGCCCGCGGCACCCTCGAAGTGCGTCGCGGCCTGTTGCGGCACACCCTCTACCTGGAAGAACTCACCCACCAACTCGCCGCCGATTGGTTGACCCACCGCCAACAACGGTGGCCCGGCTCACTCAACCCCCACCTGCTGGTCAGCCAGAAGAGCGCAGTCGACCCCGACCACCCGCCCGTCAGCGCCAACCTCCTCCGTAAAGCGATCCCGCGCGGGCTGACCATGGAAGGCCTGCGCCAGGACCGCATCCTCAACGAGGCGGCTGAGAGCGCCGACCCCCTCAAGCTGATGCGGCTCTTCGGCATCACCGAGCAGACCGCCCTCCGCTACGTCACCACCGCCCACCCCGAGTGCACCGCCAAACTCCCCAGGTAACCGCCTCATGCGACGGAATCGCTGCGCTGGCACGCGCCGAGGCCGCCATCGCCCTGCGCCACCTGCTGCCCGTCCTCGCGGACTGCCGGATGGCCTAGCCGCCCGAGTGGAAACCCCACACCGTCGTGCGCGGTCTTGAGCACCTCTGGCTGACCACGTCGCGCTGAGCGCGGGAACCCGCCCCACGGCCGGGGCGGGTCAGGCGGCGGAAACGGGCGGCCGGAGGGCCCCGCCGCTGCCGAGCACCTCGGGCGGTCGGCGCTTGGCGAGCGACGGGAGCGCGGCGGCGAACTGCCGGAGCGCGGCATCGAGGTCGGCCAGCGGTGCCGTCGGAGCCGGTTCCGGCAGCTCGGGCAGCGGGTCGGCCGGGGCGGACAGCGCGCGGCGCAGCAGCCTGACGGTCTGGGCGGTGGCACGTTCGCGCGGGCCGGGCTCGCCCGCGGCCAGGGCGTACACCGGGCCGCGGGTCGCGAGCAGCGCCTCGCCGGCGTCGGCCGGCGTGATCCCGTGCCCCGCGCACAGCTTCCGGGCGGCCGTCCGGTACAGCCGGTGCGAACGCGCGCTGGAGTCCAGGCTGCTGGCTGCGGCGTCGAACGCGGCGAGCGCCTTGGCAGTGGGAGCCCCGTCGAGGCGGGCGTCGAGCAGCGAGCCGAGTGCGCCGAGGGTCGCGCCCAGCCGGGCGCGCAGCGCGTCGCTGGTCCGCACCGGCACGAGGAACCAGCCCACGGCCACCGCCAGCACCGCCCCCAGGACCAGGGCCTGCAGGCGGATGAGCAGCAGGTGCTGGGCGGACTCGCCGAAGTACCCGTAGAACAGGGACAGCGCCGTGGTGATGCCGGCGGCGTAGAAGGCGTAGTTGTAGGAGCGCAGGGTCGAGGCCACCGCCAGCACCACGAAGATCAGGACGATGCTGGTCGTGCCGTGGGGTTCGGCCACCGCGGCGACGAGGGCCGCGAGCAGCGTGCCCGCCATCGCGCCCAGTCCGCGTTCGATGCCCTTGAGGGCCAGGTCGCCGCGGCCGACCGTGCCGAGGCTGACGACCATCGCGCTGATCACGCACCACTGCCAGTGCTCGCCGAACAGCAGGTGCCCGAAGGAGAACGCGGCGGTCAGCGCCACCGCCATCTGAAGGACCATCCGCGTGCGGGTCGACAGTCCGGCGCGCTGCGCGGACCGCTTGGCAGGGGCCTGCCCCGGCTGCGAACCCGGGAGGCCGGTCAGCCTCTCGGCGACCCGGCGCACGACGCGCACCCACACGAAGGCACTGAGCCCCACCAGCGCCATCCATCCGCAGACCGGCCACCAGGCCATGCGCCCCGTGCCGGATCCGGCGGACAGCAGCGAGGCGATCAGCGCCAGCGGAACCAGCGCCCCCAGTCGGGTGACCGCCGCTCCGAACCGCCTGGCCCAGATCGAACCCGCCATCAGCAGCACGAACACCGCCCCGCCGACCACGGGGTGTCCGGCCATCTGCGAACCGAGCCACACGCTCGCCCCCGCGAAGACCGAGAGCGCGGCGGCCGCCATGAACTTCTCGGGTACCGGCTCACCGCCGGGGCGCCGCGCCACCGTGAACGCGAAGATCACGGCCGGCACCGCGAGCACCGCCGCCGGGTAGCCCGCGGCGAGGCGCGCGATCTCCATCGCCGTGAAGGAGGAGCCAAGCACGGCGGCCATGGCCACCATCGAATAATAAACCTTGATTAGCATTCCCGCCCTCTACATGGCCACCTTTACGCAGATTACCGGGGCATCTCTCCTGCTAATGCTACACGATGGTTTAGTATTGACTGATGGACACTGACGACTGTGCCCAGGCCCTGCTCCAGGGCCTACTCCGACTGGGCTCCCGACTGCGCCACGAGCGCCCGCCCGGTGCCCTGACCGCGAACAAGATCATGGTGCTCGGTCATCTGCGCCGGAACGGGCCCTGCACCCCCAGCGCGGTGGCCCTCGCTGAGCACCAGCAACTCCAGGCCCTGACCCGGACCTTCGCCGAACTGGAGGCGGACGGCCTGATCACCAGGGAGCGCTCGGCGACCGACCGGCGCGCCTCGATCCTCGCGATCGCCGACGCCGGCGTCCAGGCACTGGCCGACGATCTCGCGCAGCGGGCCGAATGGCTCGGCGGCGCCCTCGGCGCGCTCAGCCCGGTCGAGCAGCAACTGCTCGCACTCGCCGGCCAACTGCTCAACCAGTTGGCCGACGCCCCCGCCACGGCCGGCCCGGACAAGCGGGCGGCGACGCGCACTCCCTAAGGAATAACCCCTGTGACTCTGCGTCCTTTCCTGTCAGCGCCCTCACGGCGGCGAACCCGCGCATGGCTGCCCCAGAGGTAGGCAGCCGCACGCGGGTTCGGCAGGGATGGTGGCCAGGATTCTGCGAACCTGCGCGCTTGGGACCATTCCACGAACAAGATCCGCACCTACCTACCAGGCCGGCAGACCGCCCACACCATCCCCGAACGATCCGACCGGCTCACCGCCCGAACCCGGCGCGCGCACCGTCCCCGCGGGTCCGGCCCGGGCATCCACCGGCCGCGCGACGTCTCCGGGTTCGAATCCTGGACTCGCTACATCAGGTGGGTCGGGCCCTGAACAGCAGAGATGCGGTCAGGGGCCGACCTTGTTCTGTCCGGCTGCCCACGGCTGTCAGCGGCCATGGGGGGTGGCTCTGCCGAATACGTGTTCAATCCGCGCAGGGTTCCCCCTGTCCGATAACGGCGGGTTCGTCACCCCGATCGGCCGAACCGGTGGCCGGGGCGGCTCCGGTCCGCCGCCCGCGGTGTGCCGAATGATTCCGCGCAGATTCCGGATCTTGGTCTTCGCTCGGTTGAGAGCTACGTGCCGTATATCTCCGGAAACTCGCACATGATCGCTGCCACCGTCTGCTCGGGCGTCATTCCCGTGCCGTCGACGGCGGCGTAGCGGTAGCCGTCCTGATTGGCGGCGATCGTCGTGTCGACCGTGTCGACTTGATCCACGATGTCGCGCCACTCCTGCGTGGTCCGCTTGGCGCGCGTGAGGCGACGGTGCTGGCGCTCATCTGGCTGCACGAGCAACTGGACCATGTACACCTCGTCCACCTCGGGGACGAGCTCGCGGAAGCTCCAGAAGTCATCGCGGGTGGTGAAGAAGCTCCCCGCGATGACGTTCTCGAAGCCCGCAGCCCAGTAGTTCCGGACGAGGCCTGCAACGTTGGCTCGCAGCAGCCGCCAGAACGCATCGTCGTACAAACACGGATTGACCTGGCCCAGGTCTTCGGCATCGATCCGCGCTCCGCGCGGCGTATGTGGCAACAGCGCACGGATGATCGTGGTCTTACCTGCGCCTTCCTGCCCTGAGACAAGGATCAACCGACGGGCGGCAGGGCGGCTCGGATGTGGGGTGTCATCGGAGCTAGTCACGATCACCAAGTTTCTCAAGAACCATGTGGCCCACGCTGGTTCTGGAAGACAACGATCGGCTGGCACTCCGCCCGGAGATCCACGAGACGCGCTGCTCGGCTCGTCCTGGGTCGATGGCAGGCGGGATGACCAGGCTTCACGCGTGCGCCGCCGCCTTGAAAAACGTTGCTCGTGCGGCATGTCACAGCAGAGCCGCACCATCGTCCAGGACGCGTGGAAGGCGTTCGCCAGTCACGACGCCGACCGAATTGCTGCGGTCTTTACCGACGACGCTGAGTGGCTCGCGCCACCAGAGAACGCTACCGCCGTCGCGCTGGGGGGCTCCAGCCATCTGGTCGGCAAGAAGGCGATCGTGCGCTTCCTCGCCGAGGACTTCCCCCGTTTCTTCGTGCGAGACGTCACGGTCACCTTCCACGGGTTCTACGCCGACGGCGAGCGCGTGATCGTAGAGGAGACCATGACGGCGACTCTGGCCAACGGCAACCACTACGCCAACGACTACTGCTTCGTCTTCGAACTCCAGGACGGCCTGATCCACCGGGTCCGCGAATACATGGACACGGCCCGCGGGCACCGCATGGTCTTCGGCTAGGCTCCGCGCCCTGCGCACGGCTCCCCCTGCCTGGTCAGCCCGTCTGCCTTCGTCCCGCCTGTGCCTGGTGTGGCCCCCTCCCGGAGCCGGAAGCGCCTCCTATCCGTCCCACCCGGTGACGCGGTCAACTTGGAGATCGCGCAGACGGGCATTGGCGAAATTCGCGCCGGTGGCGTCGGTCAGACCATAGGGATGGCTGCCGGTGTTGACGTAGCCGAGGAGACCTCCGGTGAGGTCGGCGTCACGTAGATCAGCCTCGCGAAGATCACAACCGGCAAGACTCGTGCCCCTCAACGACGCCCCTCGGAGGTCAGCGCCCCGGAAGTCGCACATCTTGAAGAAGCACCCATCGAGGGTCGCGTGGCGAAGGTCGGCACCGACGAACGAGCAGCGGGCGAACCGCAGTTGCTGTGTCCGTACCGACGCGAGATCTTCGCCATCGAAGACCTGCCGGTCTACGGCTGCGAAGTATGGAAGCCGTCCCAGCATCTGCTTCGGGGTCACCTCGTAAGTCATGCTCGCTATCGTGTCAGCGGGTCTAAGCGGTCGCTATCCCATCAACCGACGCAATCGGCTGATTGAGGCACCTCTGGAGGCTCCGCCGCCCCAGACTCCCGCGAGCCGGCACTCACCCGCGCGATGAGGTCTGTCACCACGTCCCGCCGTTCGCGCGGGCGAGCGTCACGGAGCGATGTGCTCGGCACCCTCATCGCCGTGGCAACGGCCATCGCCACCGGCGCCAACACCGCCTCGTTCATGCGCGTCGGCTGGGGGGCCGTGGCGGTCCTGGCGGTCGTCGCCGTGGTCAAGAGCAGAAGGGGCCGATAGAGCCCCGGCCGTGTGGCCATCAACATCGAGAGCGGTCCCTGTCCCTCGGACGAGGGGCCGCTCTCCCTCACAACAGGCCAAGATATCCGGCGCACCCAGGTCGCCGCGGGGGCCGGACACAGCCCCCGGAGGGCGCGGGGAGCGCCGCGTGACCGCTCTCCCGGCGTTGACCGGTATTGGACCCGACCCGCCGGAGACGATTACTGAAAGTCGGACACAGCCGGACAGTAGCGAAACGGCCCTTCACCAGCGTCACCGCTGGTGAAGGGCCGTTCTCCCTCGTGTGGCGGGTCCAGGGTTCGAACCTGGGTAGGCTAAGCCGACGGATTTACAGTCCGCTCCCATTGGCCACTCGGGCAACCCGCCGGGTAAGCCGCCGTAGCGACGCTCAGAAGGATAGCGGACTCTGAGCCCAAGGGTGACATCGGTTTCGGTCGGCCGGGGCACCGACGTCGGTGGCCGTGGAGCGGGCGATCGCTCACTAGGCTCTCCAGAGAGATCGTCGTTACCCGTGAGGACATGAACCGTGGCTTCGGAAAGCTCTTTCGACATCGTGTCAAAGCTCGACCGCCAGGAGGTGGACAACGCTCTCAACCAGGCCGCCAAGGAGATCGCCAACCGATTCGACTTCCGCAACGTCGACGCGGGGATCCGGTGGTCCGGCGAGACCATCGAGGCTCAGGCCAACAGCGAGGAGCGGGCCAACGCCGTCCTCGACGTCTTCAAGGAGAAGCTGGTCAAGCGCGGCGTCTCCCTTAAGGCGATCGACGCCGGCGAGCCGAAGGCGTCCGGGAAGCTCTACAAGCTCACCATCGGGCTGAAGGAGGGCATCTCCCAGGAGGACGCCAAGAAGATCAGCAAGATCATCCGGGATGAGGGCCCGAAGGGTGTGCGGGCGCAGATCCAGGGTGAGGAGCTGAGGGTCAGCTCGAAGAAGAAGGACGACCTGCAGACGGTGATCACCCTGCTCAAGGGCAAGGACCTGGACGTCGCCCTGCAGTTCACGAACTATCGGTAGTCGATCACAGGATCCGGCCGTCCACCCACCGTCCGCCTTCGAAGGGCACATCCGGGGTACATGACCGAGAGCGCCGTGAACGATCGTGCGCGTCTTCTCATGTGCCCCGGGCCACTCCCCCACATGCTCATTCAGGGTGATCGTCGGCGTTGAGTGGCCATGCCGGCTCATGTCCCGGAATCTTCCGAACCGGGATCGACCCCCAGGAGGTAGGCCGGGCGGGACGCTGATGCGATGATCGACCGATGGCTGCCGAGCAGGATACGGCTTCGTACGATCGGACGTGCCGCGAGTGCGGTAGGCCGTACAGCTTCGGGTCCCGCGACCAGGGCGGCCCATTCCACTTCATGATCGTCTCGATGTACTCGCAGCCCGGTGACCGTGTACGGATCGTGGGCCACTGGCGAAGCGGTGACTGGGTGGTCGGCCAGACTCTGCACCTTCGGCGGCGTGACGGCCGTCATGTCCCGATCACGGACGCGGAGATGCTGCCCGCGATCAACCAGGCCTGCGAGCAGCGTGGGCAGCGAGCTCTTCTCGTCCGGAGCGACAAGCACCTCCAGCCGCGCGGGTGTATCTGGTTCTTCCCCGGAGGCGTGCCCGAGGGCGAACTGACAGGGCACATCGACGGCACATGACGACGTGATCAAGCATTGACCGGCGCCACCGCGCGGGCCGGGACCGGCTCAGCCGGCGAGGCGGGAGCGGTCGTCGGGGGTCAGGCGGCGGGCGAGGTCGGTCAGGTCCAGGTCGAGCGCCTGGGCGAGGGCGGCGACGGTGAAGAAGGTGGGGGCCGCGATGGCGCCGCGTTCGATCTTGCGGAGGGTGTCGAGGGAGATGCCGGCCTCGGCGGCGACGGACGCCGCGCTGCGCGGGCCGCGGGCGGCGCGCAGCACCTGGCCGAGGGCCCGGCCGCGGTCGCGCTGGTCTTCGGTCAGCGGGGTTCGCACCATGCGCAGGATTATATGGCTGGTATTAAAATCTACGGCATGGTGACACTGAGAAGTCGGGCCGAGATCGAGCGGATGCGTGCGGCGGGCCAGGTGGTCGGGGAGACGTTGCGCAGGGTGACCGACGCGGTCCGGCCGGGCGTCAGCCTCGCGGAGCTGGACGCCATCGCGGTCGCCTGCCTCAAGGAGCACGGGGCGCGCTCGTCGTTCCTGGACTACCACCCCTCCTGGGCTCCCATGCCGTATCCGGGAGTGCTGTGCCTGTCAGTGGACGACGTGATCGTGCACGGCCTTCCGGATGGGCGCGTCCTCGAGGCCGGGGAGATCCTGTCGATCGACTTCGGCGCGGAGGTTGACGGCTACCACGGTGACGCGGCGGTGACGGTGCCCGTCGGCGAGGTCGACGACGAGGCCCGGCGGCTGATGGAGACCACCCGGGCGGCGCTGAGGGCCGCGATCGAGGCCGCCGTGCCCGGTGGGCGGATGGGCGACGTGGGCTACGCCGTGGAGACGATCGCCGGGCCGTACGGGCTGCTGGACGGGTACGGCGGCCACGGGGTCGGGACGGCCATGCACGAGGACCCGCACGTTCCCAACAGGGGGCGGCCGGGGCGCGGCCTGCGGCTGCGGGAGGGTCTGGTCATCGCGATCGAACCGATGCTGATCGAGAGCGGCGTCTGCGAGGGTCGTACGCTCGCCGACGGCTGGTCGGTCGCGACGGTCGACGGCAGCCGGGCCGCGCACTTCGAGCACACCATCGCGATCACCGCGGACGGCCCGCTGGTCCTGACGGCCTGACCCCCGGCCGACGCCGGGCGGTCGGCGCCCGTCACCTCCGGTAGCCGGCCATCTCCTCGAGGCGGGCGATGCGCTGGGCTGTCGGGGGGTGGGTCGAGAACAGGCGGACGACGCCCTCCCCCCGGAACGGGTTGGCGATCATGAGGTGGCTCACCGCGGTCAGGCGGCCGTCCTCCGGAAGCGGCAGTCGCCGCGTGCCGCCCTCGATCTTGCGGAGGGCGGAGGCCAGGGCGAGCGGATCGCCGCTGAGCTGGGCGCCCGAGGCGTCGGCCTGGAACTCGCGGGTGCGGCTGATGGCCAGCTGCACGATCGTGGCCGCGATGGGGCCGAGGACCATCATCAGCAGCGCGCCGAGCACGCCCGGACCGTCCTCGTCGTCGGAGTTGCCCAGGGGGATGAACCAGGCGAGGTTCGCCACCCAGGTGACGACGGCGGCGAGGGCCCCTGCCACCGAGGAGATCAGGATGTCGCGGTTGTAGACGTGCGACAGCTCGTGCGCGAGGACGGCCCGCAGTTCCCGCTCGTCCAGGAGCTGGAGGATGCCCGTCGTGCAGCAGACCGCGGCGTTGCGCGGGTTGCGGCCGGTGGCGAAGGCGTTCGGCGCGATCGTGGGCGAGATGTACAGGCGCGGCATGGGCTGCCGGGCGCCGGTCGACAGCTCCCGGACGATGCGGTACATCGCGGGCTGCTCGACCTCGCTCACCGGCCGGGCGCGCATGGCCGACAGGGCGATGCGATCGCTGAGGAAATAGGCGACGCCGTTCGTGATCAGTGCGATCACCAGGGCGATCGTCAGACCGGCACGGCCGCCCAGCGCGCCTCCGATGAGGAGGATCAGCGCCGACATGACCCCCAGCAGGGCGGCCGTCTTGACACCGTTGAAACGCAACTGCGGCACCTCCCCTTGTCCCCATAGGATCAACGGGCTGACCTGGAGGGATGTTCCCTGTCAGGGCCTGTCTCGAAGTCCCCGCCGGTAGCGGGCGGTGTCCAGGTGGTGCCTCGCGATGCGGAGGAGGGAGGCCCTACGGGACGGCGAGCGCGGCCGCGTGCAGGACGAGTTCAGGGGCCACGGAGACGGCGACGGCCCCGGCCAGGGCCACCGCGATCGCGAGACCGCCGGCGCGGCCGACCCGTACGCGCCTGGCCTTTCCGGCGGCGAAGAGCCGCGTGGCCCAGGTCAGGTAGTAGTACAGGCCGAGGACGGTGTTCACCGCCATGATCACGGCGAGCCAGGTCGCGGCGCCGCCGACCGCCGCGCGGAAGACCACGACCTTGGCGAGCAGCCCCATGACGCCCGGGGGAAGGCCGGCCAGGCAGAGGAGGAAGAACGCGAGCGCGAAGCCGCTGCCCGGGTTGACGCGGGCGAGGCCCCGGTAGGACTCCAGGTCACGGATGCCGCGCCGGGCGGCGACCGTGACGACCGCGAACGCCCCGATGTTCATGATCGCGTACATGGCGACGTACGCCGCAGTCGCGGTCATCCACTCGTGCGGGCGGACATGCGCTCCCCCGGCCATCGGGGCCAGGATGTAGCCGCTCTGGGCGACCGAGGACCACGCCAGCAGCCGTACGGCGTCGGTCTGACGGAGCGCGAGGAGGTTGCCGAGCGTCATGGTCGCCGCCGACAGCACGCCCATCAGCGGGCCCCACGTGTCGCCGTACGGCCAGAAGCCGACGGTCAGCACGAGGGTCAGCCCGGCGAACCCGCCGGCCTTCGACACGACGGACAGGAAGGCCGCGACCGGCAGCGGAGAGCCCTGGTAGACGTCCGGCGCCCAGAAGTGGAAGGGCACCGCGGCGATCTTGAAGCCGAACCCGGCGACGGTCAGGACGATGCCCGCGGCCGCCACGGGCCGCAGGTCGCCGTGGACGTGCGCCAGCCCGGCGGCCACCCGGTCGAGGTGCATCGCGCCGGTGACGCCGTACACGAGGCTGATCCCGAACAGCGTCACCGCCGACGACACGACCGACACGAGGAACAGCTTGAGCGCCGCCTCGGACGCCGTCCCGTCGTACCTTCGCAGCGCGACCAGCGCGAACACCGGCAGCGACAGCGTCTCCAGCGCGACGACCAGCGTGATCAGGTCCCGGCCCGCCGCGAGCAGCAGCGCCCCGAGGATCGCGGCGAGCAGCAGGAAGTGGTACTCCCCCACCGGCAGCGCGGACCGCCGCATCTCGCCGTGCGACAGCAGCACCACCACGATGGCCGCCAGCAGCACCACCGCCTGGAACAGCACGGTGAAGTCGTCGGCGGCGTACGAGCAGGAGACGTGCTCGCCGGGCCGGACGGCGGCCGCGCAGAACGTCGACCGCCCGTGCCCGAACGGCAGCGCCACCGCGGCCGCCACCAGCGACACGACGGTGAGCCCGCCGACGGCCTTCGCCGGCGCGCCGAACGCGTCGGCCAGCAGCACGACCACGGACGCCACCGCGACGATCAGGGCCGGGAGGATCGCCAGGTAGTCGATCGACTGGATCATCGTCCCCCCAGGAGCAGGCGTACGGCCCCGTCGGTGAGGTCGAGGAGCGTCTTCGGCCACAGCCCGATGAACAGCGTCGCGGTGATCAGCGGGGTCCAGGCCAGCAGTTCGTGCGATCGCACGTCGGCGAACCGCGCCGTGCGCCAGTGCTCGGCCACCGGACCGTGGGTGACCCTGGACAGCAGGCGCAGGAAGTACGCCGCGGTGAGGACCGCGCCGAGCCCGCCGACGGCCATGAAGGTGATGAACGTCGGCCTCGGCAGCCCCGCGTGCGGCTCGTACGCGCCGAGCAGGGCGAGCATCTCGCCCCAGAAGCCGGCCAGGCCGGGCAGTCCCATGCTGGCCACCGCCGCGAACGTGAGGATGGACGCGAGGTACGGGACCTTGGCGAGCATGCCGCCGCCGAGGGAGTCCAGGTCGCCGGTGCCGTACCGCTCCTTCACCGCCCCGGCCAGGAAGAACAGCAGGCCGGTGATGAGGCCGTGCGCGATGTTGCCGAACAGCGCGGCGTTCAGCCCGACGGGCGTGAGCGTCGCGATGCCCAGCAGCACGAAGCCCATGTGCCCGATCGACGAGTAGGCGATCATGCGCTTGAGCTCGCGCTGCGCGAGGCAGGCCAGCGCGCCGTACACGATCCCGATGACGGCGAGGAGACCGAGCCAGGGCGCCCAGACCTTCGCGCCCTCCGGTGCCATCGGCACGGCGATGCGGACGAAGCCGTACGTGCCCATCTTCAGCAGCACGCCGGCCAGCAGCACGGAGCCGATGGTGGGCGCCTCGGTGTGGGCGTCCGGCAGCCAGGTGTGCAGGGGCCACATCGGCGTCTTGACCGCGAAGCCGAGGGCGAGCAGCCCGAACGCCGCGACCTGCAGGCCGTGCGACAGGCCGGCGCCGTGCCGGGCGGTGAGGGCGGTCATGTCGAAGGTGTGGGCGTTCACCGCGACGATGAGGATGCCGACGAGCAGGAGGCCGGAGCCGAGCAGCGTGTAGAGGATGAACTTGTTCGCCGCCGCCCGGGCCCGCGGTGCCGCGTCCTTGCCGCCCGAGCCGCCCCAGTCGGCGATCACGAAGTACATCGGGATCAGGACGACCTCGAAGAACACGAAGAACAGCAGGAGGTCCAGCGCGACGAACGTGCCGAGCATCCCGACCTCGAGCAGCAGGACCAGCCCGATCAGCGCCTGCGGCGATCCGTCCCGCGACTCGGCCGGGGCCGGCAGCACCCGCGCGGTGTAGATCATGCACAGGAACGTCAGCGTCGCCGTCAGCACGACGAGCGGCAGCGAGATTCCGTCGACGCCCAGGTGGAAGCGGAGCCCGATGGACTTCGCCCAGGGAACGTCCACGCCGAGCTGCGCGCCGCGCCGGCCGTAGTCGAAGGCGGCCGCCGCCATCACCGCCAGCACCAGCGTCACGCCGGACACGACCAGGCCGTACAGCCTCGCCAGGCGGGTGACCCGGCGCGGGCTTCCGGGCAGGGGGGCCAGCATCCCCAGCGCGCCGAGGAGGGGCACCGCGAGCATCGCCGCGAGGATCATGTCGACACCGCCCGCTCCGCCGTGCGGGTCGATGCCGGCACAGCCCGCTTCGCCGCGAGGATCATGTCAGCACCACCACCGCGACCACGATGAGCACCACTCCCGCGAAGAGCCCGGAGACGTACGCCTGTGCGTTGCCGTTCTCGGTGACCCGCAGCAGGCCGCCGAGCCGCCGCGCGCCCCGGCCGGAGCCCTCGACACCCGCGTCGACGACGCGTTCGTCGGCGTGGACGACGAGCCGGGCCAGGGCCCGCACCGGCCGTACGATCGCCACGTCGTACACCGTGTCCACGTAGAAGGCCGCCCGCAGGACCGGCCGCAGCGGGCCGAGCAGGCGGACCGGGTCCAGTGCCGGGTCGTTGTTCCAGACGAGGTAGACGCCGCCCGCCCCGGCGGCGGCGCACAGCAGCGAGACCACCGCCATGCCCCACTCGGGCCGCAGCCGGTCGCTGAACGGCCCGACCAGCCCGAGGAGCAGCGACGGCACGGCGAGGACCGCGACCGGCCAGCGCATCAGCGGCGTCGCCTCCCGCGCCCGGAACGCCGACCGCCGTTCCCCGAAGAACGTCACCAGCCAGGTCCGCGTGGCGTACGCGGCGGTCACCACGGCGGTGACCAGCCCGGTCACCAGCACCAGCCACGCCACCCAGGACGGGATGGCCGGCGGGGCCCCGTGCAGGGCCTGCCGCAGCGCGTAGGTGTATCCCCCGGTGACCCCGCGTTCGTGCGATCGTGCCGGGATCATGTGGCGTACGGGCATGTAGATGGCGTCATGGCGGGACGGCGAACCCGCGAGGTGCGCCGCCCTCCAGGCCTGGGACAGGATCGTGTCCTTGCTGAAGAAGCCGCTGGCTGGCGGGATCCCGGCCAGCGCCGCGAAGCCGACCGTCATCGACCAGAACGTCACCGGCATGGCCAGGCGCAGGCCGCCCATCGCGCTCATCAGGTTGGAGCCGGCCGTGACGATCACGCAGCCCGCGCCGAGGAAGAGCAGCGCCTTGAACGCCCCGTGCGCCAGCAGGTGGAACACCGCGCCGTCCCGCGCGCCGACCGCCAGACCGGCCGCCATGTACGCGAGCTGGCTGATCGTGGAGTAGGCCAGCACCCGCTTGAGATCGTCCTGGGCGAGCGCGGCGAGCGCGGCGCCCAGCATGGAGATCGCGGCGATGACGCCGAGGACCGCCAGCGACGTGGGCGCGAACCAGAACGCCGGGTAGAGCCGGGCGACGACGTACACGCCCGCCGCGACCATCGTCGCGGCGTGGATCAGCGCGCTGATCGGCGTCGGGCCGGCCATGGCGTCCGGCAGCCAGGTGTGCAGCGGGAACTGCGCGCTCTTGCCCGCGACGCCGCACAGCAGCAGGAGCGTGCCGGCCAGCAGCGCGGTGTGCGACATGTACGGAAGCGACTCGATGATCTTGCGGATCTGGAACGAGTGCGCCGCCAGGCCCAGCACGAAGATCCCGAACAGGAACCCCACGTCGCCGAGCCGGGTGACGAGGAACGCCTTCACGGCGGCGCGCGAGGTCGCCCGGTCGTGCCAGTAGTGCCCGATGAGGAAGTACGAGCAGATGCCCATGACCTCCCACCCGACGTACAGCACGAGCAGGTCGCCGGACAGGACCACGAGCAGCATCGCCGCGGTGAACAGCGACACGAACGCGGCGTAGGAGGAGTAGCGCGGGTCGTCGCGCATGTAGGCGACGGAGTAGATCTGCACCGCGAGCGCCACGCAGCAGACCAGGAACGCGACCACGGAGGCGAGCCCGTCGACCTGCAGGGACAGCGCGATCGACGCCGTCCCCGTCGGGATCCGGGTCAGCGTGCCGACGTGCGACGCGGGGTTCCGCAACTGGGCCACGGCCAGCACGGCGGTGAGCACGGTGGACGCGGCGACGGGCACGACGGCGATCAGCGCCGGGCCGTTCGCGGGCATCCGCCGCGCCAGCACCAGCGCGCCGCGCCGCGTCGTGCCCGGCGACGAGGTCCGCAACCGGCGGGCCAGCGGGGACAGCAGATGCGAGACGGTGTGCCCGAACAGCATGCCGACCAGGGCGGCCGCGAACGGGAGCACGACCGCGACGGCCGCCACGACGATCACCGGCGCACCCCTTCGTCGTCGGTCATGGCGCCGACGTCGAGGTCGGGGTCCGAATCGCCCTCGGCGAGGGTGCGGAGCCGGTCGACGTCGACCGTACGGCGGTTGCGGTAGATCAGCAGCACCAGCGCCAGGCCGATGCCCACCTCGGCGGCCGCCAGCACGATGACGAACAGCGCCAGCACCTGACCGCCGTGCAGCCGGTCGGCCCACCGCATGTCGAAGACGACGAGGTTCAGGTTGACCGCGTTGAGCATGAGCTCGACGGACATCAGCACGAGGATGGCGTTGCGCCGGGCGAGCACGCCGTACACGCCGACGGCGAACAGCAGCGCCGCGATCACCACCGGGTAGACGAGATGCATCAGATCTCCTCGTCCACGCGGGACAGCACGATGGTGTCCTCGTCGTCGGGAGCGGGCCGCCGCTTGGCCGCGCCGAGCCGCCGCGCGACCGCGCCCCGGGGCGCGGTGGGCCGGCGCCGGGGCTCCGGGTCCTCCTCGGGCTCCGGCCCGGCACCGCGGATGTCGGTACGGGACAGCACGATCGCGCCGATCAGCGCGGCCAGCAGCAGCACCGACAGCGCCTCGAACGGCAGCACCCACGTCTGGAACAGGCTCCCGCCGAGCGTGTGCGACGAGCCGCTGCCCACCCGGTCCTTGATCGGCACGTACGCCGAGCGGAACCCGCGGACGAGCGTCGTCACCAGGACGCCCGCGGTCGCCACCGCGACGACGAGGGCGACGATCCGGTTGCCCGAGTCCAGGTCCTCCGAACGCCCGATCGGGGCGCGCGTCAGCATGATCCCGAACAGCAGGAGCACGACGACCGCGCCGACGTAGATCAGCACCTGCACCCAGGCGACGAACTCCGCCGTCAGCACGAGGTACGAGCCGGCCAGCGCGCCGAACGACACGACCAGCCACAGCGCGGCGTGCACGAGTTGCCGCGTCGCGACCACGAGCACGCCGGCGCCCACGGCGACCACTCCGAGCAGCACGATGACGACGTCCGCCGCGGTCACCTCGGCTTCAGCTCCTTGGGCGGCTCGGCGCCGGGGTCGTGCGCGGGCGGCGGCGGCACCGTCCACATCCACTCGCGGAGCCGGTCCCGCTCGTGCGTCAGCTCGTTGATGTCGTACTCGGCGTACTCGAACTCCGGGGACCAGAACAGCGCGTCGAACGGGCAGACCTCGATGCAGATGCCGCAGTACATGCACAGCGAGAAGTCGATGGCGAACCGGTCGAGGACGTTACGTGTACGCGCCCGGCGGCCCTCCGGGGCGGGCATCGTCTCCTTGTGCGAGTCGATGTAGATGCACCAGTCGGGGCACTCACGGGCGCAGAGCATGCAGACGGTGCAGTTCTCCTCGAACAGCGCGATCACGCCACGACTGCGCGGCGGCAGGTCGGGCTGCACCTCGGGGTACTGCCGCGTGATCGACCGGCGCGTCATCGTGCGCAGCGTCACCGCGAGCCCCTTCGCCAGGCCAGTTCCGGGAAGCCGTGCCACGGGTCACCATGATTACGTATCGGGAGCGTCTTTCCGAATCGACCGTATACCCATCGTGCCGAACCGGGGTGCGGCGCTTCGGAGGTCCTCCGGCTTACCATCGCCCCATGACGCGGTCGCCGATGCCCCCGCCCGGACGAGGGCCGTCGCGGCTTCCGCCGCGCCCTCCCTCGGACGGGTTGGGCTGGGCGGCGGTCCCGCTCGTCACCGTCGGCCTCGGCTCGCCGGTCTCGTTCCTGTACGCGGCGGTCCGGCGCCGGTCGGCGGGGATGGCGGTGGCCGCGGCGGGGTACGCGGCAGCGCTCACGGCGGCGTACGAGGCGATCGAGGCGCGGGGCGACCGGCCGCACACCTACGGCATGCTCCTGCTGCTGGGCACCTGGCTCGTCAGCACCATGCACGCCCTCGGCGCCCGCCAGCGCCTCTACCCGCCCGCCGACCCCAGCGACCAGCGGAACCGCCGGGTCGTGGAGGCCGCGCGGTACCGCCGGACGCTCCGCGCGGAGGCCCGCCGGATCGCGCTGGAGGACCGCGGGCTGGCGCACGAGCTGCGCATCGGCCGACCCGACTTCGACCCGCGCGCGTACGACGACGGCGGGCTGATCGACGTGAACCACGCCCCGCCGCAGGCGCTGCGCCTGCTGCCGGGCGTGACACCGGAGCTCGTCGACCGGATCGTCCGCTGCCGGGCCGAGCACGGCGCGTTCATCTCGGCCGAGGAGCTCGCACTGCAGGCCGACCTGCCGCCCCGCATCGTCCCCGACCTCGCCGAGTACGGCCTGTTCCTCACCTGACGCCGGAGCCCACCGGGCACACGGCCGCACCGACGCCGGCCGTTCGACTCGACCGAAGGAAGAGGGCGGGAGGGAACCCCTCCCGCCCCGGTTCGGGTCGGCCACACCACCTACGCGGTGAAGCGGTCGCGTCCCCTCGGCTTCTTCGGCTTGGCGTCCAGGAAGGCGCCGCGAAGCGCCCCCTTGACCCTCTCGCCCTTCGTCTTCGGGGCGTAGGCCGGCGAGCCGTCAGCGTACCGGGGGCAAGCCCCTCCCTCGTGCCAGCCCAGCGGGCGGTCGCAGGTACGGCAGTTTCCAGGCTTAGCCATTCGATGTCCTCCTTCTGTATCGCCGCCCGTCCCTCGCGGATGGGCGGGGGCCTCGCGATCGCGATCACGAGACCGATGAAGACCGTCCGGCATCGAGCCGACTCGGCAGCCATGTCATCGACGGCCGCAGGCCGCTGGCGCGGGGGTGGGGTAAACCGAACTCCCGGTTTCCGTACTGCCACGATCGTCCGGTGACCTGGTCGAACGCGAGCATGGAGGCACGACATCGCCGCTCGACCGAGGAGACCTCGATGACCGTGCTGACCACCAAGTCCCCGATGGCCGCCTGGTGGCGGACGCCCTTCACCGCCGAGCCGTGGCGGCGTACCGCCTACCTCCTGCTGGCGCCGGTCGCGGCACTGCTGGCGATCGCCGACGGCGGGCGGCTGCAGCGCCGGCTGGCGGGCGCGCTCCTCGGCCGCGGCGTCCGGGCCACCCGGCTGCGCGGGATCGCCGCCCTGCCGCTCGCCCTCGCCGGCCTGGTGATCACCGGCTACGGGTGGTCGCTCGTGGTCCTCAACCTGGCCTACCCGGTACGTTGGCTGATCGGCATGGGCGGATCGTACGAGCACGCGTGGGGCGGCCCCACGTTCGCCGGAGTCTGGGCGTTCCACGCGGTCTTCGGCGGGCTGACGTTCCTCTACCTCATGCCGTGGATCCTGCGCGGCCTGACCGCGCTGCACGTCCGGATTCTGGGGCGATGGAACGGATGACCCTCGACACGGCACTCCGGCCCGTGGCCGCCACGCGGGCGGCCTTCGGGCGGCGGGCGGCGGCCGAGCTGCTGTACGCCGTGCTCGGCATTCCGGCGGCCGTCCTCGGGTTCGGGTACGCGGTGCTGACGCTCGCGCTCGGCGCGGGCCTGGCCGTCACCGCCGCCGGCATTCCCCTGCTCGCCGTGGCCCTGGTCGGCGCCCGGCGGTTCGGCGGCCTGCACCGCGCGCTGGCCGGGCGGCTCCTCGGGGAGCGTGTACGGCCGCCGGCGCCGCACCGTCCCGGCACCGGCCTCTACGGCCGGGTCCAGGCCGTGCTGAGCGACACCGCCGGCTGGCGGGCGATGGCGTACCTCCTCGTGCGGCCTCCCCTCGCCCTGCTCCATCTCTACGTCATTCTGTTCACGTGGGGATGGGGCGTCGTCGCGCTCACCTATCCGCTGCAGCGCGCGTTCGGCTGGAACGACGTGACGACCCGCGACGAGCGCGGGATGATCCGGCACGGCTTCGTGGTCGGCGCCTTCCACCTCGACACCTGGCCCCGCGCGCTGCTCGTCTCGGCCGTCGGCGCGGTCCTGCTGTTCGTCGCGCCGCGCGCGGTGCACGCGGTCGTGCTGCTGGACCGGATCCTGATCCGGCGGCTGCTCGGCGACTCCTCCGCCGCCGCGCGCATCCGCACGCTGGAGGAGACCCGGGCGCGCGCGGTCGACGACGCCGCCGCGACGCTCCGCCGCATCGAGCGGGACCTGCACGACGGCGCGCAGGCCCGGCTGGTCGCGCTGACCATGCAGCTCACCCTGTTGCGGGAGACGGCGCCGGAGGGGCCGGTACGGGACCTCGCCACCGCCGCCCAGGCGACGGCGCGGGAGGCCGTCACCGAACTGCGCGAGCTCGTCCGCGGCATCCACCCGCCGGTCCTGGACAGCGGGCTGGACGCCGCCCTGGCCACCCTCGTGGCGGGCGCCGGGCTGCCCGTCGAGCTGCGCGCCGACATCCCCGTACGGCCGACGGCGGCGATCGAGTCGATCGCGTACTTCTGCGCGGCGGAGCTGCTGACCAACGTCATCAAGCACAGCGGCGCCACCCGTGCCGAGATCGAGGTGGTCCAGCACGAGGATCGCCTGCGACTGCGCGTACGGGACGACGGCTCAGGTGGCGCGGTCGTCGGCGCGGGTTCGGGCCTGCCCGGCCTCGCCGAGCGGATCCGGCCGGTCGACGGCCTCCTGGAGGTCGTCAGTCCTCCCGGTGGCCCTACCTTGATCACCGTCGAACTCCCTCCTCAGGCGTGAGGACCCGCCGCATGCGCATCGTGATCGCCGACGACGCCGTCATCCTCCGGGAGGGGCTGGCCCAGTTGCTGGCCGTACGTGGCCACGAGGTGGTCGCGGGGGTGGGGGACGCCGTGGCGTTGCGGGAGGCGGTCGCCGAACACCGCCCGGACGTCGCCGTCATCGACGTCCGGATGCCGCCATCGCACACGGACGAGGGGCTGCGGGCGGCGATCGACCTGCGCCGTGACCACCCGCGTACGGGGATCCTGCTGTTCTCCCAGTACGTCGAGACGCGGTTCGCCGCCGACCTCCTCGCCGGGTCGCCCGCGGGCGTCGGTTATCTGCTCAAGGAGCGCGTCGCCGACCTGGACGACTTCGTCGACGCGCTGCGGCGGGTCGCGGCGGGCGGGACCGCGCTGGACCCCGAGGTGGTGGCCCAGCTGCTGGGCGCCCGCCACCAGGGCGTCGGCGCGCTGACGCCGCGGGAGCGGGAGGTGCTGGCCCTGATGGCCGAGGGCCGGGCGAACGCGGCGATCGCCAAGACCCTCGTCGTCTCCGACCGGGCGGTGGAGAAGCACATCGCCAACATCTTCACCAAGCTCGGCCTGGCGCCGTCCGGCGACGACCACCGGCGGGTGCTGGCGGTCCTGCACTACCTCAGGTCCTGACCGGGCCGCGCCTCGCCCCTGAGCCCGCGGTCGACGAAGCCGATCATCCAGTCGAAGCTCTCGTCGGCGTCGCCGCTCCACTGGAACCCGCCGGCCGCCTGGAGCGCGGCGAATCCGTGGAAGAGACACCGCAGCGTGCGCTGGGCGTGCACCATCTCGCCGTCCTCGACGCCGTACCCGCGCAGGATCGCGGCCATCGACTCGAGCACCCGGGCGCTCGCGTCGTAGAGCTCGTCTCCGGGCCCGGTGACCTCGGCGCCGATCGTCGCGGTGTAGCGGCCGGGGTGGGCGGTGACGTACGCGGCGAACGCCCGGGCGAAGGCCGCCAGCGCGTCCGAGCCGGCCTTGCCCTGGATGGCGGCCCCTACGGCCTCGCCGAGCTCGGTCACGGCGAGGGTGGCGACCCGGCGTCGCAGGTCGTCCAGGCCGGCGACGTGCTTGTACAGGGACGGCGTGCGAACGCCGAGCCGCTGGGCCAGCGTGCCCATCGCCAGGTCCTGGTAGCCGACCTCGTCGGCCAGCTCGGCGCCGGCCCGCACGACGTCGGCGGCGGTCAGTCTGCCTCGCGGCATGGTCGCTCCTTCTCCGTCAGGCGGCCGTGTGCTGCTTGAGGAACGGCACCATGACCGCGGCGACCTCCTCGGGGAACTGCGCGTGCGGGTAGTGCCCGGCGCCCCCGATCATCGCCACGGTGCCGCGTCCGGCGGGCATCGCGGCGACGACGCCGTCCGCCTCGGCCGTCGGGTCGGCCCAGTCGGGGTCGAGCGTGCCCATGACGACCAGGGCCGGACGGGTGAGGTTCGGGAGCTGCGCGCCGGCGTCGGTCGGCTTGGACTGCCCCATCTTCCGCAGGGCCGTCATCCGGTCCTTGTCGCTCAGGCTCGCGCGGATCGCGCCGACCTGGTCGGCGAAGTCGGCGGGCTTCGTGCCGGGGTAGGCGTGATCGAGATAGCGGGTCCATGACTCCACGCTGCCGGTCATCGCCGTCCTCATCAGCAGGGTCAGGCCCTTGCGGTAGCGCCCGACCCGCAGGAGACCGCCGAGGTCGAGCTTCTGCGCCCGGGTGAAGGGAGCGATCTCGACGACGGCGCCGACCAGCTCGGGCTCCTGGGCGGCCGCGATGGTGGCGGCCCCGCCGGCGAAGGAGTGGCCGACGACGACCGCCGGCCCGCCCAGGTGCCGGATCAGCGCGAGCAGGTCCCCGGCCGTGTCCGTGCGGGTGTAGGAGGCCCAGCCGGTGCTGGACTCGCCGTGCCCGCGCAGGTCGGCGCTCGCCACCCGGAAACCGGCCGCGACGAGCCGGGGCGCGAGGTGACGGTAGGCACTGCGCAGGTCGCCCATGCCGTGCGCCAGCACGACCAGCGGACCCTCACCGGCCACCTCGTACGCGATCCGTCCGCCGTCGACGTTCAGGAACTCGGTCATGGCCATCTCCTCTTGGCTAATGCTCATAGCCATAAAGCTAATGCTGTTAGCCGACTGCCGTCAAGCGTCCCCGGCAGGGAAAAGGAACGCCCGCCCACGATCGTGGGCGGGCGTGGGGTCGACCGGACGGACTCAGCCGATGGCGATCTTGATGACGCCGGTGAGGGCCAGCTGGACGAGGGCGAGCGGGACCAGCCCGGCCCAGGCGAGCTTCTGCAGCTGGTCCTCGCGCAGCCGTGGGTAGCTCACCCGCAGCCAGATCACGACGAACGACAGCACGAACACCTTGATCAGCGTCCACAGCCAGCCGAGCTCGTGGTCGAGCGCCGGCCCCTTCCAGCCGCCGAGGAACAGCACGGTCGTCAGCGCGGCCAGCACCACGATCCCGGCGTACTCCGCCAGCAGGAAGAGGGCGAACCGCAACCCGGCGTACTCGGTGTACGGGCCGAAGATGATCTCGGAGTCGGCGACCGGCATGTCGAACGGCGGGCGGCGCAGCTCCGCCAGGCCCGCGATGAAGAAGACCACCCCGCCGATCACCTGCCAGGGCAGCCACCACCACCGCCACTGGTCGACGATCGTGGTGAGGTTCAGGCTGCCCGCCGCCATCGCCACCGACGACGCGGCCAGCACCATCGGCAGCTCGTACGACAGCAGCTGCGCGGCGACCCGCATGCCGCCGAGCAGGCTGTACTTGTTCGCGCTGGCCCAGCCGGCCATGATCGCGCCCAGCACGCCGACGCCGATCATCGCCAGCGCGAAGAACAGCCCGGCGTCCATCGACACGGCCACCTGACCACTCGGCCCGACCGGCACCACGATCAGCACGACGAGGTACGGGATCAGCGCGACCGCCGGCGCGAGCGAGAAGACCCGCCGGTCCGCGGCGGCCGGGATCACGTCCTCCTTCTGGGCGAACTTCACCCCGTCCGCGACCAGCTGCGCCCAGCCGTGGAACGCCCCCGCGTACATCGGCCCGAGGCGGCCCTGCATATGGGCCATGACCTTGTGCTCGGCCTGCCCGACCAGCAGCGGCAGTACGGCGAACGCGCCGACGACCAGCAGCAGCTTGACGATGACGACCAGGACGTCAGACATCGCCGCCCTCCGGGTCGATGCCGCGCGCCCGGCGACGCGGCGGCTGCTCCCCGGGAGCCTCGGCCGCCCCGCGGCGTGCACCCCGGCGCGTCTCCGCACCGGCGCCCTGCCGGGCGGCGGGACCCCAGTCCTGGGGTACGCCGGGCGGCAGCATCCGGCGGCGGCTCGGCGCTCCGCGCCCGGACTCGCCGGGCTCCTTCGCGCCCGGCCAGGGCTTGGCCACCCGCGCCGCCAGGACGAACTCCTTGCGCAGCGGATGCCCTTCGAACCCGTCCGGCAGCAGCAGCGGCTGCAGGTCCGGATGCCCGTCGAAGATCACGCCGAACATCTCATGCGTCTCCCGCTCGTGCCAGTTCGCGCCACGGTAGATCGCGGTCGCGCTCACCAGGCGCGGGTCCTCGCGCGGCACCGTCGTACGGATCAGCAGGTGGTGTTTCTGCTCGAGCGAGTGAAGGTGCGTCACGATCACGAACCCGCGCTCCAGCTCGTCGACGGCGGTGAGCCAGTCGAAGAAGCCGCAGTCCAGTTCGTCGCGCGCGAACGTCAGCGCCTCCTCCCACAGCTCCGGCGGCACGTCGACGGTCAGCAGGCCGAAGGACTCCTCGGCCCGCACGTCGTCACCGAACCGGCGCGCCCACGACACCGCCAGCTCAATCGTCATCGCTCAGCCCCGGGATGATCGTGTGGTCGGTGTCACCCTGCACGGGTGGCGGCTCGGCGAACTTCCGCAACCGGCCGCTCAACCGCCGCGCCTTTCTCTTCGCCCCGGCCTGCGACTCCGGCGCCTCCCCCGCGCCCCCGGCGTCGTCCGCCGCGTGCCCGGCATCGTCCGGCACTGCGGCCGGCCCGGTTCCGGCGTCCTCGTCGACCGTGGGCAGCACCTCGGTCGGCTCGTCCGGCCCCTTGGAGGACGGCCGCTCCCGGCCCGGCCCCGTCTCGGGCACCGTGGGCAGCACCTCGGTCGGCTCATCGCGACCCTTCGAAGCCGACCGCTCCGGGCTCGGCTTCGTCTCGGGCGCCTGCGGCAACACCTCGGTCGGGCCTTCCGCGACGCCCGGCTCGTCCGGCAGCGGCAGGTCCTTCGTCGTCTCGGAGTCCAGCGGGGACGAATCCTGGATCGTGCCGGAGTCCACCGTCGGGAGTTCCTGGGTCTCCGCGGCGGCGGACGGCGACTCGCCGGAAGCGGGAAGCTCTGGGACGGGCAGGTCCTGCGTCTCGACGCTGTCCCCGGTCCCGGCCTGGTCCTCTTCGGGCGCCGGGACGACCGGCGGCGGAAGCTCCTGTGTCCCGGCCGACGCGACGTCCTCGCCCAGCGCGGGGAAACTCTGCGTGGGCTGCTCGGCGGCGTCGATCTCCTCCGGCTCGGGCACGGGCGGCAGCACGAGCGGGCGGCGCAGGACCGCGGGCGTTGGCGGCCGGCGTACGACCGGCGGTGGCGGCGCGACGGCCTCACCGTCCCCGGTGTACCGCTCGCCGAGCGACTCGGCGGCGATCTTCTCCTGCAGCTTGAGGATGCCGTGCAGGAGCGCCTCCGGCCGGGGCGGACAGCCCGGAACGTACACGTCGACGGGGATGATCTGGTCGACGCCCTTCGTCACGCAGTACGAGTCCCAGTACGGGCCGCCGCAGTTGGAGCAGGCGCCGAAGGAGATGACGTACTTCGGCTCGGGCATCTGCTCGTACAGCCGCTTCACGGCCGGCGCCATCTTGTCGCTGACCGTGCCGGAGACCACCATCAGGTCGGCCTGCCGCGGCCCCGGCGCGAAGGGGATGACGCCCAGCCTGATGAAGTCGTGCCGGGACATCGACGTCGCGATGAACTCGATGGCGCAGCAGGCCAAGCCGAAGTTGAACACCCACAGGGAGTACCGCCGCCCCCAGTTGAGCACGAACTTGATCGGCTTCGGGGCGAGCCGGGAGGCGGGCCCGATACGCGGCTCGGGGAGATCGACGGCACCCATGCCCCCATTCTTACGCGTCCTCACACCGCACCGGCGACAAGGTGGATGACGACGGGATCCTTGGGGCACAGTTGTCACAGATCGGTCATAGTGTGCAGCCGACAGCGTAGTCGATCAATCACGTTACGTACATCGACCGTCATGTTGATCGAGAGCGGCTCCTATCGGCGCGCCGAACGCCTCGCCGGCGGAGCGAAGGGCCGGGTCACGCCGCCGTTCCCGGTGGAGTTCGACCCGGCTGAGCTGCTGCCGCAGGACGACTGACCGCGGTCGGCGGCTCAGACCCAGCCCAGGACGCCCTTCTTCCAGGCGTACGCGAGGCCGGCGGCGATGAAGGCGAGGAAGACGAACATCTCGCCGAGCGTCACGTAGCCGTATCCCTTGGCGGAGAAGACCGTCGCCCAGGGGAACAGGAACACCGCGTCGACCGCGAACACGACGTACAGGTAGGCGAAGACGTAGTAGCGGACGTACGACTGCGCCCAGCCCTCACCGACGGGGTCGACACCGCACTCGTACGTCGTGAGCTTCTCCGGGGTGGGCCGGTGCGGGCGCAGCGCCCGGTTGGCCAGGAACGCGCCGCCCACGATCGCACCGCCGATCACGAACAGCACGACGACCGTCAGGTAGGTCCCGTAATAGCCGTGCACGAACCTCAGCGTAATCGGATCATCCGCCGCAGACGACCTCACCCGCCCGCCACGCGACGTGCGCCCGGCTCCCAGGCGGAGGAAGGCGACCGGAGTGCTCGGCCATCGCAGACACGGCCCGAGGCAGGCACGGCCCATCGCGGGCACAGGCCGAGGCAGGCACGGGCCATCGCACGCACGGCCCACCGCGGGCACGGGCCATCGCGGGCGGTCGATGGCCGCCTCCGCCGGCGTGGGCCGGGGGGCGGGCGGAACTCTCAGCGAATGGTCGGTCGCAGGGCCGACGATCCGAACCTTCCAGGCGCTTCGCTTCCCTGTCGCCCGACTTCACCGAGCCTTCGACACACTGCGGCGGTCAGTCGTCCAGAGGGACGGCGGCGAGGCCGTGCAGGCCGGCTCGGATGCGGTCCGGCGGCATCTCGCGAACGGTGACGAGATAGTCGATGACGTCGGCGCGCAGCGCGGTGAACAGGGCGTGCGCCAGGTACTCGGCGTCGTCGTCGGGGCGGGCCGCGGTGAGGCGACGGGTGAGCTCGTCGATCCAGAACCGGCTGGCGGCGTTCGCGTAGTAGGCGTGCGGACCGCGGTGTTCGAGCGCGCGGATGAGGGTTCGGTTGGCCCAGACGAAGTCGAGCAGGGCGTCCAGGTAGGCGTGCAGCGCGGCGGCGGCCGGGCCGCCGGGGCCGAGCGGCGGCGGGCCCGCCTCGACGGCGTCGCGCAAGGCGGTGACCCGGGGTTCGATGACCGCCTCGATCAAGGCGGTGCGGTCTCCGAACCGGCGGAACAGCGTGCCCTTGCCGACACCGGCCGCCGTGGCGATCTCGCTCATCGACACCGCCTCCGCGCCGTCGCGGTCGAAGAGAGCGGCGGCGGCCGCCAGGATCGCCTGCCGGTTACGGGCGGCGTCGGCCCGCTCGGGCTTGCCGGGCATCGATTCTCCTCCTTGCCAACCGGACCATCGGTCCGTATCGTACCGAACCGATTTCGGACCGTCGGTCCGGTTATCTTCGGAGGAGTCTTCACCATGGACGCATCCACCACCGACTGGCGCGCGTTGAACGCCCAGGCGATCAACGGCCTACACGAGAACGCCCCTGGCCCTTACCGCGAAGGCAGGCCGGTGCCACGGGCGATCTCGGTCGTGGGACGCATCCGGCAGGCCGGAGGACCCGCGCCACCCTTCTCCACAGCCTGTGGACAACTCTCGGAACGACCACCCCCGGCGCGGTACCGCCAAGGCTCGGCGAACGCCGCGTCCAGCGGGGCGATTCGCCCGCCTCACGCCGATCGCCGCCCCGATCACCGAGCCTTTCACTCGGCCCTTCGGCTCCTCTCCCCTACGAACCTCAACGCGCCGCTACGCAGAGCGTCCGAAGTGTCGCCGGCACTCGATGGCGGCATCGGTGCAGGCAGCAGGACAGGTCCACCTCCACGGAGGGCCACTCGTACGGGCATCGACCGGGTAACAGACCGCTTATCCGCCTTGTCCGACGATCACCGCAAACGTAGGGTCTCGGCGTCGATCGTTATACAGGGGACATCAATTGAGCACGGAGCGAGACGGCGTTCAGGAGCCGTCGCCGGGACAGCCGGAAAAGCCGGAGGAGACCGAGCACGCAGGAGCGCCGGAAGGGGCGCATCCGTCCGCGCCGGGCGAAGGTTCAGCGCAGACGCCCCCATCCAGCCCACGCGAACCGTCCCCGCAAGGAGCAGGATCGGGGCTTGACCCGCAGGCCGCCCCACCGGAGCAGACCGCGCCAGGACAGGCTGCGCCGGGGCAGGCGGCGTTCGACCAGGCTGCCCCGCCGGAGCACGCGGCATCAGGGCAGGCCGCGGAGGCCGTGCGGGCGAGTGGTCCGGTCCAGGACGCCACCGAGCCGGCCTCCGCCGGCGAAGAACCGCGCTCGGACGAACCGGCCGGACCCACCGGCGCAGAGCCGGAGCCTCCCGGGCCGCCCGCTGAGACCGGCGTGTGGCCGGGGCAGTCGGGATCTCCATCGCCTGCTCCCCCTGCCCCTGCGCACCAGGGAACGTCACCCGCCGGCCCGCCGAGCGTGCCCGGCGATGACGCCGGGTGGTCCGGCGTTCCGGACCCGGCCTCGCCGGGCGGACCCGCTCCGTACCCGGGCGCCCCGGCCGGACCCGGCCCGCACCCGGAGAACCCGGGCGGCACCCTTCCCTACCCGGAGCACGCCGGCGGACCCGGTCCCCACCAGAACGCCCCGGCCGGGCCCGGCCCGCACCCAGAAAACGCCGGCGGCAGCCTTCCCTACGCGGAGAACGCCGGCGGGCCCGGTTCCTACCCGGGTGGTCCTGCGGGCCCCGGGCCTTACCCCGGCGGGCCGGGCGGGCCTGGGCCGTACGGGGACGGCGCCGGGGGGCCCGGCCCCTGGGTGGGGAACCCGGCCGGTCCCGGCCCGTACGGGCCGAACTCCGGGGGGCCCGGACCGTACGGGCCGAACCCCGGGGGGCCCGGACCGTACGGGCCGAACCCCGGGGGGCCCGGACCGTACGCCGGAGGCCCCGCGGGACCGTGGGAGAACCCTGGCGGGCCCGCTCCCGGCGGGCCGCAGGGCTGGGGCGGCGGGCAGACCTGGGGTGCGCCCCAGCCGTACGGGTTCCCGCCGCCGCCCGCGAAGAAGTCGAAGGGCGTTCTCATCGCGGTGCTGGCCGGCGCCGGTGTGGTGTTCGTCGTTCTCGCCGTCATCGGGGTCGCGGCGCTGGGCCGCTCCGGGGACGATCCCAAGACCACGTCGGGCAAGGCGGCGCGCCAGGCGGGTCAGACGATCGGCAAGGCGGGCGGGGTGACGCTGACGGGAACGTACGCCGGAAGCCAGGCGACGTTCAGCGTCACGAAGGCGGGGAGCGCTCGTGGCACCTTCACCGGAGGCGGTTCGCAGGTCTCCCGGGTCGATGTCGGCGGAACCACCTACCTGAAGGCGGGCAGCGGCTTCTGGAACGACGAGGGGCTGTCCTCGACCAGTGCGGAGAAGGCGAGCGGAACGTGGACGCGGGCTCCTGACGACCTCACGCTGCTCGACCTGGCCGACCTGGCGCCCTCCCGGCTGGCGTCCGTTCTCGGCCAGGCCTCGAACGATCCCCTGGCCGTACGGGCCACGGTCAACGGCGTGCAGGCCATCAAGATGAGGGTCAGCACCCGGACGTACTACGTCACGAAGAGCGAGCCACGCCGGCTGCTCCGGATCGAGGGCGCCTCGGGGGCGGAGCGATACGGCTTCGACGTCACGCCGCTGACGTCGGCCGGCGCCGGCACGCTGTTCAGCGGGCTGCGCGGCGACGTGCAGGCGCTGAAGGACGCCTACGACCCCGACCTCACCGTGCTGCCGGTCAGCGCTCTGAAGTTCGGCAGCTGCACCGAGTCGGGCTGCACCGTCAAGGCCGACGTCCGGGCGACGACGCTCGGCGACTCGACCGGAGACGTCCACGTCACCATGAAGGTCGTGTTCAGCGCTACCAAGGGCGGGTCCGCCGTTTCCACCTGCACCGACTCGGCCACGACGAAGGCGGACTCCCAGGTGGGGCTGTCCTGCCGGACGAGCGGCGGGAAGTGGTCGTCCTGGTACCGCTCGCACAACGGGAACTTCTCGATCCATGCGATGCCGTCGTTCTCCGCGACCGTCAACTCCACCTCCGACGTCAACGCGCTGCTGAGCAAGCTGACGCAGGAGCAGCGGACCGGCTGAGGACGGTGGGCGCCGGGGCCATGGACCCGGCGCCCACCGGTCCGTGGTCTCACGGGGTTTCACGCCGCTCGCCGCCCGGCTTCTCCGGGCCTTCGCGGCCGCCCGGGGACATGCCGTGCCTGCCCGCTTCGGCGAAAGCCGAGGCTGAGGCCATATAGTTCGGCACTGTGTCCGGACTCCTGCTCTTCGCGCGGCTGCACGTCGACCTGTGCCGGTCGGCGAGCGCGCTGTGTCCGGAGCCGGCGGCCTGATCCGGCCGCCCGACGCGGCGCGCCGAGCCGCCGTTCACATGTATGCCGACGCCGTGGCCTGGGAAGTCAGTACGGGGCGGGCACGTGAACGGGGCGGACCTTCGAGCGCTGCGACGCATCTCACAAGCGCGCCTCTAGCCGCGAATGTTGAAATAACCACGTGATCCGGGACGTAGCATGAAGGTAAGCCTAAGTGGCACGTCGGATGCGGACGCCTCCCTCCGCCCGAGTGCCGCGCGTCGAGGAGGTCCTGCTCTGTGACCAAACAGGTCCGGCAACTCGACCGCGTCATCATCCGTTTCGCCGGGGACTCCGGTGACGGCATGCAGCTGACCGGCGACCGCTTCACTCAGGAGACGGCCGCGTTCGGCAATGACCTGTCAACACTGCCCAATTTCCCCGCCGAGATCCGCGCGCCGGCCGGCACGCTTCCCGGCGTCTCGAGTTTCCAGCTGCACTTCGCCGACCACGACATCCTGACGCCGGGCGACGCGCCCAACGTCCTGGTCGCGATGAACCCGGCGGCGCTGAAGGCCAACGTCGGCGACCTGCCGCGCGGCGCGGACCTCATCGTGAACACCGACGAGTTCACGAAGCGCGCTTTGGCCAAGGTCGGGTACGCGGCCAACCCGCTCGAGGACGGCTCACTCGACGAGTACCGCGTGCACTCGCTGCCGCTGACCTCGATGACCGTGAAGGCGCTCGAGGACTTCGACATCTCCAAGAAGGACGCCGAGCGCGCGAAGAACATGTTCGCGCTCGGCCTGCTGTCCTGGCTGTACCACCGGCCGACCGAGGCGACGGTCCGGTTCCTCGAGGTCAAGTTCGCCAAGAAGCCCGAGATCATGAAGGCCAACATCGCGGCCTTCCAGGCGGGCTGGAACTACGGCGAGACCACCGAGTCGTTCTCGGTG
This sequence comes from Actinoallomurus sp. NPDC052308, assembly GCF_040679195.1. NCBI lineage: Bacteria > Bacillati > Actinomycetota > Actinomycetes > Streptosporangiales > Thermomonosporaceae > Actinoallomurus > Actinoallomurus sp. NPDC052308. The sequence goes on along the minus strand of NZ_JBFAUM010000001.1, from coordinate 269,080 downwards.
TCGTACGAGGTGAAGCCGGCGACGCTGCCCCCGGGGTTGTACCGCAACATCTCCGGCAACATGGCCCTGGCGTACGGGCTGATCGCGGGAAGCGTGCGGTCCGGGCTGCCCCTGTTTCTCGGCTCGTACCCCATCACGCCGGCCTCCGACATCCTGCACGAGCTGTCCAAGCACAAGCGGTTCGGGGTTCGAACGTTCCAGGCCGAGGACGAGATCGCGGCGGTGGGCGCCGCGCTCGGCGCGTCGTTCGGCGGCGCGCTCGGCGTGACGACGACGTCCGGCCCGGGCCTCGCGCTGAAGGCCGAGACGGTCGGCCTCGGCGTCGCGACGGAGCTGCCGCTGGTCGTCATCGACGTGCAGCGAGCGGGCCCGTCGACGGGCATGCCGACCAAGACCGAGCAGGCCGACCTGCTGCAGGCGATGTACGGGCGCAACGGCGAGGCGCCGGTGCCGGTGGTGGCGCCGCGCACGCCGTCGGACTGCTTCGCGACCGCGGTCGAGGCCGCGCGCCTCGCGGTGAAGTACCGCACCCCGGTGATCCTGCTGTCCGACGGGTACCTCGCGAACGGCTCCGAGCCCTGGCAGCTCCCCGACGTCGACACGCTGCCGGAGATCGATCCGGCCTTCGCGCAGCCGGGCGAGGAGGAGTTCCAGCCGTTCAAGCGCGACCCGGAGACCCTGGCCCGGCCGTGGGCCGTGCCGGGCACGGCGGGGCTGGAGCACCGCATCGGCGGCATCGAGAAGGCCGACGGCAGCGGCAACATCTCCTACGACCCGGACAACCACGACCTGATGGTGCGGCTGCGCCAGGCGAAGATCGACGGCATCGCCCGCGACATCGCGCCGCTGGCCGTGGACGACCCCACCGGCGACGCGCGCGTGCTCGTGCTCGGCTGGGGCGGCACGTACGGCGCGATCACCGCGGCCGTACGGCGGGTCCGCAACTCCGGGAGCGAGGTCGCGCAGGCGCACCTGCGGCATCTCAACCCGTTCCCGGCCAACCTCGAAGAGGTGCTGCGCTCGTACGACAAGGTGATCGTGCCGGAGATCAACCTGGGCCAGCTCGCGCTGATCCTGCGCGGCCGTTTCCTCGTCGACGTGATCGGCTACAACCGCGTCCGCGGCCTGCCTTTCAAGGCGGAAGAACTCGCGGACGTCATCCGGGATGTGATCAACTCATGAGCGATCCCCTCGCCCTCGTGCCGAAGGACCCCGAACGGCAGACCGCGAAGGACTTCAAGACCGACCAGGAGGTCCGCTGGTGCCCCGGGTGCGGTGACTACGCGATCCTCGCGGCGGTGCAGGGGTTCCTGCCGGAGCTCGGCCTGAAGCGGGAGAACATCGTCTTCGTCTCGGGCATCGGCTGCTCGTCGCGGTTCCCGTACTACATGAACACCTACGGGTTCCACTCGATCCACGGACGCGCTCCGGCGATCGCGACGGGACTGGCGGCCTCGCGCCCGGATCTGTCGGTGTGGGTGGTGACCGGTGACGGCGACTCGCTGTCGATCGGCGGCAACCACCTGATCCACGCGCTGCGCCGCAACGTCAACCTGAAGATCCTGCTGTTCAACAACCGGATCTACGGGCTGACGAAGGGGCAGTACTCCCCGACCTCGGAGGTCGGGAAGATCACCAAGTCGACCCCGCTGGGTTCGCTGGACTCGCCGTTCAACCCGATCTCGCTGGCGATCGGCGCGGAGGCGTCGTTCGTGGCCCGGACGATCGACTCCGACCGCAAGCACCTGCAGTCGGTGCTGCGGGAGGCCGCCACGCACAACGGCACGGCGCTCGTCGAGATCTACCAGAACTGCAACATCTTCAACGACGACGCGTTCTTGCCGCTGAAGAACCCCGAGACCCGCGACGACGTGACGATCCGCCTCGAGCACGGTGAGCCGGTCGTGTTCGGCGCGAACCGGGACAAGGCACTGCGGCGGTCGGCCTCCGGCTCGCTGGAGGTCGTCCCGGCGGACTCCCCGGACATCCTCGTGCACGACGCGAAGAACCCGGACCCGTCCCTGGCGTTCGCGCTGTCCCGGCTCGACTCGCCGGCGTTCGAGCACACGCCGATCGGGATCTTCCGCAACGTCGAGCGCCCGTCGTACGACGAGCTGATGCGGACCCAGATCGACGAGGCCATCGCCCAGCAGGGCCCGGGCGACCTGGCCGGCCTGCTCGGCAGCGGAGACACCTGGCGCATCGACTGACACCGGCGAGCGCGGCGGGCGACACGCTGTTCCACCCGCGCGTGAATCGTGGAATCGTTCGGTCCCATGAGCGTGCGGGTGGAGAAGCAGGGTCCGGTGACGACGGTGGTGCTGGCCCGTCCCGAGGTGCGCAACGCGGTGGACGGGCCGACCGCGCGGGCGCTGGCCGAGGCGTTCGGTGAGTTCGACGCCGATCCTGCGGCGAGCGTCGCCGTGCTCTGGGGCGAGGGCGGCACCTTCTGCGCGGGCGCGGACTTGAAGGCGATGGGCACCGACCGCGGCAACCGGCTCGATCCGCCCAGCGCGTGCGCCTCCGCGCATGGCGTGTCCCACTCCGCGGAGGGCCCGATGGGTCCGACGCGGATGCGGCTGTCCAAGCCCGTGATCGCGGCGATCAGCGGGCACGCCGTCGCGGGCGGCCTCGAGCTGGCGGTCTGGTGCGACCTGCGCGTCGCCGAGGAGGACGCCGTGCTCGGGGTCTTCTGCCGCCGCTGGGGCGTCCCCCTGATCGACGGCGGCACTGTGCGCCTGCCGCGCCTGATCGGCGAGTCGCGGGCGGCGGACCTCATCCTCACCGGCCGCGCCGTGCCGGCGCCCGAGGCGCACGCGATGGGGCTGGTCAACCGCGTCGTTCCGCCGGGACAAGCGCGCGCGGCCGCGGAGGAGCTGGCCGCCCAGATAGCCGGGTTCCCGCAGGACTGCCTGCGGCACGACCGCATGTCCATGCTGGAGCAGCAGGGCCTGGAGGAGGACACGGCGATCGCGAACGAGTTCCGCCACGGCCGTGCCGTACTCGAGGAGACCGGGCTGGCCGGCGTCCAGCGCTTCCGGGACGGTGCCGGGCGGCACGGCTCCTTCGGCCGCTGATCAGACCGACAGCGGGTTGCTCGAGGTCGTCGTCGCGCCCGGAGTCGGAGTCGGTGTGGTCCCGGCCTGCGTCGGGCTCGGCGACGTCGACGTCTGGTTCGGGGTGGGCGTCCGCGACGGCGTGGTCAGGGTGGGGCTCGGCGTCGGGGTCTGCGTGGGAGGCGTCCAGACGGGGGCCGGGGTGGGCACCGGCGCGCCCTTTCCGGTCTTGAGCCGGTTCACGATCTCTTGGGCGGCGCTCTGGCCGAGGTTGCCGGTGATGAGCACCCGGCCCTTGGTGATCGGGGCGTCCACCCGGGGGGCGGCCACCACCTGGTCGCGTACGGTCAGTGCGAAGGTGCGGCCGGCGGCGTTGCGGGTGAGGCGTTTCAGCGCCCGGCCGTCCGCCGGGGCGAGGCTGATCGACACGGCGTACCCGCCGCTCTTCTTGGCACGCTCGACGTGGATGTCGTTCACCCGTTTGATGGTGATGCCGCTCGTCAGCTGATAGCACACCGGACCGATGCCGCTCTGGCCCATCATCCCCTGCACTCCGGGCGGGCACTGCTGACCGGGGATCGCCTGGGTGACCGGATAGATCTTCAGCGGGGCGGCGAAGCGCGCCGGATGCTCCTGGGAGAACGCCACGATGAGCGTGCCGGTCAGCGCGATGGCGGCGATGACGAGCCACAGGATGACGACGGCCGCGATCAGCCCCGGCCGGCCGCCGGCCCGTCGCGCGGGTCCCGCCGCGACCCCGCGTTCCGGCCGCGCGCCCGGGCGCCGCACGATCCGCATCACCGACCTCCGGTCCTCCGGTCTCCCGGTGGAGGACGGCTCTGCGCCGCCGGAGGTTGTCGTGCCGGCGCCGACCGGTGGCATCGGGGTGATCGGGGACCCGGCGGGCGGCATCAGCCGCGTCCGGCCGGCCGCGGCGTCGCCGCCGGGCTCCGGGGACCGGACGGGGGGCATCGGACGGGTCGTGCTCTCGGCGTCGCCGACGGACCGGCCGGTCCGACCGGCGGGCGGCGTCTCGGGTCCGGGCCCGGCGGCGGGCTGCGTCTCGGGCGCGGGCCCGCCGGCGGCCTGCGGGGACTCGACGGGAGGCATCGGACGGGTCGTGTCCTCGGCGTCGGCGCCGGGCTCCGGGGGCCGTCCGTGCGGGGAGGCCGGTCGGCGGGCGGACCGATGAACCGCGAACCTCAAGTGTCTTCTCCTCCGCGTGGGGGCGGGCGGAAGTCTCTCGCCGGGGCATGAATCAGGTCAATCGCATCATGCGGACGGCCCGGCGCGCCAGACCGGGCGGCTCCGCGTCCGTGGGCGGGACGCGCCGTACTCCAGGTTTTCGCCGGTCCTGGCCGGGTAATCCGTGCCGCAAAACTCTGCGCCGAACCTGGAAGGCCACGGCCGACTCGCGTTGGATCTTTCGTGCGTCACCCATGATTCACTCGCCGCAGCCGGGTATGAGCGTCTGGTCACCGATCACCCTGGGTGCGGGTCTCGGCCGACCTGAGGACCACGGAGAGGGGAACGAACATGGTTGCCATCGGTTACACGATGATGTGCGAGCAGGCGACTCCGGACCAACTCGTGCGCGATGTCCGATCCGCAGAGACCGCCGGGTTCGACTTCTCGGTCATCAGCGACCACTACTTCCCCTGGCTCCCAGCGCAGGGCCACGCGGGGTACGCCTGGGCGATCCTGGGGGCCGCCGCGCAGGCCACGGAGCGGATCCCGCTGATGACCTTCGTGACGTGCCCGACGATGCGTTACCACCCGGCGATCGTGGCCCAGAAGGCCGCCACCGTGCAGATCCTGGCCGGCGGCCGGTTCCGCCTCGGCCTGGGCGCCGGGGAGAACCTCAACGAGCACGTCGTGGGCAAGGGCTGGCCGATGGCGAGCGTCCGGCACGAGATGCTGAGCGAGGCCGTCGAGGTGATCGCCGCGCTGTTCGACGGCGGGACGATCGACTACCGGGGCGCCCACTTCGACGTCGAGTCGGCCAAGCTGTGGGACCTGCCCGACCAGCGCGTGCCGATCGGCGTGGCGGTCTCGGGACCCGAGTCCTGCCGGGTGGCGGGCGAGCAGGCCGACATGATGATCGCCACCGAGCCGAAGGGCGAGCTCGGTGAGATGTTCGACGCCTCCGGCGGGTCCGGCAAGCCGCGGGTCGGGCAGATCGCCATCGCGTACGACACCGACCGGGAGGCGGCGGTCAAGCGGGCCCACGAGCAGTTCCGGTGGTTCGGCCTCGGCTGGCCGGTGAACGCCAACCTGCCGGGGACCGGCGCGTTCGAGTCGGCGAGTCAGTTCGTCACTCCGGAGCAGGTCGCCGAGCAGCTCTCGTGTGGTCCCGACGTCGACGAGCACGTGGAGAAGATCAAGGGCTTCGTCGACGCCGGGTTCGACGAGGTCGCGATCGTGCAGATCGGCGGCGAGCACCAGGACTCCTTCATCTCCTGGGCCGAACGCGAGTTGCTGCCCGCGGTCCGCTCGCTCTGAGGACCGGTCAGGGGGCCATCAGTTTGCCGTAGTCCGAGCACTTCCGCTGGCGGCCGACGACGAGCGTCCAGCCGGGCGAGGGATGCTGGTCGTCGAACGTCGGTGGCTGGTCGGACTCGGGTCCGACGTACTTCCAGCGGGCCATCCGTACACGGCGAATGTCCGGCTGGGCGGTCCCGGAGCAGACGACCTGGGCCATCAGCAGCCGGGTCACCGGCTGGTCCCGCTCGTACTCGACCGTCAGGATCCCGTCCCGGACCCTGATGGCGTGCACCACGAGATTCGCGAGAGGGCTCCACATGCCCGCCGCGAGCTCGTTCCCGGTCGGCCCGCTCTGCCACAGGTCGTACAGCGCGGCCTGGGGAGCGCCGGGGAAGGCCACCCGGCGCACCGGCACCAGCGCACCGCCGCGGACGAGGTAGACGGTCGTCTGCGGGACGGCCTGCTGGGCCACGGCCGGTTCACCGGCCCCGATCACGCCGGTGGGCCGTACTCCGCAGGCGGTGCCGAGCACCATGGTGACCAGGGCGAATATGACGCGGAATGCGAGGCGGGCCGTCACGCGGAGTCCTCGGGCCGGTTGGGCAGCCACAGCTCGAACGTCGTGCCGGTCTCGGTGTCGAGCAGGGTCAGCTCGCCGCCGTGCAGTTCGGCGTTGGCGCGAGCGATGGCCAGGCCGAGGCCGCTGCCCTCGCTGCGGGTCCGCGCGGCGTCGGCCTTGTAGAAGCGCTCGAACACGTGCTTGCGCACCTCCTCGGGGATGCCGGGCCCGCTGTCGGACACGCGCAGCCGGATGCCGGGACCGTCCGGCACGTACGAGCGCCGCAGCCGTACGGTGACGGGTCGTTCGCCGTGCCGGAGCGCGTTGCCGACCAGATTCGCCAGGATCATGTCGAAGCGCCGGGGGTCGACGCGGGCGCGCAGGTCCGGAGCCAGATCGGTCTCGACCTCCTCGTCCCAGTCGCGCAGCCGCAGACTCTGCTGGACGAGCTCCGGCAGGTCCACGTCGTCCAGGACCAGCGCCGCCGCTCCGGCGTCGAACCTGCTGATCTCCAGCAGGTGGCCGATCAGCGTGCGCAACCGGCGCGTCTCCTCGGCCACCAGCCCGGCGGCCGTGGCGGCGCTCCCGGTCGCCTCCTCCTCCAGGGCGTCCGTGACGGCGGTCATCGCGGTGAGCGGCGTGCGCAGTTCGTGGGACACGTCGGCCACGAACCGGCGGGCCGACCGCTCCATCTCCTGGAGTTCGGTGACGCTGGCCTCCAGGGCCTCGGCGCTGGAGTTGAAGATCCGGGCGAGGCGGGCGAGCTCGTCGCGGCCCCGGACCTCGACCCGCCGCTCCAGGTCGCCGGCGCCGAGGCCCTGCGCCGCCACCGCCAGCCGCCGGACCGGCCGCAACACGCTGCGCGCGGCGAGCAGGGCGAGCAGCAGCGCGACGACGACGGCCGCCCCGCTTCCGGCGGCGACCGAACGGGCCATCCGGTCGAGGTCGTCGCGTTCGCGCTGGAGGCTCACGATGACGTACGCCTCGATGGGGCTGGCGGTGCGGCCACGCGTGGTCGGGAGGTAGACCGGCGTGCCGACGACCAGGTAGGGCACTCCGCGCGAGGTGATCCGCTGGAAGTAGATCTGCCGGCCGCGCAGCGGCCGGGCGAGATCGTCGTGCGGCCCCGGCCCGCGGACGGCGGCGATCAGCTTGGGCGGGATGCGCAGGCGGGTGAAGTGCGCACCGCTCGTGGCCCAACCTCCGGGCTCGTCGCCGAGCACCCAGGACTGACGGCCGGGCTGGCGGGCCAGGGCCCGGCTGATCGGCTGGAGGAGGTCGGCGGTCAGGACCGTGCCGGGCAACTGCGTGGGCACCGTCTGGGCCAGGGCGTTGCGGACGTCGTTGACGACGGCGTTCTGCACGCGCTCCAGCATCGCCAGCCGCACCAGCCAGTACGCGATCCCGGCGGTGACCGCCGAGGCCAGCAGCGCCACGGCGGCGAACGCCGCGACCAGCCGGGCGCGCAGGCCGATCATGAGGCGACGAAGCGGTAGCCGAAGCCGCGTACGGTCTCGATGTACTTCGGCCGGGACGGCACGTCCTCGATCTTGGACCGGACGCGCTGCACGGTGGCGTCCACCAGCCGGGAGTCGCCGAGGAAGTCGTGCTCCCAGACGGAGGCCAGCAGCTGCTGCCGGGTCAGCACCTGACCGGGGTGCCGGGAGAGCTCGAGCAGGAGCCGGAGCTCGGTGGCGGTCAGGTGCACGTCCTGACCGGCCCGCCGCACCTTCATCGTGCCGCGGTCGATGACCAGGTCGCCGTGGGTGGAACGGTCCCCTGGCGCGCGCTCGACGCGGCGCAGCACCGCCCGCAGCCGCGCGTCCAGGACGCGCGGCTCGACCGGCTTGACGATGTAGTCGTCGGCCCCGGCCTCCAGGCCGACGACGACGTCGATGTCGTCGCTGCGGGCGGTCAGCAGGATGACGGGCAGGGAGTCCTCCGCGCGGATCCGGCGGCAGACCTCGACGCCGTCGATGCCCGGCAGCATGACGTCGAGGATGACGATCTCCGGGCGCTGCGCGCGTACCTGTTCCAGGCCGAGTTCGCCGGTCTCGCGGGCGGTCACGGAGTGTCCGAGCCGGGTCAGCGCGAACTCCAGACCGGCACGCGCCGAAGGGTCGTCCTCCACGAGCAAGATTGTCGCCACGCGTTCATTATCAGGACGCCCGGCGCAATAGTCGGAACGAAAAGATCATGTAACAGTTCTGGGACATGGCGAACTTTCCCAGGCCGCCCAGGGCGCGGGCGAGGTGCCGGAGTACGCCACGCGCCAGCCGGCCGGGTGCCGCGGCCACGACGCCTCGGGCGCCGTACGGTCCGGGACCGGCACGATGACCATGCAGGTTCCGGCCGGTGGCGCCTCGCTCGCGCTGTGGAAGAAGGCGACCCGCGTCCAGGAGATCTGGTACGTCTGCCGCACCCAGACCCGCCACGTCAGGGCCGCGTCGACGGCCACCCCGCCACGCGGCGGACCGGGCCGGAAGATCGGCTCGCGCGCCGGGAGCCAGGGCTTGGCGATGACGAGGGCCGCGACGAGGTTGAAGGCCGTGAGCCCGACGGCGATCGTCCACGCCGGGCGTGGCAGGAACGCCACCGCGACCAGCACGCCCAGCAGCCCGAGGGCCGTGAGCGAGGCCGCGCCGAGCCGGAATGCCGTCCAGTCCCAGGTGAGGAAGCACGTCTCGGGGAAGTCGAACGCGATGAAGGTGTAGTGGGTGAGCCGGTCCCCGGCGTACACCGCGGCGGACAGGCCGGCCCCGGCGAGCACGACCCCCGCCGCGAACGCGTACCCGACGACGGCGTGCCGCCGCCGGATCAGCACCGCGAGGCCGCACAGCGCGTGCGCGACGGCGAGGCAGGCGAGGTAGCGGCCGTAGAAGTAGTTGCCGACCCGGTGCTCGTCCGGCAGCGCCGCCGAGGACGCCAGGGCCGTGCCGGCGGTCGCGGCCAGCAGGACGCCGGACAGGATCCGGTCGGCCGGGTCGCTCCAGGGGCGCCAGAGCGTACGGGCGGCGGCGACGAGGCCGATCCCCGCCAGCCCCCAGGTGGCGACGACGAGGTACCAGATCTGTCCGGCGGCGCCGCACACGGCCCACTCCAGGCCCGCGACCGTGGTGAGCCGCGTCGACAGCAGGCCGCCGAGGTCACGGACACCGCGGGGGTACAGCGCGGCCCGTACCGCGCCGTTCAGCGCCCACCCGGCACCGGCCGCGAGGAGGACGACCGCCATGGGGGCCAGCGTCGTCCCGAGGCGGCGCGCCGGTTCCCGCCGCAGCACGTCGCGGGCGAGGACGCCGGCCAGGGTGAGGACGTGCACGGCGAGGATGACGGAGCCGCGGGCGTGCACGGTGTAGGCGTACGCCGCGGCCAGGCTCGCGAGCGAGCCGGCCGTCACGGTCCACCGCGCGTACGCCCGGCGGGCGTCCCCGGACGCGGTCCGGCCCCGGGACCAGGCGCGCAGGAAGGAGTGCAGCGCCAGCAGCCAGCCGAGGAGGAGGGTGGGCAGGACGGCGTCGGTCAGCGCGAGCCCGCCGAAGACCGTCGCGGCGGGCAGCAGCGCGGCCGCGAACGCCAGCGCGTACGCCTGCGGGCGGGCCAGCCGCATCCGGCGCAGCGCGACGACGCCGAGCGGGAAGATCGCCGCGCCGACGAGGGCGTTGATCCCCAGCACGATGCGGTAGCAGGTCTGCGGGTCGTGGCTCAGCCAGAACGCCGGGGTCAGCAGCAGCGGGTAGCCGCCCTGGTAGAACGTGCTGCCCGACAGGTCACCGCCCGGCCCGCCGGTGAGCCACCGGGCCGCGAGCAGGTACCCGCTCTCGTCGGGGAACGCCGCCGGGACGCTCTGCCCCCCGGCGAGCGCGAACCGGATGCCGACCTGGGCGAGCCAGCCGGCCAGGACCAGCAGCGGCCAGGACGGCCGGCGACGCGGGCGGGCCACCGGTGTGCGCGGCGGTACCGGGGTCCGGACGTCGAAAGTGCTCGGAGACGACATGCCGACCAAGATCGCGACCCAGTGTCATGGCACTGTCCGCACGATGTCCGGGTTCTGTTACACACCGCCAGGGCCTGTCTCCGGCGGCTTTGCGACAGGCCCTAAGGTCTACGGGCATGAGGCGGGGACGGTGGGCGGCGGTCGTCGGTGCGGCGGCCGTGCTGGCGGGCGGCGTGACCTGGGCGGCGCTGCCCGGGCCGCCGAGCGTACGGACGACCGAGCAGCGCATCGCGGTGGTCGACGGGCCGCATGACGACCGGCACGTCGGCCTGGACACGACCTTCTTCGCGCCCGCCGGCCACGGCCGCGCCCCCGCGGTGCTGCTCGCGCACGGGTTCGGCGGCAGCAAGGACGACACCCGTGACGAGGCGGAGCGGCTGGCCCGGCACGGGTACGCGGTGCTCACCTGGTCCGCGCGCGGCTTCGGCCGCTCGGACGGGGAGATCACCCTGGACTCCCCCGACTACGACGTGAAGGACGTCCGGCAGCTCATCGACTGGCTGGCCCGCCGTCCCGAGGTGCGGCTCGACGCACCCGGCGACCCGCGCGTCGGCATCGCCGGACAGTCGTACGGCGGCGGGATCACCCTGCTGGCCGCCGCGTACGACCGCCGCGTCGACGCCATCGCCCCGCAGATCACCTGGTACGACCTGGCCGACTCACTCTTCCCCGACGCCACCGGCAAGGGCGCGGCGAACGGCGTGTTCAAGAAGGTCTGGGCCGGCATCTTCTTCACCGCAGGCGCGTCGTCCACAGGCTGTGGACGGTTCCTGCCGTCGCTGTGCGCGATGTACCAGAAGGTCGCGGAGACCGGAGGGCCCACGCCCGAGGCCGTCGCGACGCTGCGCCGGTCCAGCACCTCGTCCGTCGCCGGCCGGATCCACGTCCCCACCCTCCTGGTCCAGGGCCAGTCGGACTCCCTGTTCCCCCTCGACCAGGCCGACGGCAACGCGCGGGCGGTCAGCGGCGCGCCGGTGAAGGTCGTCTGGTTCCAGGGCGGCCACGACGGCGGCGACCCGGAGACCACGCGCGTCCGCGGCCTGGTCACGGGCTGGTTCGACCGCTACCTCAAGGGCGACCGTACGGCGACGTCGAGCGAGGAGGGGTCCGGCTTCACCGTCACCCGCAGCGGCGGCATCGACTCCTCCACCCAGCGCGTCGTCGTCACCGCCGCGACCGCACCCCGGTACCCGGGCCTGTCCGGCGCCACCCGCCGTACGCTCCCGCTCGGCGGGCAGGAGCAGACGATCCAGAACCCGCCCGGCGGATCCCCTGCCCCCATCTCCACGCTTCCGGGGCTCGGCGCGCTCGGCGGCGTGAGCGGGTTCGGCACCGGCGGCACCCAGCTCGACATGCCCGGCCAGTCGGCGGTGTTCGACACCGAACCCCTGAACGCGCCGCTGACGCTCACCGGGTCCGCGCGCGTACGCGTCCACGTCGCCGGCGGCAGGGCGACGCTGTTCGCCAAGGTGTACGACGTCGGGCCGGACGGCCAGGCCGAACCGGCCCGCCGCCTCGCCGCCCCGTTCACCGTCGACGGCACGGCGGACGTCGCCCTGCCCGCGCTGGATCACCGCTTCGACGCGGGCCACCGCGTGCGGGTCGTGTTCAGCACCACCGACATGGGGTTCGCCTCCCCGACCCGCGCCGCCTCCTACCGCGTGTCCGTGGACTCCCCGCTGACCGTCCCCGTCGCCCCGGCGCTGCGCACGCCCCCGACCCCGCTGCCCTGGTGGGTGTGGGGGTTCCCGGCGATCGCGGTGGCGGCGGCCGTCGTGCTCGTCGCGACGGGACGCGGGCGGCGCCGGCGCGGCGGCGAACCCGGCGACCCCGAGGTGCCGCTGGAGATCGCCGGGCTCACCAAGCGCTACAAGAACGGCCACCTCGCCGTGGACGACCTGTCGTTCCGCGTCGAACGCGGCCAGGTCTGCGGCCTGCTCGGCCCGAACGGCGCCGGCAAGACCACCACGCTGCGGATGCTCATGGGCCTCATCCACCCCGACGCCGGGCAGATCCGCATCTTCGGCGAGCCCGTACGGCCCGGCGCCCCGGTGCTGTCCCGGCTCGGCTCGTTCGTGGAGGGCCCCGGCTTCCTGCCGCACCTGTCCGGCCGCGACAACCTGGAGCTGTACTGGAAGGCCGCCGGGCGCGGCGAGGCGTACCTCGACGAGGCCCTCGAGATCGCCGGGCTCGGCGACGCGATCCGCCGGCCGGTGCGCACCTACTCGCAGGGGATGCGGCAACGGCTGGCCATCGCGCAGGCCATGCTCGGCCTGCCCGACCTGCTCGTCCTCGACGAGCCGACCAACGGCCTCGACCCGCCGCAGATCGCCGAGATGCGCGAGGTCCTCGTACGGTACGCCGCCGCCGGCCGGACCGTCATCATCTCCAGCCACCTGCTCGCCGAGGTCGAGCAGACCTGCACCGACGTCGTCGTCATGCACCGGGGCACACTCGTGGCCGCGGGGCCGGTCGCCGAGATCGCCGGCCACGACGGCTCGATCCTGATCGGCACACCGGAGGTCGACCGCGCGATGAGCGTGCTCACCGCCCTGGAGGGCGTCGAAGGCGCGGAGCCGTACGCCCCCGGCGTCCTCGTGCGCCTGAACGGCTTCGCGCCGGCGGCCGTGGTCGCCGCCCTCGTCGCCGGCGGCGTTCCGGTGGATCGCGTGACGCCGCACCGCCGCCTGGAGGACGCGTTCCTCGCGCTCATCGGAGACGGCTCATGACGCGGGGAGGACTCATGACTCGGGGAGGGCCGGTGGCCGAGGATCCCACGTACCGGCGGCGTCGAACCCTGCCGCTGCGCGTCGAGGCGGTCCGCCAGTTGCGCCGGCGCCGCACCTGGATCGCGTTCCTGGTCCTGCTGGCACTGCCCTGGGTACTCGCCGCCGCCTTCAAGCTCGGCGGCTCGCCGTCGGGGAACGACGCGAACACCCCCGGCCTCGTCACGGTGGCGACGGCGGGCGCGCTGAACTTCACGGCGTTCACGCTGTTCGCATCCGCGGGCTTCCTGCTCGTCGTGGCGGTGGCGCTGTTCTGCGGCGACACGGTGGCGAGCGAGGCGGGCTGGGCGTCCCTGCGGTACCTGCTCGCCGCCCCGGTGCCGCGCGTCCGGCTGCTGCGCCAGAAACTGATCGTCGCCCTCGCGTACGCCGCGCTGGCCGTGGTCAGCCTGCCCACGATGGCGATGATCACCGGGATCTACGTCTTCGGCTGGGCCCGCCTGCGGGTGCCGGGCGGAGACGTCGCGCTGCCGAACGGCACGGCCCTCACCCGGATGCTCATCATCGTCGGCTACATCCTGGCGTCCGAGCTCGTCGTCGCCGCCCTGGCGTTCCTGCTGTCGGTCACCACCGACTCGCCGCTCGGCGCGGTCGGCGGCGCGGTCGGCCTCGTCATCCTCAGCAACATCATCGACGCGGTGACGGCGCTCGGCCACTGGCGGGAGTTCCTGCCGACGCACTGGACGTTCGCCTGGACCGACGCCCTCCAGCCGCACCTGGAATGGACCGGCATGATCAAGGGCACCGCCCTGTCCGCCTCGTACGCCATCGTCTTCCTCGCCCTGGCCGTCCGCCGCTTCCGCACCAAGGACGTCGTCAGCTGACCCACCCTTCCGCGGCAGTCCGGTTATCGGCGGTCTGCTCCGTGGTCGACGGATAGCCGAGCTGCGTCAGCAGTGTGGCGATCACGGGAGCGTCGGCGTCCAGAGCGTCTCTGATCAGAACGTCCATCGATGGTTCCTCCCCACCCGGCCGAGCGTTTTACACGCGTGGGTGCCGGGAGCACCCGCCCCCGTTGCTCCCGGCACCACCTCGGCGTCACCTCGCGGTCAGGAGAACGGGGCGGTTTCCTGCTTGCAGACGGCGCCGGCTGGCGGCAGGACTCCCGTCAGTAGGTAGCGGGTCTCGTAATCCATGGCGCACGAGCTGGGATTCGAGAAGACCGTGTGACCGTACCCGTCGACCGTCAGGAGGCGCGCGCGGGCCAGCGTCCGGGACACGGTGATCGCCTGCCGGTAGGAGGTGGCCGGGTCCTCGGTGTTGTTGAGCAGGAGGATGGGGCCCGCCGTACGCCGGTTCCACGGCCCGGTGTAGCGGCTCTTGCCCAGTGGCCATCCCGCGCACGGTTCCGTCGCCCAGGCCGAGTCCAGGGCCGAGGGCCCCGACCTGGCGTAGGCCAGTCGTGCCGCCGTCTCGTAGGCCCGCGGATCGCTCGGGTTCGGGCTGTCGGAGCACACTGTGGCGAAGTACTGTTCCCGGCCGCTGTACGTCTCCGGCGCGGGGTCACCGGCACCGGCCTGCCGCTTCTCCGCGGTGGTGGTCCGCCCGGACGTCTTCTCCCACATCTGCTGGAGCAGGCCGGCCCCCTCCGGCCACGTGGCCACGCTCCCCAGGGGGACGCTGAGGACTCCGCAGGCGTAGCCGCAGGTCTGTGTGTCCGGCGGGGTGCCCATGGTCACCGGATGACGGCGGAGCCGGCGCAGCAGCGTGTCGTATTTGGCGCGGGTCGCCGCCGGGGTGCCCGCGGAGAAGGCGCAGGCGCTCACGGCCGCCTTGCCGCACAGGCCCAGGAAGTCCCGGAGGACCGCGGCGGAGGCCTGGTCGTTGCCCTCGCGTACGAAGCTCGGCAGCCCGTCCTTCCCGTCGGTCCACGCGGCCGGGTCGACGACGCCGTCCAGGGCCATCCGCCCGACCTTGGAGGGGAACAGGTTGGCGTACGTGGTGCCGAGCAGGGTGCCGTAGGAGAGGCCCACGTAGTTCAGCGTGGGATCACCGACGGCCTGGCGGAGCAGGTCCATGTCACGGGCCACGTCGGCGGTGCTGACGTGCTGGAGGAGGGCGTCACCCGGCTTCGCGCAGCGCGCGGTGAAGCGCGACCACGTACGGACCCAGGCCGACGTCTCCCGGGCACCGACGGGGAAGCCGATGGGCGCGCCGGCCAGGAACGCGCTCTCCGCGTCGGCGGTCGGGAAGCAGCGCATCGCGGTGCTCTGGCCGAACCCTCGAGGGTCGAAGTCGACGATGTCGTACCGAGCCCTCCAGGCCGCCGGCACCCGCCCGTAGGCGGCCGTGAAGCCCGTGAGCTGCGGGCCCGGGCCGCCGCCGTTGACGAACAGCGAGCCGATGCGGTGCGCGGTGTCGGTCGCCCGGTGCCGCATCACGGCGACGCTGACGGTCCGCCCGCGCGGGTTCCGATGGTCTAGGGGCAGTCGCGCGGTCGCGCACTCGAAGCCCCCGTCACAGGATCGCCACCGCAACACCGGCGTCGTCCGCGACTCCGACGCGGCGGCCGTCGCCGCCGCCCGGTCGCCCGAATCGAAGAGCACGGCGGGAACGGCGACGGCGGCGAGCAGGCCGGCCGCCCCTACGGCGGTGGCGGGTCGGAGAAGCCTGGCACCGACCGTGCCAGGCCCGAGAAGACGGTTGGTCCGCATTTCCAAAGAGTCCTTTCACAGGGCGAGGAGCGGTCAGGACACGCGCCGGCGGATCCACCAGACGCAGAATCCGGCCAGGGAGAGCGCGAGGACCAGGTAGATCGCGGCCTCTTCCCACTGGAAGGCCCAGAAACGGCCGGTGGGGTGGTAGCTGACCAGCTGCCGGTAGCCGAGTTCGGCGAGCCGGTCGAAGCAGGCCTGGGACCCCTGCCGGTTCTCCAGCGGGCACTTCTCCACCCAGGAGGGCGGGGAGACCACCTGGCCGGCGGCGTTGACCGTGTGCTGGGAGACGATCCAGGCACCGGGCTCGTCGACCTTCACCGTGAGGTGCCCGGTGAAGTCGATCAGGGTGAGGTTCGCCGAGGTGATCTTGGTGGTGACGTGTTCCGGGGGCAGCAGGTGCGACCGGACTCCCACCGCCATCGTGACCTGGATGACGGTGAAGAGGGCGAGGAGGAGTGCCATCGCGGGCAGGGTCCGCCGGATGACGACGCCGATGGTGACGCCGAGGACGAAGGCGAACGCGGCGTAGCCGAGAGGGGCGATCCCGCGCGTGTCGAAGACCAGGGCCTGCATGCGCGGGAGCACGAAGACTCCGGGGCCGGGAGCGCCGCTGTTCTCGGCGATGGCCGCGTCGATCGGGCCGTTCCACCAGGTCACCGCGAGGCTGAGCAGCCCGGTGGCGGCGATCGCGACGAGGCCGCCGACCCCGAGCTTGACGACCAGCCAGCGGGTGCGGGTGGTCAGGGTCCAGGCCAGCCGGTGCGTTCCGGCGTCCAGCTCCCGGGTGACCAGCGGGGCACCCCAGAACGTGCCGATGATGGCGGGCGTGAAGAGCACGGCGAAGGTGCCGATGAGGTACAGGCTGCTCTCCGTTCCGCCCAGTTCGTCGAGGAACGCCCTCCCGTGGACGTGGTACAGGTGGGCGAGCCGAGGGCCGGTGGCCGCGAGGAGGACGGCGAGGACGGCGATCGCGCCGAACACCACGACCGCCTGCGTACGGAGCTGCCGCCAGGCGAGCCAGATCATCGCTGTCCCTCCAGGACCGGGGTGGACCCGCTCATGTAGGCGAGGACGAGTTCTTCGAGGCCGACCGGGGCGACCGTCCAGCCGTGGCCGTCGATCGGGCCGTCGGCGCGGACGAGCAGGGTGGTCCCCCGGCCGGTGCGGTCGGCCGAGACGGCGTGCACGCCCGGGGGGAGGCCGGCGGGGTCGAGGCGCGGCGCGCTGATCAGGTGGTGCGCGGCCAGCAGCTCGCGGACGTCGCCGGCGATCCGCACGCGGGAGCCGACGAGCACGATGAGGTGGTCGCAGACCCGTTCGACGTCGGACACCAGGTGGGAGGAGTGCACGACGCTGATCTCCCGGTCGGCGGTGGCGTCGCCCAGTTCCCGGAGGAACTCGTTCCGGGCGAGCGGGTCGAGGGCGGCGACCGGCTCGTCGAGGATCAGCAGCCGGGGTCGCTTGGCGAGCGCGAGGGTCAGGGCGAGCTGGGCGCGCTGGCCGCCGGACAGGTTCCCGGCCCGCTGGTCGGGGGGCAGGCCGAGCCGCCGCACCCGCTCGGTCGCCAGCCGCATGTCCCAGCCCGGGCTCAGCCGGGAGCCGAGCTTGAGGTGCTCCGCGACGGTCAGCCGGGCGTAGGTCGGCGTGTCCTGGGCGACGAAGCCGATCTTGGCCAGCTGCGCCGGCCCTGCGGCGGGGCGTTCGCCGCACACCTCGATCGTGCCCGAGGTCGGCGTCAGCAGGCCGGCGGCCAGGCCCAGGAGCGTCGACTTGCCGGCCCCGTTCGGGCCGACCAGCCCGACGACCCGCCCGGCGGGGACCTCGAGGGTGCAGTCCGACAACGCCCAGCGCCGCCGGTATCTCTTGCCCAGTCCCCGGGCCCGCAGGACGACACTCATGCGCCCTCCTTCGTCGGAGGAGTGACCAGAGACGCTGTGCTCATCGATTCGCTCGCTCCGCTCGCTCATGACGTTCTCTCCGTGAATGGCATGCGGTTCACTGTGCGGGCCTCTGCTCGGCGCGTGTACCGGCCGGAAGTACGGTTCCGGCCGAACCGGTCGTACTTTCGGCTGATTCGGCGACGGCGGCGAATCCGTAGCCTGGGCGCCATGGACCTGCTGGATCGCCTGGTGGAGCGGCCCCGGACGGCCGTGAACGCCGGGCTCGGCCTCGTGTTCGCGGCGACGCTGGGCTATGAGATCCACACCCTCATGGGCCGGCACGGCGACTGGGCGCTCACCCTCGCCGTCGGGGCGGTGGTCTCGGCCGCCGCCCTGCTGCGGGAGCGTTCCCGCGCGTGGGCCGCGGCGACCGGTCTCGCCGTCGCCGGGGCGGCCGAAGCGGTCGCCTGGCACTGGAACCTGTCCGGCGAGCCGGCCGGTGCCGCGATCCTCGCCCTGTTCGTACTCATCGCCGCGGCGGTCAGGGTGCTGCCGGTCCGTACGGCGGCGGCCGTCGCGGCCGGCGGGGCGGTCGTGGTGGCCGGCAGCCTCGAGCGGTACTCCCACTTCTTGGCCACCGGCGCTCCGGTCTCCTACTCCGCGACCTGGATCATGGCGCAGGGATGGGTCGCCGCCGTGGGGGCCGGGCTGGTGCTGCGCCGCCTCGACGCCCGCCGGGATGCCTCCATCGAGGCCATACGTAGGGGCGAGCGCCTGGAACTGGCCAGGGAACTGCACGATTCGGCGGCCCACCACATCACCGGCATCGTGCTCCAGGCGCAGGGGGCCCGCATCGCCGCCCGCCGGAACGCCGGGAACCTCGACGAGACGCTGGCGGGCATCGAGGCCGCCGCCACCGAGGCGCTCGCGTCCATGCGCCAGGTCATCGGCCTGCTCCGGGACGCCGACGACGCCGGTGGGCCGGCCCGCGGGCCCGAGGCGCTGGCCGAGCTGGTCGAGCGTTTCGCCCGGCGCGGCCCGGCCGTACGGCTGGACCTGCCCGACGGACCACCGGACCCCGCGTGGCCGCCGGAGGTGACCGCGACCGTCTACCGGGTCGTCCAGGAGTCGCTCACCAACATCACGCGATACGCCTCCGACGCCCGGGAGGTCACCGTGGCCCTCGCCCACGACCGGCGTGACATCACCGTCGAGGTCACGGACGACGCCGCCCCGGCCGGTTCGCCGCGCTTCCCCCACTCCGGCGGGTACGGTCTCGTCGGAATGCGCGAGCGCGTCGAGGCCCTCGGCGGAACCCTCGCCGCCGGTCCGCGCCCCAGGGCCGGCTGGTCGGTGCGCGCCACGCTGCCCGCCTCGAGCCGCCCATGACCACCCGGGTGCTGATCGCCGACGACCAGGCGATGGTCCGCGGCGGGCTCCGGCTCATCCTCGAGGATCAGCCGGACATCACCGTCGTCGCCGAGGCCGCCGACGGTGCCGAGGCCGTCGCCCTGGCCCGGCGGCTGCGGCCCGACGTGTGCCTGGTCGACATCCGGATGCCGGGCCTCGACGGCATCGAGGTCACCCGTGTCCTGGCCGGCCCGAGCGTTCCCGATCCGCTCCGGGTCGTCATCGTGACCACCTTCGACCTCGACGAGTACGTCTACGGAGCGCTGCGCGCGGGCGCCGTCGGCTTCATCCTCAAGGACGCCGGCCCGGCCCTGCTCGTCGAGGCCGTCCGCGCCGCGGGCACCGGCGACGTCCTGATCTCCCCGTCGGTCACCGTACGGCTGCTCAGGCACCTGGCGCCCGCCAGGACTTCCACCGCGCCTCCGGCGGTACCGCTGTCCGTACGGGAGACCGAGGTCATCCGGGCCATCGCCCGGGGCCGTACGAACCAGGAGATCGGCGCGGAGCTCTTCATCTCGGTCAGCACGGTCAAGAGCCACCTGGCCAGCGTCCAGTCGAAGCTCGGCGTCCGTAACCGGGTGCAGATCGCCGCGTGGGCCTGGGAGAACGGTCTCGTACAGCCGTCCGGCCGGTGACCGGGTCACGGCAGATCGATAGTGACGAAGACGGCCGTTCCGGGGATGATCGTGGCGGACGGCGCGGGAGGCGATGCTGGTGACCGGTTCCGACTTCGAAGAGCTGCTGGTGTTCGGCGGAACGGGCAGTCCGCGGCTGACCGCCGCGATCTGCGACCACCTGGGCGTGAAGCCGGGTCGCGGGGAGGTGATCCGTTTCTCCGACGGCAACCTGTTCGTGAAGGTCAACCAGAACGTCCGGGGCCGGCACGTGCACCTGGTGCAGTCCACGGTGTTCCCCGCCAACGACAACTTCGTCGAGTTGCTGTTCTGGATCGACGCGTTCAAG
Organism: Actinoallomurus sp. NPDC052308; assembly: GCF_040679195.1. Taxonomy (NCBI): domain Bacteria; kingdom Bacillati; phylum Actinomycetota; class Actinomycetes; order Streptosporangiales; family Thermomonosporaceae; genus Actinoallomurus; species Actinoallomurus sp. NPDC052308. The sequence continues at coordinate 249,291 of NZ_JBFAUM010000001.1, read as the reverse complement.
CGGGCCAGCGCCGCGTCGGTGACCGTGCTGATGCCCTACTTCAGCTACGCAAAGGCCGACAAGAAGGACGAGCCGCGGGTGTCGATCCGCGCCCGGGTGTGCGCGCAGTCGATCGAGGTGGCCGGGGCCGACCGGGTCGTCACGATGGACCTGCACGCGCCGCAGATCCAGGGGTTCTTCACCCGGCCGGTCGACGACCTGTACGCCCTTCCCCTGCTCGCCGAGGCGATCGGCGCGCAGGGGAACCTCGTCGTCGTGTCGCCCGACGCGGGGTTCGCCAAGCAGGCCCGGAAGTACGCCAGGCGGCTCGGCGCGCCGCTCGCCATCGCCGACAAGGAGCGCGTCGACCACAGCGAGACGGCGCGGGTCGTCGACCTGATCGGTGACGTACGCGGCCGGGACGCGGTGATCGTCGACGACTTCACGATCACGGCCGGCACGCTGACCGAGGTCGCGGAGTCCGTGATGGAGCACGGCGCGCGGAGTGTGCGCGCGGCGGTGACGCACGGAGTGTTCACGAGCAAGTCGATGGAGCGGCTGGACGCCAGCCCGATCTCGCGGCTCTACGTGACCGACACGGTGGAGAACCAGCCGGTACGGCTGTCGCCGAAGGTGCAGAAGGTCTCGGTCGCGCCGCTGTTCGCCGAGGCGATCGCCCGTATCCACCGCCGGGAGAGCATCAGCGTCCTGTTCGACTTCTGACGCCCTCCCGCTACGGACGGATCGACTCCCGACGCAGGCGAATTGTCTTGACCAATAAACTGGAAGGTGGTTTGGTCGATTGCGCCCGGCAGTCCCTGAGTCCGTCACAGCAGGCGATGCACACGGCGGCCGCCAGGATGGCTCTTTGCGATGACCGGTCGGCGAGGCAGGGCAGCAGCCGCAGTGGTTCGGCGATCACGCCGGACGTGACGGAACAACGGTTCTGCCGCGCCCGACGAAAGGTTGGACCGGTGGCCATTCGCAAACAGACCATCGAGAGACAGGCGAACGCACTGGTGGCCCGCGTACTGCAGCCCGGCGACCGGATCATCAGCGGCGTGTACTCGATGACGGGCCCGAACCCGATGTACGGCTGGATGCTCGCCGCGATCATCGCTGCCGCACTTTCCGGTGCCGTTGGCGCTACCGGCGTTACTTACTATGTGATTCTTATTGGTGTTTTTATTGTTGCTTCTGTTCCGTCTGCTTTTACCGACCACTACTACGTCGCCGTCACGCGGCGGCAGGTCGTCTTCGTCAAGATGAACGGCTTCACGAACCGGCCCAAGCAGATCTCCTCCACGGCGCCGCTGCACGGCGTAGGAGGAATCTCCGACTACCGGCCGAACACCCTGGGGTGGAGCTCGTTCCGCTACACCGTGCCCACCGCCCCGCCACTCCGGCTGAACGTCCCGGGAGGATTCCTCATCCCGTCCGGCAGTTGGCGTCGGGAGCTCGACGCCCTGGTCGGGGCGTTCGGTGTGCCCGTGCGCTGATCACGGCGTTCGGGCGAGCTGGACAGGCGCGGACCGGCCGATGGCTGGAATCGTCAGATCCGTGTCATTGCGGACACATCACCGGGGCGGGACGCTGAGGACGCGCGGATCACGTTCCTCGTCCACCCCGGCTTCCAGCCGCTGGACCTCACCGGTCGCGTGCGCGCGGCCGTGACGCACGGGGTCATCAGCGTCCTGTTCGACTTCTGACGTCGAGCGTCCCGCGCCGGCCGCGCTCCGCCGGCGACACGATCCGTACGACCGGTGACCGGCGGCTTTCCGGATATCGGCGAAAACCGGGAAGGTGCGCAGCCGAAACCGCTATTTTGTCAGAATGATCTTGAACCGTTACCGTAAGCACGGTCGGGGTTGGCTTGCGCTGGGCGGCGCCGTGGTGCTACTGGCCACGGTCGCGCAGCCGGCGCAGGCGGCCGAGCCGGACACCAGCGGTGTCGCGCAGAAGCTCCAGAGGACCATGGCCGCACTGAAGTTCGGCGAGGTCCTGGACACCGAACCCCCCACGTCCACCCAGGCGAAGAAGTCCGCCTCGGTCGACGTCGACCCGGAGAAGAAGCTCGCGGGACGGGATCGGGCTCCCAAGCTGAAGGCGGCGGCCATCGCGGCCGCGACACAGATCCACCAGCAGCCGAACGTCGATGTGACCGTCCTCGAGCTCGACGACAAGGGCCGTCCCGTCTCCTCTGGCACCGTCGTGACGAGCCCGACGTACAAGAACGGCGTCATCGTCCCGGTCGACCGGAACTTCCACACCACCGCGGTGCGCTACCGGCACTGGGACACCAACCTCTGGAACACCAACAACGGGCAGGGCGACACCGACGTCGTGCCGGGCCGCGAGAACGCACCCATCGACTTCATGTCGCCCTACCCGGCGTCGACCCTCAAGCTGCTGGTCGGCTTCGGCGTCCTTCAGCTCGTGGACAAGGGCGCCATCACGCTGGACGACACGTACGCCTACCAGCCGACGCAGGCCTCCGACCTGTGCGGCGCCGCCACGACCGACACCGTCCGCAACTACTTCGACCGCATGATCACCGTCTCCGACAACGGCTCGGCGTGCGCGATGATCAAGCTGTTGAACGACAAGGGCGCGATCGATGGTCTCAACCAGACCTTCCAGGACATCGGCCTGGAGACGCTGCAGCTGAAGGGCACCAACCCCGCCAACGGCGGGAACTGGACCTCCGGCATCAACATGTCCTCGCTGGACACCGCCAAGCTGCTGGCGCTCGTCAACGGCGTCACGGGCACGGCGTGGACCACTCCGAACGGCAAGGCGGTCACCAGTGACGTTCTGAGCAGGTCCTCCCGCGAGTTCTTCATGAAGGAGCTCGGCGACCAGGGCTGGAACAACGTCCTGTCGACGACGAACTACTGCGGCTACACCTACCCGACGGCGGGCATGCCGCAGCGGATCTCGGACCGGTGGATCGGCCCGGACGGGACCGTGACGGTCAACGACGACCCGACCGACGGCAAGTACCAGTACCCCGTGCAGCCGTGCCAGGACGCCGCCCAGGTGACGTTCGCCCACAAGACGGGGCTGTCGGAGAACGCGGTGAGCGACGCGGGCATCGTCAAGTCGCTGCCCGGCAAGCCGAACCGGCACTACATCATCACCGCGTTCAGCAACCTCGGCTACCGGTACATCGACCCGAACCGTCAGGACGTTCAGCCGTCGGTCAACCGGACCGAGAAGTTCGCGCTGCTCGGACGCACGATGGACGCCTACGAGGCCGCGCACTGACCCAGGCGGATACAGGACGAAGGGGCCGGGGAATCCCGGCCCCTTCTGCTCATCCGCTCCGCCCCGGTGAGAACGGCCACCCGCCGGCGAGCGGTTCCACCAGGGCCGGGTGAACGCGGGCCGCGTCGACGGCGACGGCGGTTCGATCGCCGATCAGGTCACGAGGCAGAACTCGTTGCCCTCCGGGTCCCGCATCACCTGGAACCGGCCGTGGGCGTCAGTGCGCAGGTCCCCGGCGGCGGTGGCGCCCTCGGCGCAGAGGCGTTCGCGCGCCGCGTCGATGTCCGGGACCTCGACGTCGAGATGGAGGCGGTTCTTGACCTCCTTGCCCTCCGGCACCAGCTGGAACGCCAGGCGCAGCGGCCCGTCCGGCGGATCGACGTAGGACCAGTCGGGATCACGGTCGACGGCCTCTCCGCCGACCACGGCCGTCCAGAAGCGGGCCAGCTTCGGCGGGTCGGCGCAGTCGATGACGAGTTCCTGCAGTCGTCCGATCATGCCGGAACGCTACCCGGCGGGTCGGCTTCCACTCCCGGTCCGGCGGGCCCGGCCGAGATCTGCCCTCCGCTTACCGTCTGATCTGGGAAAAGTCGTCTACCGTGAGATACCCGGGCGGCCGAGAATGAGGGGGGCAGGCATGCCGGATGAGCTGGCGCGCTTGACGGAGTTCGTCTACGAGATGGGACTGCTCAAGCGCTACAAGCGGAGCGGCTGGCTGGTCGCGGGCGTCGCCGCGCCCGAGAGCATCGCGGACCACTCCTTCCGGGCCGCGGTGCTGGCCGGCGTGCTGGCCGCCCTGGAGGGCGCGAGCCCCGAGCGGGCCATCCTGCTCAGCCTCTTCCACGACAGCCAGGAGACCCGGCTCACCGACCTGCCGTACCTCGCCAAGCGGTACGTCACCCGCATGCCCAACGAGCAGGTCACCGCGGATCAAGTTCGCGGGCTGCCCGCCCCGGTGGCCGACCTGATCACCGGTTCGGTCGCGGAGTACGAGCAGCGGACCAGCCTGGAGGCCCGCTGCGCGCGCGACGCCGACAAGCTCGAATGCCTGTTGCAGGCCATCGAGTACCGAGACCAGGGGCATCACACCATCCAGCCGTGGATCGACAGCTCGCTCGCCGCGCTGCAGACGCCGTCCGGGAAGAAGCTCGCGGATGAGGCGCTCGCCACCGGGTCGCTCGACTGGCTCCCCGGCGTCGTGAACGGTGAGGACGAACCGGCCGTCGGCTGAGCGGCGCACGGTTCGTCCCGGATGTCCAGCCTCGCAGGCCGTGAGGTTTGTTACTTGGATGTTTCTGACAGACGGAGTTAGCGTCTGTTACGTGCATGATGCATCCAATGAGGAGGCGTTCCGTGTGCGGCATAGCCGGCTGGGTGGATTACGACCGCGACCTCACGCTCGAGCGCGACACCGCGCTCACGATGACGCGCACGATGGCGCTCCGCGGCCCGGACGCCGAAGGGCTCTGGATCGACCCGCACGTCGCGCTGGGGCACCGGCGCCTCGCCGTGATCGACATCGAGGGCGGCGCGCAGCCGATGAGCGAGGGACCCGCGGCGCTGGTCTACAGCGGCGAGACGTACAACTTCCGTGAGCTCCGCCGGGAGCTCGAATCCCACGGGCACCGGTTCCGCACCCGCAGCGACACCGAGGTGGTCCTGCAGGCCTACCTGCGCTGGGGCGCCGACCTCGTCGAGCGCCTGAACGGGATGTACGCCTTAGCGCTGTGGGACCGGCGGACCGAGGAACTACTGCTGGTCCGGGACCGGATGGGCATCAAGCCGCTGTACTACGCGCCGACCCGCCACGGAGTGCTCTTCGGCTCCGAGCCCAAGGCCATCCTGGCCAATCCGCTCTTCACCCCGCGCGTCCGGGGCGACGGCCTGTTCGAACTGCTCTCCACCGCCAAGACCCCCGGCCACGCCGTCTTCGACGGCATGTACGAGGTCGAGCCCGGACATGTCGTCCGCGTCTCACGCGACGGGGTCACCGACCGGCGCTACTGGGCGCTCACCGCCCGGGAGCACACCGACGACGTCCCCACGACCGTCCGCCACGTCCGCGAGTTGCTCGAGGACATCGTCGAACGGCAGCTCATCTCCGACGTGCCGCTCTGCACCCTGCTGTCGGGCGGGCTGGACTCCAGCGCCCTGACCGCGCTGGCCGACCGGGCCCTGGGAACCGGCACCGTACGCACCTTCGCGGTGGACTTCACCGACGAGGGCGGCGGGTTCGTGCCCGACGCCATGCGGGACACCGCCGACACGCCGTACGTCCATGACGTCGCCAAGCACGTCGGGACCCACCACACCGACGTCGTCCTCAGCAGCGACAACCTCACCTCGCCGGAGGCCGTCGAGACGGTCATGCGCGCCCGGGACCTGCCCGGCGGCGGCGACATGGACACCTCGCTGTACCTGCTGTTCGCCGAGATCCGGCGGCACTCCACCGTGGCGCTGTCGGGCGAGTCCGCCGACGAGGTCTTCGGGGGGTACCGCTGGTTCCACGATCCGGCCGCGGTCGCCGCCGAGGGCTTTCCCTGGCGCCACGGCCTGGGCAGGGAGCAGGACCTCATCGACCGCGACCTCGGCCGCCGTACCGACGCCTACCTCGCCGCGCGGTACCGCCAGACGATCGACGAGGTGCCCCGGCTGCCCGGCGAGAGCGGCCTCGAACGCCGCATGCGGGAGATCTGCTACCTCCACCTCACCCGGATGGTCCGTTTCCTCCTGGACCGCAAGGACCGGATGAGCATGGCGGTCGGCCTGGAGGTCCGCGTGCCGTTCTGCGACCACCGGCTCGTCGAGTACGTGTTCAACACGCCGTGGTCGCACAAGACCTACGACGGCCGGGAGAAGAGCCTGCTACGCGGCGCGACCGCCGACCTCCTCCCCGAGTCGGTCGTGCGGCGGCGGAAGAGCCCGTACCCCGCCACGCAGAACCCCAGCTACGAACGGGCGGTGCGCGACCGCCTGTCCGGCATCCTCGCCGACCCGAACGCGCCCGTACGGCCCTACGTCGACGAGGACGCCGCGCGCACGGCCCTGCGCCGCCCGATCGGCCGGGCCAGCCTCCAGCAGGACCGCATGGCCATGGAGCGGATCGTCGCCCTGAACGACTGGCTGACGGCCTACCGCCCAGAACTCGTCTAATTAATCACCATTTATCGCAATTAGTGAGTGATCGATTCGCAGCCGAAGGCATGGCCGGTTTAAAGTCCCGGCCATGCCATCGCTGAGTCACGAATCACTCGCCATGCTCTTCAAGAACCGCCCCAGCCTGGCGGCAGAAATTTTGCATGACGCTTTAAAAGTGGATATCCCGGACTATAAAGCCGTCCGGGTCGAATCCGGCGATCTCACCGAGTGGAACCCGGCGGAGTTCCGCGCGGACGCCGTGGTGGTCTTCGAGGCGGCCTCCCCCGTGCTGGCCGTGGTGGTGGAGATCCAGCTCGGGCGGGATCAGGGCAAGCGGTGGAGCTGGCCGGTCTACCTCGCGGGTCTGCGCGCACGGACCCGCTGCCCGGCGATCCTGCTGGTGATCTGCGCGGACGCCGCGATCGGGGACTGGTGCGCCGAGCCGATCGAGCTCGGCCACCCGGGTTGGACCCTGGCCCCTTTGGTGCTCAAGCCCGAGGCGGTCCCGGTCGTGACCGACGCGGCGGAAGCCGCCCGCGCACCGGAGCTGGCAGTCCTGTCGACCATGACCCACGGCGCCGCCTACAACCGGGCGAGGATCTTCCACGCCCTGCTTTGCGCTGTCGCCGCCATGGAGGACGGCGACCGCGCGGAACTGTACATTGACGTTGTGCTCGCGGCGCTGCCCGAGGCACCCGCCACCGAACTGGAGGCAATGATGCAAAGCGGGACATCCCCATACCAAAGCGACTTCGCCCGCCGTTATTACCTCAGAGGGGAAACTAACGGCAAGGTCGAAGGCAAAGTCGAAGGCAAAGTCGAAGGTAAGGTCGAGGGCAAAGTCGAGACGCTCCTCCAAGTCCTCGAGGCGCGCGGCGTTCCAGTCCCGGACGAGGCACGGGAACGCATCACCGCCTGCGCCGATGTCGCGCAGATCGAGGCCTGGGTCAAACGCGCCGTCATCGTCCGCACCGTCGACGCCCTATTCGACTGACCGCCGGCTCGCCCGCGCCGGGACGGTGCGGTCGGTCGACGCGCTCTTCGAGTGACGCCGTGGCCGGTCAGTCGAGATCTGCGAAGAGGTGGCGGGTGAGGAAGTCGTTGGTGAAGGTGCCGTTCGGGTCGTAGTGGCGGGCCAGGGCGTGGAAGTCGGATAGCCGCGGGTACCTCGCGCGCAGCGCGTCGGCGGGAGTGGTGAACAACTTGCCCCAGTGCGGCCGGGCGTCGAAGGGCGCCAGGCGCTCGTCGACCAGGTCGAGCACGGGGAGTACCTCACCGGTGTCCTTGACCCAGGTGAAGTGCACGGCCACCGTGTCCCGTCCGTAGGACGTGCTCATCCACAGGTCGTCCGCCGCGACGGTCCTGATCTCGCAGACCTGCAGGACCGGGGCGATGCGGTCCCGGACCTCGTTCAGGGCGTGCAGCGCCTCGACGGCGTGCGACCGGGGCAGCAGGAACTCCGACTGCAGCTCGTCGCCGCTGCTGCTCGGCGCGAAGTCGGGCCGGAAATGCGGCAGCCGGTCGAACCACGGACCGGGCACGCCGAGCTGCTCGGTGCAGGCGACGACGGACATCCCGGGGACCGGGTGCCGTGGCCCGTCGGCGGGCCGGGCGCCGAACCACTCCTCCGGCATCGCGTCCCCGCCCGCGGCGTCGACGCGCTGCTTCACCCAGACCTGGTCGATCAGCGCCTCGCGCCATGTGGTGAACAGGCTCACGCTGTACGCGCCGGAGACCACCTCGGCGAAGCGCTCGTCGAGGACCTCGAGCGGCAGCCCTTCGTACACCCGCTGCCGTACGTCGAACGTCGGGCCGAGGTCCAGCGTCACGCTCACGACGATCCCGAGGGCCCCGAGCCCGACGACCGCGCCGGCGAACCGGTCCCCGTCCCGCTCGCGGCTCAGCGCGACGAGGTCGCCGCCGGCGGTGACCAACTCGAGCCCGGACACCGCCGTGGCCAGGTTGCCGTTCGTCTCACCGGAGCCGTGCGTCGCCGTCGCGATCGAGCCGGCCACGGAGATGTGCGGCAGAGACGCCAGGTTGGGCAGGGCGTAGCCCTTGTCGTGCAGCTCCCGGCTCAGCTCGGCGTACCGCACGCTCGCCCCGACCCGTACCCTCGCCGCGGCGCTGTCGATCTCCACGGCCGCCGGCAGCTTCGCCAGGGAGACCAGGGTGTCCGGCGTGTCGGCGATGTCGTTGAAGGAGTGGCCACTGCCCAGCACGCGCACCTTCGCGCCGCGCGCCGCCAGGCCGCGTACCTCGTCGAGAGAGGCCGGATAGCGGACCTGCTCGGCCTGGAAGCCGATGTTGCCCGCCCAGTTCCGTCCCGCACCGGCCACCGGACCACGCACCCTTCGCCCCTCGTCGGCCGCCCCACGCGGTCGATCAGCCCACCTCGCACGATATGCCCTGGCGGAATTCCGTTGCCCGCCGTGGCCGCCCTCTGTTGTACTCCCCGCGTACGAGCAGTCGACCGAGGAGATGGTCATGCGTCCTGCGTACGTGTCCACCCAGCAGGCAATCGCCACCTACGCGAAGGACACGACGCCACGTGCGACCATCGACCCGACCGGCGCGGAGAGACGCCGGTAACCCCACTTCGGCCACCGTCCTGGGCTGCCTTCGCCCGGGACCTCGCGCGACCGCGGCCCTGGCCGCCGCCGTCACGGCGGCGACCGCGCTCCCGCTCGCCGCGCCGCAGCTCACCCGGCGCTTCGTCGACGACGCCATCGGCGGCGCGAGCACCCGCCATCTGGTGTTCGTCGCCGTCGGCTACCTGGCCCTCACCGTCGCCGGGCAGGGCGCCCGTACCCTCACCGCCTGGCTGGCGAGCCGTCTGGCCTGGGACGGCACCAACCGCCTCCGGGAGCGGCTGGCCGAGCACGCGCTCGGCCTCGACCTGGGCTCCCACGGGCGGCGTACGCCCGGCGAGCTGATCGAACGGGTCGACGGCGACGTCGTCGCCATCGCCGAGTTCGTCGTCGCCTTCCTGCTGGACGTCGTCGCCGGTGCCCTGCTCCTGGCGGGCGTGCTCGTCGTCATGCTGGCCGTGGAGCCGCGCGTCGGCGCCCTGCTCCTCGCGTACTGCGCGGCGATCGGGCTCGCGATGGCCCAGGCGCAGCGGCTCGCGGTGCCGGCGGCCGCCCGCTCCCGCGCGAAGTACGCCGCGCTGTTCGGCGACATCGAGGAGCGGCTGGCCGGCCTCGAGGACATCCGCGCCAACGGCGCCGGCGAGCACGCCGTACGCCGCGTGCACCGGGCAAGTGGCCGGATGTACCGCGCGGAGTTCCGGTCCGAGCGCATCGGCAGCGGCCTGCTCGCGGGCACGTCGGTGGCCTTCGCGGCGGGCACGGCGCTGGTGCTCGCGCTGGCCGCGTGGGCCCGCCAGTCCGGGACGCTCACCGTCGGCACCGCCGTGCTGCTGTTCCAGTACACGCAGATGGTACGGACGCCGTTCGAGCGGTTGATCGACCAGTTGCGGCAGTACCAGGCGGCCCTGGCGGGCGTCGCCCGCGTCCGGGACCTGCTGTCCGAGCGCCGTACGCTGCCGGAACCCGCCGATCCGCGACCGCTGCCGGCGTCCGGCCCGCTCGACCTGCGGTTCGACCGCGTCGACTTCGCGTACGCCGACGACGGCGTGCCGGTGCTGTCGGGAATCGACCTGACGCTGGCGCCGGGTGAGACGCTCGGCCTGGTCGGCCGTACGGGCAGCGGCAAGACCACCATCGCCCGGCTCGTCCTGCGCCTGTACGACCCGACCGGAGGCGCCGTGCGGGTCGGCGGGGTGGACCTGCGGACCGCCGACCCGGACTCCGTACGGCGGCGGATCGGTGTGGTCACCCAGGACGTGCAGTTGTTCACCGCGACCGTGCGGGACAACCTGACGTTGTTCCGGCCGGGACTCGCCGACGACCGGCGACTGCGCGCGATCCTCGCCGAGGTCGGCCTCGGCGCCTGGCTGGCCGCCCTGCCCGACGGCCTCGACACCGAGCTGGGGGGCGACGCGGTCGGGGTGTCCGCCGGTGAGGCGCAGCTCCTGGCGTTCGCCCGGACGTTGCTCACCGACCCCGGACTCGTGGTGCTGGACGAGGCGTCCAGCCGGCTCGATCCGGCGACCGAACGGCGCATCGAGGAGGTCGTCGACCGGCTCCTCGCCGACCGTACCGGCGTGCTCATCGCGCACCGGCTGTCCTCCCTGGCGCGGGTGGACGTCGTCGCGGTGGTCGACGGCGGCCGGATCGTCGAGTTCGGCCGCCGGGAGGAACTGGCGGCCGACCCCCGCAGCCGGTTCGCGCGGCTGCTGAGCGCGGCGGGGGTGGCGCGATGAGGCCCGTACCGACCGTGATGGCCGGCCTCGCCCGCTCCTCCGGGCTGGGCCGGTACGTGCTCGGCGGCCTGCTGTGGCTGCCGACGTACCTGTTCCCCATCGGCGGCGGCCTGCTGCTGAAGCGGCTGTTCGACCAGCTCAGCGGGCATCGGGCCGCCGACCTTCGGGAGGCGCTGTGGCTCTGCGCCGCGTTCGTCGGGCTCGAGGTGGTCCGCGGCCTGAACCTCGTCACCGCGTGGGCGTACGGGGTGTACTGGTGGGAGGCCGCGGCGACCACGCTGCGCGTCAACGTGCTGCGCTCGATCCTCACCGCCCGCGGTACCGCCGCGACCCGGCTGCCGCACTCGTCGGGTGAGGCGCTGGCCCGGCTGCGCGACGACGTGGACGACCTCGTCCAGGTCACCGACGACCTGGTGGACCTGGCCGGCACCGCGCTGTTCGGCGTCACCGCGTTGGTGATCATGGCGGCGATCGACCCCGTCGTGACGCTGGCGCTCGTACTGCCGATGCTCGCCGCCGGGGTGCTCAGCCGGCTGCTCGGCACGGTGATCCGGCGGCTGCACCGGCGCGCCCGGCGACTGGGCGCGGTCGTGACGGCCCACATCGGCGACGCGTTCGCGGGCATCCTGGCGATCAAGACGGCCGGGGCCGAGGACGCGGTGCTGGCGCGTCTCCGCGCGCACAACCGCCGGCGGCGGGACGCCGCCGTCCGGGACCGGCTGGCGACCGACCTGCTGGAGACGGTGACGGGCGCGACCGTGGAGATCGGCATGGGCCTCGTCCTGCTCATCGCCGCCCCCGCGATGCACCACGGGACCTTCACCGTGGGCGACCTGGCGCTCTTCACGGGCTACCTCGGCTGGCTGACCGCGCTGCCGCGTTCCCTCGGCACGTTCCTGTACCGCCTGCCGCAGGGCGCCGTCGCCGCCGAACGCCTCGGCCGGCTCATGGCGCCGCACGAGGACGTCCACGACCTGGCGCGGGCGAGCGGCGTCTGGTTCCGCCGGGAGCCGCCACCGGTCCGGACGCCACCGCCGCACCCCGACCCGCTGAAGGTCGTCGAGGGCCGCGGACTGACCGTGCGGTACGGCGGCGGCCGCGGCCTGGACGCCGTCGACCTGCGGATCGAACGCGGCTCGTTCACCGTGCTCACCGGAGCCGTCGGGGCCGGCAAGACCACCCTCGTACGGGCGCTGCTCGGGCTCGTGCCCCTGGACGCCGGGACGATCACCTGGAACGGCCGGCCCGTCGACGACCCGGGAACGTACCTGGTCCCCGGCCGGGTCGCGTACGCGAGCCAGATCCCCCGGCTGTTCTCCGACTCGCTCCGGGAGAACCTCCTGTTCGGCGCGGCCGACGACCGGCTCGCCACCGCGATCGAGCTCGCCGCCTTCGACGCGGACGTGGCGGACATGCCGGACGGCCTGGACACGCTCGTCGGTCCCCGGGGCGTACGGCTGTCCGGCGGCCAGGTGCAACGGGCCACGGCCGCCCGGGCCCTCGTACGGGCGCCGGACCTGCTCATCGTCGACGACCTGTCCTCCGCGCTGGACGTCGAGACCGAACGACTGCTGTGGGAACGGCTCGCCGGCGCCGCCCGGGACGGCCGCGGACCGGCGACGCTGCTGGTCGTCTCGCACCGCCGCGCGGCTCTCGAACGAGCCGACCGGATCGTGGTGCTCGACCGCGGCCGCGTCGTCGGTCAGGGCCCGCTCGATCGACTGCTGGCGGACTGCCCCGAGATGCGCCGCCTGTGGACGGGCGACCTCCTCGCCGAGGCCGAGGAGCAGCCGGACCCAACCGTCCGCTGATCCAGCCGGCAGGTCGCGGATGGCGGATCATGGGTCGCGGCGAACGGACGGTGGACTCCGCGACGGCGGGCGGTGGGTCCGGCAAAGGGACGGTGGATCCCGCGACGGCAGACGGTGGGCCCCGGCCCACCGCCCGCCTCAGCCGAAGACGGGGAAGAGCTCGGCCACCGGGCCGAGGGACTCCCGCTCCGCGGCGGTGAGCGGCGTACGCCCGGTGCCCACGCGCACGTAGTGGGCGTCGTCCCAGTCCTGCGCCACCGGCCGGCCGATGAGCCCGTCCAGCACGTCCCGTACGAGACGGAGCACCGCGGGCGCGGGCGGCGGGCCGGGCAGGTGCGCCGTGAGGTCGAGCTGGTGCACGCCCGCCTCCACCGCCAGCGTCGCCAGCAGGTCACCGACCGTCAGCGTGTGCCCCTGAGTGGTGACGAGTTCGTCGCCTTCGAACCGGCGCGCGTGGACGAGCACGGCGCGGGCCGTCTCCGCGTACAGGTCCGCCAGCGGACGGATGCCCGACCAGACGCTCGCCATGATCCGGGTGTTGCGCCGCGAGGGATCGGCGTCGGGGTCCCCCGGTTTCCACGCCCGCCAGTAGGTGACGGCGTCCACGTCCGCCGGCCCGGTCGCCGGGGTCCCGAGCGCCACCAGCGCCCGCTGCGCGTCCCCCAGCAGATGGAACACCAGATCACGCACCACCCAGCCCGCGCATCCGGTCGGCCGCCACGCCGCCTCGTCATCGAGATTCTCGACCAGATCGATCAGGTCGCCGAATGCGACCTCGAGGACAGAAGCCGGATTCACCATGCGCCGCAGTATCGCAGCGGCCGACGCGTTGATCCCTGGCGTTCGGTGCGAATAGAGCGCCGCGATCGCCAGTGATCAGTCCTGCGTGTCAGCAGTACCGGGAGCTGCCCGACGAACCCCAGGAACACTTGTCGATCAAAGAGCCGGAGGAGCTGCGGAGGTAGGCGGTGTCGCCGGTGTTGTTCCAGACGTAGGCCCGCCGGCCCCAGTAGCGGTTCTTCGTCGTGTCCGTGCCCCTGCCGGTGTGGACGTAGACGGTCTTCCGGGCGCCCAGCCGGAAACTGCCGAACGTGTAGGTGTAGCCGGTCCGGTCCCGCAGTTTCCAGCCGGTGAGGGACCGGGAAGTCGAGCCACGGTTGACGATCTGGACCCACTCGGCGTTCAGGCTCGCGTTGCTCCGGTTATCGGAGCCCGGCGAGTCGTAGTAGACCCGGTAGATCTGAACGGACGAGGCCGCCTCGGCGGGAGATGCCGAGAAGAGGGTTGCCGTTACCGCGAGCGCTGCCGTGATTCCGGCGACGTGAGATGACTTCATGGCGTGATCATAGTTATACGTCCCGAAAACAACCGGGATGACCAGCCAGTAGGAAATGGCCCGATAAGGCCCGATCAGCGGGACAACCACGGCCTCCTGACCCGCGTCGAAGTCGGAGCGGACAGGTCACTCGGTCAGCCCGTAGGCTCGGGGGATGGTCTGGAGTCTGCTCGGGGCGATCGCCGCCGCGATCTGTTTCGGAACCGGGAGCGTGCTGCAGGCCCTCGCCGCGCGCACGACGCCGACGGGTGCGGGCGTCGATCCCCGGCTGCTGGTCCGCCTCATCCGGCGGCTCCCGTTCGTCCTCGGCACGGCGCTGGATCTCCTGGGCTTCGTCGCCGAGCTGGCGGCGCTACGGTCGTTGCCCCTGTTCGTCGTCCAGGCGGTGGTCGCCGCCAACCTGGCGGTCACCGCGGTCGTCGCCGCCCGGGTCCTGCACATCCGGCTGTCCGCCCGCGAGTGGATCGCGGTCGCCGCGGTCTGCGCCGGGCTGGCGTTGCTCGGCCTGGCAGCCGGCCACGAGAACCCGGCGTCGGTCAGCCTGACATTCCGGCTCGCGCTGCTCGGCTGCGCCGCCGCGATGGCGGTGGCCGGCCTCGCGGCCGGACGCCTGCACGGGGAGACCCGGTCGGCGGTGCTCGGGTTCGTCGCGGGACTGGGGTTCGGCTTTGTGGCCATCGGCGCGCGGGTGTTGGTGAGCCTGTCCCCGCTCGACCTTTTGAGCGACCCGGCGACGTACGTCGTGGCAGGCGGCGGCCTGTCGGCGTTCCTGTTCTTCGCGACCGCGCTGCAGCGCGGCTCGGTGACCACGACCACCGCCGCGATGGTCGTGGCCGAGACCGTGGTGCCGGCGCTGGTCGGGGTGTTCCTCCTCGGCGACGGGACCCGTCACGGCTACGCCTTGAGCGCCGTGCTGGGCTTCCTGCTGGCCGTCGCGGGCACCCTCGCCCTCGCCCGCTTCGGCGAGCCCGCCGCGGAGACGGCCGAGGCCGCCCCTACGCCGACGTCCCTGCGCTGAGCCCCGCGATCACCGATGCTCGACGCGGTCCCGCCTGCGGGACTTGTTCTGCTTCCAGGACAGCGGGCCGGGCAGGTCGACACGGTGCGCCCGGGACCGGGAGTTCCACGACCAGCGACCGATTTTGATGCTCCAAGAAGAGAAACCGTGCTCAGTGAAATTGAGGATCAGCGGTCCATACTTCTGCCGCTTCCGGAACATCACGCCCATCGCCGCGCTCCCCTTCGTTCCTTTTAGGTAGGTGCGCCAGCAGGTGCCCGCCATGCCCCGTGCCAAACTTCCCGCACTTCAGGCCGCTGAAAGTCGCCCAGGCACGAAAGAGGTGATCACCCTACGTACAACCCCGGTAAAGGAAGCAGCCCCCCGGGGTGGGGGGCTGTTGTCGAGCTGAGAAGGCTCGCTGTCAGCGCGACTCACCCGCAGGGGTGGGTCCCGGCTGCCGCGGCTCCGCGTGCGGTGCCAGAGCCGGGGTCTGAACTACGTGTTCGCCGTCTCCTGCGATCACCCTCTTGTCCTGGTCGGCGCCAAGACGCGAGCCGACCACGCCTTCGCCGCCCTGGACGCCGACGCCTGGCAGCGCTACTCCTGCGGCCGGGGGGTGCCAAGGGCGAACGTTGGTATGACTGGGCGTGGATCCACCTGGCCGAGCGTGAGTGCGTGCTGGCTCGCCGGTCCATCAGCGACCCCACGGACCTGGCCTTCTACCGGTGCTACGCCACACGCCCGGCCAGCCTGCCCGAACTGGTACGGGTGGCCGGGTCCCGGTGGAGTGCTGGCCTTCCTCGCCGCCGGTCCACCCGATGCACCCGGCAGCGAGCTTAGCGAGGAGCATGACGGCCTCGCCACACACGGGGCCCGAAACAACCGGACGATCACACTGTGAGGCCGCCGCTGCCATTACCAACGCCAGCAACGCCTCATCGATCACTAGATGCGGCTGGAAGATTATCCAGGAGCGCAGTAACACGGTCATACCGAAAAACTCCACCATCGGTATCGCACGTAATGTACGCAATAGCAGAGGGATCGCTGGAGATCGAGGGGATGGGACAAAGATCGTCGTCGACGGTACGACGGGGGAGCCTTGGGACATCCGCGATCGCCGGCGCGCCCGGCCTGGGCGGTCGTGGAACCGCTTGCGAACTGTCCTGCGACTCGCGCTGCTGGGACGAGTGACGAGCCACCCGCGACGTGTCCTGCGACTCGCGCTGCCGGGGCGGTTGCGGAACAGCCTGCGACGCCGCGAAGGCCGGCGCCGCGACCCCGATGGTCATGGTCGCCAGCACCGTGCCCGCCAGGGCTATCATTTTTGGCCTCATATATCCCCCTTAGGTGTGAGCGGTAGCAGGCCGGCGGCTTGCTACCTGCATTGCCACGCGTTTTGCTGATTACCCAAGGAATTCGGCCTCCGCCAAGGTAAGTATCGATCTTGCCGAAGAATCTAGGCCGGCTTCACAATCAGCTACACGCCACCTCTAGCATCAATCTGGACTTCTAATCGATAACGGCTAATCACCCGGAAGTCGCATATCCATCGCAAATCGATCTGCGACGCTCTACCCGACATCGCCCTCGCGTGGGCCAGCGGTATCGGCGTCCGGCGCGGAGCCGGACGCCGATACCGGGCAGGTCAGGCCGGTGACACGCCGGCCCGGCCGAGATGCCGGACCAAGAAGTCGTCGTCGACGCCGACCCAGCGCATCCTGCGATGGGTGCCGGGGTTGGCGAGCAACGTCTTGTCCTCCGAGGCGAACGCGTCGAACAACGCGAGAACCGACTGGCGGTCGACGTACTCTTCGTCCCACGGGAGCAGGAACTGGACCGGGACGGTGATCCGTCTCGCCGCCTCGATCAGGCCCTCGTGAGCGAAGAACCCGCCACCGAAGATCGCGGCGGTGATCCTCGGTTCGACCGCCGCCAGCGGGATTCCGATCGCGGTGCCCAACGACATGCCGCCCCCGTAGCCGATCGGCGCTTCGGCGCCGATCTCGGGCAGTTTCTGCAGGGCGTCCAGGGTCGCCTGCCATTCCGGTACGGCACGCTCCGCGAGTGAGTTGCTGTAGCGGACGCTGATCGACTCGAAGCGCTCGATCTCGCCTGCCGCCACGGACTGCTGGATGTCGGCGCGGGCCTGCTCGTCCTCCGCCGTGCGCGGGCGGTCGCCGTGTCCGGGCGCATCGATGGCGACCACGGTGAAACCCCACCTGGTCACGGCGTCGCGAGCGCGCGCCATGAGTCCCGGCGTCTTCTTGTTCAGGCCGCCGCCGTGACCCATCAGCACCAGCGAGGCTTGGGCGGAGCCGGATACCGGCGACCAGAGCGCGCCGGGGACCTCGCCCACGACGAAGTCGCGTTCGACGACACCGTTCGACGATGTCTCCGCGGTGAAACGCACAGAATGCATAGGTGTTGCCTTTCGGGAATGCCTCGTTGTCCAGGCGCTCCCGGCGACCCCTACGTCAATCGCCCGACCGTGACAACGAGGGGGAGCACCCACCTGCGTACAGCGTTCATGGGTCTCACCTCCTGGCGTGGTCTCACGGCTTCGGGAGAAGCTATCAACCCGAACCCGGCCCCGCCAACCCGTTTTCGCGCCGCCCTACCAGCGCTCGCCGGGCCCTCGGAGAATGGCGGTGAACCGTTGGTCGGCGCGGTCGAGTTGGCGGGTGATGTGCAGCCTGACCTGGGCCGCCAGCGGGGTGTCGGGGCGGTTGACGAATTCCTTCAGCTCGGGGACGAGCGGGCGGTACTTCATGGCGAGCTTGCGGAGCTTCGGGCCGGTGGTGTGCACGAGCCCGACACCGTTGTCGGTGAAGTCGGACACCTTGATGACGCGGGCCGCGGGGTGACGGTCCAGGCTGGTGACGACGTGCGCTCGATACTGGGCGTGGACGTCACGGGTCCGGTCGTACGTCGGGTTCGTCACGGCACGTACGAGCTCGGCGACGCGTGGACCGAACTCGGCGGACAGAACGCCCAGGGCGGCCTCGGTGGAGTCCTCGTGGCCGTCCCCCGCCAGTTCGACGGGATGGTCCTCGACGGAGTCGTGCAGGAGAGCGGCGACGATGATGTCGACGTCGTTCACCTCGTAGTGGCACATCACCCGCAGCGCCACGCGCAGCAGATGGTTGACCGCCGGTTCGCGCACCCGCCGGTCCTGGCGGTGGAGGTCGCTTGCCAGCGCGAGCGCCTTGTTGAGCCGACGCCAGTCCGGCTCGGTGAACCGTTCGATCTCACGGGAGAACCGGTCGCGCAAGCCGGCCTCGCCGTACACCTCGGTGATCGTGTGCAGTGGCAGCGTCTGCAGGTAACTGGGCACCGTGCTCCCATCTCACAGGGCGGAGCCCCCACCGGGGAGCATCGGCCGTCCCGTGTACAAATGGGACGCGGCAGAAGATCATCCGGTTCCGGCCCGAACTTCCCGGCTGAACGGACGAGCGACGGCCTTCCCGGCCCGGCAGGCGGCCGCCGGCCCTGGGGAGCCTGTCCGCCGGCGACCGGCCGCGTTGCTCACTGCCGGAGGTGGTCGGCGCGCCAGGTGACGTCCTGTTCGCTCAAGCCGAAGAGGTCCAGGAAGACCACCTCCGCGTTCTCCCCGTGCTCGCCTTTGATCAACCAGACTTCGGTCTCACCCGGCCGACCGCCCCGGTGGCTCACGATCGCGAACGACTCACCCGCGCCACGGATGCAGGCCGCGCTGAGGCCGTCGAGATCGTCCCACGACTGCTCGAGTTTGATCCGAAGCCGTTCCGCGAGCTCCTCGATGGGTCGACTGACCTGGAAGGCGTGTACGCACCAGGTGGCCAGCATCTCCCACAATCCGAACTGCGTGACCGGGTTGCGGGCCCCCGGCCACCTCGCCGACGGAGCCGGCTCGAAGGCGCCCTCAGCCATCCGCGCGGGCAACGATCGTCGGGACGCTTCGACCACGTGCGAAACGTTGAGAACGGCTGCGAGCGTCCACGCTGTGCCTTTCGCCAGGGGCTACGGTGCCCGAAGTGCGGCAAGCTCTGTGAGGATCTGCTCCCAGGGTGGCATACGGGCATCCGGTGGCGCAGACGGATCGAACAGCACCCGCACCCCCATAGAGCGCAACGCGTCGAGGTTAGGACCGAACGCCACATGACGGGCAAGGGCGTCCTTGAGCAGCGGAACAGCCACGATCGGGATAACGGATCCCGCCAGCTCGCACAGCACACCGACGGCGAACGTGTCGGTGATGCCGGTCGCCCACTTGTTGATCGTGTTGAAGGTCGCCGGGGCGACGATCGCCGCGTCGGCCGGAGGCAGCGCCTTGGGCTCCCCCGGCATACGCCACTCGCTCTGCACCGGCTCACCGGTCAACGAGGCGAGCCGGTCGGCATCGACGAACCGCAGGCCCAGCGGAGTGGCGATCACGTAGACCCGCCATCCCGCCGCCTGCGCGAGGAGCACCAGGTCCTCGACGCCGGAGGCCGCCGGAGCCGCACAGACAACGACATAAAGGACCCGACCGGCCGCAGGGTTCACGCGATGTGTCTCCGGTGTTCGTCACCCGTGTCGAAGAACGTCGTGAGGTAGTCGTCGGGTCCCAGATCGCTCTTTCGGATCAACGAGAAGACCTCGACACCGTCCGTGATCAGCTTCTCGTCGCCGATGAAATACGCCTGCGCCAGATCGGTGTACTCGCCACCGCACGATGCCGCGTAGTCACGCGCTTGGGCCTCCGCCTTCTCGATCGCCTCGCCGAAGGACGCCGCGCGCCAGACGGTGATGCTCTCCTCGTACGCCGCGTTCTGCGGCCAGCGGATGACGCAACGGACTCCATACCAGCCCGGTTTCGCCATGACCGTCCCCTGTCTACTCGGCATGGGCGACGCCTACCCGCATTCCAAGCGTTCGCTGTTCGGTCAATACCGAACAGCGAACGCTGTGGTCCCGCAGGAGCGCGATCACGCACCACCCGAGGCCGCGGGAGCGGCACAGACCACGAGGTAGAGGACCCCGCGCGAGGTCACGCCCTACTCGGCGCGCGCCACGCCCACCGGGCAGGTGAGGCCGGTGCCGCCGACGCCGCAGTAGCCGTTCGGGTTCTTGGCGTCCGAGAGGTACTGCTGGTGGTAGTCCTCGGCGAAGTAGAACTCACCGGCGGGGACGATCTCGGTGGTGATCTCGCCGTAGCCGGCGGCGTTCAGGACCTTCTGGTACGACTCGCGGGAGGCGAGGGCGGCGTCGCGCTCGGCGTCGTCGCGGTAGAAGATGACCGAGCGGTACTGGCTGCCGACGTCGTTGCCCTGGCGCATGCCCTGGGTCGGGTCGTGGCCCTCCCAGAACGCCTTGAGCAGCTGGTCGTAGGAGATCTTGGCCGGGTCGTACACGACGCGCACGGCCTCGGTGTGGCCGGTGCGGCCGGAGCAGACCTCTTCGTAGGTGGGGTTGGGGGTGTAGCCGCCGGCGTAGCCGACGGCCGTCGACACGACGCCGGGGATCTTCCAGAAGGCGCGCTCGACGCCCCAGAAGCAGCCCTCGCCGAACTCGGCGATCGCGGTGCCCGGCGGGTAGGGCGGTGCGAGCGGGGTGCCGAGCACGGTGTGCCGCTCGGCGACCGGCATCGGGGTGTCACGGCCCGGGAGGGCCTCTTCGGGGGTCACCATCGTCGTCTTTGCGAATCCGAACACCCTTGCAGGGTATCCCTCGGCGCAAACGGACCCCCGTCCGTGAAGCAGCGCTTGACATTACCGTGAAGCATTTACGCTAATTACGGCTTGATATGATTCGGCCGTGGCTGATACCCGTCGTGGCATTCTGTCCGGCATCGCGGCGTACACGATGTGGGGGCTGTTCCCGCTCTACTGGCCGTTGCTCAAGCCGGCCGGGGCGCTGGAGATCCTCGCCCACCGCATG
The DNA here is from genome assembly GCF_040679195.1 of Actinoallomurus sp. NPDC052308. NCBI lineage: Bacteria > Bacillati > Actinomycetota > Actinomycetes > Streptosporangiales > Thermomonosporaceae > Actinoallomurus > Actinoallomurus sp. NPDC052308. The sequence goes on along the minus strand of NZ_JBFAUM010000001.1, from coordinate 228,532 downwards.
ATCTGGTCGCTCGTGGCCGTCCTGGTGATCCTGGCCGTACGCCGGCACTGGACGTGGCTGCGGACCATGGGGCTGCGGCGAATCCTGCTGCTGGCCCTCGCCGCACTGATCATCACGGTCAACTGGGGAACGTACATCTACGCCGTGAACAGCGGGCACACGATCGAGGCGGCCCTCGGCTACTTCATCAACCCGCTGGTCAGCGTGCTGCTCGGCGTCCTGGTCTTCCGCGAGCGGCTGCGGACGTGGCAGTGGGCGGCGATCGGGGTCAGCGTGGTCGCCGTCGGCGTGCTCGCCGCGGACTACGGCCGGCTGCCGTGGATCGCGCTGCTGCTGGCCGGCAGCTTCGGCACGTACGGCCTGGTCAAGAAGTTCGCGGCGACCGGATCCGCGGAGAGCCTGACGATCGAGACGGCGGTGCTGTTCGTCCCCGCGCTGGCGTACACGCTGCTCGCGCCGCACCAGACCTTCACCGGGCACGGGGCCGGGCACGTCACGTTGCTCGTCGGCGCCGGCGTGGTCACGGCGATCCCGCTGATGCTGTTCAACACCGCGGCGACGCGAGTGCCGCTGACCGTCATCGGCATGCTGCAGTACCTCGCGCCGGTCATCCAGTTCCTGATCGGCCTGCTGGTCCAGCACGAGGCGATGCCCGCGAGCCGGTGGGTCGGCTTCCTGCTGGTCTGGGCGGCCCTGGCGATGCTCACCGCGGACGGGCTCCGCGCGGCCCGGACGAAGCGGCGCGCGGCGATCCGGCCCGAGCCGGTGCCCGAGGCCGTCTGAGTCAGGCCTCCTCGTCGGCCTTGGCGATCAGCTTGGAGATGTCGCCGTCGAAGAGGGCGCTGTAGGAACGCCAGTGGGTCGAGCCGCCCCGCTGGTGCCCGCCGAGCGTCCCGATGACCATGCCGCTCTGCGTCCTGTTGTCGTACCGGACGATCCACGGGCTGCCGCTGGTGCCGCCGTAGAAGCCCTTGCAGTCGAAGCCGACCTGGTACCGCGACAGCTTGAACGTCCGGTTCGCGCACCAGATGGGCCGGTCGGCCGGGTCGTGGGCCTTGACCGGGTACCCGATCACCGTCACCCGATTGGTGAACCCCTGGCCGACCAGGAGCCGGTTCGAGCCGACGACGTCGACGATGTGGCGGCCGCCGACCCTGCCCAGCGCCGCGAAGCCGAAGTCGAGGTCCCGGTCGCCGTGGCTCGTCCAGCGCGAGTCCAGCCAGGTCCTGCGGACGGGCCAGACGCCGTACGGGTGGGGCCGCGCGGTGCGGTACGCCGGGACGAACGCGATGTGCGTCGCGTAGGCCCGGTCGCCCGGGTCGTACAGGCAGTGGGCCGCCGTGAGGATGAGGTCCTTCTTCGGCGTGTGGACGACGCTGGCGGTGCAGTAGTGGTCGCCACGTCCGTTGCGGTAGAAGAGCGCGCCGACGACCCGGCTGCCGCCGCCCGGCCTGGCCCGGGGGATGCCCGCGGGCGGTCCGGGCGCGTGGTGTCCCGACCGGACCTCCGGCGGAGTCGCGGCCGCCATCCGGGAGACGGTCCAGTACGCGGCGTCCCGCGCCGCGTCCGGTTCGACGTGGCTGACCGCGCGGATCCCCGCGACGTTCGCCGCGGCGGCCGGCACCGTCATCGAGGACAGGGCCGCCGTCAGCAACGCGCCGCGGAGCACCCCTAGGCCTGGTCGTTCGCCGTGACGGCGAGGCGGCCGATGTCGTCGTCGAACAGGGGGCTGTAGGACCGCCAGTCGGTGTCGCCGCCCTTCTGGTAGCCGCCGATCACGCCGATCACGTAACCGCGCTGCGCCTGGTCGTCGTAGTCGGAGATCCACGGGCTGCCGCTCGTGCCGCCGGTGAAGCCACCGCAGTCGAACCGGAGCTGGGCGTCGGCGTACCGGTACGTCGGGCCGGTGCAGCGGATCGGCCGGTCGCTCGGGTCGTTCGCCCGCGACGGGTAACCGATCACCGTGACCCGATTGGCGTAACCCGTGTTGATCAGCAGTTCGTTCGCCCCGACGACGTCGGCGATGCGCCGGCCGTTCATCTCCTGCACGGCGGCGAACGCGACGTCGGCGTCCTGGTCGCCGTGGTCGATCCAGCGCTGGTCGGCGACCATCAGCCACACCGGCCAGGTGCCGTACGGGCGGTGGCCGCGGCTGTACTTCGGCACGAAGACGAGGTTCCGGTTCCACGCGTGGCCGCTCGGGCTGTACAGGCAGTGCGCCGCGGTGATCAGGAGGTTCCGCTTGGCGGAGCCGACCACGCTGGCGGTGCAGTAGTGCCGGCCGGTCCCGTTGCTGAGGAACAGCGCCCCGACGACGCGGCTGCCGCCGGTGTAGCCGGCCGCCGGAATGGCGTCGGGCGGCCCGGCCTGCCGCGTCAGGCGCGCGTCGACGGGCGTCGCGGTCGCCATCATCCGCTCGGTCCAGTAGGCCGCGCTGCGCGCCCCGGCGGTGCGGTCCACGAAGGTGACGGCGTGCACGGCGTGCCCGCCGACGGCCGAGGCGCGCGGGAGCGGGGTGAGCGGCGTCAGGCCGGCCAGGACGGCACAGAGCAGTCGTGTGGTCTTCACCAGGGAACCACCCTCCGTGCGCACGCGTACACGAAGAGGAACTATTGCATCATCACCGCGCCGCCGCCGGGTTTTCCCGAGCCGTGTCGCGATTCAGCCGTGCTTCTTGGCCGTCGTGAAGAGGTTGTTGACGTCCTTGTCGAAGACGGAGGCGTACGACCGCCACTCGTACTTGCCGCCCTCCTGGTAGCCGCCGATGACCCCGAGGACGTCGCCACGCCGGGTGGTGGTGTTGTAATTCTTGATCCAAGGACTGCCGCTCGTGCCGCCGTAGAAGCCGTTGCAGTCGAAGTAGATCTGGTACTTGAACGCCTTGTGGGTGGTGACGTTGCAGTAGATCGGCTTGTCGACGGAGGAGTACTTCTTCATCGGGTACCCGATGACGCGGACCCGGTTCGTGTAGCCCTGGTTGATGACGAGCCGGTTCGCCCCGACGACGCTCGCGATGGCCTTGCCGTTCCGCGTGCCGACCACCGCGAAGCCGAAGTCGAGGTCCGGATCGCGCTTCTTCTTCCAGCGCGAGTCGACGTACATGTACTTGACGGTCCACGCGCCGTACGGGCGGGCGCCCTTGGTCTTGCTGTAGCGCGGCACGAAGACGATGTTCTTCGCCCAGCCGTTGGTACCGTACAGGCAGTGGCCGGCGGTGAGGATCAGGCTCTTCTTGGGCGTGCTGACGACGCTGGCGGTGCAGTAGTGGCTGCCGCTGCCGTTGCTGAGGAACAGCGCTCCGACGACGGGGCTGCCGGTCCACGTCTTGGCGGTCGGCCGGCTGGACGCCACGCCCATCTTGCCACTGGCCGCCTGGGTCGGGCGTCCGTCGAGCGGCGTGGCCGCCGCCATCCGCTTCGGCGTCCAGAACGCGAGCGTGGCGGGGTCGGAGACGCCGTACGGATCGTCCGACTGAACGCTGACCGAGGTGCCGCCCCCATGACCCGATCGTGCGAGCGCCGGTCCCGCGACTGCGACCGATACCGCCGGAATCAGGACAATAGGCATGATTCGCGTCGCCCGCACCAGTCACCCCGTCCATCACAATTGCTAACACTGGCAAAGCGAACCCATAGCGTAGCCCTAACATCTCCACGCTTGATCAAGGTATGCAGTAACTTGCAGGTCCCGGAGTGGACTTGGCCCAGACCGGACATGGACCCGAGAGCCGACAGGCTCCGAGGAGGAAAGCAGTGCGACCAGTTCCCAAGGCCGTCGCGGCCGCCGTCGTGGCCGTAGCGGCGACCGGTCTGGGCGCCGCGCCCGCCGCCGCGGACGGCATCGCCGTCTCGCCGCACTCACCGCGTCCCGGGCAGCGAATCCACATCTCCGTGCCCGACTGCAGCGTCGGGCCGACGGCCCACATCGCCAAGTCCCTGGCGTTCACTCGCGACGTCGCCCTGTACGGCAAGGCGGACACCGGCGAGGGCGACCCGAGGATCAAGAAGGACCTGTCGCCGGGCAAGTACGCCATCGTGGCGTCCTGCGGAGCCGGCCGTACGGTCCACGGCGAGGTCGTGGTGACGGAGAGGGTCGGCAGGACCGGCCCGCACACGTCGGTGCCGGTCGCGTCGCCGCCCGCGGAGAGGCACACCGCGTCCCCGCACCCGGCCGTGAGCAGCCTCAGCGCCACGCCCACGGCCTCGCAGAGTCATGACGACTCGAAGCTGCCGTTCGTGGCGATCGTCGCGGGCATGGCGGTGCTGCTGCTCGGCACCGCCGGCACGCTGCTCGTCCGCCGCCGACGCGGCTGAGGGGCGCCGTCCGCCGCCGCCGTCGCGCGCGAGCGGCGGCGGCGTCATGATGACCGAAGCGCTGTGACCGCCGCCGGTGGCTCGGCGGCCTACGCGGTGCGGGTGAGGACGAAGTCGCAGAGGGAGAGGAACGCCGCCCGCGCGGGTACGTCCGGCAGGGTCAGCAGCTCGGCGCGGGCCTCGTCGACCCACCGGCGCAGGTCCGCGCGGGCCCGGTCCATCGCCGGGTGCGCGCGCAGCAGGGCCAGGGCCTCGGCGTGCCGCGCGTCGTCGGTGAGGTCGGAGTCGAGCAGCTCGCGCAGCCGGGCGTCCTCGTCCGCCACCGAGCGCAGCACGTGCAGCACCGGCAGCGTACGGATGCCCTCGCGCAGGTCGGTGCCCGGCGTCTTGCCCGACTCCTCCGACTCCGAGGCGATGTCGAGGATGTCGTCGGACAGCTGGAACGCGACGCCGATCTTCTCGCAGGCCGAGGTGAGCGTCTCGACGATCTCCGGGCCGGCCCCCGCGAGCAGGGCGCCCAGTTGCGCGGACGCGGCGATCAGCGAGCCCGTCTTGCCCGCCATGACCTCGATGTAGTGGTCGAGCTGATCGGTACCGGCGGCGGGGCCGGCGGTCTCCAGGATCTGCCCGCGCACGAGCCGGGCGAACGTCCGCGCCTGGATGCGCACCGCCTCCGGCCCGAGGTCGGCGAGGATGTCCGAGGCGCGGGCGAACAGGTAGTCGCCGGTGAGGATCGCGATGGTGTTGTTCCACCGGTTGTTGGCCGAGGCCTGGCCGCGGCGCATCACGGCCTCGTCCATCACGTCGTCGTGGTAGAGCGTCGCCAGGTGGGTCAGCTCCACCACGACCGCGACCGGGATGACCCCGGGCGCGGCCGGGTCGCCGAACTGCGCGGCCAGCAGCACCAGCATCGGCCGGAACCGCTTGCCGCCCGCGTCGGTGAGGTGCCGCGAGGCGTCGGTGATCAGTGCGTAGTCGCTCTGCACCGCGTCCCGCAGCGCCTCCTCGACCTCGGCCAGTCTCTCCTGGATGCCTGCTGCGAGCGTGTCATCGACGGCCGGAAGGCCCAGAAGGGCACTACTCACAGACTTCTCCCCAGTCTCAGCGAACGAACAGCTGATTCGCGGCCGACTGCGCCAGGTGCAGCGCGGGGGCGGGAATCACGCCGAGGACCAGGGTAACGAACGCCCCAACAGCGACCGCCGCCGCGGTCGTCGGGCTGAAGGCCACACTCGGCCCGTCCGCCAGCGGCTCGCTGAAGAACATCAGCACGATGACCCGGACGTAGAAGAACGCTGCGATGGCGGAGGACACCACACCGACGATCACCAGCGGCATCGCGCCGCCGGCCATCGCGGCCTGGAAGACCGCGAACTTCCCGGTGAACCCGCTGGTCAGCGGGATACCGGCGAACGCCAGCAGGAAGAAGGCGAACGTTCCGGCGACGAGCGGCTGGCGCTTGCCCAGGCCCGCCCAGCGGGACAGGTGCCCGGCCTCGCCGCCCGCGTCCCGGACCATCGTGATGACCGCGAACGCGCCGACCGTGGTGAAGCCGTACGCCGCCAGGTAGAACAGCGTGCTGGACAGGCCCGCCTTGTTGGTGGCGATGACGCCGGTGAGCAGGAAGCCGCCGTGCGCGATGGAGGAGTACGCCAGCATGCGCTTCACGTCGGTCTGCGTGATCGCGACGATCGAGCCGACCAGCATCGTGAGGATCGCGACGGCCCACATCATCGGCCGCCAGTCCCAGCGCAGCGTCTCCAGGCCGACGTAGAAGACCCGCAGCACACCGCCGACCGCGGCGACCAGGGTGCAGGAGGCCATCAGCGCGGTGATCGCCGTCGGGGCGCCCTGGTACACGTCCGGCTTCCACGCCTGGAACGGCGCGGCACCCATCTTGAACAGCAGGCCGACCGCGAGCAGCGCGACGCCCGCGAGCAGCAGCGGCTCGGTGCCGCCCTGCTTGCTGATCGCCGCCGCGATGTCCGACAGCCGCACCGAGCCGGCGAAGCCGTACAGCAGCGCGGTGCCGTAGAGGAAGAACGCCGAGGAGAACGCGCCGAGCAGGAAGTACTTGACCGCGGCCTCCTGCGACAGCAGACGGCGGCGCCGCGCCAGACCGCACAGCAGGTACAGCGGCAGCGACAGGACCTCCAGGGCCACGAACATCGTCAGCAGGTCGTTGGCGGCCGGGAAGATCAGCATGCCGCCGACCGCGAACAGCACCAGCGGGAAGACCTCGGTCTGCACGAGGCCCGCCACGAGGCTCTCGCGCTCCTCCGGGCTGCCGGGGACCGTGGAGGCCTGCGCCGTGAACGGGCTGTCCTCGTGCGTCCGCTCGGCGATCAGCAGCATCGACATCAGGGCGAGGACGAGGATCGTGCCCTGGATGAACAGGGTCGGTCCGTCGACGCCGATCGCGCCCATCGCGGCGACGTGGTGCGGCTGGTCGCCGAGGGCGAGCGCGATCGTCCAGGCGAACGCCCCGACCAGGCCGACGACCGAGACCAGCACCTGCAGCCCGAACCGCTGGGTACGCGGCGCGAGGGCCTCGACGAGCACACCGAGGCACGCCGCGCCGAGCACGATCAGGGTCGGAGCGAGCCGCCCGTACTCGATGTGGGGGGTCGGGATGTCCCCCGCCGCCATGTAGACGGGTGTCACTGGTGGCTTCCCTTCTCGGCGACCGTCGGTTTCGGGTCCTGCTTGTGGACCTGGACCAGGGTCTGCTTGACCGACGGGTTGATGACGTCCAGCACCGGCTTCGGGTAGAAGCCGAGCGCGACGATGATCGCGACGATCGGCGCCACCACGATCAGCTCACGCTTGGACAGGTCGCTCATGCCCTTGACCGCCTCGGCGGTCGGGCCGTTCATCGTCCGCTGGTACATCCACAGGATGTAGATCGCGGCGAGGATGATGCCGACCGTCGCGATGACCGCGGGCACCTTGTAGCGGGAGAACGTGCCGACCAGGACCATGAACTCCGAGACGAAGCTCGACAGACCCGGCAGCGACAGACCGGACAGGCCCGCGACGAGGAAGGTGCCGGCCAGCAACGGGGCGACCTTCTGCACGCCGCCGTACGCGTCGATGCGCGCCGACCCGCGACGGGAGATCATGAACCCGGCGAGCAGGAACAGCGCACCGGTCGAGAACCCGTGGTTGACCATGTACAGCGTCGCGCCGCTCTGGCCCGACGAGGTCATCGCGAAGATGCCCAGCGTGATGAAGCCGAAGTGGGACACCGACGTGTAGGCGATCAGGCGCTTGATGTCGACCTGGCCGATCGCGAGGACCGCGCCGTACACGATGCCGATCACCGACAGCGTCAGCACCACCGGCGTGAACCACTTCGAGGCGCCCGGGAACAGCTCCAGGCAGAACCGCAGCATCCCGAACGTGCCGACCTTGTCGAGCACGCCGACGATCAGCACGGCGGCGCCGGCCGGGGCCTGGCCCGCGGCGTCCGGCAGCCAGGTGTGGAACGGCACCAGCGGCGCCTTGATCGCGAAGGCGATGAAGAAGCCGAGGAACAGCCACTTGGCGGTGGTCGGCGCAATGTGCAGGTTGCGCAGCTCGTCGAACAGGAACGTGCCGTGGCCCGCGTTCGCCGACACGACGTACAGGCCGATCACCGCGGCGAGCATCAGCAGGCCGCCGAACAGCGAGTACAGCAGGAACTTCACCGCGGCGTACGAGCGCTGCGGCCCGCCGTAGGACCCGATGATGAAGTACACCGGGATCAGCATCGCCTCGAAGAAGACGTAGAAGAGGAAGACGTCGGTCGCCGCGAAGACGCCGACCATCATCGCCTCGAGGGCCAGCAGCAGTGCCATGTAGGTCTTCACGGACCGCTTCGGGGGGGCGTCGACCCCGCCCGAACGGTCCGCGTCGTTCCAGGAGGCCAGCACGACCAGCGGGACGAGGATCGTCGACAGCAGGATCAGCACGAGGGCGACGCCGTCGACGCCGACCGCGTAGTGCACGCCGAACTGCTTGATCCACCAGTACTTCTCGGTGAACTGGAAGCGCGCGCCGTCCGTCTTGAACTGCACCGCCATGACGATGGACAGCACCGCCACGACGAGCGTGATGCCGAGCGCGACCTGCTTGGCCAGCGCGTCACGGCCCTTCGGCAGCAGCGCGACGAGCAGTGCTCCCACGGCCGGGATCGCGATGAGGGCGGTCAGCATGAGGCCACCTTCCGGTGCGGCAGGGAAGTCGTGGCGACCACTAGATCCTCACCAGGAACAGGGCACCGATGACGAGCGCGGCGCCGACGAACATGGACAGGGCGTACGAACGGACGAAGCCGGTCTGCACGCGCCGGACCCGGCCGGAGGTCCCTCCGATGAACGCGGCGAGGCCGTTGACGAGGCCGTCGACGCCGCGGTTGTCGAAGTAGACCGTGAGGCGGGTCAGCCACTGACCGGGCCGCATGAGCAGCGACTCGTTCAGCGCGTCGCCGTACAGGTCCTTGCGGGCGAAGGTAACGGCGGGGTTGCCCGCCGGGGCGGTCCGCGGGATCGGGCGGCGCAGGTACTGCACGTACGCGAGGCCGATGCCGACCACCATGAGCGCGAACACGATCCCGGTGTACGGCGTGATCAGCTTGTGCGCCGCCTCGGGCTCGCCCACGACCGGCGCGAGGAACTTCGCGAACCGGTCGCCGGCGATGAGGAAGGCGCCGCCCGCGATCGAGCCGATCGCCAGCAGGATCAGCGGGACGGTCATGACCTTCGGGGACTCGTGCGGGTGCACGTCCTCGTCCCAGCGCGGCTCGCCGAAGAACGTCATGAACATCACGCGGGACATGTAGTACGCGGTGATGCCGGCGCCGAGCAGCGCGAGCCAGCCGAGGATCTGGCCGGACGTGCCGCCCTTCTCGAAGGCGGCGTCGATGATGCCGTCCTTGGTCCACCAGCCGGACAGGCCGGGGAAGCCGATGATGGCGAGGTAGCCGAGGCCGAACGTCGCGAACGTGATCGGCATGACCTTCCGCAGGCCGCCGTACTTGCGCATGTTCACGTCGTCGTTCATGGCGTGCATGACCGAACCGGCGCCGAGGAACATGCCGGCCTTGAAGAAGCCGTGCGCGATGAGGTGCGCGATCGCGAAGACGTAGCCGGGACGGCCGAGGCCGGCGGCGAGCACCATGTAGCCGATCTGCGACATCGTCGAGCCGGCGAGGGCCTTCTTGATGTCGTCCTTGGCGCAACCGATGATCGCACCGGCGAGCAGCGTGGCGACGCCGACGATCGTGACGAGCAGGCGCGCGTCCGGCGACAGCTCGAAGATCGCGTGGGAGCGGACGATGAGGTAGACGCCCGCGGTGACCATCGTCGCCGCGTGGATGAGCGCCGACACCGGGGTCGGGCCCTCCATGGCGTCCAGGAGCCAGGACTGCAGCGGGAGCTGGGCGGACTTACCGCACGCGCCGAGCAGGAGCAGCAGGCCGATCGCGGTGATCGTGTTGTGCGACGCCTGCGAGGCCTGGCCGAAGACGTCCTGGTAGCTCAGCGAGCCGAAGGTCGCGAACATGATCATGATCGCGACGGACAGACCGAAGTCACCGACCCGGTTGACGATGAACGCCTTCTTGGCCGCCGTGGCCGCGCTCGGCTTGTGCTGCCAGAACCCGATCAGCAGGTACGACGCGAGACCCACGCCCTCCCAGCCGATGTACAGGCCCACGTAGTTGTCGGCCAGCACCAGCAGCAGCATCGCCGCCACGAAGAGGTTCAGGTACGCGAAGAAGCGCCGCCGGTCCGGGTCGTGCGCCATGTAGCCGATCGAGTAGATGTGGATCAGCGAGCCGACCCCGGTGATCAACAGAACGAAGCTGATCGACAGCGGGTCGACCAGCAGGTTCATGTCGACCTTCAGGGAGCCGGCCGAGATGAAGTGGAAGAGGTGCACCACACGGCTGCGCCCCTCCGCGTCCTGACCCAGCATCTGGAAGAAGGTGAGGACGCCGACGACGAAGGCGCCCAGGGACATCGCGGTGCCCAGCAGGTGGCCCCACTTGTCGGTACGGCGCCCGCTCAGCAGCAGGATCGCCGCGCCGGCCAGCGGCAGGGCGATCAGCAGCCAGGCGACGGACTGGACGCCCTCGGCCGCCTGGGGGTGGAGTTCCGGCCCACCGGCGGCAAGAACAGCGTTCATCGTGGTCATCGGGATGTCCTCAGTACTTCAGCAGGTTCGCGTCGTCGACCGACGAGGACTTCCTGCTCCGGAAGATCGTCATGATGATCGCCAGTCCGACGACCACCTCGGCCGCGGCCACGACCATCACGAAGAACGCGATGATCTGCCCGTCGAGGCTGCCGTGCATGCGGGCGAAGCTCACGAACGCCAGGTTGGTGGCGTTGAGCATGAGCTCGACGCACATGAAGACCACGATGGCGTTGCGGCGGATGAGCACGCCGACCCCGCCGATCGTGAACAGGATGGCGGACAGAACCAGGTAGTGGCCCGTCACTGTTCCTCCTCCTCGATCTCGACCGGCTTCTCGATCACGGCCTTGACCGTCTTGGTCCCCTCACGGGCGACCGCCTCGGGCGAGGCGCCGTGCAGGTCCTCGTGCTCGCCGGTACGGCGCCGGGCGATCACCGGGCTGACCGACAGCTCCGAGATGCTGCCGTCGGGCAGCAGGGCCGGCATGTCGACGGCGTTGTGGCGGGCGTACGTGCCGGGCGGCGGCAGCGGCGAAACGCGGTCGCTCTTGATCCGCTCCTTCGACAGCTGCTTCTGCGTCGGCTTCGGGCGCAGCCGCTCACGGTGCGCCAGCACCATCGCGCCGAGCGCCGCGGTGATCAGCAGGGCGCTGGTCACCTCGAACGCGAAGACGTACTTGGTGAAGATCAGCCGCGCCAGGCCCATGACGTTGCCGCCATTGGCGTTCGCGTCCTTCAGGCCCGCGGTCTTCGGCAGCGTCGCGTGGCCGAACCCGACGAACAGCAGGACGGCGAACGCGATGCCCACGATCGCGGCGAGGATGCGCTGGCCCTTGATCGTCTCGACCAGGGACTCGGTCGAGCTGACCCCGATGATCATGACGACGAACAGGAAGAGCATCAGCACCGCGCCGGTGTAGACGATCACCTGCACGAACGCCAGGAACGGCGCCTCGTTCACGGCGTACAGCACCGCGAGCGAGAACATCACCGCCGCCAGCATCAGCGCCGAGTGCACGGCCTTCCGCGTGAGGATCATGCCGAGGGCCGCCCCGACCGAGACGATCGCGAGGATCCAGAAGATCGCGCTCTCGCCGGTCTGGTGCGCGCCCGCGGCCACTACCCCGGTCATTTGGCACCGTCCTTGGACTCGCTCTTGGCGCCGAGGCGGTAGTAGTCCTCCTCGGTCTCGCCGAGACGCATCTGGTGCGGCGGGGCCTCCATGGCCTCGGTGAGCGGCGCGAGCAGCATCTCCTTGGTGTAGATGAGGCTCTCGCGGCTGACGTCGGCGAGTTCGTACTCGTTGGTCATCGTGAGCGCCCGGGTCGGGCACGCCTCGATGCACAACCCACAGAGGATGCACCGCAGGTAGTTGATCTGGTAAACGCGGCCGTACCGCTCACCCGGGGAGAACCGCTCCTCCTCGGTGTTGTCGGCGCCCTCGACGTAGATCGCGTCGGCGGGACACGCCCATGCGCACAGCTCGCAGCCGACGCACTTCTCCAGGCCGTCCGGCCAGCGGTTGAGCTGGTGCCGGCCGTGGAAGCGCGGTGCCGTCGGCTTCTTGACCTCGGGGTACTCCACCACCTCGGTCTTACTGAGCATCTGGTGGAACGCGACGCCGAACCCCTTGATCGGGTTCAGGAAATCAAGCACGGGTGGCCTCCGCGGAGTTGGGCGCACGGCCGTTGCCGACGCCGTGGTAGTGCGGCGCGTCGAGCGGCGGCACCGGGAAGCCGCCCGCCATCGGGTCGTGCTCGGCCGCGGCCTCCGCCTCCTCCGGCTGCGCCTCGCTCGCCGAGACCCGCTCCCACAGGAACGACCCGATGAGCAGGAGGAAGACGACGATGGCGGCGACGATCATGATCGGGCCGACGTCGTGGTGCTCGTTGCGCAGGGCCCGCACCACCGACACGAACAGGATCCAGCCGAGCGAGACCGGGATGAGGACCTTCCAGCCCAGCTTCATCAGCTGGTCGTAGCGGACCCGCGGCAGGGCCGCGCGCAGCCAGATGAAGAAGAAGGTGAACATCCAGATCTTGATCAGGAACCACAGGATCGGCCACCAGCCGGAGTTGGCCCCGGACCAGAACCAGGTGATCGGCCACGGCGCGCGGTAGCCGCCGAGGAACAGCGTCGTGCACAGCGCCGACAGCGTCGTCATGTTCACGTACTCGGCGAGGTAGAACATCATGAACTTCAGCGACGAGTACTCGGTGTGGTAGCCGGCGACCAGCTCGCCCTCGCCCTCGGGCAGGTCGAACGGGATACGGCCGGACTCCCCCATCATCGTGAAGATGTAGATGATGAACGACGGCAGCAGCAGGATCGCGTACCAGGACGGCGTGTGGAACGTGATCCCGGCGACCTTGAACGCGGTGCCGTGCGCCTGCGCCGCGACGATCTCCGAGGTGGACAGCGTCCCGGCGAACAGGAACACCGCCACGAACGACAGGCCCATCGCGATCTCGTAGGAGATCACCTGAGCGCTGGAGCGCAGACCGCCGAGCAGGGCGTAGGGCGACATCGACGACCAGCCGGCGAGCACGAAGCCGTACACGCCGATCGAGGCCATCGCCAGCGGCAGCAGCACCGCGACCGGCAGGTCCGCGAGCTGCAGCGGCGTCTTGTGGCCGGCGATCGAGACGACCCCGCCCCACGGGATGATCGAGAACGACACCATCGCGGGCGCGGCGGCGAGGATCGGCGCGAGGAAGAAGACGACCTTGTCCACGCCGCGCGGGACGATGTCCTCCTTCAGCGCGCCCTTGATGCCGTCGAACAGCGCCTGCAGGATGCCGAAGGGGCCGGCGCGGTTCGGTCCCGGACGCAGCTGCATCCGGCCGATGATCCGGCGTTCCGCCCAGACGGTGATGAGCACCGTCAGCAGCAGGAACACGAAGATCACCAGCGCCTTGAGCACGATGATCCACCACGGGTCGTGCCCGAAGTTGTTCAGCGTGGCGCCCTCGGCGAGGACGTGGGTGGCGTTCATGCGACGCTCCCGTTCTGGATCTTCACGACCGCCCCGGCCGAAACGTCCAGGTCCCGGTGGACCGCGCAGCCCGGGGAGTTCTCGGGGAGCCAGACCACGCGATCCGGCATGTCGACGATCTCCAGCGGCAGGGTGATCTCGCCGTGCGCCGTGGCGACGGTGACCTTCCCGTCCGCTGCGATCTCCGCGGCGGTGGCCGCGCTCAGCCGCGCGACCGGCGTCTTCGCGGTGCCCGCGAGGTACGGCTCGCCGTCCTGCATCCGGCCCGCGTCGAGCAGCATCCGCCAGGTGGCCAGCCGCGCCTCGCCCTTGCCGGGCTCGGCGGCTACGGCCGCGGGCACGCTGGGCAGGCTCGGCCGGTCGCCGCGGAACGCGCCGAGCGCGGCCATCTCGCGGCGGGCCGCCGCCGAGTCCGGCAGGCCCAGGTGGACGTCGAGCTGGTCCGCGATGGCGGCCAGCACCTTCAGGTCCGACATCACGCCGGGGGTCTTCAGCACGACGTCGAACTGGCGGCCGCGGCCCTCCCAGTTGACGAAGGTCCCGGCCTTCTGCGTCACCGTCGCCACCGGCAGCACGACGTCGGCCCGGTCGGTGACCGCGCTGACCCGCTGCTCCAGGCTGACGATGAACGGGGTGTTCTCCAGGGCCTCGAGCGCTCCGGCCGGGTCCGGCAGATCGTACGGGTCGACGCCGCCGATGAGCAGCGCGTCGATCCCGCCGTCCCGCGCGGCGGCGAGGATGCCCGTCGTGTCGCGGCCCGGCGTCGCCGGCAGCGAGCCGACGGTCCAGGCCCGGGCCACCTCGCCGCGCGCGGCGGCGTCGGTGACCGGACGGCCGATCGGCAGCAGGGTCGGCAGCGCGCCGGCCTCGACCGCGCCGCGCTCACCGGCCCGGCGCGGGATCCACGCGAGGCGGGCGCCGGTGGCGGTCGCGAGCCGGCCGGCGGCCGACAGGGCGCCCGGCACCGCGGCGAGCCGCTCACCGATGAGGATGATCGCGCCCTCGGCCTTGAGCAGCTCGGCGGCGGCCTTGCCCGCGTCGTCCAGGGCGGTCCCGGTGATCAGGTCACCGAGGGCCTCGGCCTCGGCCCCCGGCGCGGTGGCCAGGAGCGTGCCGGACACCTTGCGCAGGCCGCGCGTGGCGTACGGCGCGACGGAGTAGACCTTCAGGCCCTTCTTGCGGGCCGCCTTGCGGAGCCGCAGGAAGACGATCGGCGACTCCTCCTCCGGCTCGAAGCCGGCCAGCAGCACCGCCGGGGCGTTCTCCAGGTCGGTGTAGGACACCGTGATCGGCCGGCCCGCGACGGTCGCGGCGAGGAACTCGACCTCCTCGGCCGAGTGCGCGCGGGCGCGGAAGTCGATGTCGTTGGTGCCGAGCGCGATCCGCGCGAACTTGCTGTACGCGTAGGCGTCCTCGAGGGTGACCCGGCCGCCGGTCAGCACGCCCGCCTTGCCGCGGGCGCGGGCCAGGCCCTCGGCCGCGACGCTCAGCGCCTCCGGCCAGGACGCCGGCTCCAGCACGCCGTCCTCGTTACGGATCAGCGGGTGGGTCAGGCGGTCGGGCTGGGTGGCGTACGTGAACGCCCACCGGCCCTTGTCGCAGTTCCACTCCTCGTTGACCTGCGGGTCGTCACCGGCCAGGCGGCGCGTCACCTTGCCGCGCCGGTGGTCGGTGCGCTGGGCGCAGCCGGAGGCGCAGTGCTCGCAGACGCTCGGCGTCGACACGAGGTCGAACGGCCGGGAGCGGAAGCGGTACGCCGCGCCGGTCAGCGCGCCGACCGGGCAGATCTGCACCGTGTTGCCGGAGAAGTAGGACTGGAACGGCTCGTCGGTGGCCGCGCCGACCTGCTCCTTGGCGCCGCGCTCGAACAGGTCGATGAACGCGTCGCCGGCGATCTGGTCGGAGAACCGCGTGCAGCGGGCGCACTGGATGCACCGCTCGCGGTCCAGCAGGACCTGCGAGGACAGCGCGAGCGGCTTCGGGAACGTCCGCTTCGTCTCGACGAACCGGGACTCGCCGCGGCCGTTGGACATCGCCTGGTTCTGCAGGGGGCACTCGCCGCCCTTGTCGCAGATCGGGCAGTCCAGCGGGTGGTTGATCAGCAGCAGCTCCATCACGCCGTGCTGGGCCTTGTCGGCCACCGGCGAGGTGAGCTGCGTCTTGATCACCATGTTCGGCATGACCGTGGTGGTGCAGGACGCCTGCGGCTTGGGCATCGGGCGCCCGTTGCCGGCGTCCGGGATCTCCACCAGGCACTGCCGGCACGCGCCGACGGGGTCGAGCAGCGGGTGGTCACAGAACCGCGGGATCTGAATGCCGAGCAGCTCGGCGGCCCGGATGATCAGCGTGCCCTTCGGAACGCTGATCTCGAAGCCGTCGATCGTGACGGAGACCAGGTCCTCGCGCTTCTCGACCCCGGTGCTGTCGCTGGTGACGGTCACTTTCCACCTGCCCACGCGGTCGAGGCGGCCCGGTCGAAGGGACAGCCGCCCTGTTCGAAGTGCTGGATGTACTCGTCCCGGAAGTACTGGATGGACGAGGTCACCGGGCTGGTCGCGCCGTCGCCGAGGGCGCAGAACGACCGGCCGAGGATGTTGTCCGACAGGTCCAGGAGGGTGTCGAGGTCCTTCTCGCTGCCCTCGCCCTTCTCCAGGCGCTTGAGCATCTGCTTGTACCAGTAGGTGCCCTCGCGGCACGGCGTGCACTTGCCGCACGACTCGTGCGCGTAGAACTCGCTCCACCGCAGCACGGCCCGTACGACGCAGGTCGTGTCGTCGAAGAGCTGCAGCGCCCGGGTGCCGAGCATGGAGCCGGCCGCGCCGACGGACTCGAAGTCCAGCGGCACGTCGAGGTGCTCGTCGGTGAACAGCGGGGTGGAGGAGCCGCCCGGCGTCCAGAACTTCAGCCGGCGCCCGCCCCGGATGCCGCCCGCCATGTCGAGCAGCTCGCGGAGCGTGATGCCCAGCGGCGCCTCGTACTGGCCCGGCCGGGTGACGTGCCCGGAGAGGCTGAAGATGCCGAAGCCCTTGGACTTCTCGGTGCCCATGGAGGCGAACCAGTCGGCGCCGTTGGCGATGATGCCGGGAACACTGGCGATCGACTCGACGTTGTTGATCACAGTCGGGCCGCCGTAGAGGCCGGCCACCGCCGGGAAGGGAGGCTTGAGCCGGGGTTGACCGCGGTAGCCCTCGAGCGAGTCGAGCAGCGCCGTCTCCTCGCCGCAGATGTACGCGCCGGCGCCGGAGTGGACGACGAGCTCCAGGTCGAAGCCGGAGCCGAGGATGTTCTTGCCGAGGTAACCCGCCTCGTACGCGTCCGCGACCGCCTGCTGGAGCCGGCGGATGACGTGCAGGACCTCACCGCGCACGTAGATGAAGGCGTGGTTCGCGCGGATCGCGAACGAGCTGATGATGATGCCCTCGACCAGCACGTGCGGGTTGGCCATCATCAGCGGGATGTCCTTGCACGTACCCGGCTCGGACTCGTCCGCGTTGACGACGAGGTAGTGCGGCTTGCCGTCACCCTGCGGGATGAAGCCCCACTTCAGGCCGGTCGGGAAGCCCGCGCCGCCACGGCCGCGCAGCCCGGAGTCCTTCACCGCCTGGATGATGTCGTCCGGGTTCATGCCCAGGGCCGTGCGGAACGCCTGGTACCCGCCGGCGTTCTCGTACCCGCGCAGCGTGAACGAGTCCGCCTGGTCCCACGTCTTGGTGAGGATGGGGGTCAGAGTCGTCATTTGGTCTCCTCGGCCTCAGGAGCGGTCCAGCCCTCGCGCTTGGCCAGCTCGAGGCCGCGCAGCGACTCCGGCCCGGCCTGCACGCCCTCGCCGGCGCGACCGTCGTTGAAGCCCGCGAGCACCCGCGACGCCTGCTTCCAGGAGCACACCGAGGACGGGCCGCGGGTCGGCGCGACCGGCTTGCCGGCGCGCAGGTCGTCGACGAGCTGCTTGGCCTTCTCCGGCGTCATGTCGTCGAAGAACTCCCAGTTGACCATCATCACGGGAGCGAAGTCGCAGGCCGCGTTGCACTCGAGGCGCTCGAGGCTGATCTTGCCGTCCTCCGTCGCCTCGTCGTGACCGACACCGACGTGCTCGGACAGCTCCTCCCAGATCTGGTCGCCGCCCATGATCGCGCACAGCGTGTTGATGCAGACGCCGACGTGGTACTCGCCGACCGGCTCACGCTTGTACTGCGTGTAGAAGGTCGCGACGCCGGTGACCTGCGCGGGCGTGATGCCCAGCGTGTCGGCGCAGAACTGGATGCCGTCGTCGCTGACGTACCCGACCTCGGACTGCACCAGGTGCAGCATCGGCAGCAGCGCCGACCGCGTCTTCGGGTACTTGGCGATGATCTCTTTGGCGTCGCGCTCGAGCCGCGCTTGGACCTCTGGCTCGAAGCTCATCGGTCGACTCCCCCCATGACCGGGTCGATACTCGCCACCGCGGCGATGATGTCGGCGACCTGGCCGCCCTCGGACATCGCCGGGGCCGCCTGCAGGTTGGTGAACGACGGGTCGCGGAAGTGCACGCGGTACGGGCGGGTGCCGCCGTCGCTGACCGCGTGACAGCCGAGCTCGCCGCGCGGCGACTCCACCGCGGCGTACACCTGGCCGGCCGGCACCCGGAATCCCTCGGTCACCAGCTTGAAGTGGTGAATGAGGGCCTCCATGGACTGGCCCATGATGTGCGCGATGTGGTTCGGCGAGTTGCCCATGCCGTCCGGCCCCAGCGCGAGCTGCGCCGGCCAGCCGATCTTCTTGTCCTCGATCATCACCGGGCCCGACTTGGCCGAGCCAGAGCTCAGCCGGTCGAGGCACTGCTCGATGATCTTCAGGGACTCTTCCATCTCCGCCATGCGGACGAGGTAGCGGCCGTACACGTCGCAGGTCTGCTGCGTCGGCACGTCGAACTCGTACGTCTCGTAGCCGCAGTACGGCTGGGTCTTGCGCAGGTCCCACGGCAGGCCCGCGGAGCGCAGGACCGGGCCGGTGACGCCGAGCGCCATGCAGCCGGTCAGGTCGAGGTAGGCGATGTCCTTGGTCCGCGCGACGAACACGGGGTTCGCGTCGAGGAGCTTGCGCAGCTGCTTGAGCCGCCCCTTCTCCCGCTTGACGAAGTCGCCGATCTTGTCGATCGCGCCCGGCGGCAGGTCCTGGGCGACGCCGCCCGGCCGGATGTAGGCCATGTTCATGCGCAGGCCCGCGACCATCTCGAAGATGTCGAGGGCGTACTCACGCTCGATGAACCCGTTGAGCATCACGGTGGTCGCGCCGAGCTCGAGGCCGAACGTCGCGATCGCGACCAGGTGCGAGGAGATCCGGTTGACCTCCATCATCATCACGCGGATGACCTGCGCCCGCTCGGGGACGTCGTCGGTGATGCCGAGCAGCTTCTCCACCGCGAGGCAGTACGCCGCCTCGTTGAACAGCGGCGCGAGGTAGTCCATGCGGGTGCAGAACGTGGTCCCCTGGGTCCACGTCCGGTACTCCATGTTCTTCTCGATGCCGGTGTGGAGGTAGCCGATGCCCAGCCGGGCCTCGTCGACCGTCTCGCCGTCGAGCGTCAGGATGAGCCGGAGCACACCGTGCGTCGACGGGTGCTGCGGGCCCATGTTGACGACCATGCGGTCCTCGTCGCCGGACGCCGCGGCGTCCACGACCTCGTTCCAGTCCTGGCCGTTGACGTTGTAGACGGTGCCCTCAGCGGCCTCGCCCGTGCCGTAGGCGTCGTAATCCGTGGCGGTCATACGTACGACCTCCTCTCGTCGGGCGGGGGCACCTTGGCCCCGCGGTACTCGACGGGGATGCCGCCGAGCGGGTAGTCCTTGCGCTGCGGGTGGCCCTGCCAGTCATCCGGCATCATGATCCGGGTGAGCGCCGGGTGGCCGTCGAAGACGATCCCGAACAGGTCGTACGTCTCGCGCTCGTGCCAGTCGTTGGTCGGGTAGACCGCGATCAGCGACGGGACGTGCGGGTCCGCGTCGGGGGCGGTGACCTCGAGCCGGACGCGCCGGTTGTGGGTCATCGACAGCAGCGGGTAGACCGCGTGCAGCTCCGAGCCGGTCTCCGCCGGGTAGTGCACGCCGGACACGCCCGTGCACAGCTCGAAGCGCAGCGCCGGGTCGTCGCGGAGGACCTGGGCGACCTGGAGCAGGTGCTCGCGGCGGACGACGAACGTCAGCTCGCCCCGGTCCACGACGACGCGCTCGATCGCCTCGCCGAACTCGGGGTAGGCACGCTCCAACGCGTCCGCGATCTCGTCGAACTCGCCCTCGGCGCCGGTCGTGCGCGGACCGCCGTACGGGCGCGGGCTGGAGACCTTGGGGGCCTGGCGGATGACGAGCTTGCCGTAGCCGGACGTGTCGCCGGTGGTCTTGGCGCCGAACATGCCCATGCGGGCGATCGGCTGCTCCCGCCGCTCCTCCTCGGCGTGCGCCGGGAGCTGGTCGGCGGCCTGCTCGGCCTGCTGCTCAGGATGCTGCGAGGTCATGACACCACCTCGGGCTGGTCCAGGAGGGGAAGCTGACGGAGCCGGGCCTTCTCCAGCTCCTCGATCTCCCGCTGGCGGTGCACGCCCAGCTTGGTGTTCTGGATCTTGTCGTGCAGCTTGAGGATCGCGTCGAGCAGCATCTCCGGCCGCGGCGGGCAGCCGGGCAGGTAGACGTCGACCGGGACGATGTGGTCGACGCCCTGCACGATCGCGTAGTTGTTGAACATGCCGCCGGAGGAGGCGCACACGCCCATCGCGATGACCCACTTGGGCGAGGCCATCTGGTCGTAGATCTGCCGGAGCACGGGGGCCATCTTCTGGCTCACCCGGCCGGCCACGATCATCAGGTCGGCCTGTCGCGGCGAGCCGGAGGCACGCTCCATGCCCCATCGGGAGAAGTCGTGGCGCGGGTCGCCGGTCGCCATCATCTCGATGGCGCAGCAGGCCAGGCCGAACGTCGCCGGCCAGACCGAGCTCTTGCGCGCCAGGCCGATGACCTGCTCGACCGTGGTCAGCAGGACGCCTGCGGGAAGTTTCTCTTCAAGACCCATTTGTCAGTCCCACTCCAGACCACCGCGCCGCCACACGTAGGCGTACGCGATGAGGACGGTGACGATGAAGAGCACCATTTCGACGAGACCGAACAGCCCCATGTGGTCGAAGGCGACCGCCCAGGGGTAGAGGAAGATGATCTCGATGTCGAAGACGATGAACAGCATCGCGGTCAGGTAGTACTTCACCGGGAAGCGGCCACCGCCGACCGGCTGCGGCGTCGGTTCGATACCGCATTCGTACGCTTCGAGACGGGCGCGGTTCCAGCGCTTGGGTCCCGTGAAGGACCCCATGACGACCGAGCCCACCGCGAACAGCAGCGCGAGCGCGCCGAGTACGACAATAGGAACGTAGAGGTTCAAATCCCTACACCCCCCTCTGGGTGATTGCCTTCGAGCGCGCCGCCGGCGCGGCACGGCCGCTGTGCACGGGCGGGATTCCCAATCCTAGGCAGGGCGATCATCATTTCTTCTCTCGTCTCACGCCGCCGGAGCCATTTTCGACATCGCGTTGATGACGCGGTCCATCGCGTCGCCGCCCCGCGGATCGGTCAGGTTGGCGAGCAGCTTGAGCGTGAACCTCATCAGCGTCGGATGCGGCAGGCCGTGGCGCGTCGCGAACTTCATGATCCGCGGGTCGCCGATCGCCTTAACGAAGATCCGCCCGACCGTGTAGTAGCCGCCGTAGGCCTCCTTGAGCACGCGCGGGTAGTCGTGCAGGGCACGCTCGCGCTGCGCCGGGGTCGGCCGGGCCAGTGCCTGGGCGATGATCTCGGCCGCCATCTCGCCGGACTCCATCGCGTACGCGATGCCCTCGCCGTTGAACGGGTTGATCATCCCGCCGGCATCGCCGACGAGCAGGAGGCCGCGCGTGTAGTGCGGGGTCCGGTTGAACCCCATCGGCAGCGCCGCGCCGCGCACCGGGCCGGTGGCGTTGTCCTCCTGGTAGCCCCACTCCTCCGGCATCCCGGCGAGCCAGCTGCGCAGGAGCGCGCGGTAGTCGACGTTCTTGAAGGCCTCGCTGGTGTTGAGCAGACCGAGGCCGACGTTGGAGGTGCCGTCGCCGACACCGAAGATCCAGCCGTAGCCGGGCAGCAGCCGGTCGCCGTCCCACAGCTCCAGCCAGGACTCGAGGAAGTCGTCGTCGTGGCGCGGGCTCGTGTAGTAGCGCCGGACCGCCACGCCGATCGGCCGGTCGTCGCGCTTGCGCAGCCCCATCGCGAGCGAGAGCCGGGTGGAGTTGCCGTCGGCGGCCACGACGAGCGGCGCCTTGTAGGTCACCTCGCCGTCGGCGGTCTTGGCGACGACGCCGGTGATCCGGCCGGTGCGGTCGTCGAGGACCGGGCCGGTGACGTTGGTGTTCATGTGAAGCTTCACGCCGGCGGCGATGGCGCGCTCGGCGAGGATCTGGTCGAAGTCCATCCGCGTGCGGACCAGGCCGTAGTCCGGGTAGCTCGCCAGGTCCGGCCAGGGCAGCTCGAGCCGGACGCCGCCGCCGATGATCCGCAGCCCCTTGTTGCGAATCCAGCCGGGCGCGTCGATGTCGACGCCCATCTTCACCAGCTGCTTGACCGCGCGGGGGGTCAGGCCGTCACCGCACACCTTCTCGCGCGGGAACGTCGTCTTCTCCAGGAGCAGGACGTTGAGCCCCGCCTGCGCCAGGTGGTAGGCGGTGGTCGAGCCCGCCGGGCCCGCGCCGACGACGATGACGTCGGCCTCGGTCTCGGGGTCCTTCTGCGTTATGGACACTGGCTCGGTCACGAGAATCCTTCGGGTGCACGGTTTCGGTAGTCCGCCCCTCGGGCGGGGCGATGCCGCGACGGATCGTACGGGGCTGCGAGGAGCCGGGTGCGACCCGGGGTGCGATCTGGCTCTCCATGTTCTTTTGTGAAGCGCTTCACAAGCTCCCTACAACCGTGAGTCTAAACCTTGCCCCTCGATGCTCGGGAACCATGCGCGATGCCCGATCGTACGCGCCTGCCCGCGTGCCGCGTTAACCGACCGCTTGCGTACGCTTACCTCTCATGACCCGGGCATCCCTGGACAAGCGACCGGCCGAGGTGGCCGCGATGTTCGATCGCACCGCCGCGCGCTACGACCTGCTCAACGACCTGATGACCGGCGGACTCGACCGGCTGTGGCGGCGCGAGGTCGTCAAGGCCCTCGACGTACGACGCGGCGAGCGGGTCCTCGACCTGGCGGCCGGGACCGGCACCTCCTCGGTGCCCTTCGCCGAGGCCGGAGCGCGGACCGCCGCGTGCGACTTCTCGTTCGGCATGCTCCAGGAGGGCGTGCGGCGCAACGGCTACGCGGGCGTCCGGTTCGTCGCCGGGGACGCGATGCGGCTCCCGTTCGCCGACGAGTCCTTCGACGCGGTGACGATCTCCTTCGGCATCCGCAACGTCAGCGACACGGTCCAGGCGCTGGCGGAGATGCGCCGGGTGACGAGGCCGGGCGGGCGGCTGCTCGTCTGCGAGGTGAGCCGGCCGCCGAACCCGGTGCTGCGGACCCTGCACGGCCTGCACCTGAAGGTCGGCCTGCCACTGATGGCGAAGGTGAGCTCCAACCCCGACTCCTACCACTACCTCGCGGAGTCGACGGCGGCCTGGCACGACCAGGCGGCGTTCGCCCGGCTGATCCAGGAGGCCGGCTGGACCTCGGCGCGCTGGCGCAACCTCACCTTCGGCGCGGTGGCCCTGCACCACGCCGTCCGCTGAACCGCTGAATCAGGCGGTGGGCTCCCGGTTCTCCGCACGGACCGTCGCGGAGGAGGCCGGCTCGTCATCGGCGTCCTCGCGGGCGGCGCCGGCGGCGAGGTTCTCCCGCATCCGGGCGGCGCGCCTGGTCACGGAGGACGAGACGGCGTCGCGCTGACGTGACAGCAGGACGAAGCTGATGATGCCGCTGATCAGGATGGCCAGCGCGAGGAGCAGGAACCCACGCGCCCCGGTCAGGAACAGCACTCCGGCGGTCGCGCCGAACAGCGCCAGCCGGGCGAGGGTGTAAATGAGTACGGAACGCATGACCTTTTGAGGGTATCCCCCCTTCGCGGGAGTCGGGCCGGGGACCGGCCCACCGGCCCCCGGACCGTGATCCGTCGGTTCGGTCCGAGGGCCGGATCCACCGGTCCCGCGACCGTCATCCGTCACTTCGATCCCGGGACCGGGCCGCCGGTCCCGCGACCGTCATCCGTCACTTCGATCCCGGGACCGGGCCGCCGGTCCCGCGACCGTTATCCGTCACTTCGTGCCGGGTTCTCCGGAGTCGCCGAGGATCTCCATGTAGAGGGCCGGGTCGACGTTGCCGCCGGAGACGATGGCGACGTGACGCTGCGGACGCCCTCCGTGGTGTCGCCCGCGTGCGCCGGTCGCCGCCAGGTGCCCGGCGGTCGCGACCGCGCCGCCCGGCTCGGCGACCAGGCCCGCGCGGCGGGCGAGCAGCCGCATGGCGGCGCGGATCTCGTCCTCGGAGACCACGATGATGTCGTCGACGTACGCGCGGATGTGCGCGAACGGCAGTTCGCCGACGCGCTCGATGCGCAGGGAGTCGGCGATCGTGCGGATCGTGTCGACGGCCGGCCAGCCGATCCGGCGGCCGACGCGGAAGGAGTCGCGCGCGTCGGCGGCGAGCTCGGGCTCCACGCCGATGACCTTGGTCTCGGGACGCTTCGCCTTGATCGCCGCGGCGACGCCGGCGATCAGGCCGCCCCCGCTGACCGGCACGAAGACCGCGTCGACCTCGGGCTCGTCCTCGAGGATCTCCAGGCCGATCGTGCCCTGCCCCGCGATGATCCGCGCGTCGTCGAACGGCGGGATGAGCGCGTACCCGTGCGCCGCCGCCAGCCGGTCGGCCGTCTCCACGCGGGCCTCGATGGTCGGCTCGACGAACACGATCTCGGCGCCGAGCGTGCGGCAGGCCTCGGCCTTCACGGCGGGGATCGTGGTCGGGACGACGAGCACGGCAGGGATGCCGAGGACGTTCGCCGCGTACGCCACGGCCTGCGCGTGGTTGCCGCTGGAGTGCGCGATGACGCCGTTCTTCTGCTCCTCCTCGGGCAGGGCGCTGACCGCGGCGTACGCCCCGCGGAGCTTGAAGGAGCCGACCGGCTGCAGCGACTCGGCCTTGAGCAGGAGAGGAACGGAGGACTTGGTGCCGCGGAGCGGCACCAAAGGGGTGCGCAGTGCGACCCCGGACAGCCGCCGGGCGGCGTCCTCGATCTCCTCCGGTGTTACAAGATCGGGCATAGCGAGCACCCTACGTGGGGTCGGTGCGTCCGGGTGCGACGGTCGCCATCTCGGCGTGTGGCCGCCGTCATCTCGCCGTGTGGCCGCCGTCATCTCAGCGTGTGCCCGCCGTCATCTCGCCGTCCCGTCGTGGCCGTCTCGGCGTCACTGTGGGCGACGGGCCGACCGTACGGCCGAGGGCCCGCAACTGATCCGTCACGTGCAGTCATTACTGCATGTCACAAAACTACGCAGCGTGATGTTTTCCGAAAACAAGGGAGAAATCGGTCTTGACACGGCAGACTGAGAAACAGTCCACCCGCGACGAGAGCGGGACAAAGGGGGAGAGAAAACGTGGAGAGTACGAGCGAGCGCCTGCTGACCCCAGGTGAGGTCGCCGCCCTGTTCCGGGTCGACCCGAAAACGGTAACACGGTGGGCGGCGGCGGGCCGGATCAGCAGCATCCGGACGCCGGGCGGCCACCGCCGTTTCCGGGAATCCGAGGTGCACGCACTCCTGAGGGGCGAGGAGCCGGTCGAGTCCTCGGTACGCAGCGAACTGAGCCGGTAGACGGTCGGTAGGCGGCGACCGGACCTCGCCGTCACTCCTCCGACCGTCGGGCCTTGAACTCCTCGAATTCGGCGCGCAGCGCCTCATCATCCTCGCGCCAGCGACGACGCTTCTCCGCCATCTCCTCTTCCGAGATCGACTGCGCGAGAAGACGCTGGTAGTCGGGATCCTCCGGGCCGATCTCCACATAGGCCTGGCCGATCACGCTCCCCGAGCCGCCATGCGCCTGCCGCCCGCGAGCCAGCACGCTCGCGGGCACCCGTAGGTTTCCGCCGGGGAGCCTGATCACGTACATCGCGCATCACCTAAATCCCGTATTTGCGGTTGAAGAAAAGCATTACATTCAACGCCGTTCGGGTATCCCCACCAAGCATGTCGACAAGCGCCGGTCGTTGGTGCGACGCGATCGCCGCGAAGGCGTCCGCGAAGAACTCGTGCCGACCGAGATCCTCCGCCTGCCGATGAAAGGCACTCTCCAAGTGTGGAAGACATTGGGCGTACAGTGCCCGGAACTCCGGAGTGTCGGACTGCCATTGTCGACCGCCCTCGTCGGTCATCCTGCCGTCGATGTCGTCAAGAGCATGCCCGATCTCGTGCAGCATCACGTCTGGAGTCGGTGACGGACGGTCACCGACGACGATCGTTCGGTCCCCGTACGCCCCGGCGCAGATGTCCCAGGTCGCCTTGCCCGACGGCAGCGGCTCACCGCGCAGATAGGCCATGTCGTCGAGGTCAGGAACCCCGCCGGAGCCCACGTAGATGCCGTTCAGGCTCTCGGCGAGCTTGTCCTTGAGGACGTCGGGCAGCTCGGCGAGGCTGTCCACGGCCCGGACCACGTCCGGGGAGACCGGCGCGCCGTCGCCGGGCCACTGCCGGTAGAGGACGTCCTCCAGGGATCCGCAGTGCCGGCGTCCGTCCCGTAGGTCGGGCGCGTCCGGCCGGTGCGGCGCCGCGCGCGGCAGCTCGTCGTCGAGCTCGAAGTCGCGCCAGGTGTAGCGCCGCTCGGCGGGCCGGTCGGGCAGCGGGGTGTCCGCGCGGTCCGTGAGCCGCCGCTGCTCGTCCGGGCGCAGTTTACGGAAACGGCCGAGCGCGTCCCGGGGCTGCAGGCGGCGCGGGCGGGCGACGGGCCGCTCGGCGGCCGCCGTCCGATCGGCGTCGCCGGCGGAGTCCTTGCTCCGGCGGTGGCGTCCGGTCCGGGAGTCGGCGGCCGGCGCCTCGAGCTGCTGGCGACGGTTCACCCGGTACCGCATGACACGTCCCCTCGCCTCGGCTACGCCGAAGCGTAAGCGAGCATGCGGCCACCCGTCATCCCAGGCTCCGCTGATCCGGCGGCCCACTGCGGCCACCTCCACGGCCCGGTGCGGCCACCTCTGCGGTGACGTTCAGGTGGGCGGGTTACTCTGCGACCATGCTCGTCCTTGCCGTCGTGCTCGTCCTTGTCGCACTCGGCGTGTGGCTCTTCTGCCTCTTCGAGGTCCTGTCGACCGATGAATTCGAAACCCGGCACCTGCCGAAGTTCGCGTGGTTCCTCGTCGTGCTGCTCGGCTTCGAACTCGGTGCGGTCGCCTGGCTGCTGTTCGGCCGGCGCCGCAGATACGTCCGGGCGGGGATGACCGGGTGGCCGTCGGAGTTCCTCACCTCACGGAACGCCGGCGGGGACGAGGTCGAACCCCTGGACCGGCGGGGCCCGCTCGGCCCGGACGACGACCCGGAGTTCCTCCGCCAACTGGACCGCCGCCTCCGCGGCGAGGAGCCCTAGGTGTACTGACCACGGAGGTTGGTGACGGCGATACGGGTCGATGATCTCCAAATGGGTGAGGTTTTCTGATGGTCGTAGACTGCCTCCCTTCGAGCCGACGACCTCGGTGCGGTGGCCGAGACGGTCGAGCGTGGTCTATGACCGGGGCGGCCGGCCGCGAAAGCGGAGGCGGTGCCGCCGCCGACAATCGAGTACAGCAACGAGGACGCCCGGTCGGCCCCGGGAACTCTTCAAGCGGTGACGAGTTGGTCGGTGGTCACGATCGCATGTGCGAAGGTGGGCCCGTTGATCTCGTGGGCGGTGTGCATCCCCTCACGGCTGAGGGCGGCAGTCGCATCCCTGACCAGGGTCGTGTGGTAGCCCAGTTCCGTCGCATAACGCGAGGTGGACTCGATGCAGGTGTTGGCGAGCATGCCGACGGTCACCACGTGGTCGATCCCACGCTGCCTGAGTTGGTGGTCCAGATCAGTGTTGGCGAAACCGCTCTGCGCCCAGTGCTCCTTGATGACGACGTCGCCCGGTTGGACCTGGAGATCGTCGTGGAAGGCACCGCCCCAGGTGTCCTTGGCGAAGGTCTGAAGCTTGGCAGAGGCCACCTGGGTGGGGGTCGGGAACTTCCAGTCCTCGTAGTCGCCCGGTTCCCAGCGGTGATGGGGCACGAAGAAAATCTGGACACCGACCCGCCGCGCCGTGTCCACGATGGTGCGCAGATGTTCCAGCGCATGCACTTCCTCGGCGACTTCCTTCAGCCGCGGCCACAGTTTGCCGCCCTCGCTGAGGAAGTCGTTGTAGGGATCGACTAGCAGCAGGCCGGTCCTCGCTGGGTCGTGATGAAAAGTCACAATGCACCTATGTACCGTCAAATTCCGGCAGTCGGCCGGTTCGGATCGCTGTCACGATTCGGCGAACAGCGGGTAGCCGCTGGTGTAGGTCAGTTCGATCAGTTCGGTACGGGGTGCTGCCCAGGCCAGTGCGGCGCGGATCGGGCCGATGTCGGCGGGGATGGTGCGGCCGGGCAGGAAGTCGTCGTGGTGCCTGAGGATCACGCGTGCGGGAGTGGTCGCCGGGAACGCCCTCTCGTTCCATGATCCGGATGGTTTCGTGGCTGCCGATGATCGTGGCGCCGGTGCGCCGGGCAATGCGTTCCGCGCCCCACAAATGATCGAAATGGGAGTGACCGATCACGATCCAGTCGGCTCTGTCGATATCGTCGGTGTGCACGTCGGGTCCCGGCGCACCGGGGAACCGGTCGATGTAGGCATCGAGGAAGACGACCAGCTCACCGATGTTCAGGCGGAAGGTCGCGCAGCCGTACCAATCCAGGGTCGCCTCGGCGGTGCCGTCGTCGTTGCCGGCCACTGCTAACCCTGGTTTCCGGGCCGGTCCGTGAAGACGCCGAAGAGCTCATGGGCCATGCCGAACCCATGGTCCTCCAGCAATCGCCGCCGGAAGGGGCGCTGCACGATGGCGTGGGTCAGGCGTCGCGTGGATCGGGGCCTGTCCATCATCGTCTGGGCGATCTGTCGTGCGCGAGGCAGCAGCTCGTTGGTGGGCAGCACCTCGTTGACCAGTCCCAGGTCCAGCGCCTCGCGCGCGTCGATCCGCTCGCTGGTGTACAAGGCATGAGCCGCCCGTTTGGGCCCCAGCAGGGATTGGAAGGCCAGTTGCAGACCGTCGCCCGGCGCCTGCCCGGCGGCGAAGTGCCCGTCGGAGAAGACCGCGTCCTCGGCGACGAGGGTGATGTCGCAGAATAGGGCGAGCTCGGTGTGGAAGCCGGGGCCGTTGACCACCCCGATGGTGGGGACATCGACTCCGAAGACAAGGTTCTCCAGGAGCTTCATCGCGTCGTAGTAGAGTTCGTGAGCGATATCGCCGGGCCATTCATGAAACGGCTGGGCGAAGGAGGCAGGGTCGACGCCGGCCAGCCACGCGTTACCGGTCCCCGTGAGGATCACGACCTCGTTGCGGGGGTCGTTGCCGATCTCCTGCCACGCCTGGCCCCAGGCGTTGTGAAGCCCCAGGGAGTAGACGGCGGGGCCACCCTTGGAGTGCATCCGTAGCTCTATGACCCCGCCGTTGCGCTCTATCACAAAGTGGTCGGAGTACTTATCCGCGTACTCCTCCAACGTCGGCCGCCTGACGAATCCGCCCAGGCGGTCGTGCCACTCATCCAGTTCCTCGGGCATCGGCCCGCACCTCCTGATCAGACGCCCCTCGCTGACACGAAGGACATAAACGGGGAATGTCCCCGGTTCGATTACCCGTACAATACGGGGACACTCCCCGATTCGCAACCACCGACCGAGGGGCCGTACGTGATCAAGCCGGAGACCAGCGCGCCTGAAGCGACACAACGCCCCATGCGCGCCGACGCACGCCGCAACTACGATCGGCTCCTCGCGGCGGCGAGGGACGCCTTCGCCGCCGACGGAGCCAATGCCTCTCTGGACGACATCGCCCATGACGCGGGGGTCGGCAACGCTACGCTTTACCGGCATTTCCCCAGCCGAGAGGCCCTACTGGACGCGGTCTTCCGCGACCGCGTCCAGACGCTGTGCGCTCAGGCGGAGGAGTTGCACGGCCGCGATGCACCCGATGACGCGCTGGTCACCTGGCTACGGGCCCTCGTCGCACACGTCACCACCTACAGAGGCCTGGCAGCCTGGCTCATGTCCACCGCGACCGGACAAGAACAGTCCCTGGCCTCATGCCAGGAGTTGATACGCGCGGCTGGAAAATCCCTGCTCGTCCGGGCCCAACAATCCGGCGCTGTCCGCCCTGACATCGGCACCTCACAACTGCTCAGGCTCACCCACGCGATCGCCCTGGCTACCGAACAGACGCCGGACGAGGCCGACCAGCTACTTTCACTGTTCATGGACGGCCTCCGAACGCAGACGGCCCCACCACCCGGCTTCTCCCCCGCGACCTGACGCACCCCACCCGAGGCTCAGCCGGACTTCTGCCAGACGCCTCGGCGGCCGGCCGGGATCTGTCCGGCTAACGGCACCGTTCTGTTCGAAGCCGCTTGACACAGAGAGGTGCCGAATACCTACAGCCCCTGGTATCGCCGACCCGAGGTCATCGCGTAGTGAAGCCGAACATCCCAAGCCGACACCTCCGGTCTCTCCGGAGAGCACGCGGAGCCGGCGGGACGGCTGAGGAACGTCGTGGTCTCACGGGTACCCCATCCGTCCGCTCGGCGGGCACCCAGGGCGTGGAAACGCGCCGACCCCGGCGCCACGCGGGCGGCCGGGGTCGGAGAAGCGCTGGTCGGCGGGTCAGTGCAGGGCGCTGCCCGCGACCCACTTGTTCCACGACAGGGCCCAGAAGACCCAGCCGTTGGAGTCGACCTCGTTGGACAGCTTGCGGCTGGTGCCGGTGACGTTCACGATGTCGCCGCGCTGGGCGATGTCGTAGAAGTACCGGGCGCCGGTCGGCGAGGTGCGGACGCAGCCGTGGCTGGCGTTGCGGTTGCCGAGGGCGTCGTACTCCCCGACGCTCTGGTGGACGTACTCACCGCGGTTGGTGATCCGGACCGCGAGGTGCACGACCTCCTTGTAGTAGCCGGCGTCGCCGGGCTTGCGGCCGGGCGACTCCATCGTCACGCTCTCGGACTTCTCCTGCGTGATGTGCAGGCCGCTGGTCGTGGTGTACTCCGTCGTCGACCCCACGCCCGTGCTGATCGGGAACTTCTTGACGACGCCGTCGTGGTCGACCTTCATGTAGTGCGTCTTGGAGTTGGCCACGGTGACGTTGGACGCGCCGATCTTGAAGGACCGCGACACGTCCGCCTTGCCGTACACGCCCTTGAGGCCGCGGACGCCGGCGAGGTGGGCGGTGAACGTGACGTTCTGGTGCGAGCCCCAGAACTTCTGGGTGCGGAAGACGACCTCCGTGCTCGACATCCAGTGCCAGACGCCGGTGTCGCCCTTGTCCGACTTCACCTCGAGCGCCCGCTCGACGTTCGCCTTGTTGGCGATCGGCTTGTCGAACTTCACGATGATCGGCATGCCCACGCCGACCTTCTCGCCGGGCATCGGCGTGATGTCAGCGATCTTGAAGGTCTGGGTGGCCTGCTGCGTCTTGAACGTGCTCTGCGTCGTCGTGGTCTTGCCCTTGGCGTTCTTGGCCGTGACGTTCACGGTGTACGACGCGCCGGGCTTCAGCGTCCACTTGGTCTTCCACTGCGTGTGATCGGGGGTGAAGTCGCCCGGCACCTGCGTGCTGCCCGAGGCGACCGTCACCTGCTCGAGCTTTCCGCCCGAGGCCGCGACCGAGACGCCCTGGTCCGGGCGCGCGGCGCCGGTGCCGTTGGCGGGAGTGACGCGCACCTGGGCGTCGGGGGCCTTCGTGCCGTCCTTGCCGTTCGTGCCCGCCTCGCTGCTGCCCGTGCACGCGGACGCACCGGCCAGCAGGGCCACCATCGCCATCATGCCAACGGCCGACCGCCTTCTACCCACGCGAGTCCTCCCAGATTCACCCACGACCCATGTGACGCACGGCGTGCGTAAAAAGTTGCCAGTGGGATCTAAGTAATCAACCAGCGTAGGAGTGCAACCCGGAAACGAGGTAGTTGATTCCGAAGAAGTTGAACAGAAGGCACGCGAAGGCGATCAGGGAGATGACGGCCGCCTTGCGGCCCCGCCAGCCGGCGGTGGCGCGGGCGTGGAGGTACCCGGCGTAGACGACCCAGGTGATGAACGACCAGGTCTCCTTGGGGTCCCAGCCCCAGTAGCGGCCCCACGCGGAGTCCGCCCAGATCGCGCCGGCGATGATGGCGAACGTCCAGATCGGGAAGCCGAACATCATCGTGCGGTGGGAGATGCGGTCGAGGGTCTCGGCGTCGGGGACCCGCTCCATCAGGCCGCCCGGCTTGGGCGGCGTCCGGCGGGTCTTGAGGAGGTAGAGGATCGTGGCGACGCCGGCGACGGTGAACGTTCCGGTGGCGGTCACGGCGGCGGTCACGTGGATGGCGATCCAGTACGAGTGCAGCGCCGGGCGGAGCGGACCCGGGTCGTCGTACAGCCAGATCGTGGCGATGCCGAGCGCGATGACGACGGCCACCATGAGGAACGGGCCGAGCCAGTTGGTCTTGTAGCGCCAGAGCATCACGAGGTACACGGTCACCGCGGCGAACGTGATCGCGGACACGAACTCGTACATGTTGCCCCAGGGCACGCGGTCGGCCGCCATGCCCCGGGTGACGATCTCGGCGCCGTGCACGCCCCAGGCGAGCACGTTGAGGAGGACCGCGAACCGGCCCCAGTCGATCCGGCGGCCCTCGTCCTCGTCCTGGGCCTCCTCGACGTCCTGCACGTCCTCGGGGCCGCCCGCGCCGACGAGGACCTTCGCCTCCTGCGGCACGGCCGCGACGCGCCGCCGCCCGAACGAGATGTCGGCGGCGTATCCGACCATGGTGACGACGTAGAGCAGCACCGCACCGAGCATCAATTGGTTGCTCAGATTGGCCAGATGGGTGTCGACCACGGTCGTCACTCCTCGTCTGTGTTCGGGGGTTCGTCCGGAGCCGTGCCCCGGGACTCTTCGGGAGCGGCCGTCTTGAGCCGCTCGACGATCGCTTCGAAGTCCGGAGTGGCGCCGCCGAGGGTGAGCCCTCCGACCTGGACCACGGTACGCCCGCCCTCCGCGGCCGTCGCACGGACCCACACCCTGCGGCGGCGCACGAGGAAGGAGGTCACAATCCCGGCGATCGCGACGATGCCGGCGGCGAGCGCGGGGACGCGTCCGGGGTCGTGGTTGACCTGGAGGGTGACGTACTGCCGGTAGCCGTCGAAGGTCACCGACCCGGCGCCGCCCGGCAGTTGCAGCGTCTGGCCGGCCGCCAGCGGCTTGACCTTGTTGCCCATGAGGATGGGCTTGAGCTTGGCGGTCTCCAGCCGGTACACCGACTGCGGGGCGCCGTTGGACAGGCCGAGGTCGCCCTTGAAGGCGAACAGCGCGACCTGCGGGTTCCACGCGGCGGGGAAGGCCGAGACGACCTTGCCCTGCTGGTTCGGCACGGCGGTGGGCCAGAACAGCCCGATGAAGCCGAGCTGGTCGGGCTGCGCGTCCGGCACCTTGATGACGCCCTCGGAGGCGTACGTCGCCTCGTTGGTCGGCAGGAACGGCACGGCCTCCTGGAAGGCGACCTGCCCCTTGCCGTCGCGCACGGTGAAGCGCGGCGCGTAGCCGTGGCCGAGGAGGTAGACCCGCGACCCGTCCACGTTGAGCGGGTGGTTGACCTTCAGGTCGTAGGACTTGACAGAGGACCGCAGGCCGTTCTGGTACCGGATCTTGGCCGAGAAGTTGGTCGGCTGCCCGCGGTTCGGGCCGCTCGGCAGGTAGCTCGCCGAGAAGGAGTCCAGCCAGACGGTGAACGGCGGCAGCTTGGAGGCGGTGAAGCTGCGGCCGCCCTTGAACGCGTCGTACGAGGCGAGGGTGTTGGAGAAGCCCTCCCCCTCGGTCACCAGGACGTTGCCCTTGTAGCCGAACGCCGCGCCGGAGCCGACCGCGAACAGCAGCACGAGCAGGGCCATGTGGAAGACCAGGTTGCCGGTCTCGCGGAGGTACCCCTTCTCGGCCGCGACAGCGTCGTCGTACGTGTCGACGCGGAACCGCCGGCCCTTGAGGATGCCGCGCGCCTCGGCGAGCACCTCGTCGGGGGCGGCGGCCGTCTCGTACGACGCCGCCTCCGGCAGCCGGCCGAGGTTGCGCGGGGCCTTCGGCGGCCGGGACCGCAGCTGGTCGACGTGGTGCTTGGCCCGCGGCAGCACGCAGCCGGCCAGGGACACGAACAGCAGGATGTAGATCGCCGCGAACCAGGGCGCGGCGTACACGTCGAACAGCGACAGCTTGTCCATCACCGGCGCGAGCGTCTTGTGCTGCTGGAAGAAGGTCGTGACCTTCTCCGGCGCGAGCCCGCGCTGCGGCAGGAACGAGCCGGGCACGGTGCCGAGTGCGACGAGGAACAGGAGGACCAGGGCCGTCCGCATCGAGGTCAGCTGCCGCCAGCCCCACCGGAGCCAGCCGACCAGGCCGATGCCCGCCGGGCGTTCCCGTGGCGCCTGCGGCGCGGCCTGCGTCTCAGGAGCGTCGACGCTCACGGGCGTGCCCCCTTGTCGAAGCTCATCAGATCACCGTCTTGAAGCCGGAGACCCAGCCTTGCAGTTGAATCGTCAGGTCACTCCAGAACCCGGTCACCAGGAGCAGTCCGATCGCGACGAGCAGGCCGCCGCCGATGCGCATCACGGCCTGGTAGTGGCGCTTGACCCAGCCGAACGCGCCCAGGGCCTTACGGTACGCGACGGCGGTGAGCAGGAACGGCACGCCCAGGCCGACGCAGTAGGCGAACGACAGCAGCGCCCCGCGCGCCGCGCTCGCCTCGGTGTAGGCCATCGCCTGCACGGCGGCGAGGGTCGGGCCGATGCAGGGCGTCCAGCCGAGCCCGAACAGCGCGCCCAGGAGGGGCGCGCCCGCCACTCCTGCGGCGGGCAGCCGGCTCGACTTCACGGTCCGCTGCAGCCCGGGGATGAACCCCATGAACGCCAGTCCGAGCAGGATCGTGACCGCGCCCAGCACCTTCGTGATCACGGCGGCGTGCCGCTGCAGCAGCGCGCCGAACCCGCCGAACGCCAGCCCGGCGCTCACGAACACGACCGTGAATCCCAGGACGAACAGCGCGACCCCGAGCAGCAGCCGCCCCCGCCGCCGCTCGCCGAGGTCCGCGCCGCTCATGCCGGTGACGTACGAGAGGTAGCCCGGGACGAGGGGCAGCACGCACGGGGACAGGAACGACACGAGCCCGGCCGCCGCCGCGACCGGGACCGCCATGACGAGCGATCCGCTGGTGACGGTGCTCACCACGCGCTCACCCCCGTACGGCCGCGCTTCATCGGCCCGCCGCGATCTTCGTGACCAGGTCGCGCAGGGCGGAGTACGGCGTGCCGCCGACGATCCGGCCCGCCACACGGCCGTTCCGGTCGACGACGAGCGTGGTCGGCACGCCGGTGAGCGGCACGTCGCGGAAGGCCGGCGCCACCTGCCCGGCCTGGTCGTAGACGCTCGGATAATCGATCTTGAAGGTGCGGGCGAAGGCCTTGCCGGCCTCCTTGGCGTCGCGTACGTCCACGCCGACGAATTGCACCCCGGACGCCTTCGTCTCGGCGGACACCTTCTGCAGCGCGGGCGCCTCGGCGCGGCAGGGACCGCAGTAGGACTGCCAGAAGTTCAGGACGGCGACCTTGCCGCGCAGGGCGGCGAGGTCGAAGCTCTTCCCGTCCAGCGTCGTCCCCGTGACCCGCGGCGCGGGTCTGCGGTCCTTGAAGAGTTCGTACGGCGCGGTGGAGGACTGCCGCGCTCCGGTGGCGCCGGTGCCGGCACAGCCCGCGAGCGCACCGCCGAGTACGGCCGTGGCCGAGGCGGCCACGGCACGACGGCGCATCGCGGTAGGGCTCATTTCTCGGCCGCGACCTTGGTGACGAGGTCCCGGAGGCGGGAGTAGGGCACGCTGCCGATGATGCGGACCGCGACCTTGCCCTGCCGGTCGATGATCAGCGTGGAGGGCACTGCGTTCGGCGGGATGTCACGGAAGGCCAGCGCCACCTGCCCGGCCTGGTCGTACAGGCTCGGATAGGTGATCTTGAAGGTGCGCAGGAACGCCTGCGCGTTGTCCTTGCCGTCCTTGATGTCCACGCCCAGGAACTGCACGCCCGAGCCCTTGGTCTGCTGGTAGATCTGCTCCATCGTGGGCGCCTCGGCGCGGCACGGCGCGCACCAGGACGCCCAGAAGTTGACGACCGTGACCTTGCCGCTCTGCGCGCCGAGGTCGAAGGGCTTGCCGTCGAGCGTGGTGCCCTTCACCTGGGGGGCGGGCTTGCGGTTCTTGATGATCTGGCTGGAGTTGTCGCCCGCGACGTACCGCGAGTCGGAGTTGCCGGCGCCGCTCTGCACCGCGCCGGTGCCCGCGCATCCCGCGAGCACGCCGACACCGAGCAGGATCACCGCCGGAAGGGTCAGGGCACGGGGGGTCACGGGCACGCTCCTACTACTACATCGTGTAGTACTCAGCTCTATTGTGCAGGAGGGCTCAGGCGCCGGGGACACCGGGGCGGTGGGAGAGCTCCCCCGCCGGCTCGGCGTAGTCGACCTTGACGATGCGGTCGTCGTCGTAGGTGAAGCTGGTCACGCTGGCCAGCGCGCACTGCCGGCGCCCCGGGTGGTGCCACATCCGGCGGCCCTCCACCCGTCGCCGCGTCACCCAGATCGGCAACTGGTGGCTGACGCACACCGCCTCGTGCCCGCGCGCGGCGTCGCGCGCGGCCGCCATCGCGGCCAGCATGCGCCGGGCGATCTCCTCGTACGGCTCGCCCCACGACGGCCGGAAGGGATTCCAGAGGAACGGCCAGTGCTCCGGGCGGCGCAGCGACCCGTCGCCGACGCCGAACGTACGGCCCTCGAAGTGGTTGGCGGCCTCGATCAGGCGCTCGTCGGTGCCGACCGGCAGGCCAAGCGTCTCGGCGATCGGCTCGGCGGTCTCCTGGGCGCGCTCCATCGGCGAGGACACGAGCGCGGTGATGTCACGCCCGTCGAACCACTTGGCCGCCGCCTTCGCCATCAGCCGGCCGTCGTCGCTGAGGTGGTAGCCCGGCAGCCGCCCGTACAGGACACCCTCGGGGTTGTGCACCTCGCCGTGGCGCAGCAGATGAACGATCGTCTTCATAGCGCCCCAACACTACCGGCCCCCGGACGTGACAGCGCCGACCGGACCAGCGAGTCGCCCGCACGGCGGCACCGAAGGTGAAAACCCGCACGGCGCGTTACCCGCACGCGACGCAGGTGACACGCCGTGCGGGGAGGCCATCAGCCGCCGGCGTCCGGGACACGCCGTGCGGAATCGCGGCGTTCGGCGGCGTCTCGACAGATGCTTGTGTCGTACGCCGCTCCGGCGAACCTGCCCGCCGTACGCGCATCTCATAGAAAGTGAAGATTCACATGAGGAATCGGCGGCTGTTCGCCGGCCCGGCCATCGCCGCCGCGACCGTCGCCGTGACGTCGGCCTGCTCCGGGGGCGGCCAGCAGGCGGCATCGGTCGCGGCCGACGCGACGATCAAGATCAGTCCGGCCGACGGCAGGCGCACCGTCCGGCCGGACCGGAGCGTCGAGGTCACCGTCTCCGGCGGGCGGCTGGAGCAGGTGGACGTACGGCAGGACGACACGGACGCGCCGGGCGCGTTCGACGCCGACCACAGGTCGTGGAAGACCATCTGGACCCTGAAGCCCGGCGTCTGGTACCGGGTGAAGGCCACGGCCCGGAGCTCCACGGGCCGGGTCACCGCGGTGATGAGCCGGTTCCGCACGGCGTCGGCGGCGCATCAGATCGCCATCGCCGACGTCACGCCGCAGGCCGGCGAGAAGGTCGGCGTCGGAATGCCGATCATCGTGACGTTCGACGGCCCGGTGGCCGACCGCGCCCAGGTCACGCGCGCCCTCGAGGTGCGGGCGGACCGGGCGGACGGGGGCGCCTGGCACTGGATGTCGGACCGGCAGGTCGTCTACCGCACCCGCCGCTACTGGCAGCCGCACCAGAACGTGACCTTCACCGCGCACCTGGCCGGCGTACGCGCCGCCAAGGGCGTGTACGGGACGACGGACGTCACGAGGACCTTCACCATCGGCGCGTCGAACATCACGGTCGCCGACTCCCGCACCCACCTGATGAAGGTCGACCACGACGGCGTGCTGCGGACGTTCCTCATCAGCATGGGCAAGGGCACCACCCGGGAGTACACCACGACCAGCGGCATCCACCTGACCAGGGAGAAGAAGCAGGTGGTGCAGATGGAGTCCCCGAACTGCAAGCCGGGCCAGTCCGGCTGCGACTACTACAAGGAGGACGTCCACCTCGCGGTGCGGATCTCGATGGGCGGCGAGTACGTCCACCAGAGCGTCGGGGAGTACGACGCCCTCGGCGACCGCAACGCCAGCCACGGCTGCGTCCGCACCTCCCGCGCCGGCGCCCGCTACTTCTTCGGCATCGCGCAGCGCGGCGACATCGTCAAGATCACCGGCACGTCCCGCCGCTTCGTCGACGAGCCGAACGACGGCGACTGGAAGTACTGGAACTACTCCTGGAGCTCCTGGCAGAAGGACGGCGACCTGTCCCGCTGAGCGCGTCAGAGAGCCACCGTCACAAAATCCGCAAATATGGACGAGTCGCCTCGCGGGCGGCGTTGTTCGCCGAGCCTTTCGTACGGCCCCGGTCGACGGCACCCATCAGGGCCAGGGCCCAACCAGGACGAAACCCCTTTTCATCCGTCGGAGTCGCCTTACCCGGCGCTTGTTCGTCGATTAGGATTTCGGGCCGTGTCCTCCTGGCGAGCCGCAGGCGATTTCCCGCCCACCTATCCGCATCCGATGCAGACCCTGACGCTGATGTTGATGGACGGCTCCGTCCCACGACGGGCCCGAGGCGACATGGACGCCTGCCTCGCGGCCGCCCTGGAAGGCGCCGAGGGCAGACTCCGCCCGGAGCCCGACGCGGGGATGCTCTACCCGTTCGGCCTGGTCATGGACGCCGACGGCGTGCTGCGGAAGGCCGGGCAGTACGACGCGGACTACGCCTACGACGAGACGGCCACCGCCGGGGCGCTGCACCACCTCGCCGACGGCTACCGCGCCCGCGGGGCCGAGCTCCGGTGCGCGGTCATCACCTACTACGTGCGCATGAAGGAGCCGTCGCCGGGCGACACCACCCCTGTCAACGTCCAACTTCGCCGGTCCACGGACTGGCGGAAGGACCCCGCCCCGGCACCGCCGGGAAGCGTCGACGCGATCGCCATGGAGGTCGAGCACCAGGCGGGCTGCGCCCTCGCGGTGTTCATGCCGTTCGCCTGGCAGGGGCCCCAGCAGGAGTTCGTCGTCGGCGACCTGCTGGCCGTCCCCGCGAAACGCCGTGTCTGGCCCGACGCCTGACCTGTTCCCCCTGCCGCCCCGCCGCGGCGTGCCCGCCCTGGCGTGCCTCCCTCTCAGGGAGCGAAGGCCCGGGACACCGCCGTGGACAGGGCCTGCCGACGGCGTTCATGGTCCGCGGGGGAATCATCGGGAGTGGCGACGTAGGACAGGCCCGCGCAGGACCAGGTCAAGGCCATCGCGATGACCAACGCGAGCACGTCCTGCGGCTCCATCGCGGGTGTGATGAAGCCGGTCCGCTGCGCGTCGGCGATCGCCCGCAGTTTGGCCGCACTCGCTGATTCGTCGGTCACGAGGTTCCCGGTCCCGACGCGTTCGAGGCGCGCCCAGGCGGCCAGCCGGATCAACTCCGGCCGTGCGACGGCCGCGTCGTACAGGCGTACCGCGTAGTCCGGGAGATCTTCGGCGGTGAACGGGGTCGCCTCCACGACGGCGCCCGCATGCATGCGGAAAACGGCGTCGAAGAGCCCGAGCTTGTCGCCGAAGTGGGAGTACAGCAGCGCCTTGTTCACGCCGGCCTCGGCCGCGATCCGGTCGACCCGAGCGCCGGCGATGCCGTAGGCGGCGAAGTCGGCGGTGGCGGCGGCGAGGAGGTTGCGGCGGGTGGCCTCGGCATCGCGGACGCGCATCCGCTGATGCTATCCGACCAGTTGGTTGACAGATTCGGAAGCGACGCTACGTTGTAACTATCTAGTTAGTTACTGGAGGGAACAAGCGATGACGAGGCGTGCGTACGCGGTCGAACAGGCGGGCGGCCCTGTGCGGGTACATGAGTACGAACCGGCGCCCCTGGGGCCACTCGAGGTCGAGGTCGCGGTGACCCACTCCGGGATCTGCCACACCGACCTCGGCATGATCGACGACGAGTGGGGGATCTCGAACTTCCCCGTGGTCGCGGGCCATGAAGCGGTCGGCGTGGTCGAGGCTCTGGGCGACGCGGTCGATCGCACGCGGTTGGCCGTCGGTCAACGCGTGGGCGTCGGGGCCACGGCCGGATCATGTTTCGCCTGCGAATGGTGTCTCAGCGGCCGGCAGCAACTCTGCCCGGCCAAGGACAACGTTGTGGTCCGCGGGACCGGAGGAGCCTTCGCCAGCCATGTCCGCGTCAGCGACTGGCGGCACGTTCAACCCATCCCCGACGTCATCGCCTCTGAGCACGCAGGGCCTTTCCTGTGCGCCGGGACGACGGTCTTCCCCCCGCTCCTCCATCACTCGGTTCGACCGACGGACCGCGTCGCCGTCGTCGGGATCGGTGGCCTGGGGCACCTGGCGATCCAGTGCCTCGCGAAATGGGGATGCCATGTGACCGCCATCTCCTCGACGCCCGGCAAGAGCGCCGACGCCCGCCGGTTCGGCGCTCACGACTTCGTCGCGACGAACGAGGGGACAGGGCTCGATCGGGTGTCGAATTCGTTCGACTTCGTCCTCTCGACCGTCTCGGCCGACCTGCCGTGGGACGCCTACCTGGCGACCCTGCGCCCGCGCGGGACGTTGTGCGTCCTCGGCCTCCCCAACGGCGCGCTCACCATCAACCCGCTCAGCCTCCTCCCCGGCGAACGGACCATCGTCGGAGGCGTCACCGGCTCACCGACGGAGACCCGCCAGATGCTCGACTTCGCGACCCGGCACGACATCCGCCCGATGGTGGAGGTCTTCCCCGTTACGCGCATGGACGAGGCCCTGGACCAGGTCCGCCACGGACGCGCGCGCTACCGCGCCGTCCTGGAGTTCTGAGCCAGAAGGAACGCCGAGGGCCTTCGTCGCCTCCACAGCGCCGATAACGGCGTGATGACCAAGGGGATCCAAGAGGTTCTCCTTTAACGCCCCGGATTTTCGTCGCTCCAGCGACGAAAATCCGGGGCACTATTAGCTTTGCTCGGCGAGGAGCGGGCGTAGTCGCGCGCAGATGGCGTTCACCGCCGCCTCCCCCGGCGACTCACCCGCGCGGAACATCGCGAGTTGGAGCTCCGGGCCGGCCGCGGCGAAACGCGCCATGTCGGCCTTGGTGATCGGCTGGACGACGAAGTGGATGTGGCCGGGCTTTCGGTCCATGTGCGACCACAGGCAGACGTAGACCTGCTCCGGCCGGACCACCTCCGTGACCGCCGCAGCCGTCCGCCGCAGAAGCGGACCGAGCGCCGCGCTCTCGGCCTCGTCGAGGTCGGCCACATGGACGACGTGCCGCAGCGGCTTGACCACCAGCGTGCCGACACCCAGCGGCCCGACGCAGTGCTCCACGACCAGACCCGAACTCTCATACAGCCGCCCACCCGGCAACGGCCGCACACCGGAGCTCAGCTCACAGGCGATGCACCCGGCCCGCGCCACCTGCTCAGCCGCCGCCACGGGCCTCCTCGACGACGGCGACTTCTACGCACATTCCGCCCTGTTGGTCGGACCGGGTACTCGTACGCCACTGGACCGACGACGCTCCCCGCACGTTCAGGTGTCCTCTGCCACGACGGCCACCTCGACGCACTGACCGCCCTCCTCGTCGCTCCGCGTGCCTTTACGCCACTGAACCGGCGGCCGCTCCTCCATGTTCATGTGTCCTCCAGAACGGAACGGATGAGCTCCTCGGACGCCATGGCAGGCAATGCCGCCGCCCGAACCAGGTCGAAACGGGCTTTGAGCCTCCCGACGTGCCGATGTTCTTTCGT
This sequence comes from Actinoallomurus sp. NPDC052308, assembly GCF_040679195.1. NCBI lineage: Bacteria > Bacillati > Actinomycetota > Actinomycetes > Streptosporangiales > Thermomonosporaceae > Actinoallomurus > Actinoallomurus sp. NPDC052308. The sequence goes on along the minus strand of NZ_JBFAUM010000001.1, from coordinate 186,825 downwards.
GATACCACCCGAAATCTCGCCTGTCGCCGCGTAGGCCACGTCTGGCCCATTGTCGAATCCCATGATTGTGAACGGCATCGAGAGGTAGACGGGCGCTTCCTCCGGAAGGACCTGGATGGTGACGTTCGGCTCTTTCATCGCGTCGAGGAGGCGTTGGAGTTGGGCGCGCATCACCTCGGGGCTGCCGATCTTGCGGCGGATGGCGTACTCGGCGAGGAGGAGGACGAGCCACGGGGGCTCGTCGCGGCGGAGGATCTGCTGGCGGTCCATTCGCGTGGCGACGAGTTGTTCGACCTTGTCGGGGTGGTTGCCGGCGGTGAGGACGGGGCCCATGACCGCCGACTCGTACTCCCTCAAGCTGGGGCCGCATCCGGGTGCCGCCAAGGTGGCCAGGCTCGCGGTCGAGCGGCGGTTGCGGGACTGGGCGCTGCCCGAGCTGCTGGACGACGTGCACCTGGTCACCACCCAGCTGGTGTCCAACGCCGCGCGGCTCGGTGCCGTGTTCGAGCTGACGATCAGCCGTCCGGGTGACCGGGCCGTGCTGGTCGAGGTACGGGACTCCGGCGACGGCGAACCCGCGATCCGGGCCGCCGGGCTGGACGAGGAGGACGGCCGCGGGCTGTTCATCGTCCAGGCGTACGCCACCGAGTGGGGCTGGCGTCCGGAGGACGACGGCAAGACGGTCTGGGCGCGGTGCGGCGGGTGACTGAGACTCCGCGCGGTCGGGTCTTCCCCCGAAGCCGGTCGCGCGGCAGGGGCACGGCGGGCACGGAGGTGAGGGGCCGATGCTCGCCGTGCCGCCATCTCCCGCAGGGATACGCGCCCGGTCCGCCGGCAGCAACTGCTGTGCGAGGTGAGGGGACCATCGGACGAGAACAAGAGTGGCTTCGGTCCTGTTGGTGGCCAGAGATGAAAAAGTCCCGGCGGGAGTGGTTCAGGACCACCCCGCCGGGATCAGTCGATCAGGGCTCCTCAGACGGAAGCCTTAACGCAGTGTCGTCGCTCACCGCCCCGACGACTTCGGCGCCGGCGGACCCGGGATCAGACCGCCACGGGCACCGGCGCGCCCATCACCGGTTACGGCCCGGGTTGGTGGGTCGGGGCGGGCGGTTGTCACCGGGAACCGGGCCCGGGTTGCGCGGTATCGGACCGGGGTCGGGCTCGCCGATGGGCGGCTGTCCCGGCGTGCTGCTCAGCGGTTCGAACGGGATTCGACCGTCACGCATGAGGTTGTCCTTTCCGTTGGGCGACCATCGCATTGGGCGATCATCGGTCGCTTCTTGATGCATCACCGTCCGCGGTGCCCGAGTTTCCGCAACCTCGAACTCGGCGGCCTCGCGGTCGGCAATGCCGCTACGGCGGACTCACCGTCGACGGTTGCCCGGATACGGGCCGGTGTCCACCGCGCAGTGCCCGCTGTCTACCAGCGGCATTCTCCAGCCGGGTGGGGACGTCCGACTGTGCCGACCTCCGCCTCACGCCGACCGGGTGGCACGTGCGAGACCGGCTTCGGTCCGTCTGGGGTCAAAATAAAAAGATCCCGGCGGGAGTGGTTCAGGACCACCCCGCCGGGATCAGTCGATCAGGGCTCCTCAGACGGAAGCCTCACGCGGTGTCGTTGCTCACTGCTCCGACGGCTTCTGCACCGGCCAGCTCGGCCCGATGGGCTGCGGGTTCGGCTCTTCCGGCGTGGTGCCCAGCGATTCGAACGGGTTCCGACCGTGGCGCATGAGATTGTCCTTTCCTTTGGGCGACCATCGCATCAGGTGATGCGTCGGTCGCGTCGTCAGGAATGACAGTCCACGATGCGCGAACTTGCGCAACCTCATTACTCGGCCGTCTCACGGCCGGCAGCCGCGGTCAGGGGCGAGATCGCCGCCGTGGTCGCCCTCGGGAGCCACGTCTATGGAGGCCGTCCGCGGATCCGGTTCGCCCCTTCGGTGAGGGGCCGGTGCTCGCCGTGGCTCGTACGGTGTCAGGGGCACCTCATCCGGATCTTGATGTTGCCGTCGCCGTGGCGGCTCGTCTCCTGGAAGCCGAGGCGGCGGTAGACGGCGTGGGCCCGGGTGTTGATGGTCAGGACGTCCAGGGTGACGTGCCGGCCCTGCGCGTGGGCGCGGTCGATGAGCCTGCGGATGAGGGTGCCGCCGATGCCCCGGCCCTGGTGGTCGGGGTGGACCTCGATGCGGCCGAGATAGAGCTCGTCCGGTCGGTCCTCGGCGATGAACAGGCCCGCGTCGGTCCCGTCGACCGTGATGATCTGCCAGTGGCCGGGAGCGAAGGCCCGTCGCTGATATTCGCGCTGGTCCGCGTCGTTCCAGCCCCAGATCGCGGCGACATACTCCCCCATGGCGAGCCTGTGCAGTTCGAAGCAGAAGTCCGCGTCGGCCGGTGTCGCCGGCCGCAGCCCGATGCCGTCCATGGCGCGAGCGTTCCAGAACGAGCGAACCCGACGCGAGTAGCTCCGCCGGCACACGAGAAGAGGGCCCCAGCGCAGCGGCTGAGGCCCTCTGTGGTTGTGCGGTCAGGCTTCCGCCGTCACCGCTGCTCGGGCTCGGTCCCGGCCTGGGACGCCTTGCCCGCGGCCCTGTCCCTCGCTTGCTCCGCGATGACACGCACCGCGCCCAGCAGGGGGTCCTTACCATCGCGCTTCGCCGCGCGCTTCACCATGCGGTCCTTAAAGCTCATTGCCGCCTCCTTGGTTGGCTCCCACACATGCGGTGGGACTTCTTAGGAAGAGACCGTCCGGGTAGCGGCGGATCGGACCACATCGGATCACCGAGTCAGGACAGCGTCGGAGATCGTGTCGCATGAGAAGAGGGCCCCAGCGCAGTGGCTGGGGCCCTCGCGGTCGTGGCGTCAGGCTCCTACCGCCGTGCGGCGGTCAGCCTTCCGCTGTCACCGGCAGTGCGCCGAGCCAGGACGACAGCGCGGCCACCACGGCACCGGGGACGGGGGGGGTCGCGGCGGGGAACGTGCTGGAGATCACGCCTGCCGAATGATCTTGGTTACCGGTGGCCGCTCCGGCTGTGTCATCATAAAGATGATCTTGAACGCGGTTCCTGCGGGGGCCGTGGAGCGCTGGCAGCGCTCCGTTGACCGCCCGACGGTTGAACCGGCCGCCCCCAGGAACAGTGGCCGGGGAATCGCCGAGCCGGGCCGGCGGAAGGGCCGGTGACCCGCCACTGGGTCGCCGGCCCTTCACCGTCTCAGGCGAGGTGGGGCATGACCTCGGCGGCCAGGCGCTCCATCTGCTCGGCCTCGTCGAAGAGCGTGGTGAACAGGATCATCTCGGCGCCCGCGTCCGCGACCTCGCGCAGCCGGGTCACGCACTCGTCGGGCGGGCCGAAGACCGCGACGGGGGTCAGCTCGTCCCCGCCGGAGCGGCCGTACACCCGGTTCAGCGCGTCGGTCATGCGCCGGCGGGCCCGCGCGGCGTCGTCGTCGACCGCGATGTACACGCGCTTGGCGATCCGGAAGTCGCCCGGGTCGCGGCCGGCCTCGTCGAGCGCCTCCCGTACGACCCGCGTCTGGTCGGCGAACTGCGCGGTCGTCTGCGACCCCGCGCCGAAGAAGCCGTCGCCGTACCGGACCGCGCGGCGGAGCGCGTTGGGGTGGTTGCCGCCGAACCACAGCGGCGGGTACGGCTTCTGGAACGGCTTCGGCTCCATCGCCTGGCCGTCGAGCTGCCAGAACCGGCCGGGGAACGCGATCTCGGACTCGGTCCAGCACGCCTTCATCAGCCGGATGCCCTCGGTGAAGCGGGCGACGAAGGCGTCCGTGTCGACGCCGAACGCCGCGAACGCCCTGCCCCGCCCGCCCGTGCCGACGCCCACCTCCAGCCGACCCCGGCTGAGCTGGTCGAGCGTGCTGATGCTCTTGGCCAGGTGCAGCGGATTGTGCAGCGTGCTCACGAACACCGCGCACCCGAGGCGCAGGCGTTCGGTGCAGGCCGCGGCGTACGTCATGGTCTCGATCGGGCCCAGGTTGGGCATCGAGCCGAGGACCTGCTCCTGGGTCCAGCCACTGTGGAAGCCCAGCTCCTCGGCCCGTACGACGTAGGCGCGGAACGCGGCCGGGTCGAACTCCCCGGCGGCGGAGAACTGCGGGATGGAGATCGCGAAGCGCACCCTCCGACCCTACTCCGGCCGGTCAGCCCGGCGCGGGTGCGACGGTCTCGGTCGCCTCGAGGTAGCGCTGGAGCGCGTCCCGGTTGCGGGTGAGGGCGTCGATGCGGGACTGCATGCCGTCCAGGGACTGCCGGAGGATGCCGCGCAGCTCCGGGCAGCCGGTGAGCCGGGGCGTCCTGCCCTCGGCGCACGGCAGCAGCTCCCGGATGACGTCCGTCGACAACCCGGCGTCGAGGAGCCCGCGGATCTGGGCGACGATCACGGGGGCGTCCTCGGCGTACTCCCGGTAGCCGTTCGGCAGCCGCTCCGGGACGAGCAGTCCCTGCTCCTCGTAGTACCGCAGCAGCCTCGCGCTGACCGAGGTCCGCCGCGACAACTCGCCGATGCGCATGTGACCTACTCCACGATGGTTCGGCTGGACCTTCACACCAATGTGAAACCCTAGCGTCGGCGCCATGCGGTACACACACCTCGGCCGTACCGGCCTGCAGGTCTCCCGGCTCGTGCTCGGCACCATGAACTTCGGTCCCGACACTCCGGAGGAGACCGCCCACGCCATCATGGATCGCGCCCTCGACCTGGGAATCAACTTCTTCGACACCGCCAACATCTACGGCTGGCGGCTCGGCGAGGGCTGGACCGAGCAGATCATCGGGCGCTGGCTGGAGAAGAGCGGCCGGCGGGACGACGTCGTGCTCGCCACCAAGGTGTACGAGCCGATGGGCGAGGGACCGAACACGAGTGGCCTGTCCGCCCGGCACATCCGCCGGCAGGTCGAGGACTCCCTGCGCCGGCTGCGGACCGATCACCTCGACCTCTACCAGGCCCACCACGTCGACCGGAACACGCCGTGGGAGGAGTTCTGGCAGGCGATGGACGTCCTGGTCGCGCAGGGCAAGGTGCTGTACGTGGGCTCCTCGAACTTCGCCGGCTGGCACATCGCCCAGGCCGGTGAGGCGGCGCGGCGCCGGAACTCTCTTGGCCTGGTCAGCGAGCAGTCGCTGTACAACCTCGCCGAGCGCACCGCCGAACTCGAGGTGCTCCCCGCCGCCCGCGACTACGGGCTCGGCTTCATCCCCTGGTCGCCGCTGCACGGGGGCATCCTCGGCGGCATCCTGCGGAAGGACCGGCCCGGCCGGGAGAGCGGTTCGGACCTCACCGCGAAGCGCCTGGCGGCCGTGCGGCCCCGGGTGGCGGCGTACGAGGAGTTCTGCGACGAGCTGGGCCGGCCCCCGGCGGACGTGGCCCTCGCCTGGCTGCTGCACCAGGAGGGGGTGACCGGACCGATCATCGGCCCTCGTACGCTCGACCATCTCGAGCGCGCGGTCGGCGCCCTCGACGTCCGTCTCGGCCCGAGCGAGCTGGACCGCCTCGACGAGATCTTCCCCGGTCCGGGCCCCGCCCCGGAGGCCTATGCCTGGTGACCGGCCGCCGGGTCGCCCGGGCTCTCGGCGGGGAAGAGGATCGGGCTGATCAGGTGGCGGACGCGGTCCGGCGCGGGTTCGTTGGTCATCCGGGAGACGATGACGTCGCGCAGCTCGCCGATCAGCTCGGCGCGTTCGCGCGGGCTGAGCCAGATCGCGTGCTGCCGGTAGCCGACCAGGTCGCGGGCCGGGTCCGCGTCGCGGTCCAGGTAGGCGTTGAACTCGGCCAGCAGGGTGGCCATGGCCGTGGCGAAGGCGCGGCGGTGGTCCTCCGGTGAGGCGGACGCGGCCGTCTCCGCGTCGATCACCGCGCGGGCCCGGCGCAGGCGGTACGTCCGTTCGACGGCGCCGCGCACCCGCTGCTCGCCGTCGATCTCCAGGAGCCCGCCCTCGGCCAGCAGGCCGACGTGCCGGTACAGGGTCGCCTTCGAGACGTCCGGCAGGAGCTCGGACAGTTGCGCGGTCGTGAGCGTCCGCCCGCCCGACATCGCGTGCACGATGCGGAGCCGCACCGGATGCAGAAGCAGCTCGACCGGGTCCATGGCCCAACGATCTCACGACTGATACCTTTCTCAAAGTTGAGAATAATCTTTGGAGGCGTCTCGCATGGGATCTGCGACACCGGAGCACCGGACCGAGCCCCCGCTGGGGCGGCTGTACGAGGTGGGCGGCCGGCGGCTGATGCTGCACCGGTCCGGCGCCGGGGAGCCCGCCGTGGTCCTCCTGGCCGGGGCCGGCCTCGTCGGCCTGGACTACGTGAACCTGCACGACCGCGTCGCCCGGCTGACGACCGGCGTGCTCTACGACCGGGCCGGCACCGGCTGGAGCGACCCGGTCGAGCTGCCCCGTACGGCCGGTGAGGTCACCGACGAACTGCGCGACCTGCTGGCCGCCGCCGAGGTTCCGGGCCCGTACGTGCTGGTCGGGCACTCCCTGGGCGGGGCCTACGCGCGCCACTACGCGCAGCGCTTCCCCGGCGAGGCGGCCGGGCTGCTCCTGCTGGACCCAACCCACGAGGACTTCCTGCGCCGCGCGCCCCGGCAGGTGCCCGAGATGCTGGAGCGGATGAAGAGCCAGGACCTGCCGGAGCCGACCGAGGAACAGCTCCAGCGCTCCCGCGACGCGCTCGCCGGGCACTTCGCGAAGTGGCCCGACGCCGTTCGGGGACCGCTCATCGAGCACCACCTCACCGCGTGGCGTACGGCCTGGAACGAGGACAAGAACCTCTACACCGAGGTCGCCGACGAGCTCCGGAACGCCCCGGACCTGCCCGACGTACCGCTGATCGTGCTGACCGCCCTGGGGCACGACGCGACCCAGGCCCACCTGTGGCCCGAGGACCTGCTGCGCGAGATCAACGACATGAAGCGCACGATCCACGCGGAACTGGCCGCGTCGGTCCCGCGCGGCGAACAGCGGGTCCTCGACGACGTCGGGCACGGCTGGATGCACGAGGAGCGCCCCGACGCCGTCCTCGGGGCCCTCACCGACCTTCTCCGCGCCGTCTGGGCACGGCGTCCACTACTGCCTCGGCGCGCCGCTGGCCCGGCTGGAGGGGCGGATCGCCATCGGGACGGTGCTGCGCCGGCTCG
>NZ_JBFAUM010000001.1:0-179669 GCF_040679195.1 Actinoallomurus sp. NPDC052308 | reverse complement strand
GCGCCCCCCGCCGCGGTCCGCGGGGCCCTCACCCCCTTGAGCCGCGCCGTCTGACCCGTCCGGACGGGTCAGACGGCGGATCAGGCGTCGCGCCGGCGGAGGATCCACGCGCCGCCCAGCCAGGTTCGGCCGGCCGGTTCAGGGGCGGGCGCCGAGCCTGTTCACCCAGCCCATCGCCTCGTACGTCATGGTCAGGCTGGGCGCCTTGCGGTCCCCGGACTCCTGGGCGAGGAGCCGCCCCGACTGCGGGTCGATGATCAGACGGATCTCGAAGCCCTTCCCCGGCCGGGCGTCGTTCCCCCCCAGGGCCAGGACCGCGCCCTTGCGGCCCATCGGGTCATCGGCCGTGCCCAGGTAGCGGATGCCCGGCTGCTCGGCGAGCAGCCGGTACAGCGCGGCCTTCGCGCCCGGCGTCAGCGGCCCGGCCAGCAGGTCCTGCGCCTCGCCGAAGACGTACTGGGCGAAGCTGTCGCCCATGGGCTCACCGTCGTGCTGGTTCGACAACTGGTTCTCGTGCTTGAACCAGGTCCGCATCGTCTTCTGGAGACCGGCCGGGTCGGTGGGCAGCCTGGTCAGGGCCTCGATCGTCTTGTCCCGCTGGGTGATGTTGGGCTTCAGGCCGGAGAAGTCGTAGTTGTTCACGTGCGGCTTGCCCGACGGGTCGACGCCGAACCAGTCCTTCTCCTTAGGAGTCAGCTTCTTCCACGCGGCCTCGTCGGCCGGTGACGGGAAGGTGATCCTGGGGTCGATGCCGGTGATCGTGCGGTCGCGCCTGTCACGGCCGTACCAACTGTCCTGCGTCTTGCTCACGTACGCGGTGAAGGGCGCGAACCGCAGGCTCTTCTCGCCGAGTTGCCTGGCGATCCTCTTCTGCGCCGCCTTGCGGAAATCGGAGGTGCTGAAGATCGAGGTCTCGCGTTCGCGGGTGTACCAGTAGGCCCCGGTGGTGGCCGGTGCCTTGGCGGCGCTGTCGGCGCTGGTCAGAAGGATGGCGCGGGCGTCCAGCGCTCGTACGGTGTGGGACGCGGTCGGCCGGACGCCGGGGGAGCCCCCGGAGCCGTCCGTGGCGACGATGACGAGCGCGGCGCTCGCGGCGACCGCCCCCGCGGCCAGTCCGGCCACCAGCAGGCGCGGCCTCCGACGCCGCGCGGTCGGCATGGAGACGGCGCGGCCGGAGTCGCCGCCGCCCCACGCCTCGGCGAGATCCCGCTCGCGGCGGCGGGAGTGCGCCTCGGCGGCCATCGTCTCCAGGCCGACGGGCTTGAGCGTACGGAACAGGTCGTCGGGGTCGCGGTTCAACGTGGCTCCAGGGTTCATCGGGCGGCCTTGCCGGCGGCGTGGGAGACGGGGCGGCGGGCATCGGGCGCGGGCGCGCTGTCGATCGCCCTGGCGAGGCGGCGCCGCGCGCGGTGCAGGCGGACGAAGAACGCCGCGGTCGAGCAGCCGACGACCTTGGCGGCCTCACGCGGGGCCAGGCCGTGCCACATGACGAGCGAGAGGACCTCGAGGTCGTTCTCGGACATCCCGCCGATGGCCGCCAGCGCGCTGTCACGCTCCACGACGTGGTCGGCGACGTCCCACGCCACCAGGTCCTCGTCGGTGGTCATCGCGGTGACCCGGTCGACCAGCGCACGCCGCCGGGAGCCGTTGTCCCACTGCTTGCGCAGGAGGTTCCGGGCGACGCCCAGCAGCCAGGGCAGCGCCGGCTCGCGGATGTCGTCCAGGCGGCGCCACGCGATGACGAACGTCTCGCTGACGATGTCCTCCGCCATGTCCGGCTCGGCCCGCGTGATCACGTAGCCGAGCACGCGCCGGTAGTTCTCGTCGTACAGCTCGGTGAAGCGTCTTCGGGAGTCCTCGGAGTCGCCCAACGGAGTCCCTGCCCTTCGGTGAGTCGGTGACCTTTCACCAGTACTTCCGACGGCCCCCGCCGCCTTTACCGATCACCTTCAAGAAGATCACTGGTAGGGCCGCCTGTTACCTCGGACGTAATCGACCCCGTTCCCGTACGCCGGGAGGATTCATGACGTCGGACCACGCGAGACAGACATCAAGGAGCGACACCATGTTCTTCGAGACCGCCGACGGAACCCGCCTGGCCTACGAGGACTACGGCCAGGGCCCGGCGATCGTCTTCGTCGCGAGCTGCATGCTCAGCACCGACATGTGGGAGTACCAGATCCCCTTCTTCGTCGAGCGGGGCTACCGGTGCGTCGCGCTGGACCGGCGGGGCCACGGCCGCTCGGACCGGCCCTCCGGCGGATACGACCTGGACACCACCGCGGACGACCTGGCCACGCTGATCGAGCACCTCGACCTGCGGGACGTCACCCTCGTCGGCCACTCCATGGGCGGCGGCGAGATCGCCCGTTACCTCGCCCGGCACGGCGAGGAGCGCGTCGCCCGCGCCGTGTTCATCTCCGCGATGCTGCCGTTCCTGAAGCAGACCGAGGACAACCCGGCCGGCATTCCGGTGGCCCTCTTCGAGGCCATGCAGGCCAAGATCCGCGCCGACCGGCCCAAGTGGCTCTCCGACCAGGCCCAGGTCTTCTTTGCCACCCACCTCGGCCCGGCGGTGTCCCCCGCCCTCATCGCCTGGATGATCCGGGAGTGCGAGGCCACCTCGCCGTGGGCGGTGCTGAAGTTCCAGCACGCGCTGTTCCACACCGACCACCGCGCCGGGCTGCGCGAGATCACCATCCCCACGCTCGTCGTCCACGGCGCGGCGGACTTCTCGGCACCGGTGGACGTGACCGGCCGGCGCACCGCCGAGATCATCCCGGGCACCGTGTACAAGGAGTACCCGACCGCCGGGCACGGCATCTTCGCCAGCCACCATGACGAGCTCAACGCCGACCTGCTCGAGTTCATCAAGGGCTGAGCCGCCGCCGAGTCGCGGCCGGCTCGCCGGTCAGCGGAAGTCGGCGGCGTGGTCGGCGGCCCACCGGGCGAAGGTACGGCCCGGACGGCCGGTGACCTCCTCGACCACGGGCGAGACCCAGGCGTTGCCGTCCAGGTACCGGCCCATCTCCAGGAACCACTCGATGACCTGCTCGGGGTACCGGTCCTTCCAGTGCTCCCGTGCCTCGTCGGGGGTGAGCTCGACGAACCGGACCTCGCGGCCGATGGCCTCGCCGATCAGCCGTACGGCGTCGCGGCGTCGTACGGGCTCCGGGCCGGTCGGCACGTAGGTCCGCCCGGTGTGGCCCTCCTCCAGGAGCGCGGCCAGGGCGACGGCGGCGATGTCGGCCTCGTGGACCATCGCGCTGGTCCAGTCGCCGAACGGGGCGCGCACGACGCTCTCCGTCCTGATCGACGCGACCCACTCACGGGTGTTGGCCATGAACTCGCCGGGGAAGATGTGCGTCCACTCGAGACCGGAGTTCTCGATGGCCCGGTGCAGGACGCGGTGCCGCGCCTCCATGGGGTCGTCATCGTCGCGGCTCGGATCGTTGTGGCCGAGGTGCACGATCCGCCGTACGCCGGCCTCCTTCGCGAGTTCGAGGATCCGGGGGCCGGTGGTCAGCGACTCGCCGATCGCCACCAGGTGCATCCGCTCGACACCGCGAAGGGCGGGGACCAGGCTCTCCGGCCGGCCGAAGTCCCCGGCGACCACCTCGGCCTCCGGCGGCAGGGCGGCGGCCGCCCGTGAGGCGGGGTCGCGGGTCACGGCCCGGACCTCCTGACCGGCGGCCACGAGTTGCCGGACGAGGCTGCTCCCGACCGTGCCGGTCGCTCCGGTGACCAGTATCGGCATGACATCTCCCCGCTGCGCGATCGATCAAGGGCGTTCATCCTCGCCAGCGCTTCCGGGGACGGCAAACGCGAACAGCGTGTTCACATTTCTCGTTGACCTGCGGGAATGAAGTCGCGATCCGGAATTCGCGAAAAAAGAATGATTTTGGGTGGTCATCGGACCACGGGGCGTAGTCGCCGTCTCGGGACCGGTGCGACGTCCCCGCGGCGTCCCGGGCGCAGGGCCGCGTGCCACTGGCCGGGACCCGGGCCGTGCCAGGCGGCCAGCGTGTCGGCGACCAGGCCGGTCGCGGCGGCGTAGACCCCCTTGTGCAGCAGGTCGACGACGAGTTCGCGGCGCGGCCAGGTCCAGGGCGGAGCGCCGACGCCCGTCGCGTTCTCCAGGATCTGGTCGTTGGTCAGGCGGACCACCCCGAACATCGCCGAGGCCCAGGGACCGCGCAGCCCGGCCGTGGCCATCACCCCGCGCAGCCCGCCCATGAGCATGCCCTGTCCGAGATGCATGGCGAGGTTGCGCGACTTCGGCTGCCGCCGGGGGTGCTCCGAGAGGCCCGTCAGGCGTTCCAGCGTCCGCGCCGGGACGTGGGAGTCCGGGCGCCGCGTCCATCGTTGTTCGAGCTTCTCACTGGCCGTCATCGCCAGCGCGCCGACGAGTCCGGCGATCATTCCTTCGATCGTTGCTCGTGTCCACATGTCGCGCCCCTACCCGCGGCGGGACGCTCGGTCACTCTCCGTGAGGAACGGGCGCGTTCAGGCCCAGGTCCGTGGCGGCGGCGCGGAGGGCGGCGACCGCGGCGCGGATGGCCGGGCGGCGGGCCGCCTCGGCGCGCCAGATCCCGTACACGTGCCGTGTCAGCGCGGGACGCACGGCGACGATGCGGACACCGGGCGGGACGTCGCAGCGGCCCAGGCGCGGCAGGATGGCGCTGCCCAGTCCGGCCGCCACGAGGGCGAGCTGCGTGGCGTACTCGTCGGCGGTGTGGCTGATGCGCGGCTCCAGGCCGGCCGTCCGGAGCGTGTGCTCCAGCCACTCACGGCAGATGGCGCCGGCCGACTGGGCGATCCACATCTCTCCGCGCAGGTCGGCCAGGTCGATGACCTCGCGATCGGCGAGCGGGTGGTCGGTGGGTAGGGCGAGGTCCGCGACGTCGTCGAGCAGCGGCGCCTTGACCAGACCGTCCGGGATGGCGAGCGGCACGTTGAACCAGTCCTGGACGACGCCCAGGTCGATCTCGCCGCGGGCGGCGAGGGGCAGGCTGGCGTGCGGTTCCAGTTCGCGCAGCGTCACCGTCAGGAGAGGGTGCTCCTTGGCGAGCCGGCCCAGCGCGCCGGGCATCAGGCCGCGCGCCGCCGTGGGGAACGCCGTGATGGCGAGCTCGCCGACGACGGCGCCGCGCTGGGCCTCGAGGTCGGACTCCGCCGCCTCGACCATGGTGAGGATGCGCTCGGCGTGCGCGGCGAGGAGCGCGGCGGCGTCGGTGAGCCGGACCCCTCGGCCGTTGCGCTCCAGGAGCTTCTGGCCGGTCTCCCGCTCCAGCTTGGCGACCTGCTGGGAGACGGCCGAGGTCGTGACGTGGAGGACCTCCGCCGCGGCGCTGACGGAACCGTACGTGGCCACGGCGTTGAGGGCGCGGAGCCGCTCCAGGTCGAGCATGTAGGCATGCTACACGGAGAGCTTAAGGAACATTCGCTTGTCCTAAAGAATGGCGACCGCGACGATCAGAGTCATGAGACCTCGGGACATCGCGATCGCGGTGCTGATCGCCGCGATCTGGGGATTCAACTTCGTCATCATCCATGTGGGGCTCGGCGCCCTGCCGCCGCTGCTGTTCGCGGCCCTGCGGTTCGTGGCGGCGGCGTTCCCCGCGGTCCTGTTCGTCCGGCGGCCCGCGATCCCGTGGCGCCGGATGACGCTCGTCGGCCTGCCGCTCGGGGTCGGGCAGTTCGGCCTGCTGTTCATCGCCATGCACCTGGGGATGCCGGCCGGGTTGTCGTCGCTCGTGCTGCAGACGCAGGCGCTGTTCACCGCCGCCTTCGCCGTGCCGATGCTCGGTGAGCGCATGCGCCGGGCACAGGTGGCGGGCATGCTCGTGGCCTTCGCCGGCATCGCGGTGATCGCCGGGTCGCTGGGCCAGGGCGGGCCCGTGCTGGCGTTCGCGCTGTGCCTCGTCGCGGCGGGCATGTGGGGGCTGGCCAACATCGGCATGCGGAAGGCGCAGCCGCCGGACATGTTCGGGTTCATGGTCTGGGTCAGCTTGATCCCGCCGCTGCCGCTGCTCGCGCTCTCGATGATCTTCGAGGGGCCGCGCGCGGACCTGCACGCGCTGGCGCACATCTCCGCTGGCGGCCTGGGCGCGCTCGCCTACATCGCGTACCTGTCGACCCTCGTCGGGTTCGGCCTCTGGGGGTGGCTGCTGCGCCGGTACGACGCCGGTCAGGTGGCGATCTACTCGCTGCTGGTGCCGCTGTTCGGGGTGTCCTCGGCCGCACTCCTGCTCGGCGAGCGCGTCACCGTCCCCGACGTGGCCGCCGGTGTCCTCATCGTCGGCGGCGTCGCCCTCGGCAGCCTCCGCCGCCGTACGGCCGCCGTCCTCCCCCGGGCCGACGCCCCGGCCGCCGCGCTCGCCGAGAGGTGACCTCATGCTCCACGGGATCCACGTTCCGCTCATCACACCGTTCGGGCCCGACGGCGCCCTCGACGTCCCCTCCCTCGAAGGCCTGGCCCACCACGTCCTGACCGAGGGCGCGGCGGGACTCGTCGTGCTCGCCACCACCGGCGAGGCCGCCCTGCTCACCGCCGACGAACGGCGTACGGTCGTCGCGACGTGCCGGAAGATCAGCGAGGAGTACGGCGCGCCGCTCACCGTCGGCGTGGGGACGATCGGCACCGAGGAGTCCGTCCGGCAGGCGATCGACCGCGCCGCCGACGCCGACCTGCTCCTCGCCGTCGTGCCGTACTACCTCCGCCCCACCGACGAGGGCGTCCTCGAGCACTTCGCGGCGATCGGCGCGGCGGCCGGGGTACCGCTTATCGTCTACAACATCCCGTACCGCACCGGGAAGACGCTGCGCGTCGAGACGCTCCTCGAGCTGCTCGCCACCGACCACGTCGCCGGGATCAAGCACTGCCCGGGGGCGATCGACGCGGACACCCTGACCCTGCTCGCCGAGGGCCGGGGCGTGCTCGGCGGCGACGACGCGTTCCTGTACCCGATGCTGCAACTCGGCGCGGCGGGCGGCATCACGGCCTCGGCGAACGTCGCCCCGGCGGCGTTCGCCGCGCTGGCCGACGCCGTACGGGACGGGGACGCCGCGCGCGCCCGCGACCTCCACGACGCCCTGCTGCCCCTGGTGAACGCGCTGTTCGCCGAGCCCTCCCCCACCGTCATCAAGGCGGTGCTCGCCGAGCGCGGCCTGATCGCCGACGCCACCGTACGATCGCCGCTGCGACCACCGACCGCCGCCTCGCTGACCACGGCGCTCGACCGGCTGCCAGGATAAGAAGCATGAGGATCGGATTCGGCGCCCCGGTGTCGGGGGCATGGGCCACCCCACGGAACGTCGGTCACTTCGCCGAACGCGCGGAAGACCTCGGATACGACTCGCTGTGGGCGTTCCACCGCCTGCTCACCCCGGCCGACAGGGAGGCGCTGGCCCCGGTGTACCGCAGCGTGCTCGACCCGCTCGTCACCCTGGCCTACGCCGCCGCCCGCACCTCCCGGATCCGCCTCGGCGTCTCCTTGATCAACTTCCCGTTCGTCACGCCCGTGTACCTCGCCAAGGAGGTCGCCTCCCTGGACGTGCTGTCCAACGGGCGGTTCGATCTCGGCCTGGGCGCCGGCTGGCAGCACGAGGAGTTCGTCGCCAGCGGCGCCTCGGAGGAGCGACGCGGCGCGCGCGCCGAGGAGTTCGTCGCGGCACTGCGTACGCTGTGGGAGGACGAGGTCAGCGAGTTCGACGGTGAGTTCTACACGATCCCGCCGAGCCGCCAGGCGCCCAAGCCCGTGCAGAAGCCGCACCCGCCGGTACTGCTCGGCGGCGTGGCCGAGGCCGCGCTGAAGCGGGCCGGCCGGATCGCGGAAGGCTGGCTCAGCCGCAGCGCCACCGACCTGTCCCGCATCCACGAGCAGATCGCCACCGTCCGGCAGGCCGCCGAGGAGGCGGGCAGGGACCCCGACGCGGTCCGCGTCGTCGTCCGCGGCGTCGTACGGGCGGGCGAGGAGGTCACCTACGACGCCGGCAAGCGCCTGCGCCTGTCCGGCTCCTACGACCAGATCCGCGAGGACACCGCCTGGCTCGCCGAGCAGGGCGTCACCGAACTCTTCTACGACCTCAACTGGGACCCCCTGGTCGGCAACCCCGACGCCGAACCCAAGGCCGCCACCGCCCGCGCGGAGGAGATCGTCGAAGCCCTCTCCCCCGACGCCTGACCGACAGTGCCGAGACTTTCCGTCGCCATGGCGACGGAAAGTCTCGGCGGTGATGGGTCACACCGCTTCGGCGGCGGCTCTCGCGGCGTGGGGGAGGGCTTCCGCGATGCGTTCCAGGGCCGTGTCGTCGTGGGCGGCGGACAGGAACCACGCCTCGTACGCCGACGGGGGCAGGTAGACGCCGTGGTCCAGGGCCGTGTGGAAGAACGCGGCGTAGCGGCGGGTGTTCTGGCGCTGGGCCTGCTCGAAGTCCAGCACCGGATCCTCGGCGAAGAAGATCGAGAAGAGGTTGCCCGCGGTCTGCAGCCGGTGCGGCACGCCCTCCTTGGCCAGCGCCTCCGTCGCGGCCTGGGCGACCGCGGTGGCGGCGTGGTCGATGCGCGCGTAGACCTCGTCGGTGGCGGCGCGGAGCGTGGCCAGGCCGGCGGCGGTGGCCAGGGGGTTACCGGACAGGGTGCCCGCCTGGTACACCGGGCCCGCGGGGGCCAGCCGGTCCATGACGTCGGCGCGGCCGCCGAACGCCGCGGCCGGCAGGCCGCCGCCCATCACCTTGCCGAAGGTGTACAGGTCGCCGGCGACACCCTCCAGGCCGTACCAGCCGGACCGGGAGACGCGGAAGCCGGTCAGGACCTCGTCGATGATGAGCAGGGCGCCGTGCCGCTCGCAGACGCGCTTCAGGGCGGCGTTGAAGTCCTGGGTCGGCGGGACGATGCCCATGTTGGCCGGGCACGCCTCGGTGATGACGCAGGCGATCTCGTGGCCGTACTCACCGAACGTCTCCTCGACGGCGGCGATGTCGTTGTAGCGGAGCACGATCGTGTCGGCGGTGGCCGCGCCGGTGACGCCCGGCGAGTCCGGCAGGCCGAACGTCGCGACGCCGGACCCGGCGGCGGCCAGTAGCGCGTCGGAGTGACCGTGGTAGCAGCCGGCGAACTTGACGATCTTCGGGCGCTCGGTGAAGCCGCGGGCCAGCCGGATCGCCGACATCGTCGCCTCGGTGCCGGAGCTGACCAGGCGGACCTCGTCGATCGGCGTGCGGGCGACCATCTCCTCGGCGAGCAGGACCTCGCCCTCGGTCGGGGCGCCGTACGAGGTGCCGTGCTCGACGGCGTGGTGCACGGCCTCCACGACCCGCGGGTGGGCGTGCCCGAGGATCATCGGGCCCCACGAGCAGATCAGGTCGACGTACTCGTTGCCGTCGGCGTCGACGAGGTACGCGCCCCGGGCCGAGGCGATGAACCGCGGGGTGCCGCCCACGGCCCCGAAGGCGCGCACCGGAGAGTTCACGCCGCCCGGGATGACCGCACCGGCCCGGTCGAACAGTGCTTCGGAACGATTCGTGGAAGTCACCCCACGAGTCTCCCAGACGTCATTCGGCGTCGTCGGCCAGGATCTCCAGTAGCCGCAGCGGGTCGGGCAGCGGCGCACCGTGCGGCGTCCTGACCCAGGTCACCGCGCGGTCGAACGGCAGCACCGACGGCGGCGCGACGACGTAGCTGTCGCGGCAGTGCCAGCGCATCCCGGGGTTGTCGGCGATCGTCTCCGGGACGGTGTCGAGGTGGCAGGACCACCACTCGTCCTCGTCGACGGGCGCGCCGCGGGTGGCGACGAAGAACAGGTAGCGCTCGTCACCGTGGGCGGCCACCGGGCCGACCGGTACGCCCTCGCGCTCCATCCGGTCCAGGGCCGCGCGGCCCGCCTCGGCCGGCACGTCGAAGACGTCGAAGACCCGCCCGGTCGGCAGGACGATGTTGGCCTCCGGGTCTCCGGCCCACCAGCGTCCCAGGGTGTCGACGTCGACCGTGGCCTGCCGCTGCCACACCTGGGACCGGGGATGCGCCGCGGGCGACGGACAGCCGATCCGGTCGCAGGAACACGCCCGCATGCCGTCGGTCGCCGGATGTTCGCCCGGATAACAGGGCCAGCCCAGGGCGGCGTACTCCTGTACGGCGGCCGCCATGCGCTCGCGCCTGGCCGACTCGCCCGTCTTGCGGCGGCCGGCCGACCGGTTCGTTCGCTTCGCTGTTACGTCCAGCATCCTGCTCCCCCTCCGCTCCTCTTTCGATGATGACGCGCCGCGGTTTCGCGAGTTGTGGGAACCCCTGAATAGCGGCGAAGCCGTGACCTGCTAAGCGGCGGGTCACCGGAGCGGAGCCGCCGCAGCGAGCGGAGTGAGCGGCCGAGGAACGAGGTCGCTCGCGAAGCGAGTGAGCGGCCGAGGAACGAGGTCGCTCGCGAAGCGAGTGAGCGGCCGAGGAACGAGGTCGCTCGCGAAGCGAGTGAGGCGGCGCGAGCGACCCATCAGCACGGCTTCGAGAGCGGGTTCACGTCAGGCGCGCAGGGAGCGGGCGACCTCGGTGGCCCAGTAGGTCAGGATGATGTCGGCGCCCGCGCGGCGGGCGGAGATCAGCGTCTCCATGATGATCCGGTCGCGGTCGATCCAGCCCTGCGCGGCGGCCGCCTCGACCATGGCGTACTCGCCGCTGACCTGGTAGGCGGCGACCGGGACGTGCACCGTGTCGCGCACCCGGCGGACGATGTCGAGGTAGGTCAGCGCGGGCTTGACCAGGACGAAGTCGGCGCCCTCGTCCAGGTCCAGCAGCACCTCCCGCAGCGACTCCTCGGCGTTCGGCGGGTCCTGCTGGTAGGCGGACCGGTCGCCGAACTGCGGCGCGCACTCGGCGGCCTCGCGGAACGGGCCGTAGAACGCCGAGGCGTACTTCACGGCGTACGCCATGATCGCGACGTTGCCGTAGCCGGCCTCGTCCAGGGCGGTGCGGATCGCGGCGACCTGGCCGTCCATCATGCCGCTCGGGGCGACGACGTCCACGCCCGCCGCGGCCTGGGCGACGGCGATGGAGGCGTAGCGCTCCAGGGTCGCGTCGTTGTCGACCTCGCCGGAGCCCGTGAGGATGCCACAGTGCCCATGGTCGGTGTACTCGTCCAGGCACAGGTCGGCCATGATCACCGTGTCGTCGCCGAGGTCGGCGGAAAGGTCGCGCAGCCCCTTCTGCACGATGCCGGCCGGGTCGTCGGCGGCGGAGCCGCGGCCGTCCTTGACCGCGGGGATGCCGAAGAGGATCAGCCCGCCGACGCCGGCCTCCACCGCGTCGTGCGCCGCCTTGCGCAGGGACTCCCGGGTGTGCTGCACGACGCCCGGCATCGACGCGATCGGCTGCGGCTCGGTGATGCCCTCCTTGACGAAGAGCGGCAGCACCAGGTCGCTCGGGTGCAGGTGGGTCTCGGCGACCAGCCGCCGCAGCGCGGGGGTGCGGCGGAGCCGCCGGGGACGTACGACGGGGAAGTGCGCGGTCACAACGACCTTCTTTCAGCTCATCACTTGCGCCGGCGGGCGCCGCGGCGCATCTCACTCGGCTTGCGAAGGGGGTCGCCGGCCTCGACCTGGGCGGCCCGCCGCTTGGAACCGTACTCCGCGAGCGCCTCGGCGAGGGCGCTTACGGACGGTCTGTCCGCCAGCACGTCGACGCGCAGGCCGTACTCCTCCGCCGTGCGCGCGGTCTGCGGGCCGATACAGGCGATGACCGTGACGTTGTGCGGCTTGCCGGCGATGCCGATCAGGTTCCGGACCGTCGAGGACGAGGTGAACAGCACGGCGTCGAACCCGCCGCCCTTGATCGCCTCGCGGATCGGCGCCGGCGGCGGCGCCGCCCGTACGGTCCGGTAGGCGGTCACGTCGTCGCACTCCCACCCCAGCTCGGTGAGCCCGGCGACGAGCGTCTCGGTGGCGATGTCGGCGCGCGGCAGCAGCACCCGGTTGATCGGGTCGAGATCCTTGTCGTACGGCGGCCAGACCTCCACGAGCCCCTCGGAGGACTGCTGCCCCTTCGGCATGAGGTCCGGCTTGACGCCGAACTCCACGAGCGCGGCGGCGGTCTGCTCGCCGACGGCCGCGACCTTGAGGCCGGCGAACGCGCGGGCGTCCAGGCCGTACTGCTCGAACCGCTCGCGTACGGCGCGCACGGCGTTGGTCGAGGTGAAGACCACCCACTCGTAGCGGCCGGTGACGAGACCCTTGACGGCACGTTCCATCTGCTGCGGCGTGCGCGGGGGCTCCACCGAGATCGTGGGCACCTCGTCGGGCACGGCGCCGTACGAGCGGAGCTGGTCCGACAGCGACGCGGCCTGCTCCTTGGTGCGCGGCACCAGCACCCGCCAGCCGAACAGCGGCTTGGTCTCGAACCACGACATCTTGTCGCGCCAGCGGACGACGTCCCCGACGACCAGCAGCGCCGGGGACTCCAGGTGCTTGG
This sequence comes from Actinoallomurus sp. NPDC052308, assembly GCF_040679195.1. Classification (NCBI taxonomy): domain Bacteria; kingdom Bacillati; phylum Actinomycetota; class Actinomycetes; order Streptosporangiales; family Thermomonosporaceae; genus Actinoallomurus; species Actinoallomurus sp. NPDC052308. The sequence goes on along the minus strand of NZ_JBFAUM010000001.1, from coordinate 167,212 downwards.
TGTCGGAGGCGACCTTCGCCAGCGTCGAGTCGACCGTGTACTGCTCGGTGGTCGTGCCCATCGAGGTGACCGCCACCGGGGTCGTGTCGGACCGGCCGGCGGCCATCAGGCCCTTGGCGACCTCGCCGATGGTGTTCTCGACGCCGAGAATCACCAGGGTGGCGGCGTTCGCGTGGGCGCTCCAGTCGATCCCGCCCTCCTGGGCGTCGACGATCACGACCTCGCGGTGCTTGCCGTCCGTCAGCGGGATGCCGGCGTACCCGGGGACGCCGGTGACGGACGAGACGCCGGGGACGATCTCGAACGGCACCTTGCCCTTGGCGCAGGTCTTCACGTCCTCGGTCAGGGCGCAGCCCAGCCCGGGGTCACCGCCGAACACCCGCGCGACGACCTTGCCCGACCGGGCCAGGCTCACGAGGCTGACGCCCGCCGGGCCGACCACGTCGGCGGCGGGGTTGAAGATTGCGCGGTACGGCGGCGCCAGGGTCTCGTGGACCACGATGACGTCGGCCTTACCGAGGATCCTGGCCGCCCGGAGCGTCACCAGCTCCGGGTCGCCCGGGCCGACACCGACGAACGCGACCATGCCCTGCCGCTCGCCGGGGGTCGTCCCGGCCATCGCGGGGGCCTCGCCCTCGTCGTACGCGGCCTTTTTGCTCGCGGGGCTCAAGATGTGCTCTCCCCCATCAACTGGTCGGCCCCCTCCGCGAGCATCCTGACCGCGAGATCGCGTCCTAGGCGCTCTGAATCGTCCGGGGAGCCGCTTTCCGACAACCGAATCTGCCGTTCACCGTCATACCCGACAACGACTCCGGTCAGATGCACGATTTGCTCTTCCCATGCAGCGTATGCGCCCACGGGAGCCGAGCAGCCCGCCTCCAGCGTGGCCAGCAGTGTCCGCTCCGCCGTCACGGCCGCCCTGGTCGGGGCGTGGTCGAGGGTCGCGAGGAGCTCGATGAGATCGTCGCGATCGGCGCGGCACTCCACCGCCAGCGCGCCCTGGCCCGGCGCGGGCAGCATCTGGTCCGGCTCGAAGATCTCCGAGACGGCCTCCAGGCGGCCGATGCGGTTCAGCCCGGCGTACGCCAGCACGACGGCGTCCACCTCGCCGTCGGTGACCTTCCGCAGGCGCGTGTCGGCGTTGCCGCGGATCGGCACGACGTCGAGGTCGTGCCGTATCGCCCGCAGTTGCGCGACGCGGCGCGGCGAGCCGGTGCCGACCCGGGCACCGGGCCGCAGATCGGCCAGTTTGGCCGGGCCGCAGAGGGCGTCACGGGGGTCGTCGCGCGCCGGGACCGCGGCGAGCACGATGCCCTCGGCGGGTCCGGTGGGCAGGTCCTTGAGGGAGTGCACGGCGAAATCGATCTCGCCGGACAGGAGCCGCTCGCGCAGCCTGTTGACGAACACGCCGGTGCCGCCCATCTGGGCCAGGTGCGCCTTGGAGACGTCGCCCTCGGTGGTCACGCCGACGAGCTCCACCGGCCGGCCGGTACGGGCGGTCAACGCGTCGGCCACCAGGCCGGACTGCGTCATGGCCATGAGGCTGCGGCGGGTACCCAGTTTGAGTGTCACAGCACGTCCTCCGCCCGGATGACCGCTTCCGGGGCCTTGGGGTCGAGGTCGAAGAGTTCACGCAGCGCGTCGGCGTACGTGTCGCCGCCCGGTGAGGCCGCCAGCTCCTTTACGCGCACGGTCGGGGCGTGCAGCAGCTTGTCGACCACGCGGCGTACGGTCTGGGCGATCTCCGCTTGTACCTTGTCGTCGAGCTCGGGCAGCCGGCCGCCGAGCCGGCCGAGCTCGGCCTCGACGACCTCGGCGGCCTTGCTGCGCAGCGCGACCACTGTAGGGGCGACCGTCGCCGCGACGAGGCTCAACTGGAAGGCCTTGACCTCCTCGCACACGATCCGCCGGACGGCGTCGGTGTCGGCCTCGGCCGGCGCGTCCTCGCCGGCGCTGAGGTCGTCCAGGCCCACGAGCGTGACGCCGGGCAGGTCACGGACGGCCCGGTCGACGTCGTGCGGCAGGGCGAGGTCGAGGAGGAAGACCGGGCCCTGGACCATGTCCGGGGTGATCACGAGGCCGGCGGCCCCGGTGCACGAGACGACGATGTCCGCCTCGGCGATCGCCTGCCGCAGGTCCTCGAGGCGGATCGCCCGCGCCGGGGCGTCGGTCGCCTCGGCCAGGCGCACGCCCCGCTCGTACGTGCGGTTGGCGATGACGATCTCGCCGATGCCCTCGCGGGCGAGGGTGGCGGCGGCGAGCGAGCTCATCGAACCGGCGCCCACCACCAGGGCGCGCCGGCCCGTGAGGGAGCCGGCCCGGCTCAGGCCGACGGTGACGAGTGAGGCGCCCGCCCGGTCGATGCCGGTCTCGTTCCGTGCCCGCTTGCCGACGCGCAGCGCCTGCTGGATCGCCTCGTTCAGCGCCCGGTCGACGGTGCCGTACTTCTGGGCGAGCTTGAGGGCGGTACGGAGCTGGCCGGCGATCTGACCCTCGCCGACGACCATGGAGTCCATGCCGCAGGCCACCGAGAAGACGTGCTGGACCGCGCGTTCCTCGTAGTGGACGTACAGGTGCCGGGACAGCTCGTCCAGCGACACGTCCGAGTGCTGCGAGAGCAGCTCGGAGATGGCGGAGACGCCCGCGTGGAACTTGTCGACGTCGGCGTACACCTCGATGCGGTTGCACGTGGAGACGACGACGGCCCCGCTGACGTTCGGCGAGCCGTGGACGTCGTGCAGGAGTTTGACCAGCCGCTCCCCGGTCACCGCGGTGCGTTCCAGCAACGCGACCGGGGCGCTGCGGTGGCTCAGCCCGACCACGAGAATGCTCACTGGTGCTCCCGTCCCTCACCTGACGGCCCCGGGCAGCGGAGCGGCCGTGTCGTCGTCACGTCCCCTCGGCTCATGAGCCGTCCACCGCTTCGAGATACTCCTGTTCCATCCCGGCGGGGCCGCCGGCCTTGCGCTGTTCGTGGAACGCGAGGATCTGAAGCTCGATCGACAAGTCGACCTTACGCACATCGACCCCTTCTGGCACAGCCAGGACAACGGGGGCGAAGTTCAGGATGCTCGTAACGCCGCTCGACACGACGCGGTCGCAGACCGGCTGGGCGGCCGACGCGGGCACGGCCAAGACCGCGATGGAGATCGCGCAGTCCGCGATGATCTGCTCGAGTTTGTCGATGTGCTCGACGGTCAGGCCGTTGATGCGCTCGCCGACGATCACGGGGTCGGCGTCGAGCAGCGCGGCCATCCGGAACCCGCGGGAGGCGAACCCGCCGTAGCCCGCGAGGGCACGGCCGAGGTTTCCGAGGCCGACGATGGCGACCGACCAGTCCTGGGTGAGGCCGAGCTCGCGGGAGATCTGGTAGACGAGGTACTGCACCTCGTAGCCGACGCCCCGGGTGCCGTACGACCCGAGGTGGGACAGGTCCTTGCGGAGCTTGGCCGAGTTGACGCCCGCCGCGGCGGCCAGTTCCTCAGACGAGACGGTGACGATGTCGCGCTCGGCGAGCGTGTGCAAGGCGCGGAGGTAGACCGGCAGCCTGGCGACGGTCGCCTCTGGGATGCCCCGGTTTCGCGCACCGAGGGTGGATCGACGGGTCACAAGCCTGCTCTTCGAGACTCGACGCGCGGCCGGTCCTGAGTCGCCCGCCGGCCCGGTCGCCTGGACTTTCCTCAGATTAAGCCTTTGTGAACGCATGCACAAAGTCGGGAGACCACTGCTGTAGGTTCGCCCGACCGCCTCGAGGGATCGTCTCGTGGCCCTCGACCCGCAGCTCAGCAAGGCCTCCGGCCGGTTCGGCCGCCCCTCCCGAGGCGTCCCGGAACACCGCGCGATGTGACGGAGAAGACATTGACAGCCTGGTCAGGCGCCGAGTGCGGCGCGCAGGCGTGGCTCGTCGACCCGCCAGAAGTCGTGCTGGACGCCGTCGACGAAGGTCACCGGGATCTGCTCCCAGTAGAGCCGCGTGTCCTCCTCGGAGGCGGTGATGTCCCGCTCCTCCCAGCCGACGCCGAGCTCGTCGCACACCCGCGAGACGATCTCGCGGGCGTCGTCGCACAGGTGACAGCCCGGCTTGCCGAGCAGCAGGACGCGAGGCGTGTCAGCCATGGGGCCAGCGTACGCCGGGGTTCGACGGGTTCGACGGGGGCTGCGGCGGCCCGGAGTGTCCGTTCGGCCGCGGTGGGGCCGGACGCGGACCGGTCATGTCGTGGGGCGGACGGCCCGGGTCCTGCACGGGCCGCTGGACCGGGCGCGGGCCGGTCATGTCGTGGGGGCGCTGGGCCGCGCGAGGCTGCCGGGAAGGGTCGTACGGGGCGCGCTGCGGCTCCTGTGGACGCTGACCATCGTACGGGGCGCGCTGCGGCTCCTGCGGGCGCTGGGCGTCGTACGGGGGACGCTGCGGGTCCGGGTGCGGCCGCTGGGCGTCGTACGCGCCGCGCTGCGGCTCCTGCGGACGTGGCGGGCGCTGGGGGTCGGGCGGCGGCGCGACCTTCGCGGCCGTGGTGGTCAGTTCGATGACGTTCGTGCTCGCGACGTGGTTGCGCACCTCGCCCGCGAACCGCTGCGCGTGCGGCTGGCGGGTGTGGTTCTCCACCGCCGCGGCGTCGCGGAAGAGCTGGTAGAAGATCCGCTGCAACGGCGCGTTGTCGACGGCGTGGCAGGCGTAGACGAGCGTGCCCGGCTCGCGTTCGATCACCGCGCGGGTGACCTCGGCGGCCAGCCGGTCGAACGCGTCCTGGTGGCCGTCGTGGAGCGTGTACATCGTGATCCGGCCGTACTGCCCGAGCGGGAACGGGAGCCCTCCGGGCACGGCGGCCGGCGGCGCGGGTGACGGCTGCGCGGGGTACTGCCCGCCGCCCGGACGGCCCTGGGAGCTCTGCGGCGGCGGACCGGACGGCCGGCCAAGGGGAGGCTGCCCTGCGTAGTTGGACATCTCGTCGTACGGCTCCGCTTCTTCGTCTTCGTCTTCAGCGTCATGGGCCTGCTCCGGCAGCACCCGGGAGACGCCGAACCAGGTCAGGGCGACGGCCCCGCCGAGCGCCAGCGGCGCCAGCGGACCCGGCAGGAAGCCGCGGGTCGCGGTGACCAGGAGGACGCCCGCGAACGCGACCATCGCGACGGTGAGCATGATCTCGGTCGCCCGGCGGTCGCGCTTGTTGCCGCGCATCGCGGTGACCGCCACGCAGGAGACGAGCGACACGACCGCGAAGACGTGCCCCCCGTTCACGACCAGGTTGGGCAGCGAGGAGTAGTGGCCCGCGATCTTCGGCAGGCTCTTGCCGAACGTACCGATGATCGGGTCGAGCAGGATGATGACCACGGCCACCACGGCGTACGAGCCGGCGATCAGCCGGGCCGCGAACCTCGCCTGGACCGTGCGCGCGACCATCTCGACGACCCCGAGCGCGAGGCTGAACGGCGCCAGCAGGGCGCCGAACAGCGTGACGCATCGCAGCAGGGCCGGCGAGAAGCCCGCCGCGTAGCCCATGGTCATCGCGGCGAGTGCGATGCCGAGCGCGACCAGGGTGCCCGTCCAGGCGAACAGGTGGATCCGCCGCTCGGGCAGGGCGCGCATGCCGAGGAGCCCCGCGCACCCGAGGGCGGCGAGGGTCGCCAGAAGCGCCACCGCGACGTTCACCATCGCCCCAATGGTGCCCGATCTCCGGAGCGGACAGGTAACGGATCCCCCGGTCCGTACCGGAAATCGCTATGTACCAGCCGCGCGGATATAAGGCGGGATTCATCATCCGTCACCATTGCACCAGTTACTCACTGGTATCTAGCATGTTTCGACACACCCGGTGGCCGATCAGCACCGAGGAGTCCCGCATGCGCAGCCTCGCCCTCGACCCCCCGCCCGTGTCGCCCCGGGGACCGGTCGACCTCGACACGGCCGGCGACCAGGATGAGCTGCGCGACCTGGTACTTCGCGCCCGCGCCGGCGAGTCCGAGGCGTTCGCCGCGCTGTACGACCGCTACGTCGACCTCGTCTACCGCTACGTCTACTACCGGGTCGGCGCCCACCCGCTCGCCGAGGACCTGACCAGCGAGACCTTCCTGCGGGCGCTGCGCCGGATGAGCGTGTTCACCTGGCAGGGCAAGGACTTCGGCGCCTGGCTCGTCACCATCGCCCGCAACCTCATCCTGGACCACTTCAAGTCCAGCCGGTACCGCATGGAGATCTGCACGGCCGAGCCCGGCGAAGGGGACCGCTGGGAGGAAGGGCCCGAGCGCGCCGTCCTGGACGCCTGGACTTACCGGGCGCTGTTCGCCGCCGTACGGGGCCTGGGCTCGGAGCAGCGGGAGTGCGTCGTCCTGCGGTTCCTGCACGGCCTGTCGGTCGCGGAGACCGCCACGGTCATGGGCAAGAACAGCGGCGCGGTCAAGGCGCTCCAGCACCGCGCCGTACGCTCCCTCGCGCGGGTCGTCCCCCGCGACGTCCGTTGACGCCGCTGCGGAGAAGACACTGACGGTCCCTCTCGGTTACCACTGATCGAAACTGGTTACGCTCGTCTCATGCGGTTGTGGCCTTGGAACGATGGTGCCGATGACGCGGAGCTGGCCGGTGAGGCCGCGGCGGCCGCCGCGGCGGTGGACACGCCCGCTCCGGTCCCCGATCCCAGCGCGGCGGCGTTCTTCGACGTCGACAACACGTTGATCCGCGGCGCGTCCATCTACCACTTCGCGCGCGGGCTCGCCGCCCGCAAGCTGTTCACCGTCCGCGACCTGGCGCTGTTCGCGCTGGGCCAGGCGGCCTTCCGGATGCGCGGCGCGGAGAACGCCGAGCACATCAGCACCGCGCGCGAGGCGGCCCTGGCGTTCGTCGCCGGGCGCAGCGTCAGCGAGCTCGTCAGTCTCTGCGAGGAGATCTACGACGACAAGATGGCCGACCGGATCTGGCACGGCACCCGCGCGCTCGCGCTCAAGCACCTGGACGCCGGCCAGCAGGTGTGGCTCGTCACCGCCACACCGGTCGAGCTGGCCCGGATCATCTCGCACCGGCTCGGTCTGACCGGCGCCCTCGGCACCGTCGCCGAGACCGAGAACGGCGTCTACACCGGACGCCTCGTCGGCCACCTCCTGCACGGCCCGGCCAAGGCCGGCGCCGTCCGGGCGCTCGCCAAGCGCGAGGGCCTGGACCTGTCGCGCTGCGCGGCGTACAGCGACTCCTTCAACGACCTGCCGATGCTGACCGCGGTCGGCCATCCGAACGCCGTCAACCCCGACGCCGACCTGCGCGAGCACGCCCGCGAACACGGCTGGCCGGTGCACGACTTCCGCACCGGCCGCAAGGTCACCATGGTCGCGCTGCCGGCCGCGGCCGGGGCGGGCGCGCTCGCCGGCGGCGTCGCCGCCGGCGTAGCCCTCCGCCGCCACTACCGCGACCACTGAGCCCGTACGACCGGGGCCGAACGGGCCGGCCGGCGGGCGCTGAGCGGCCGGCCGTCCTGCTGGGTCAGCGGCGGACCATCCGCATCATGGGCTCGGGGTACCGGGCGCCGGACACCGGCAACTCCAGCTCGGCCAGCTCCGCGTCGGTGAGCCGGATCTCGGTGGCCGCGAGGTTCTCCTCCAGCCGCGTGCGGCGCTTCGTGCCGGGGATCGGCACGACGTCCTGACCCTGGTGCAGCAGCCAGGCCAGGGCCAGCTGCCCCGCCGTCACGCCCTTGCCCGCCGCCATCGCGTGGACCGCCTCGGCGGCCTTGACGTTGGCGTCGTAGTTGGCGCCCTGGAAGCGCGGGTCGGTGCGGCGGTAGTCGTCCTCCGAGTAGTCCTCGGCCCGGCGGACCTCGCCGGTGAGGAAGCCGCGGCCGAGCGGGGAGTACGGCACGAGGCCGATGCCCAGCTCGCGGACGACCGGTAGGATCTCGTCGTCCAGGGCCCGTTCCCACAGCGAGTACTCCGACTGCAGCGCCGAGACGGGGAACGTCGCGTGCGCGCGGCGGATCGTCTGCGCGCCGGCCTCGGACAGGCCGAAGAAGCGGACCTTGCCCTGCTGGACCAGCTCGCCGACGGCGCCGGCGACGTCCTCGATCGGTACGTCGGGGTCCACCCGGTGCTGGTAGAGCAGGTCGACGTGGTCGGTGCCGAGCCGCTGCAGTTGCTGCTCCAGCACCTGCTTGATGTGCTCGGGGCGGCTGTTCAGCCCCCGGCGCTCGCCGTTCTCGGCTATGTCGAAGCCGAACTTCGTGGCGATGACCGCCTCGTCGCGGCGGCCGCGCAGCGCCCGGCCGAGGAGCTCCTCGTTGGTCCAGGGTCCGTAGATCTCGGCGGTATCGAAGAAGTCACAGCCGAGCTCCAGCGCCCGGTGGATGGTGGCGACGGACTCGGTCTCGTCGCTCTGACCGTACGCCCAGGTCATGCCCATGCAGCCCAGGCCGAGCGCCGACACTTCGAGTCCCTGCGTGCCCAGTCTTCTCTTCTCCATGGCGACCAGACTGCCCCTTAGAGCGCGCTCTAAGTCAACTGCGGTCAGAAGAAGATCGAGGCTCGGCGGCGGAGTTGGTCGTAGAGCATGTTCTGGATCGTCTCGCGGACCTGGTCGGTCAGGTTGAGGACCGTCATGTGGTCGTCGGCCTGATCCGGGTCGTACTCGTCCGTCATGATCGGCTCGCCGAACGCGATGATCCACTTGGACGGCAGCGGGACCAGGCCCAGCAGCCCGAACATCGGCCACGTCGGCGTGACCGGGAAGTACGGCAGGCCGAAGAGCCGGGCGATCGGCCGCAGGTCGGCGATCTTCGGGTAGATCTCCTCCGCGCCGACGATCGCGGCCGGGACGATCGGCACCTGGGCGCGCAGCGCGGTGGCGACGAACCCGCCGCGGCCGAACCGCTGCAGTTTGTACCGCTGGCTGTAGGGCTTGCCGACGCCCTTGAACCCCTCGGGGAACACGCCGACCACCTCGCGCTTGGCCAGCAGGCGGGCCGCGTCGGCCTGGCAGGCGAGCGTGTGCCCGCTCTTGCGGGCCACATGGGCCAGCACGGGAATCTGGTACACGAGGTCGGCGCCGAGCAGCCGGAGGTTGCGCTTGGCCGGGTGGTGGTCGTGCAGCCCGACCTGGAGCATGACGCCGTCCAGCGGGAGCGTGCCGGAGTGGTTGCCGACGACCAGCGCGGGCCCGGTGTCCGGGACGTTCTCCAGCCCGAACATCTCCACGCGGAACCACCGCTCGTACAGCTGACGGGCGAGCGGCATCAGCAGCGTGTCGTTCAGCTCCGGGTCGAAGCCGAACTCGTCGACGTGATACCCGCCGTCCAGCCGGTGGCGCACGAAGCGCAGCGCCGACGCGATCTTCTGCTCGAGCGCCCCGGGTGGCTGGGTGCGGTGTTCGGGCGTGCCGCCGTGAAGTGGGATCACCTCGGCCTCGTGCCCCATCACCGCTCTCGCTTCCTCGGACATCAGACTGCGGTCACCTCCTGCTGAAGCCCCCTACCCCGCCGGTGACCAGGTCAAAGATTTCCGTACGCAGGCTTCGTCCGAGCCCCTGCGAATCGATGAAGTCGGCGAAGGCCTCTTCGGAGCTGTACTTCGGGCGCCAGGAAAGTTCGGTCGTCAGGCGCGTCGTGTCGATGACCCGGCCGTAGGTCAGCCAGCGCAGCAGCTCGGGCGAGAAGCCCTTCAGCCCGCCGAACCGGCGGCCGACGTCGCCGAGCGTCTGCACGGCGGGCGACGGGAGCCGGACGATCGGCCGACCGGCCCGGCGCAGGGCCTGGGACAGCAGCACGACGCCGTCGCCGGCCGCGTTGAAGCAGCCGGGATGGTCCTCCACGGCCATCCGGCGCAGGATCTCGATCCCGTCGTCCTCGTGGATGAACTGCAGCCGCGGGTCGAACCCGAGCACCGTCGCCACCACCGGCATGTGGAAGTAGCGGCTGAGCGGGTTGTCGACGTTCGGCCCGAGGAAGTTCGCGAAGCGCAGCACGGAGACGAGCAGGTCGGAGCGGCGCCGGGCCAGCCCCCGGACGTACCCCTCGACCTCGACCGCGTCCTTGGCGTAGCCGTGCGCCGGCGGCGCCACCGGCTCGTCGAGCTCGGTGAACACGGCCGGGTCACGAGGCGACGAGCCGTACACCGCCGCCGACGACCGCACCACCAGCTTGCGCATGGCGGCGGACCGCTGGCAGGCGGCCAGCAGCTGCATCGTGCCGATGACGTTGACTTCCTTGGTCGTCATCCGCGCGGCCGCGGTCATCGTCACGAGGTTCAGGTGCACGACGGTGTCGACGCACGCCGAATCTATGATCTTCGCGATGCTCGGCGTACGAATGTCGACACGGACGAACTCGGTGCGCCCGAGGGACGCCTCGGGCGGCACGGTGTCGACGCCGATGACCCGCTCGATGCTCGGCTCGGCCTGCAGCGCCTCGGCCACCCGCGCTCCCAGCCACCGGGAAACGCCCGTGACCAGGACCACCCGGCTCGTGCCGGGGCCGGACGCCGTACTCGCGGAGGGACGCGTCGCTGGCACCGGTGTCCCCCCATCCGTGGACGGCTGCGTTACTTCTTGTTACGACGCTGGATGCGCGTCTTCTTCAGCAGCTTACGGTGCTTCTTCTTGGCCATGCGCTTACGACGCTTCTTGATGACAGAGCCCACGGAACCCTCACTCGATGATCAGCAGGAGACGGGCGGTCAGCACCCTTGGCGGGCACATGGCCCGGTGCCCAAGGGTACCGCCGCCTCGACGCCGATCGGTCGCGGGCCGCCGCCACTCGCCGCGAAGGCCGCCGCCTTCCGGCGAGGAACGCGAGCGTCAGCCCGCTTCGATGTACGCGTCCCGCAGATAGTCGTGGACAGCCTGCTCTGGTACGCGGAACGAACGTCCCACGCGAATCGCCGGTAGTTCTCCCGAGTGAACGAGGCGGTATACGGTCATCTTGGACACCCGCATCACCGCAGCCACCTCGGCCACAGTCAGGAACCTGACCTCGCTCAGAGGTCGCTCGCCTGAGCTCATCGGACGCCCTCTTCCACACGCCGCGCGTCAGACCTTTGGGTGACTTTGATCACGGCCGTGTACTTTCCTCCAGCGTAAATCGTGATTCCCGAGTCGCAAGAGGGGAGTTCAATCAATCAGGCTCGAATGTGTCAAAAGATACACAGTGAGCGGGGTGTAGTGATCCGGGAGCACGTTGTCGTCCAGGGGAACCACGGTACGAATCTTCCCCTCCGCCTCCCCCGCGAACAGGGCCGGATCATTGCAGTCCGCGAACCCGACCGTGTCGACGCCCGCCTGGCCCGCCGCGCCCGCCCATCCGTGGTCGGCGATGACCAGATCCGGCCAGGGCCCGCCGCCGTCGGAAAGCTCGCGCAGAATCGCGCGCATGGGGTCCGCGTCGTGCGTATGGTGCAGGTCCGCGCGGGTGGCCAGCGTCGCGACGCCCTCCACATAGCGGATCTCCCGCCGCTCCACGCCGCGCGCCGTCCGCACGTCGTACGCCCAGCCGGACGCGGGCGTCGGCACTCGGCAGCCGCGCGCCCGCAGCGCCCGGCCCACCGCGAGGTACACCGGCAGCAGCCCGTCCGGATGCCCGGTGGCCAGCACCACCGTCTCCCGGCGCTCCGCCGCCTGCGCGAGCCGGCCCGCCAGGGCCTCCAGGGCGTCGATCGTCCGGTCCGGGTCGATCGTGTCGTCGCCGTACAGGTGCGCCGGATCCGGGTCGATCCCGCACCTGTCCACCATCAGCGCGAAGATCTGCTCGAACCCCCAGTCCCGCTCCAGCTCGAGCCCGAACAGGTAGTCCGGTTTGCGCGCCGCCATCCGCCGGTAGTGCAGGAGGTTGCCCTGGCGCGGCGTGGCGACCACCCCGGCGATCAGCGTACGGACCAGGTGCTCGCGCAACTCGTCGCGGGTCGGGACCGGCTGATCGGCAAGGCTCACGGCATCGGGTCCAGGCCGTGCTCCGGGAACACCGCCTGCCGCGTCGCCTGCACCGCCCGGTCCACCGGATCCGCCGGGTCGTACCCGCTCGCCCACGGCCGCACCTCCGTGTTCGCTCCGTCGGTCATGCGTTCGGGCGCCCGCTGCCCCGTGCGGCGTCGCACGAACTCCCGCCAGGACTCCGGGGTCGGCGTGTCGGGCGGGATCGGCCGGCCCGCCGCCTCGGCGAGGAGGTGGGTCCAGGCACGCGGGACGACGTGGACGAGCTCGTACCCGCCGCCGCCGGTCAGGACCCAGCGGCCACCGGCCGTCTCGTGGGCCAGCCGGTGCAGTGCCTGGTACGCGGCGCGCTGCCCGTCGACGCTCAGCGTCAGGTGGGCGAGGGGGTCCAGCTCGTGGCTGTCGCAGCCCTGCTGGGTGACCAGGATCTCCGGCTGGAACTCGCGCAGGAGTGGCGGGACCACCGCGTCGAAGGCGCGCAGCCAGTGTCGGTCGCCGCTGCCGGGCGGCAGGGCGACGTTGACCGACGTGCCCCGCGCCCCCGTCTCCTTCGGCAGCCCGGTGCCGGGGAAGAGCGTCCGCGGCGTCTCGTGCAGGCTGATCGTCATGACGCGCGGATCGTCGTAGAACGCCGCCTGGACACCGTCGCCGTGGTGCACGTCGACGTCCACGTACGCGACCCGCTCCGCGCCCTGGGCGAGCAGCCAGGCGATCGCGATCGCCGGGTCGTTGTAGACGCAGAACCCGGACGCCGCGCCGTGCATGGCGTGGTGCAGTCCGCCGGCGATGTTGGCCGCGTGCTCGGCCTCGCCGGTCCAGACGGCCCGTGCCGCAGCCACCGAGGCACCGGCCACCAGCGCGGACGCGTCGTGCATGCCGGAGAAGACCGGATTGTCGGCCAGGCCCAGGCCTCGCGCGACGTCGAGCCGCTCCCGGCGCACCGCCTCGATGTAGGCCGGATCGTGCACCAGGGTCAGCAGCGTGTCGTCGGCCGGCTCGAACCCCTCGACCGACACGTGCGGCGCGTCGAACACGCCCAGCTCGCGGGCGAGCGCCATCGTCAGCTCGACGCGGACGGGATTCATCGGGTGCTCGTCGCCGAAGTCGTACGTCACCAGCCGGTCGTCCCAGAAGACCCGAAACGAGGCACTCACCGCTGTTACCTCCCGACCGCGCCCGCGAAGCGTCCACCGGTCACGGTACCGGTAGGCTGCGCGCCCATGGCGCTCGAGATGCGCGGCGCGTGCGAACGCTGCGCCGCCCCCCTGGACCAGAACGGCCTCGCCTACATCTGCAGCTACGAGTGCTCCTACTGCGGGCCGTGCACCCGGATGCTGTCCCATGTCTGCCCCAGCTGCAGCGGTGAACTCGTCCGCCGTCCCACCCGCGTCTGACCCTTTCCTCGTGATCCTGCCTCCGGGCGGGAACCGGCCTTCTCCGGGCGGGCAACAACGGTCGTCCTGACCGAAAGCCGAGAGGCCGGAGTATGAGCGAGACGAGCCGGACCGCCACGGAGGCCGACGACGCCTCCGTGATCGAGCGGTCCCGGCGAGAGCCCGATGCGTTCGCCGAGGTGTTCCGTCGGCACGCACCCGACATCAAGCGGTACGTCACCCGCCGCCTGGGCGCGGACGCCGCCGAGGACGTCGTCGCGGAGACCTTCCTGGCGGCGTTCCGGCAGCGGGACCGGTACGACCTGACCCGGTCGAGCGCGCGTCCCTGGCTGTACGGCATCGCGACCAACCGGATCGGACGCCACCAGCGCACCGAGGTGCGGCAGTTGCGCGCCCTCGAGCGGACCGGGGTCGACCCGGTGACCGATCCGTTCACCCGCTCCGACGAGCGGGTGAGCGCCGGGACCGTACGGCGGCGCCTGGCCGCCGCCCTGAGGAGGCTGCCCGCCGGTCACCGCGACGCGTTGTTGCTGGTCACCTGGGGCGAGCTCGGCTACCAGGAGGCCGCCCAGGCGCTCGGGGTGCCGATCGGAACGGTGCGCTCCCGCGTCAACCGGGCCCGGAAGAAGCTACGCGCGGAACTCGGCGGCGTCGATCCCACTTCTGCCAGCGAGGAAATCGAACATGGATGAGATGACCCGGCTCAACCTACTGCGCGCGGAGGTGCCCCGGCCCGCCCTGGCGGACCTGCGCGCCGAGGAGGACCGGCTGCTGTCCGAGATCGTGGCCCCCGGGTCGGCCCGGCTGCCGCGGCCGGCCCGGCAGGGAAGGGCGTGGCCCCTGCGGATCGGCCTGGGCGCCGTCGCGACCGGGCTGGCTGCAGCGGCGGTCGCCGGGATCGTGTTCACCGGCGGCGGTTCGAGCGATCCGAAGGCGTCGTACACGCCGATGGCCGTGCCGGTGGCGGTCGTGCAGACCCTCGACCGCGCGGCCGACGCCGCGACCAGGCAGCGTGAGCTGCACCCCAGGCCCGGCCAGTTCCTGGTCTTCGAGTCGCAGGCGGACGAGACCGCGGACGTGAACAACGAGAAGGGCGACTTCCGCTACCTGGCCTGCTCCCGCCGGAAGATCTGGCTGCCCGTCGAGGGCCGGGCCACCGGCGGCGTCCTGACGGAGACCGTCCTGCCGCCCAAGCGGTACGGGAAGTGGCCGATCCCGCCCGAGGCCGAGAAGGAGGTCGGCACGTCGGGGCCGGCGCGAGCGGCGGACGTCGACCAGAGGGCCGAGTACCTGCGCAACGACTACGCGTACCTCAGCCGGCTGCCGGCCGACCCCCAGGGCATGCGCGCCCACCTGTACGACCATCTGAGGCCGGGGACCCCGGAAGGCGACCGGGAGGCATGGTCGCGGGTCGGCGGCATGCTGACGGAGGCGTACCTGCCGGCCGCACAGCGCGCGGCGCTGTTCCGCGCCGCCGCGACCATCCCGGGCGCGCAGGCCGTGGGGCGGGCCGAGGACGCCGCGGGTCGTCAGGGCATCGCGGTCGCCCGGACCGACGAGGACGCGGGCGAGCGGTCGGAGTACATCTTCGACCCGAAGACGTACCTGTTCCTCGGCCGGCGAGCGGTGGTGACGGACGCGGAGAAGGGCCAGGCGCCCGTCGGCACCGTCACGGAGTCGACCGCTCAGCTGAAGGTGACCGTCGCGGACAGCGCGCCGAAGGTCACGGGCGGCTGACGAGGACGGGCTCGGGTTCGGCGCCGATCGTGCGGGCACGGCCGGCGCCGAGGCCGGGCACTACGAGGATCACCGAGACGACCAGCAGGATGACCGACGGAACGCTCCAGCCGTGCGTGGCGTCGTGCACCGCCCCGACGGCGAGCGGGCCCAGCGCGGCGATCACGTAGCCGACGCCCTGCGCCATCCCCGACAACTGCGCGGCCACGTGCGCGTCGGCGGCGCGCAGGCCGATGAACGACAGGGCGGTGGCGAAGCCGACGCCCTGCCCGAGCCCGAGCACGATGATCCACAGCCAAACCGAGCCGATCGGCGCCCAGGCGGTGCCGGCGAAGCCGATCAGGCAGAGCACGCCGACCAGGACGACGAGGGGCCGCTGGTCGCGCAGCCGGCGCTCGATCACCGGGACGGCCAGCGCGCCGACGGCCTGCAGGAGGCTGGTGACGCCGAGGGCGTAGCCGGCCGCCGTCTCGCTCAGCCCCCGGTCCTGGCAGAGGGTCGGCAGCCAGCCGGAGACGACGTACGCCAGCAGCGACTGGACGCCCATGAACGCGGTGACCTGCCAGGCCAGCCCGGACCGCCAGACCTGCGGCGAGCCTTCGGCGGCCGGCACCGCGGCGGCGGCCCGGCGGGCGCGCGGCAGCCAGGCGAGCGCGGCCAGGGCCGCCGGGATGGCCAGCAGCGCGAGGGGCAGCCGCCAGGAGGACCCGGTGGCGTGCTCGATCGGCACCGCGACGCTCGAGGAGACCGCCGCGCCGACGGTCACCGCGATCGTGTAGACGGCCGTGACCGCCATGATCGCCTGGGGATGGTCCCGCTTGATGATCGACGGGACGGCGATGTTGCCGACGCTGATCGCGATCCCGGCCAGGAGCGCCCCGCCGAACAGGGCGGCCTGGGATGGCAGCACGCGCACCAGCAGCGCGACGACGAGCACGAGCATGCTGGCGACCAGCAGGCGTTCCCCGCGCGGCGACCGCCGCAGCAGGGGCAGCACCAGGCCGAACGAGCCGAAGAAGACCAGCGGGAGCGTCGTCAGCGCGCCGGCCGCCGCGCCGGAGAGGTGCAGGTCATCCTGGATCTGGCGGAGCAGCGGACCGACCGCGACGATCGCGGGACGCAGGTTGAGCGCGACGAGGACGATCAGCGCGATGCCGGCGTAGCGCCTCACAGGACGTCCTCCAGGGCGCGAAGGGTGGGTTCGACGACGCGGGCCGCCGCGCGACCGGCCGCCTCGGGGTCGCCGTCGGCGATCGCCGCCAGCACGGCGTGGTGCGGTTCGGGGCCGCCCTCGGGCAGGTCGCGGTCCTCGCGGAGGGCGCTCAGCGACTCGCGCAGCCGGTGCCGGAAGAACCGGAACGCCTCGGTCAGCAGCGCGTTCCGGGCGGTCTCGGCGACGGCCAGGTGGAAGCGGGAGTCCGCCTCACCGAAGGCCTCGGGGGCCTCGGCGGCGTCGCGGTCGTGCAGGAGGGCCTCGAGCCGCCGCAGGTCCTCGGGCGTACGGCGCACGGCGGCGAGCTTGGCCGCCTGGACGTCATAGGCGAGCTGCACCTCGAACACGTCCCGCAGCGACGCCCGCTCGACCCGCCGCAGCAGTGGCCGGGGGTCGGCGGCGCTGCGCACGTAGGTGCCGTCGCCGCGCCGGACCTCGAGCACGCCGACGTGGCTCAGGGCGCGGATGGCCTCCCGTACGGCGGGCCGGCTGACCCGGAGCCGGGCGCTGAGCTCGTGCTCGCCGGGGATGCGGGCGCCGACCGCCCAGGCGCCCGAGGCGAGCTGGTCGTGCATCTGGTCGAGCACGGCCTCGACGGCGGACGCCCGTTGGACCGGCTGCAGCGGCACGCCAGACCTCCCAGATTTGTTAGATGTCAGACATGTCAGCCCTTAACTCTACACGTTTGTGACGTGATGAACCGGACATGTGGGGCATCTAACTAACTAGGTGACTCCTGGCGCAGGAGGCGGTTGCCATGACGTACGTCGCAGATGCCGAACTCCCCCCGTACGAGCGGACCCCCAGCTCCCAGAGCCGTGCGCTGGCCGCGGCCATCCGGCTGGGGGTCCGGCCCTTCTCCGGACGCGTCAAAGGCGGGCCGACCGGCGTCCGGGTGTGGCGCACCCTCCTGGGCGCGGGTTCGCACTGCCTGCGCGCCGACCCCCGCGTCCACGTCGAGCCCCTCAACGACCCGTGCGTGGACCTCCCGCAGATCCGGCGCCCGGTCCGCGGCGAGTGGCTGCGGCCGCCCGGCGGCGACGCGAGCCGCGGCGTGATCCTGTACCTGCACGGCGGGGCGTACGCGATCTGCTCCCCCCGCACGCACCGGGTGATCACCACCCGGCTGGCCATGGACACGGGGATGCCCGTGCTCGCGCCGCGCTACCGGCAGGCGCCGGAGCACCCGTTCCCGGCGGCGTTCGAGGACGCCCTGGACGCGTACCGCCTGCTGCTGGCCCGTGGCCTGCCGCCCGAGCGGATCACCGTGGTGGGCGACTCCTCTGGCGGGCACCTGGCCGCCGCCCTGGCCGGGGAGGCGTGCCGCACGGACCTGCCGACACCCGGCAAGGTGGTGCTCTTCTCCCCCTGGATCGACCTGACCGGCGAACTGGCGCTGACCTCGCCGATGCTGCGCCGGGACCCGTTCATCGTCCCGGCCGTCGCGACACGGTTCGGCCGCCTGTACGTGGGGGGCAGCGATTGGAACGATCCACGCCTGTCGCTCCTCACCTGCGCGAGCGCCGACCTCCCGCCCTTCCTCATCCAGGTCGGCGGGATCGAGGTGCTGCGGGACGAGGCCGAGAAGTTCGCCGACGCGCTGGCCGAGGCGGGGGCCGACTACGAGCTGCAGGTCTGGCCCGGCCAGATGCACGTGTTCCAGATGTTCAACGGCCTGATCCCGGAGGCCAGTGAGGCGATGCGGGAGGCCGCGCGCTTCATCCGCCGCGACGCCGACCACGGCTCCGTCCCCGAGGCCGCCTGACGCACCGCCCCGCGTTGGCCGTACCCCGCACGGCCGCCCACCGCGTCAGCCGAGGGTGGCGGTGTCGATGACGAACCGGTAGCGGACGTCGGAGGCCAGAACACGCTCGTAGGCCTCGTTGATCTGATTCGCCGAGATCAGCTCGATGTCGGCGCCGATGTGGTGCTCGGCGCAGAAGTTCAGCATCTCCTGCGTCTCGGCGATACCGCCGATCATCGACCCGGCGTAGGAACGCCGGCCGCTCAGGAGGGAGAACACGTTGACGCTCAGGGGCTCGGCGGGGGCGCCGACGTTGACCAGGGTGCCGTCGACGGCGAGCAGGCCGAGGTAGGCGTCGACGTCGATGCGGGCGCTGACGGTGTTGACGATCAGGTCGAACCGGCCGGCGAGCCGCTCGAACGTGTCGGGGTCGCCGGTGGCGTGGTAGTGGTCGGCCCCGAGCCGCAGGCCGTCCTCCTGCTTCTTCAGGGATTGCGAGAGCACGGTGACCTCGGCGCCCATGGCGTGGGCGATCTTGACGGCCATGTGCCCGAGTCCGCCGAGGCCCACGACGGCGACCTTCTTGCCCGGCCCGGCGCCCCAGTGACGCAACGGCGAGTAGGTGGTGATGCCGGCGCACAGCAGCGGCGCCGCGGCGGCGAAGTCGATGCCCTCGGGCACTGACAGGACGAAGTCGGCGTCGACGACGACGTGCGTGGAGTAGCCGCCCTGCGTGACGGTGCCGTCCCGGTCGACACCCGCGTAGGTGGGGACCATCCCCTCCCGGCAGTACTGCTCGTCACCGTTGCGGCAGTTGACGCACCGCCCGCAGGAATTGACCATGCAGCCGACGCCGACGCGGTCGCCCACCCGGTGCCGGGTGACGGCGGCGCCGACCTCGGTGACGATGCCGACGATCTCGTGGCCGGGGACCAGTGGGTAGGGCTGAGTGCCCCAGTCGCCGCTTACGGTGTGGATGTCGGAGTGACAGATGCCGGCGTACTTGATCTCGATGAGAACGTCGCCCCGGCCGACGTCACGCCGTTCGATGGTCGTGGGGGCCAGCGGCTCGCCGACGGCCGGTGCGGCGTAGGCGTGGACACGCATGGAGATCGCTCCTTAGATTCGAGGCCCGCTTCCCGAGGTGGGCAGGCGAGGTGGCCGCTACCCATCAAAGGCCGTCGTCCGGGTGGGAGGAAGGCACTGCTGAGGGGTGTACCGGCAGGGCACCCCTGACCGGTGGAACGCAGCCTTCTCGAAGGCTTCTGATCGCGCCGCCCGGTCGCGTCGGCGCGACCGGGCGGCGGACCCGTTAAGGGGGAGCTGCTTCAGGCTGCCGTCAGGCCGATGGCGCGCCGGGCCGCCGCCAGCGTCGGCGCGGCCAGGTCGCGGGCCTGCTCCGCCCCTTCGCGCAGGGTCTTCTCCAGCCCCGAGCGGTCGGCGGCGATGGCGGCGTACCGCTCCTGCAGCGGCTGGAGCAGCGCGATCACCGCGTCGGCGGTGGCCCGCTTCAGCTCGCCGTACGAGGAGTACGACAGCGACTCGACCGGCGTGTCCGTGCACGCGGACAGGATGGCCAGGAGGTTCGACACGCCCGGCTTGCCCTCCGGGTCGTACGTCACGTCCGAGCCGGAGTCCGTGACCGCCCGCATGACCTTGCGCCGTACGACGTCGACGGGGTCGAGCAGGTAGATCGTTCCCGGCGAGTCCATCGACTTGCTCATCTTCCGCGACGGGTCGGCCAGGTCCATGACGCGCGCCGCGGCCTTCGGCAGCACCGCGCGGGGCGGCGTGAACACCGGCCCGTACGCGCGGTTGAAGCGCTCCGCCAGGTCGCGGGCCAGTTCGAGGTGCTGGGACTGGTCCGCGCCGACCGGGACGTCGGTCGCCTGGTAGAGCAGGATGTCCGCGGCCATCAGCGCCGGATAGGTGAGCAGCGACAGGCGCACCACCTCGTGCCGCGCCGACTTCTCCTTGAACTGGATCATCCGCTGCATCTCGCCGTAGTGGGCGGTGCTCTCCAGCAGGTACGACAGCTCGGTGTGCGCGGGGACCGCGCTCTGCCGGAAGAACACGCACCGTTCCGGGTCGATGCCGGCCGCGACGGCCAGCCCGGCCAGCTCCAGCGCCCGCTCGTTCAGCAACGCGGGGTCGTGCGGGCTCGTGAGGGCGTGCAGGTCGGAGATCCCGTACACGTGATCCGTACGGGCCGCGTCGGCGGTCAGGCGCAGCGCGGACGGCCGCAGCGCGCCCAGCAGGTTGCCGAGGGTCGGGCGGCCGGACGGGGTGAAGAGGCTGAGGACGCGGGCCACGGTGACTCCTTGTGAACAGGGCCACCGCACCCGGCGGAACGAGAAACGGCCGCCGAGGCGGCGGCCGTCGAGTGGGTACGCGAGGAGAGGTCGGCCGCCGTCAGGCGACCCACCAGCTACTGCTGTTGAGCATTCCTCGCATGGGCCCGATTGTAGCGCGGCAAAACGTCGTACCTCAGTGTGACCATCGCGGTATGACGGAAAATGTCGCGCTCGCCGTGCGGGGGCCGTTCGACCTGGCGGCGAGCATCCGGTTCCTGGAAGGGTTCACGCCGGCGGGCCGGCCGGACGCCGGGCGGCACCGGGGCACGCTCGCGCTCGCCTTCCCCGCCGCGCCGTCCTGGCGTCCCGTGGGCGTACGGCTCCGTCAGGAGGGCGACACGGTCCACGCCGAGATCGAGGCGCACCCCGACGACGTGACGGCGGCCGCCGAGCACGCCCGGCGGATCCTGTCGCTGGACGTCGACGGCACCGGCTTCGCCGAGCTCGACGACCCGCACGTCGTACGGCTCCGGGACCGCTTCCCGGGCCTGCGGCCGGTGTTGTTCCACTCGCCGTACGAGGCGGCCTGCTGGACCGTGATCGGGCACCGCATCCGGATCGCCCAGGCCGCCGCCATCAAGCAGCGCATGGCCGAGCGTCTCGGCGACGTCGTCGGCGGGGTCGCGAGCTTCCCGGGACCGGAGCGGCTGCTCGCCGTCACCGACGTGCCGGGGCTGCCGCCGGTCAAGATCGAGCGCCTGCACGGCATCGCCCGCGCCGCCCTCGACGGCGACCTGGACGCCGACCGGCTGCGGGCGATCGAGACCGCGCAGGCCCTCGTCGAGCTGCAGCGGATCCCCGGCATCGGGCTGTTCTCCGCCGAGCTGATCCTCATCCGGGGCGCGGGCCACCCCGACGTCTTCCCCGCCTCCGAGCGGCGGCTGCACGACGAGATGGCCCACGAGTACGGCCTGCACGACCCCAGCCCGGCGCGCCTCGCGGCGATCGCCGAGGCCTGGCGGCCGTACCGGTCATGGGTGGCGCTGCTACTGCGCGCCCGGCGGGAGATCGAGACCGCCGAAATCGCCCGCGGCCGCCGCATCACCCGCTAAGGTCTGCCGCCTATTTACCCAGCGTCGGCCCACCCGTTAGCTCAACGCAGTGTGAGCGAAAGGGACACGGCGTGGAATCCCTGGTGATCGCTGTCGTCTATGCGCAGCGATCACCAGCTGCGGGAGAGGCCTCGCCGGGCCCCTCACCCGCTCGTTCGCACTCGTGGCGACGCTTGCCAGAGGCCGAGAGCGGCGGCGACCGCGGCCACGGCCTCGGCGACGGTCGTGATGACCTTCTCGGCGTACCAGACCGGCTCGTACATGTTCGGCATCGGGCCCAGCGGCCCGATGTCGACATAGCGATAGAGCAGGACGGCGCCGAGCGCGCTGGCCGCGACGACGAAGGCGATCCCGTAGGTCAGGCGGGTCGCGCGGATGAGCACGAGGACCGCGACGAGCGCGGCCAGCGCTCCCTGGATCCAGAACAGCGTCCCCTCGGTGAGGCCGCCGCCCGACCCCAGGTCCCCGGCCAGGTGGAAGTGGATGTACGCGTCGACCGCGAGCCCCGCGACGACGAGCAGGCGAAGTATCAGGCCCATACCTACATCACCGTTCGCGAGGCCGCTTCGGTTCAACGTCCGGCCGAGAAAGTGCGGCGTGGCTCAGCGAACGTTCGCCAGGTCCGCCGACGCTCCGCTCTCCACGATGACCCCCTTGTCCGCCGGCCGACGCGGGCCAGCAACTCTCGCGCCTGCTCATCGGCCTCCGGCCGGAGGCGTCCGTGCTGTCGTCGGGTGTCAGTAGACGAGGACGACGCAGCCGTTCGCGCCGGGGAAGCCGCGCCGGTAGGGGGCAGGAGCCGAGTCGGCGCCGTTTCCGCCCCGGCCGGTACCGGCGGGGCAGGCACTGGGTACCCCGGCACCGGGCGCGCCTCCGGGGCCTCCCGCGTCTTTGACGCCCGCCGTGCCGGCCTGGCCGAAGTTCTGACCGGCGTCGCTGCCGGCGCACCAGGTGGCGTTCATTCCTCCCGCACCGCCGGCGTCCTCGTGGCCGCCGGGACCGGTATGGCCGCCGCCGCCGGCGTCGGCGCTGGCGCCGCCCGCGTTGGCGTAGGCGACGGAGGAGGCCGTCCCGGCAAGGCCGTCGCCGTTCGGTGCGGCACCGCCGGCGCCGACGGTGATGGTCATGGTGTCACCGGGCTGGACGGCCAGGGTGCAGAACGAGGTGGCGCCCCCGCCCCCACCACTGCCGCCGGACAGGTAGACGGTGTTGCCGGTCCCCATGCTGCCGCCTCCCCCGGCCCCGGTCAGGACGACCCTGATCTGGGACACCCCGGTGGGCACGGTGAAGGTGGTCGCGCCCGGTGCGGTGTAGACCTTTCCGGTCTGGGCGTGGGCGGGAACGGTCCCGGCCACCGGCAGCAGTACCCCGGCCGCCGCCGCGACGCCCGCGACGCCTCCTCGGACGCGACAGAACAGGTTGCCGGTGCGGCGGATGGGCTGAGGGGTGTCGGTGTGCATGGCTCTCCCGTACGACCGTTGCCGATGGTGCCTTTGTGACTACATAGAATAACCATCACTCGGTGCATTCACGCGACTACATCTCATGATGATTCGGGGAGCAGGGCACACCGCCCGCGGCACGGACGGACGAATCACCGATGCGCGACCTCGGCGAGCCCGTGCTCCCGCATCGTGGAGCGCAGAGAAAGACCAGGTCACAGATCAGCGGGGGGTGACCTGGTCCCACTGAAGGGCCGCGAACTCTGGGGTCGTCTCTTACCTGGTGATCGGCCGGGGAACGGTGGTCAGCCCGCGCCGAGTTCGCGGCCGCGGTCGCGGGCGGCCTCGATGGCCTCGATCACGGCGGCGCGCACGCCGTGGCGCTCCAGCTCGCGGATGGCCGAGATCGTCGTCCCGGCGGGCGAGGTGACCGCCTCGCGCAGCATGACCGGGTGGTCGCCGGAGTCGCGCAGCATGATCGCGGCGCCCACCGCCGACTGGATCACCATCTCGAGCGCCGCCGCGCGCGGCATGCCGAGCAGGATGCCCGCGTCGACCATCGCCTCGACGAGGTAGTAGAAGTACGCGGGGCCGCTGCCGGACAGGGCGGTGGCGGCGTCCTGCAGCGACTCGGGGATGCGCAGCACCTTGCCGACCGGGCTCATCAGCTCCTCGGTCAGCTTCAGGTGCTCCTCCCCGGCGTGCGTGCCCGCGGAGATCACGCTCATCGCCTCGTCGACGTGGACGGGCGTGTTCGACATGACGCGGACGACCGCGACGCCGTCGGGCAGGCGCTCCTCGATGAACGCGGTCGGGATGCCGGCGGCCATCGAGATGACGAGGCGGCCCGCCGGAACGTGGTCCCGCAGCTCCCGCAGCAGTGTGTCCATGTCCTGCGGCTTGACGGCCAAGACGAGGGTGTCCGCGGTCGCCGCGGCCTCGGCGTTGGTGGCGACCTGCACGCCGTACCGCTCGCGCAGCAGCGCACCCCGCTCCTCGCGCCGCGTCGTGACCAGCAGCTCCGAGGGCTTGCGCCCGGCCCGCAGGACTCCGGACAGCAGCGCCTCGCCCATCTTGCCGGCGCCGAGAATCGCGATCATCGTCTCCAGCCTCCCGTCTCCCAGAAGCGTACCGAGCCGCCCGTACGGCCGGCGCCCTGACCTGCGGACGCCGAGAAGATCCGATTCGGCCGGAAAGATCGGGGCCCGTGCGACGAATCCCTTGTGACAGGTGTTGTCCATGAGGATCGAGAGTCCGAATGAGAAGACCCAGAGCGGGCGTGGCGATCACGCTCGCCGGAGTGGTGGCCGCCGGCGTTCCGGCCACCGCCCACGCCGCCTCCGCCGCGCCCGCCGCCAGTGCCCGGCAGGCCGCGAAGCCCAAGGCGACCAAGCTCTCCTCCGGGAGGTCGTGGACGGTGACGCTCCTCACCGGGGACGTCGTCCACGTGCAGACCGTCGCGAACCGCCCGCCGCTCGTCTCGGTGGAACCGGGAGCGGGCCGCAAGAAGATCCCCTTCGTCCGGGACATCCGGCCGGACGGGACCATCCGGGTGATCCCCCAGGACGTCGTCCGGAAGCTCGGGAAGGTCTACGACCCGGCGCTCTTCGACGTCACCACCCTGATCAACGACGGGGACGACGACGCCGCGAGCACCGGCCTGCCGCTGATCGTCAAGAGCGGCGGCGGCGTGAAGGCACTCGCCGCGGGCGGCCGGACCCTCCGCAGCATCGGCGCCACCGCCGTCCGCCAGCCGAGGGCGAAGGGGCCCGCGCTGGCCCGCAGTGCGCTGGCCGGGCACGTCCAGCACATCTGGCTCGACCGCAAGGTCCACGCCCAGGCGCTCGACCACAACCTCGACCAGATCGGCGCCCCCGCCGCCTGGAAGGCCGGCGCGACCGGCAAGGGCGTCAAGGTCGCCGTGCTCGACACCGGGGTCGACGCCACCCACCCGGACCTCCAGGGACGCATCGCCGAGCAGCAGAACTTCAGTGAGAGCGCCGACACCGTCGACCGGTTCGGGCACGGCACGCACGTCGCGGCGACGATCGCCGGGACCGGCGCCGCCGCCCACGGCGAGCGCAAGGGCGTCGCCCCCGACGCCGACCTCCTCATCGGCAAGGTCCTCGGCGACGACGGCTACGGCCGCGACTCCGACATCATCGCCGGCATGGAGTGGGCCGCGCCCAAGGCCCGGATCATCAGCATGAGCCTGGGCGGCTGGACCGACGACCCGGCGAACGACCCGACGGCCAAGGCCGTCGAGGAGCTCACGGCGAAGGACAACACCCTGTTCGTCGTCGCCGCCGGGAACGACGGGCTCCCCGACAGCATCGAGTCGCCCGGTATCGCGCCGTCGGCGCTCACCGTCGGCGCGGTGGACGGGAACGACAAGGTCGCCGGCTTCTCCAGCCGTGGCGGCGCGCTGCTGAAACCGGAGATCTCCGCGCCGGGCGTGGACATCGTCGCCGCCCGCGCCGCCGGAACGTCGATGGGGCACGTCATCGACGCGCGGTACACCTCCGCGAGCGGCACGTCCATGGCCACCCCGCACGTCGCGGGCGCGGCGGCCGACCTGCTGCAGAAGCATCCGTCCTGGACGCCGGCGCAGCTCAAGGCCGCGTTGGTGACCACGGCGCACGAGGCGTCGGGGACGGTCTACGAGACGGGCGCCGGGCGGCTGGACGTGGGCGCCGCGACCGCTGCGACCGTCTTCGGCGACCAGGCGGCCGTCTCGTTCGGATCGATCCCCCACGGGTCGACCAAGGCCCTCACCCAGCAGCTGAGCTGGACGAACAGCGGATCGGCCGCCGTGACGCTGAAGCTCGCCGGTCACCTCGCCACCCCGCAGGGCGAGAGCGTGTCCGCGCTCGGCCTGCCCGCGGCGGTGAGCGTCCCGGCCGGTGGGTCGGCGTCCGTCACGCTGACGCTCGACCCCGGCCGGCTCTCGACGGCGGGCCACTACAGCGGCGCGGTCACCGCCACGGCGGACGGCGTCGCCCTTCGCGTCCCGGTCGGCGCGACCGCCGAGCCGGAGACCCACACGCTGACGCTGAAGGCCACGCCGATCCCGGGCACTCCCGACGGGGCGCTCGGCGGCTACGTCGGAGTGGTGAACAACGACAACCCCGATCTGTACGACAACGGGGCGGAGATCCCGGCCGACGGGGTCACGAACATCACCGTGCCGGCCGGCCACTACTCCGTGCTCGGCAGCGTGGACGACACCACGGAGGGCAAGGCACGGTCCGCGTTCGCCGGAGACACCGACGTCACCGTGCAGGGCGACACCACCGTGACGCTCGACGGCGCCCGGGCCCGGCCCGTACGGCTGTCCGCGCCGGGCACGACGGCCGACCCGAACGCCGTCCAGGGCCTCATGGCCGAACGCGGCATCGGGGCCGGAGTCTGGGGCACCGGCGTGCTCGCGTTCGACGGCTCCCGCGCCGTGTACAGCACGCCGATCGGTCCCGCGCGGACCGGCACGTTCCGC
Source organism: Actinoallomurus sp. NPDC052308 (assembly GCF_040679195.1). NCBI lineage: Bacteria > Bacillati > Actinomycetota > Actinomycetes > Streptosporangiales > Thermomonosporaceae > Actinoallomurus > Actinoallomurus sp. NPDC052308. Next base: position 140,890 of record NZ_JBFAUM010000001.1, on the reverse strand, counting down.
GCGTACGCCTACGGCCGGCTGACCGACGGCGGGAAGACGGTCTACGACATCCTCCACGGCCTCGGCTCCGAGGTTCCCGCGACGGTGGACTACACGGCCACCCCGAAGGACCTCGCGCGGATCGACGAGCGCTTCGGCGCGCTGGCCGGCGACACCACGAACCCGGACACCGAGAAGCGGTACGGCGTCTCTCCGGCCGGCTTCCTGGTGAACGAGGCGTCCAGCCAGGTGCCCGCGGGCTCGACGCGGACCGACTATGTGTCCGGCGACGCCGGCGTTCAGTGGCTCAACGAGGCGTTCCGCACGGACATCGCCCAGTACGGCTGGGTGACGCAGTTGCCGGCGCGGCGCTTCGAGGCCGGGCGGACCTACACGAACGACTGGTTCCGCCAGCCGTTCCGGCCGGGCCCGTACTCGGCGACGGTGCCGTCGGCGAGCTTTTGCGAGCCGGGACCGACGACCCGGGCCCGCGGGAACATCCACGTCGAACTGGTCGACCTGCAGGACCTGCCGGATGCCTTCGACTGCCTGCTGGGCGATCCCGTCTGGGAGAGCTCCACGTCGCGCACGATGCGGCTGTACGTGGGCGACAGGCTCGCCGGGACGAGCACGCACTCCTACGGCGACTTCAGCGTTCCGGCGAAGGCGGGCACCTACCGGCTCGGCTACGACGTGGACGTGTCGAAGCTGCTGCCGATGTCGACCAAGACCTCGACGACGTGGACGTTCCGCTCGAAGCCAGGTGAGGAGCGGGTGCCGCTGCTGACGGTGGACTACGCGCTGCCGCTGGACGTGCTCAACCACCCGAACGGCGACACCGCGACCTTCACCGTCGCTCGCGTCGCGGGCGCGGCCGCCGCCACGGCCACCGGCCTGAAGCTGTGGACCTCCCTCGACGACGGGAAGACCTGGCAGGCCGCAACGGTCACCGCCGCGGGCGGCGGGAAGTACACCGCCAAGCTGCCCACGGCGGCGAAGGACCAGGCCGTCTCGCTGCGCGTCCAGGCCACCGACTCCGGCGGCGGCAAGGTCGACCAGACCATCGTCCACGCCTACACCGGAGGCTGATCTCGACTCCGGGTGACCTCCGTCACAATCGGCGGTCACCCGGAAACCGAAACGTCCCTTCGGACAAGTACTTAATGGGCACTCCGGGCTGCATGGCCCGGGGTACGCGAACCGCCCCGGCCCGCACCTCCCGTGTGTGCGTTATCCCACCCCTGGCCGGGGCGGTTCGTCCCTCTCCGCCTCAGGACCTGGAGACCAGCGCCCGCAGGAAGAAGCCGACGTTGGCCGGGCGCTCGGCCAGCCGGCGCATGAGGTAGCCGTACCACTCCTGGCCGTAGGGGACGTAGACGCGCACCTGGCCGCCGAGCTCGGTCAGGCGTCGCTGCTCGTTCGGGCGGATGCCGTACAGCATCTGGTACTCGAAGCCGTCCGGGCTCCGCTCGTTCAGCACGGCGAGCGCGCCGGCGATCTCGATGAGCCGTGGGTCGTGGGTGGCCAGCATCGGGTAGCCGCGCCCGGCCATCAGGACCCGCATGCACCGCACGTAGGACTTGTCCACGGCGTCCTTGCCGGTGAACGCGACCGAGTCGGGGGCGTTGTAGGCGCCCTTGCACAGGCGTACCCGCGACCCTTCGTAGGCGAGGTCGGCGCAGTACTCCTCGGCGCGGCGGAGATAGGCCTGGATGACCGCGCCGGTGTCGGGGAAGTCCTGCCGCAGCTCCTTCAGGATGCGCAGCGTCGAGTCGACCCTGGTGTGGTCCTCCATGTCGAGGGTCACGGTGGTGTTCGCCTGCCGGGCGGCCGCGCAGACGCGCCGGGCGTTCTCCAGCGCCATGCGCTCGCCGTCGTCGAGCAACTGGCCGAGCGCGGTCAGCTTGACCGAGACCTCGGCGCGGGGACCGTACCCCGCCTCGGCGACCCGCTCCAGAAGCCGTTCGTACTCGGCGGTGATCGCCTTGGCCTGGACGGCCTCGACGGTGTCCTCACCGAGATGGTCGATGGTGACCAGCAGACCATCGGAGATCAGCCGGTCGGTGGTGGTGAGGACGTCGGCGGCGGTCTCCCCCGCGACGAACCTGCGAACGACGTTCCTGCTGTACGGCGCGGTCTCGACGATCCGGCGTACGCCACCGCTGCGTGAGGCGGCCAAGAGAGCCTGGCGGAGCAAGGTTCCCCCTCTCCCTGAGGACCACACTGTCCCGATCGCCCATCAGGCTATGCCAGCCTTGACGAGGCCGGTCACGATGGATCTCCCTCGGGTTGACCGGGCCGGGACGGTCCGCCGGGCGTACGACGGCGGGTGAGGGGCCGGGGCGATCGTCAGGGCGTACGGCGGCGGAGGGTCGCGGCGCCCAGCAGGAGGGCGAGGACCGTGCAGCCGGCGATGACCGCGATGTCGCGTCCGAGCGTGCCGGTCAGGCCGGAGTGGCTGGTCAGCTCCCGCATCGCCTCGACGAGATACGACAGCGGCAGCACGTCGGCGATCCACCGCAGGACCGTGGACATCTGGTCGCGCGGCACGAACAGCCCGGCCAGCAGCACCTGCGGCAGGATGAACGCCGGCATGAACTGCACCGCCTGGAACTCCGTACGGGCGAAGGCGCTGGTGAACAGCCCGAGCGCGACGCCGAGCAGGGCCGCGAGGAGGGTCAGGACCACGAGCGTCCACACCGACCCCCGCAGGTCCAGGCCGAGCCAGGTGAGGGAGATGGTGGCGACGACCGCGACCTGGACGAGCGCGGTGACGCCGAACGCCAGGGCGTAGCCCAGCAGCAGGTCGAGCTTGCCGAGCGGCATCGTCATCAGCCGCTCCAGCGTGCCGCTCGTCCGCTCCCGCAGCGTGGCGACGCTGGTCACGATGAACATCACGACCAGCGGGAAGACGCCGAGCAGCATCGGCCCGAACCGGTCGAACGCCTCGGGCCGGTTCATGACGTACCGGAGCAGGACCATCAGCAGGCTGGGGACGACCACGATCAGCGCCAGCGTGCGGTGGTCGTGCCGGAGCTGGCTCAGGATCCGCCGGGCCGTCGCGAGGGTGACAGTGACGCTCACCGCCGCCCCACCTTCTCTCTCCGCTCGATGATCTTGAGGAACGCCTGCTCCAGGTCGTCGGTGCCGGTCTGGTCGCGCAGCGCGCCGGGCGTGTCGTCGGCGATGATCCGGCCCTCCCGCATGAGCAGCAGCCGCTCGCACCGGGCGGCCTCGTCCATGACGTGGCTGGAGACGAGCAGGGTCGTCCCGCGACCGGCCAGCTCGTGGAACAGCTCCCACAGCTCGCCGCGCAGCACCGGGTCCAGCCCGACCGTCGGCTCGTCCAGGACGAGCAGCTCCGGCCGGCCGAGCAGCGCGACGGCGAGGCTCACCCGGTTCAGCTGGCCGCCGGACAGGGCGCCGACGAGCTGGTCGCGGGCGCCGCCGAGGCCGACCTCGTCGGTGACCCGGTCGACGTCGCCCTTCGGGGCACCGAGCACGGCGGCGAAGTAGCGCAGGTTCTCCCGCACGGTGAGGTCGGCGTAGACGGCCGGCCGCTGGGTGGCGTAGCCGACGCGGTGGCGCAGCTCGCGGTGGCCGGCCGGGCGGCCGAGCACGGTGACGGTGCCGCCCTGGACGATCTGCACGCCGACGACGGCCCGCATGAGCGTCGTCTTTCCGCAGCCGCTCGGCCCGAGCAGGCCGACGACGGAACCGCGCGGCACGTCGAAGGTCAGGTCGTGCAGGACCGGACGCCCGCCCCGCACGACCCGGAGGTCCCGGGCCTCGATGACGGAATTCATCATGCGTTGAAATTAGACTCGTGCGGAACGGGTGTCAAGGTGTTCCACCGGGGAGAGACCGGGAGGTCAGCCTTCGAGATAACGCTGGAGCGTGGGTGCGAGCAGCGCGACGAGATCGTCCTCGGTCGCCGACGCCATCGGCTCGACCTGCACGATGTACTTCAGCATCACGACGCCCATCATCTGGGCCGCGGCCGCCGCGAGGTTCAGCGGCGGCAGGTCCAGGGCGTCGGCGACGCGGGTCAGGATCGTCCGGGTGATGAAGTCCCGCAGGAGCGCCGCGCCCTGCTCCGTGGTGGCCGCCGACCGGAAGATGCCGACGAACTGCGGGCGCAGCCGCGGATCCGACCAGATCCGCAGGAAGGTCCGCGCCATCCGCTCACCGATCTGCGCCCGCGGACCCGCCATCACCTGCCCGAGGAACACCACCGGGTCCACGGGGAACTCCATCGCCGCCGCGAAGAGCTCCTCCTTGGCCCCGAAGAAGTGGTGGACCAGCGCCGGGTCCACTCCCGCCTCGCGGGCGATGGCCCGGATCGAGGCCTTGTCGTAGCCACGCTCGCCGAACAGCACGCGCGCGGCCGCCAGGATGTCGTCCCGCGACGAGGACGGTCCGGGCCGGCGTCCCGGGCGGCGCGTCGGCGCCGTCATCCGCGGCGCCCCTCCTCACCGGTACGGCCGGACGGCTCCAGCGCGGCCCGTACGGGCGACGGGGCCGCCGACGCGGTCACGAGGGCGTGACCTCGCCCTCGGAGTTCACCTGCCACTGGCCGGCGGAGGCGGCCGCGGCCAGGTGCAGGCGCGCGAACGCCAGCGACTCGGCGAGGTCGCTCTCCCGCTGTTCGCGGTCGGTGGCACGGCGCGTGTTGATCTCGATGACGATCTGGCCGGTGTACCGCTGGGCGGCCAGCCGCTCGAGCATCTGCGCGCACGGCTGGTTGCCCCGGCCCGGGACCAGGTGCTCGTCGCGGTTGACGATGCCGATGCCGTCGGCGAGGTGGATGTGCGCGAGCCGGTCACCGAGGGCGTCCGCCATCGCGAGCGGGTCCGAACCGGACACGGCGGCGTGCGACAGGTCGACCGTCACGCTGGGGTAGGGCAGGTCGACGGGGTTCCAATGCGGGGAGTACATCCCGACCTCGGCCGTGCGCGCCCGTACGGGGAACATGTTCTCCACGGCGAAGACGACGTCGGTCTCCTCCTGCATGCGGGCGAGCCCCTGCTCGAACTCACGGGCGTACTCACGCTGCCAGCGGAAGGGGGGATGGACCACGACGACGTCGGCGCCGAGCTTCTCGGCGGTGTCCTTGGAGCGCATCAGCTTGCCCCAGGGCTCCCGCCCCCAGACCCGCTGGGTCAGCAGGAGGCACGGCGCGTGGATCGACGTGATCGGGATCTGGTGATAGTCGGACAGTCTGCGCAGCACGTCGATGTCCTGGCTCGCCGGATCGGCGGTGACCATGATCTCGATGCCGTCGTACCCGAGGCGCGCGGCGAGGTCGAACGCGGCCGGCGTCTTCTCCGGGTAGACCGACGCCGAGGACAGAACGATGGGCGCGTCGGGGACCTGGAGGACTTCTTCCACAATCGGCAAGCCTATGCGTTCCATCGGCTGGTCCGGCCAGCCGTCCCGGCGCCGGCCGTGACGGTGTGGTATTCCGGGGCGCCGCCCACCGTGGCGGCGCGCTCACCGCCGGCGCCGTCTACCGTGGAGGCGTGATCGCCCCTGGAGCCATCGCCAGCCCCAACATCTGGAACAGTCCGCAGGTCTACGAGCTGGAGAACCGCGCGGTCGACCCGGACGGCCGGATCGAGCAGGCCATGCGCGAGATCCGGCCGTGGGACGGCGCGGTGGTGCTCGACGTGGGCTGCGGCACCGGGTTCCACCTGCCCGCGTTCGCACGGACGGCCGCGAAGGTCGTCGGCGTCGAACCGCACGCCGGCCTGGCCGGTCTCGCCCGCCGCCGCGTCGCGGACATCCCTGACGTGGCCGTGCGCGTGGGCGCGGCCCAGGCGCTCCCGGTACCCGACGCGTCGGTGGACGTGGTCCACGCCCGCTGGGCGTACTTCTTCGGGCCCGGCTGCGAACCGGGTCTCACGGAGCTGAGCCGGGTCGTACGACGCGGGGGCGCGGCGTTCCTCATCGACAACGACGCCACGCGGTCGACGTTCGGGGCGTGGTTCCGGCGCTGGCTGCCGTCCTACGACCCCGTCACCGTCGAGCGGTTCTGGTCTCGGCATGGGTTCTCCCGTACGCCGCTGGACATTCGCTGGCGCTTCGACGACCGCGCGGACCTCGAGGCCGTACTGAAGATCGAGTTTCCGGCCGAGCTCGCCGCGGAGTTCCTGAGCGAGGTCGAGGGCTGTGAGGTCGACTACGCCGTCAACCTGTGGTGGCGGCGCTACTGACACGTACCCGGATCAGTCACCGGTCACGCGGGACGCGCCGAGCACGGCGAGGACGCGGTCGGCGACGGCCTGCATGCCCTTGGCGTTCGGATGGACGGGCGCGGCCGGGTTGGTGATCAGGATGCCCTCGACCCACCGGTCCGTGGAGCACATGTCGTGGCGCTGGGCGGTGCGGTACGCGTCGACGAAGCCCGCATCACCGCGCCGGGCCTCCTCGGCGAGCATCGTGTTGAGATGCCGCTCGAACCGGTCGAGGAACGGGATGTCGCCGGAGGCGGTGGGGACGTTCGGCCAGCAGCCCGTACGGGCGGGCAGCATCCGGGGATAGCCGACGACCAGGACGCGGGCGTGCGGCGCGCGGGCGTGGACGGCATGCAGGACCGCGGCGACCTTCGACGCGGTGGCGGAGATCCGCTGGTCCAGGGTCGAGCCGTAGTAGCGCGTGCAGGGCGCGCCGTGCGGACTGGCGAGGCTGAGCGTCGCGCAGGTCAGCACGATCCGGCTGTAGCCGATGTCGTTGCCGCCGATGCCGAGCGTCACCAGGGTGGTGTCGCGGGTCACCGCGTCGAGCTGCGGGATGTTCTTGCCGAACAGGACGGACTGCGCCCGGCTCATGTTCTCCGTCGTGGCGGCACTGCAGCTCACGTCGGTGAACGAGGCGGGCTGCAGCATCCGCGCCACCAGCGACGGATAGTTGTGGTCGGAGCGCAGGCAGGCGATCGGAGTGCCGTGCCGGTGCGGGATCAACGGCCCCGCCGTGAACGAGTCGCCGAGCGCGACGTAGCGGCCGGCGGCGGCGGCCTCCCGCGCCGAGGCGCCGGTGGCGTCGGTGGCGGAGCACGCCCGCCCGGAGCCACCGGCGACGAGCGTCGGAACCAACGCCATGAGTGCCGGCCACCTGCGCATCGCGCCCTCCCCCTGCCCCTCTGCCCGCCAGTAAGGACCGGCGGACAGGCCCAGTCAACATACCTGTCCAGAGTCGGCCAGTGACTACTATGTCACCCACTGTCACCGAGGTCACTCTCATTTGTCGGCGGCGGGCCGTACAGTCGCGGGCATGGCGAAGAGCGTGAAGCAGGCGTACCGCTGCGCCGAGTGCGGTTGGCAGACCTCCAAGTGGGTCGGGCGCTGTGGCGAGTGCCAGGCGTGGGGCACCGTCGACGTGGCGGGCGCGGCGAAACCGGCGCGGGTCGTCACGCCCGGGCCGGTCAGCGCGCCGGCCCGGCCGATCGGCGAGGTCGACGTGCAGGCCGCGCAGACCACCGCCACGGGGCTGGACGAGCTCGACCGCGTGCTCGGCGGCGGCTTGGTGCCGGGTGCGGTGCTGCTGCTGGCCGGCGAGCCCGGCATCGGCAAGTCGACCCTGCTGCTCGAGGTCGCGGCGCTGCACGCCGACCGCGGCACCGCGCTGTACGTGACCGGTGAGGAGTCGGCGGAGCAGGTGCGGCTGCGGGCCGACCGGATCGGCGCGATCGCCGACCGGCTCTACCTCGCCTCCGAGACCGACCTGGCGGCCGTTCTCGGCCAGGTCGACGCCGTCGCCCCGGAGCTGCTGGTGGTCGACTCGATCCAGACGATCGGCTCCGCCGAGGTGGACGGCGCCGCCGGCGGGGTGAGCCAGGTCCGGGAGGTGGCGGCCAACCTGATCCGGGTCGCCAAGGAGCGCGGCATCACCACGGTCGTCGTCGGCCACGTGACCAAGGACGGCTCGATCGCCGGTCCGCGCGTCCTGGAGCACCTCGTGGACGTGGTGCTCTACTTCGAGGGCGACCGGCACAGCCGGCTCCGCATGATCCGCGCGGTGAAGAACCGCTACGGCCCCACCGACGAGCTGGGTTGCTTCGACCTGTCGGAGATGGGCATCATCGGGCTGGCCGATCCCAGCGGCCTGTTCCTGACCCGCCAGGAGAAGCCCGCGCCGGGCACCTGCGTGACGGTGACGCTGGAGGGCCGGCGGCCGCTGGTCGCGGAGGTGCAGTCGCTCGTCGCCCCCTCGCCGCTGGCCAACCCGCGCCGCATGACGTCCGGGCTGGACTCCGCGCGGATCGCGATGATGCTCGCGGTGCTGCAGCGCCGCTGCCGCATCAAGCTGCACGACCGCGACGTGTACGCCGCGACGGTCGGCGGCGTGCGGCTCAGCGAGCCGTCCGTCGACCTGGCCGTGGCGCTCGCCGTCGCGGGCGCGGCCAACGACGCCACCCTGCCTTCCGACCTGGTCGCCTTCGGCGAGGTCGGGCTGGCCGGTGAGGTGCGCGGCGTGCAGGCGGCCAAGCGGCGGCTCTCCGAGGCCGCCCGGCTCGGCTACCGGCGCGCCATCGTGCCCGGCGGGTCACTCGATCCGACATCCGGCCGCGCCGGTGGCACGATCGTGACGGATGAGGGTATGCAAGTGACAGAAGTGGATGACGTGTGGACGGCGATCGGCCTCGCGTTCGCGACGGCGGGAGCGGACGCGTGACCGCCGCGGGACCGCCGTCGGACGAGGGGAGCGGGTCGGCTTTCCGCGTTCACCGATAAACTGACCGCCGTTCAGAGACCTCCGGGGGTCACGTGCCAGCACAAGACAAGGGCAGAGACGAGCGACGCCGCGCAACGCTTGCCGCGATCGCTCCTGGGACGCAGCTCCGCGACGGGCTGGAACGCATTCTTCGGGGCCACACCGGTGCGTTGATCGTGATGGGCTACGACCGCGTCGTCGCCGGCCTGTGCACGGGTGGTTTCGAGCTCGACGTCGAGTTCTCCTCCACCCGGCTGCGCGAGTTGGCCAAGATGGACGGCGCGATCGTCATCGACGCCCACTGCACCCGCATCGTGCGCGCCGGCGTGCACCTGATGCCGGATCCGACGATCCCGACCGAGGAGTCCGGCACCCGGCACCGCACGGCCGAGCGGGTCGCCCGCCAGACCGGCTACCCGGTGCTGTCGGTCAGCCAGTCGATGCGGATCATCGCCCTCTACCTCGACGGCCAGCGCTACGTCCTGGAGGACTCGGCGGCCATCCTGTCCCGCGCCAACCAGGCCCTCGCCACCCTCGAGCGCTACAAGCTGCGGCTCGACGAGGTCTCCGGCACGCTGTCGGCGCTGGAGATCGAGGATCTCGTCACCGCGCGCGACGTCAGCGCGGTCGTGCAGCGCCTGGAGATGGTGCGCCGCATCGCCGACGAGATCAACGGCTACGTCGTCGAGCTCGGCACCGACGGACGGCTGCTGTCCCTGCAGCTCGACGAGCTGGTCTCCGGCGTCGACATCGACCGCGAGCTGATCGTCCGCGACTACCAGCCGGAGGACCACACCCGCTCGGTCGACGAGGTCCTCGCCGCGCTGAACCAGCTGTCGGCCTCCGAGCTCCTCGACCTGGCCACCGTGGCGGACGTCCTCGACTTCGGCGGCAACGACCCGCTGGACACGCCGGTCAGCCCGAAGGGCTACCGGCTGCTCGCCAAGGTCCCCCGCCTGCCCGCCCTGCTGATGGAGCGCCTCGTCGAGCACTTCGGCGGCCTGCAGAAGCTCCTCGCCGCCAGCATCGACGACCTGCAGTCGGTCGGCGGGGTCGGCGAGTCCCGCGCCCGCAGCGTCCGAGAGGGCCTGTCCCGCCTGGCCGAGTCCTCGATCCTCGAACGCTACGTCTGACGCGGCCGGGCCGCCCGGCGGCCGGCGCGGGCGAGACCGGCCGCTCCGCGTGGAGCGCCGTCGGCGAACCCACGCGTAAGGCCGCAACCCTCCTGGCTGCGGCCCTGCGCGTGAGAGAGGATCGCCGGGATCAGTCCTTGAAGACGTCCTTGACCTTCTCCCCCGCCTGCTTCGCGTCACCCTTGACCTGGTCGGCCTTGCCCTCGGCCTCCAACCGCTCGTTTCCGGTGACCTTGCCGACCGTTTCCTTCGCCTTGCCCTTGATCTTGTCTCCGGTATTGGCAGCCTTGTCCTGGGCGCTCATGTCGACTCCCTTCCGCCGTGGATCACTGTGGCCCGCCCCTACCCGTCCTGGCGACAAGAATGCCGATCCATCAGGACTGTTCGGCGCGGCGGATGCGCGATACGGGCCCGAAAAAAGAACTGGTCCCGCAGCCGAGGGGCGCAGGACCAGACACTTGCGAGTGGGACCGGCCGGCAGGCCGGTCCGCCGAGTGAACGTCGCCGTCATCGGGGCTGGCAGAAGTGCCGGACGAGGAAGATGCCCGAGACGAAGCCGATGATGGCACCGACGACGCCGACGGCGGTGTTGACGTAGCAGCCGCCGAAGCCGCCACCGATGAGGCCGCCGACGAAGCTGACGAAGCAGCAGGCGGTGCCGTTGATGTTCTCGACCTCGTCGAGGCAGCCGCCGACGAGGGCGGCGAGGGCGACGAGGACGGTGATACCGACGATGATCGTGGCGATGGGCATGAGGTCTCCGTTGTCATTCGGCCCGCGCGCTCTGGTGCTCGGACGATGGATTTTTGATCGTTGCCCGCGGTACGCGAGCTTCAGTGGGAGTCGAGGGAACCTGCTCCCGTGGCCGAGGCCCCAGGACCAGACGTTTGCGGGCGGAACCGGCCGCCGAGCCGGTTCACCGAGTGAGCCCCGCCGTCATCGGCGCTTCAGGACGCGCCGCCGGACGCCGATCATGACCCGGATCAAGACGAGGGTCAGGAAGACGCCGACGAAAACGCCGCAGCATCCGCCGAGGACGGCGCCGGTGATACCGAAGACGAAGCTGATGCCGGCGCCGACGCCGGCGACGACGATGCCGTTGTCGCGGTGCAGGAGAGCGCCGACGAGGACGGCGATGCAGGCGAAGCAGACGACAGCGATGATGATCGCGTGCATGAGGAATCTCCGTTGTCATTCGGTCCGCGCGCTCTGGCACACGGAGGATGGTTTTCGTTGTCGCCCACGGTTGTCGGGCCTCAGCGGTTACTGTGCCGCGGCACGATCGTCACGCCACTGCCACACGCGGGTCGTACAGAATGCTCGGGGAAGGTCTCGCCCGCAGCGCCGATATGGGGGCTTTGCCGCCGCCTGGGGCCGTGGTCGCCGAGCATTCGGCACGCGTTGGGCGGCGGAGCGGAGCCGCCCCGGTTGCCGGCTCGGCCGATCAGGGTGACGAACCCTCCGCTACCCGGCAGTGATCAGCGTGGTCTCCGTGGCGGCCGGTGCCCGTGTGTCATCGGCGGCCGAGCCGCTCGAGCCACCGCAGGCGGCACGGAGCCTTGCCGCTGGCGTTGACGGGACAAAACGCGCGACCGGGACGAAGCACGGCCACAGCAACGGCGAAGCAGGCATCCCGGTGATGGGCCGGCACCGGCGCGCACTAGCGCAGGCGGAAGACCTGGCTCTGCGGCCGGATGCCGCCGCTCTTGGCGGTGACGACGTACGTCCCCGGCCTGGCGCGGGAGTCGCCGCCGCAGCGTGTGCGGTCCCAGTCGACGTCCGCGATGTACGGCACCCCGCGCCGGAGGAGTTGAAGATCGGATGCGGGGCCGGCGGCGCACCGGTCGGACGACCAGATCGAGTCCGAGCCGGAGGTGATCCGCAGCCGCAGTGCCTTCCCGCCCACGTCGAACGTGCAGGCCCGGCGGCCGGTGTTCACCACGCTGATCCGGAACCTCGGGTGCTCCCGATCCTGGTAGACGTCCTTGCTCGGGGTGAGCCCGACGACCACGTCCGCGTCGTCACAGGGATCCCCGCCGCGCGGCTTCGCGGCGGGCACGCCCGGCGTCACGGTGACCGTCACCGTGGCCGTCGGAGCGGCCGTCGGAGCGGTCGGCGTCACCACCGGTGTGGCGGTGACCGGCAGCGACGTCACCGGCGCCGCGGCGTTGCGCGCCTGGGCCGTCGACTTCTTGTGATCGGGACCTGAGCAGGCCCACGCCATCAGGCCGATGGCGGTGATCCCCCCGGCCAGGACGTAGACCCGGCGGCGCCAGTAGGCGTCCGCCTCCCCCAGGTCTCCCTGCGTATCGGAGTCCATACGCTCAGTATCCTTTTTCGATCAGTGCGTGCTATCGCGACCCGCCGTGTCAGGATCGAACTCACCATGCACCGACCTACCTACGCCGAACCCATTCTCAGCTGGTACGCCGAGCACGCGCGGGATCTGCCCTGGCGGCGGCCGGACGCCTCCCCCTGGGCGGTCCTGGTCAGCGAGATCATGCTGCAGCAGACGCCGGTCTCCCGGGTCCTGCCCGCGTACGAGGCGTGGCTGACCCGCTGGCCCACGCCCGCCACACTGGCCGCGGAGCCGCCGGGCGAGGCCGTCCGCGCCTGGGGACGGCTCGGCTATCCGCGGCGCGCGCTGAACCTCCACGCGAGCGCCCGCGCGATCGTCGAACGGCACGACGGGCAGGTGCCGTCCGCGTACGACGACCTGCGCGCGCTGCCGGGTGTCGGCGCGTACACCGCCGCGGCGGTGGCGAGCTTCGCCTACCGGCAGCGGCACGCGGTGCTGGACACCAACGTGCGCCGGGTGCTGGCCCGGATGGTCACCGGCGTCGAGTACCCGCCGAAGACCCAGACGGCCGCCGAGGTCCGCCTCGCCGAGTCGCTGCTGCCGCCGGACGCGGAGACGGCCGCGACCTGGGGCGTGGCGGTGATGGAGCTGGGGGCGCTCGTGTGCACCGCCCGGACTCCGCGCTGCGCCGACTGCCCGGTGATCGCCTCCTGCGCGTGGCGGCTGGCGGGCAAGCCCCCGTACGACGGCCCCGCCCGGAAGGGCCAGACGTACGCCGGGACGGACCGCCAGTGCCGGGGCCGTCTCCTCGCCGTTCTGCGGCACGCCAGCGGCCCCGTGGAGCGGGCGGCACTCGATGATGCTTGGGACGACGTACGGCAGCGTGAGCGCGCCCTCGCGTCGCTCATCGAGGACGGCCTCATCGACCCCCTGGACGACGGCCGCTTCGCCCTCCCCCGCTGACCTCTCACGGCAGGTGTGCTCAAAGCCCTGCAGAGCCGGGGCGCGTACGCCCCGGCTCCAGACCCTGGATCAGACCGTGTCGGCCTTGGGCTGATGGGCTCCTTGGATGGCCTCGATGAGGGTCGGGACCATGGCGTCGTCGAGTTCGACGACGAGCAGTTCGTCCTCGCCGAACCGCACGGAAGTGATCTCCTCGTCCGCGTGCCGGACGACCCGCAGTGCCGTGTTCTCGGGAACATGGGCGCACGTTGAGACGTACACGCCCTCAATCTTCATCTGCACGGTGACCTCCTGTGATCGGGATTTTCCATCCGCCTGACGATCGTGTCACCGAGTGATTACGCTGCGGAATGGTTCCAGCTCGTACCCCTCAGCTCTCCCCCCACGCGTACAAGGAGGCCGTACCCATGACGAACCCCTCCGGCTTCGTCTCCTACTTCGGCACCGAACTACGACGCCACCGCGAACGCATGGGCTGGCCCCGCGAACAACTCGCCGAGCGCGTCCCCTGGTCCGTCTGGACGGTCGCCTCCGTCGAGCAAGGCCGCCGCAAACCCCCACCCGGCCTCGGCGAACACGCCGACGCCCTCTTCAACCTCCCCGGCGTCATGACCGAACTCTCCAAGAAGGCCCAAGACGACAGCAGCCCCTTCGGCGACCGCATCGAACTCGAGCAGCGCGCGGACACGATCTACGAATACGACATGAGACTGGTACCAGGGCTACTTCAGACAGAGGAGTATGCCCGCTTAGTGCATCGAGCCCGTCGGCATCTATCCCCAGAAGAGGTCGAAGAGCTGGTCCAACTTCGGATGCGACGTCAGCGGATTCTCGATCAAGAACCTCCACCTCTACTCCACGCGATCATCGACGAAGCGGTCCTATGCCGCCGGATCGGTGATCCGGCGGCCTTGCGCGAGCAACTACAGAGGCTGGCTGTTCCTCGCCGAAACATCACCATCCAGATCCTTCCCTTCTCTGCCTGCCTGCACGAAGCGATCGGTGGGCCGATCAGCGTCATGCGTTTCCCTGATGCGCCTGACGTCGCGTACTCCGACGGCTGGTCACGCGGTCAGCTAATCGACACTCCGGGAGAGGTGCTTCGGGCGCACCGGGCATTTCAGCAACTCGCTGCCCTGGCGTTGCCACCCGACATGTCCGCGGAGATGATCGAGGCATATGCGGAGGAGGCATAACAAAATGCGTGGATGGCGGAAGAGCAGCTACAGCGCTGACGGGGACTCGAACTGCGTCGAGGTGCAGCTTCGGTGGCGCAAGGCAACCTACAGCGGCACCGGAGATTCCAACTGCGTCGAGGTCATCGCATGGCCTCGCGTAAGCCCATGACTTGGAAGGCGCCGGAGATCGCGCGCGATTCCGTTCCCGTTCTGGCGGTGACGGCGGACGAGCGCGCGAGTGCCGAGGCATGGCTGGACCACCATCGGCGGACGCTGCTGTGGAAGTGCGGCGGGCTGACCGCCGAGCAGCTCAAGCGGCGCAGTGTCGAGCCGTCCGGCCTGTCGCTGCTCGGCCTGGTCCGCCACATGGCCGAGGTGGAGCGCGACTGGTTCCGGTACCGGTTCGCCGGGGAGCGGCCCGGCTACCTGTACTGCACCGACGAGGACCTGAACGCCGAGTTCGACGTCACCGAAGCCGACGCGGAGGCCGACCTGGCCGCGTACGCCCGCGAGATCGAGCTCGTCCGGGAGATGACGGCGGGGCGCTCGCTCGACGAGACGTTTCTCGACCCGCGCCGCGGCGTGGAGATGACCCTGCGCTGGGTGTACGCGCTGATGATCCAGGAGTATGCCCGGCACAACGGCCACGCCGACCTGCTCCGCGAGCGCATCGACGGTGCCATCGGCCACTGAGACGGCTACCGTACGGCGCGCCGGGCGCCCTCGCCGAGGAAGGGCGCCAGCAGCTCGGCGGTGACGGCGCGCAGCCGGGCGCGGACCGCCGGGTCGTAGGTGCCCGCGTGCGCCCTCGCCTCCTTAGCGCCGTCGAAGTACCGGCCCGTGGTCGCGCCGCCGGTCGGTCCGACCGCGAGGTTCAGCACCGCCTTCGCCCCCGCGCCGACCGTGGACATGGGCGGCATCATCGCCTCGCGGACCATGTGGGTGTTCATGAACGTCGCGGGGTGCAGGCAGTTGACGGTGACACCGGTGTCCGCCAGTTCCTCCGCCAGGTCGAAGGTGAACGCGGCGAGCGCGAACTTGCTGCGGTAGTACGCCTGGGCGCCGGTGTAGTGGGCGTCCATCCGCAGGTCGGCGAGGTCGACCGGGGCCTGCCCGACCGAGCCGACGTTCACGATCCGCGCGGGAGCCCCGTCGCGCAGGGCCGGTGTCAGCCGCCGGGCCAGCAGCACCGGAGCCAGGTAGTTCACGGCGAACCGCAGCTCGTGGCCGTCCTCGCTCAGCCGCCGTCTGCGGTACGGCGGGCGGCCTGCGCCGACCCCCGCGTTGTTGACCAGCAGCCGGAGCCTGCCGTGATCGGCGCGCACCCGGTCGGCCAGCTCGCGGGTCTGCGCGAGCGAGGCGAGGTCGGCGAGGTAGATCTCGGCGGTGCCGCCGGCCTTCTCGATCCGGTCGGCGACGGCGGCGGCCCGGTCGGCGTCCCTGCCGTGCACCAGGACGTGCGTCCCGTGCTCCGCCAGGGCCTTGGCGACGGCCTGGCCGAGCCCGGCGGTGGCCCCGGTGACCAGGGCGATCTCGTTGTTCGTCATCTCTTCCCCCTCGTGATCCAGATGAGTTCAGGCCGCCTTGGCCAGGCCGAGGACCCGTACGACCAGCCGATCCCGGAGCCGGACGGGCAACCGTGCGAGGAGCAGCATCGGCCGGACGTCGGAGTTGGCCAGGTACCGCGTCTTCGGCCGGGACGCTTCGATCGCCTTGACGATCGTGGCGGCGACCGTCTCGGGCTTGGACTGCCGCATCTTCGCGAGGGCGGCGGACACGGCCGCCAATTGCGGCCGGTAGAGCGCCAGGCGCGCGGGGTCGGCGTCCGCGAGAGCGGCCTCGGCCGCCTGATCGGCCTTCGCGAAGATCGGCGTCTCGACGGCCCCCGGGATGACGGTGACGACGGCGATGCCCTGTGCTCCGAGCTCGATGCGGAGGGCGTCGGACAGCGAGTCGAGCGCGGCCTTGCTCGCCGAGATCGGAGCGGCGAACGGCGCCGCGAGCCTGCCCGTCGGGGCGCTGATGTTGATCAGGCGGCCGTGGCCCTTCCGGAGCAGCGGCGCGAACGCCCGTACGACCTCGGCGGGCCCGAAGACGTTGATGGCGAACTGGCGGCGCAGCTCGTCGGCGGGCACGAGTTCCAGGGGGCCCTGAATGATGACCCCCGCGTTGTTGACTACGGCGTGCAGGCCCTGGCCGTCCTGGAGGCGCGCGACCTCCGCGGCGGCCTCGGCGACGCTGTCCGGGTCGGTGACGTCGGCCTGGATCTGTTCCACTCCCCGCAGTTCTCGCAGGTGGGGGACGTCGCGGCGCACTCCGGCGTAGACGCGGTACCCCCGCTCGGCCAGGGCGCGGACCGTCGCGGTGCCGATGCCTCCGGCGGCTCCGGTGACGAAGACCGCGCGCTCGTTCCGCTGCGCTGCCTGACTCATGTTCGACCTCACATGTACTTTGGGACATGTACTTTGGGACATGACGATCATCAGCCGTCCCAGGAGGACATGTCAAGATGGTCGTCCGAATCTGGAGTGAGGACGGTGAGGCAGTGTCGCTGCGGCATGGTCTGCTCGGGCTGCTCGCCGAAGGACCGGCCAGCGGCTACGACCTGGCCCGGCGCTTCGAGGAGCACCTCGGTCCGGTGTGGCCGGCCCAGCACCCGAAGATCTACGCGGAGCTGTCCCGGCTCTCCGACGCCGGAATGATCGAGGTGGACAGCCACGGTCCGCGCGGCCGGAAGGCGTACCGGATCACCGAG
Source organism: Actinoallomurus sp. NPDC052308 (assembly GCF_040679195.1). Lineage (NCBI taxonomy): Bacteria > Bacillati > Actinomycetota > Actinomycetes > Streptosporangiales > Thermomonosporaceae > Actinoallomurus > Actinoallomurus sp. NPDC052308. The sequence goes on along the minus strand of NZ_JBFAUM010000001.1, from coordinate 123,871 downwards.
ACCGGGCTGGCCGAGATACGCCGCTGGCTGACCGAGGAGAAGGTCGACCACACCCTCCGCATCGAGTCCGTCCTCCGGTCGTTCTTCTTCTGGCTCATGGAGCCCGACGATCTCCAGGCGCACCTGCGCCGCGAGCAGGAGTTCTTCGCCGAGATCGCCGAGGTCGCGCGCGGATACGCGGCGGCCAAGGACCGCGGTGACTTCGGGACGAGCGACCAGACCCGGTCCATGCGCGTGGCCGTGGAGGCGGCGACCCGGATCTACCAGGCCCTCGCTGACTGGGCCGAGTGGGCGGGGACCGTCCCGCCGGCGGTCCCGGCAACGGACGACGAGGCCGCCCCGGCCGCCCGCGCGGCCGACGACGAGACCTGAGCCGCGGACTCACACCCCGCCAGACCCGAACCAAGGCCGGCGACGGCGCGACCTGAGCCGGAGGCCCGCGCGGTGGCGGGCCTCCGACACTTCGGTCAGCTACCGCACTTCTGCCCGTTCAGGGTGAACGCCGTCGGCACCGGGTTCTGGCCGGTCCAGGCGCCGTTGAACCCGACGGTCGTGGACGCGCCGGGACTCAGGTGGCCGTTCCAGCTCAGGCCGGTCGCGGTCACGCTCTTACCGGTCTGCTGCCAGGTGGCGGACCAGCCCTGCGTGACCCGCTGACCGGCGTCGGGGAAGTCGAACGCCAGCTTCCACCCGTCGATCGCCGTCGTTCCGGTGTTGGTGACGGTGACACCGGCGGTGAAGCCGCCCGGCCAGCTGCTGGAGATCGTGTACGCCACCTTGCAGGTCCCCGAAGACGTGGCCGCCGTCCGTACGGTCACCGACGGTGAGACCGGTGAGAGGTTGCCGGCCTTGTCCCGGGCCCGGACCGCGAAGGTGTAGGACGTGTCCGGGGTCAGGCCCGTCACCGTGTACGAGGTGCCGGTGGCGTCGCCCACCTTCGTCGTCGTCCCGCCGGCCACCCGCAGGACGTCGTAGCCGGCCACCCCGGTGTCGTCGGTCGACGCCGTCCAGCTCAGGCCGACGCTGTCGCTCGTGACCGTCCCCGCCGCGGGCGCACCCGGCGTGGTCGGCGGCTGCGTGTCGCTCTGGCCGCCGCTCGGCAGCACCACCATGGTGATGGAGTTGGCCGGGAAGGTGGCGTTGAAGCCCGTCGCGGTGACAGGCTGGTCGGCCTGCCGTACGACGCCGGTCAAGTCGGCGGAGCTGTACCGGTAGACCTGGGCGGTGCCGGCGGAGGCTCCGGTGAGCGCGACCGGGCTGGTCAGGTCGTCGCCGGTCTTGTTTACGACGACCATCGTGAGGGCCTTGTCGCCGGACCGCTCGGCGGCGTAGATCGCGAGCTTGCCCTGGTCCTCGCTGGTCGCCTTGACCGAGGTATCGCCGAACGCCCCGCCCTTGCCGTCGTAGTTCCGGTAGATCCGGAACGCGTCGGCGACCGGCTGGTCGCTCGTGGGGGCGGTCCACAGGTCGGCCATGTCCAAGCCCTCACGGCCGAAGATCCCGAGGACGTCCGCCTCGGCGAGTGCCCCGTTGATGTCGCCGAAGGCGCCCCAGCTGTACTCGGTCATCGCGGTCTTCGTGCCGGGGTAGTGCTGGTCGACCAGCGCGCGCATCCGGGGGATCATCTGCACCGGCTGGTTGATCCAGCTCTCGTCCACGTACGTGGGGTCCCAGAGCTGGCGGGTGGACCGCAGGCGCAGCGCCTGGGTGGCCGCGTCGCCCGGCTCGCTGCCGGAGACCCCGGACTGCTGCGGATACAGGTGGATGTCGAAGTAGTCCAGGATGCGGGTGCCGTGCGCCTGCTCGTACGCGCGCATCTGATCGAGGTACCACGGCCCGAGGTCCTCACCGCCGTGCGCCGCCTTGTCCGGCGGGTTCGACCAGCAGCCGGTGCGGTTGCACTCGTCCTGGTCGAGGCCGGAGTAGAAGATCGAGTTCAGGCCCCAGCCGACCGGTCCCAGCGTCTTGGCGTCCGGGTCGGCGGCCTTCACCGCCGCCGCCCACTGGTACGTACGGTCGCGGAGCTCGTCGTAACCGAGACCGGTGGGGCGTACGTCCCGCTGGGTGCTGTGCCAGATGTCCGGCTCGTTGTCCAGGTCGTAGAACCGCACTCCGCCGTCGGCCGCGCCGCCGTAGCGGCCCTTGAGGTGGGCGATCCAGTCCTTCGCGTACTGCGGGCCGACCTCGACGCTGGTGTCGGTCGGGTCGTTGCCGGTGACCTTGGTGCCGTCCGGTTTGACGCCGTTGCCGCAGTCCGGGGCCCACTGGTCGGTCTGCTGCTGCGGACCGTACTTGGCCACACTGAAACCGCAGGCCTTCACCCGGTCCTTCGCCACCCAGCCGATCATCGGCAGGGTGAGGATGGTCTTCGTGCCGGTGGCCTGGTCCTGATCGACGAAGCGGTCGGTCTCCGAGCCGTCCGGCAGCGTGGACGGGTCGGGGTTGTCGTTGGGGATGTTCTCGAAGTACCAGTCGGCCGCGCGGTTGGTGGTGTCGTTGCGGAAGTTGTACCGCGAGGTCGCGTTGCCGCCCCAGCGCCGTACCGGCAGGCGCAGGTCACGGGCGAGGGCCTCGTCGGCGAAGTTCATCCCGTAGACGTACGGGCTGATCGCGTGCCGGGCGGCGGTGGTGTCGACGGACAGTGCGGGACCGGTGGCGGCCTGGGCCGGCCGTGCCGCGAGCACGCTGCCGCCGAGGGCGGCGGCGAGCGCGACCGAGAGCAGTGCGGGGGCAGTGCGCACGGAGCGTCCTTTCGTTGTGGGAGCGCTCCCATAGCACACACCTCACCGCACCGCGTCAACGAAAGCCGTGAATCTTTCAGAAAGGAGGGTCAGCGTTTGACGGCGACGCCGCCCAGCATGTGGGGAACCGGGTCGTCCAGGTCGACCGGCCCGGCGGGGTGCCACTCGGTGACCTTGACGACCCCCGGCTCGATCAGGTCCAGGCCCTCGAAGAAGCGCTCGGTCTCGGCCGTGGTGCGCATCTTCATCGGGATGCCCTGCGAGCGGTACTCCTGCACGCCGACGGCCAGCGGGCTCTCCTCCTCCGCCGTGGGCACCACCGACAGGGCCAGCACGCTGCCCGGCGCCAGCGGCGCCACCAGGGACCGTACGATCGCGAGGGCCTCGTCCTCGTCGACGAAGAACTGCAGGATCGCGATGAGGGTCAGCGCGACCGGCCGGCTCAGGTCGAGAGTGTCGCGGAGGTCGGCGGAGTCCAGTATGGCCTTGGTGTCCCGGAGATCGGCGTCGATGTAGGCGGTCCTGCCCTCGGCGGAACTGGTCAGCAGCGCCCGCGCGTGCGCCAGCACGATCGGGTCGTTGTCGACGTACACCACGCGGGTCTCCGGCGCGATCTCCTGGGCGACCTCATGCAGGTTCGGTGAGGTCGGCAGGCCGGTGCCGATGTCCAGGAACTGCCGGATGCCCGACTCGGCGACCAGATGCCGGGTCATGCGGAGCATGAAGTCGCGATTGGCCCGCATCGAGATCGGCAGGGTGGGCAGGTGCTTGGCGATCTCGTCGGCCGCGGCGCGATCCGCCGCGAAATTGTCCTTACCGCCGAGCATGTAGTCGTAGATCCGCGCGGAATGCGCGATGTCGGTGCGCAGATCCGTCCCCTGCGCGGCGGCCGCCGACCCGCCGTTGACCTCGCTCGTTCCCACACGCGACCTTCCGTAAGGTGCCTGGAGCAGGTGATCTTAATCCAGGGCCGGCCATCCGGTGACAAGATCATCGATAGGCCGCCTTGACGCCGGCGCGGCGCGCGCCGCCCGGCGATGAGTCGGAAGCGGAGGACGGATTGACACCCCAAAGTGTGAGTGGTTAAGTACTCACATGAAGAGCGAACGTCCCCGCCAGCTGTCCACCGCCGAGGAGCGCCGCGAGACGGTGCTGCGCACGGCCATCGGCGCCTTCGCCGCCCGGGGCTACTGGGGCACCACCACGACCGAGGTGGCCAAGGCGGCGGGCATCTCGCAGGCGTACGTCTACCGCCTCTTCCCGAACAAGGAACTGCTGTTCACGGCGGTGGTCGAGTACTGCTTCGTGCAGGTGCGGGCCGCCCTGGAGCAGGCCGCGACCGAGGCCGAGGGCAGTTCCTCCGAGGTGGTCCTGAAAGCCATGGGTGACGCGTACGCCCGACTGATCAGCGACAACGACCTGATGCTGATCCAGCTGCACGCGCAGGCGGCGGCGGTGTCCGAGCCGGCGGTGCGTGCGGCCGTACGGCAGGGCTACGCCCGGCTGGTGGAGTACGTGCGCGGCGCTTCCGGTGGCACCGAGCAGCAGGTACAGGAGTTCTTCGCGCTGGGCATGCTGTGCCACCTCATCGTCTCCATGGGCGCCGACGAGGTCGATGCCCCTTGGACCCGGACGCTGTCGGCAGGCATCAGGCACTACTGAGGCCCGCGCGAAGCGACCGGACCGTCGGCGGGGCACACAGCCCCGCCTTATTTCACCCGTCGTTGTGAGTGATTAACCACACAAGGAGTGTCCCGTGCGCACCACCGGAGTCACCCGCAGCCCCGCAGCCGCTCTCGCGGCGCTGGCCGGGGCGCAGTTCACCGTCATGCTGGCCACCTCGATCGTGAACGTGGCCCTGCCGCAGATCCGGTCGGGCGTCGGACTGTCGGACGGCGGTACCACCTGGGTGGTCAACGCCTACGGGCTGGCCTTCGGGGCCTTGCTGCTGGCCGGGGGCCGGGCGGCGGACCTGCTGGGCCGCAGGCGGGTCCTGCTCGCGGGCCTCGCGCTGTTCGCGGCGTCGTCCTCGGCCGCCGGGCTCGCGGGTTCGCCCCCGATGCTCATCGCCGCGCGGGCGGTGCAGGGCCTGGGAGCGGCGGCGATCGCCCCCGCCGCGCTGGCGCTGGTGATGGACCTGTTCCCGCCAGGGCCCGGCCGGGGCAAGGCGCTCGGGATCTGGGGCGCGGTGTCGGGAGCGGGAGGCGCGGCCGGGGTCCTCCTCGGCGGGGTGCTCACCCAGGCCTGGGGCTGGCCGTGGATCTTCTACGCGGTCGCGATCGGCGCCGTCCTCGTCCTGGCCGCCGCGGCCGCGAGCGTCCCCACGGCGCAGGCCCAGGACAGCGGTCGCTTCGACATCCTCGGCACCGCCACCGTCACCTTGGCCCTGACCGTGCTGGTGTGGAGCCTGACCACAGCCCGCCGCGCGGGCTGGACGGATCCCGCCGTCCTGGGGGGCTTCACCGCCGCGGGCGCGCTGCTGACCGGCTTCCTCCTGATCGAGCGCCGCCACCCGAGCCCGCTGCTGCCGCCCCGCCTGTTCCGGGCCGGGCGGGTCGCCGCCGGCAACGTTCTGATGGCACTGCTGGGATCGGTGTGGATCGCCCTGTTCTTCTTCCTGCCGCTCTACCAGCAGCAGGTCCTCGGCTCCAGCCCGCTGGTCGCGGGGCTCGGCCAACTCCCGCTCGCCTTCGCCAACATGCTCGGCTCCGCCCTCGCCCCCCGGCTCTCCCGCCGTATCGGTGCCACCGCCACCGTCACCGGTGCGCTGCTGACCGAGGCCGCCGGACTGCTGTGGCTGTCGCGGATCAGCGCCCACGGCGGCTACCCGGTGGACATCCTCGGACCCAGCGTCCTGATCGGCCTCGGTCTGAGCGTCGCCTTCGTCCAGCTGACCGCCCTGTCCGTCGAAGGCGTCCCCGCACAGGACGCCGGACTGGCCGGCGGCCTGGTCAACACCACCCGCCAGGCCGGCGGCGCGATCGGCCTGGCCATCCTGGCCACCCTCGCCGGCACCGCCACCACCCACGCGGCCACCCACCGGCCGCACCTGGAGGCGCTGACCGCGGGCTACCGCACCGCCTTTGGGATCAGCTCCGCGGTCCTGGCCTCCACCGCCGCCCTCGCGCTCCTACTGTCCCGCCGGCGCGCCCCCGTCGCGCCGCCGACCGGCCGGCCCGTCCCGCAGCCCGCGGCACGCCACCGCTGACCACCCGACCCCTTCGACACACCACACCTGACGCCACGTCACCCGAGAGGAACCACCGGAATGTTCACCATCGACGAGACCGCCCCCGTCATCGTCCGCCTGACCGCCGTGATCGACGCCCCGCTGGAGCGTGTCTGGGCCCTGCACACCGACATCGACGCCTGGGCCGACTGGAACACCGATGTCGACCAGGCCCAGCTCGACGGCCCGCTGCTGCCCGGAAACTCCTTCCACTGGAAGACCCACGGCCTGGACATCACCTCGACGATCCGCGAGATCGTCCCCGGCGAGCGCCTGGTCTGGGGTGGCCCGGCCAACGGCATCGACGGCGTCCACGTGTGGACCTTCGAGCAGACCGGCAGCCAGGTCACCGTCCGCACCGAGGAGTCCTGGAGCGGCGCCCCCGTCGATGCCGCCCGAGAGCACCTGGGCCAGGCCCTGGAGCAGTCCCTGACCGCCTGGCTCGCCTGCCTGAAGGCCCGCGCCGAGCAGGCCGACTGACCCCCTACGCCTCAACACACCGACGACCGACACACCGGAGAGGTTCCTGCCATGACCAGCAAGCCCTACCTGACCGGCCACTACACGCCCGCCGTCGACGAGATCACCGCCACCGAACTGACCGTCGAGGGCGCCCTCCCGCCCGAGTTGACCGGCCGCCTGATCCGCAACAGCCACAACCCCAAGCCCGGCGTCACCCCCACCCACTGGTTCAAGGGCAGCGGCATGGTCCACGGCATCCGCCTGCGCGCCGGCCGCGCCGAGTGGTACCGCAACCGCTGGGTGCACACCCCGGCCCTGGACGGCGCCCCCTACATGACCGACCACGGCCCGGATCTGACCGCCAGCACCGCGGGCACCCACGTCATCGAGCACGCCGGGCGCCTGCTGGCCCTGTGCGAGGCGAACTTCCCCTTCGAGCTCACCCCCGAGCTGGACACCGTCGGCGCCTTCGACTTCGACGGCAAGCTGCGCAGCGCGATGACCGCCCACCCGAAGACCGACCCGGTCACCGGGGAACTGCACTTCTTCGGCTCCTCCCCGTTCCCGCCCTACCTGATGTATTACGTGGCCGACGCCACGGGGCAGATCACGCACAGCGCCGAGATCCCCGGCGCCAGCGCCTCCCTCAAGCACGATTTCGCGATCACCCGCCACCACGTGGTCTTCGTCGAGGGCACCGTCACCTTCGACCCCAACGAGCACTCCGGCATCCCCTACGGCTGGAACGACGCCCAGCCCGCCCGGATCGGCGTGATGCCCCGCGGCCCGCAGGGCACCGACCAGATCCGCTGGTTCTCCATCGAACCGGGCAACATGCTGCACGCCGCCAACGCCTACGAGGACGCCCAGGGCCGCATCGTGCTGGAGGGCCCGACCGTTGACAAGGAGGGCTTCCAGCTGTCCTGGAACTGGTGGGTCGGCGCCCCGGGCCGCGGCACCGAGCCCAACACCCGCTCCTACACCCGCCGCTGGGTCATCGACCTGACCGCCGGCAGCGTCGACGAGCAGATCATCGACGACCTCGCCGTCGAGTTCCCGACCCTCAACGAGGACCTCCTCGGCGCCGAGCACCGCTACCAGTACGCGGTCTCCTTCCCCGACCAGGAAGGCTTCGGCGGCTACGGCGTCGTCAAGTACGACCGCACCACCGGAGCCCGACGCATCCACCAGGTCGGCGACGCCCGCCTGCCCAGCGAAGCCGTCTTCGTTCCCGCCGCCGGCGCCACCCGCGAGGACGACGGCTACCTGCTCACCGTCATCTCCGACCTCAAGCAGGACGCCTCTCAGCTCCTGGTCCTGGACGCCTCCGGCCTCGACCGCATCGCCACCGTCCACCTCCCGCGCCGCGTCACCGGCGGCATCCACGGCTCCTGGATCCCCGACACCGACGACACCCGCGACTGACCCGCTCCCTTCCCGGGCCGTCCCGCGGCCCCGGGAAGCAACACCACCGATCCAGCGATGAAAGGTTCGACACCCGTGCGCATCCTCACCGTGGCGAAGTTCGCCGCCGCCACCACCAGCGCTCTCCTCCTGGCCACCGGCACCGCCTACGCCTTCAGCGATGACAAGCCCACCACCTCCGCAACCGCCACCCCGGCCCGCGCCACCGCTCACACCGGCGACGTGCAGATCGACCACGACGCCCCCGTCATCACCCGGGAGAACATCCTCATCCACGCCCCTCTGCACACCATCTGGAAGATCCAGACCGACGTCGAGAACTGGCCCACCTGGCAGCCCAAAGTCGACGTCGTCGTCAAGGACACCCCCGGACGCCTGCGCCCCGGCTCCGTCTTCCGCTGGACCACCGAGGGACTGAGCATCACCTCCACCGTCAAGCAGGTCGACTACGGCAAGCGCCTGGCCTGGGGCGGCCCCGCCCAGGGCATCACCGCCGTCCACGTGTGGACCTTCACCCCGACCTCCGACGGCGTCCTCGTCCACACCGAGGAGTCCTGGACCGGCGACCCCGTCACCGCCAACCAGGCCGCCCTGCAAGCCGCCCTGGACAACTCCCTCCACAACTGGGTCAACAACCTCAAGCACGAGGCCGAGAGCCAGGCCGGCAAGTAGTCCGTCCGCGCCTCCGGAGCACCAGCTGCTCCGGAGGCGCCGTCCTGCGGGTCCGCCGCGCCGGCACGGCGCCCCATACGCGGAGGTGGAGGTCTACCCGGCCGCGGGATGACCGGAGATCAGAAGCCGGCGACCGCGTGCGGGGTGTAGGGCTTCTCGAGGCGGGTGATCTCGTCGTCGGTAAGGCGCAGTTCCAGGGCGGCCAAGGCGTCGTCGAGGTGCCGGTCGCGCCCCATGCCACGGGCCGGCGGGTCCCCGCGCAGGTCGGGAACCGACCAGCGACGCCTCGGCACTGAAGGTTGGACCGATGGCTCGCACGGCCGATCCATGTCGTAGCCGACGGGCATCGACGGACTTCCGGCGTGACGGTACGGCGGTTCATGCGGAATGCATGTGCGACACGCCAACCGCATGTACGCTGGAACCATGGCGAAGAACCTGCAGATCCGCAACGTCCCAGATGACGTGCATTCGACGGTACGCGCGCGTGCGGCGGCGGCGGGGCTCTCCGTGTCCGAATACCTCCTCGACCAGATCACCGAGATCGCCCATCGCCCCACGCAGACGGAGGTCTTCAAGCGCGCGGCCCGCCGTGCGCGCGAAGAGGGCCCGACGGTCGACGACATCCTCACCGCCATCAAGGAAGGGCGCGAAGAGTGAGGCTGGTCGTCCCCGACTCATCGGCGCTTCTCCATGCCTTCGAGGCCCGGGATCCCAATCCGGAACTCCTCAAGCGCCTGGAAGCCGCTCAACTACATGCCCCGCATCTCCTTGATGTCGAGTTCCTCAGCGGGCTTCGGGGGTTGGTGCGCGGAAAGAAGCTCCACCCCGATCAAGCACGCGACGCATGGCATGAATACGAAGATCTCGTCATATACCGGTATGCCATGACGGGGCTGGCGGACCGCATCTGGACCCTCCGCGACAACTTCACCGCTTACGACGCTTGCTATGTCGCGCTGGCCGAAGCGCTCGACTGCCCGCTGGTGACGAGCGACGCCAAGCTCAAAAAGGCATCAGGGCACTACGCAGAGGTCGAGGTCTACCCGTCCGCGGAATGACCGAGGATCAGAAGCCGGCGACCGCGCGGGGGGTGTAGGGCTTCTCGAGGCGGGTGATCTCGTCGTCGGTAAGGCGCAGTTCCAGGGCGGCCAAGGCGTCGTCGAGGTGCCGGTCGCGCCCCATGCCGACGATCGGCGCCGTGACGAACGGCTTGCTCAGCACCCAGGCGAGCGCCACCTGGGCGCGCGGCACGCCACGGGCCTCGGCGATCTCGGTGACGGCCTCGACGATCTCCCGATCGCCCTCCTGGTAGAGGGTCTTGCCGAACTCGTCGGTGGCGGTGCGGTGGGTCGTCTCGTCCCAGGCGCGGGTGAGGCGGCCACGGGCCAGCGGGCTCCACGGGATGACGCCGACGCCCTGGTCGGCGCAGAGCGGCATCATCTCGCGCTCCTCCTCTCGGTAGAGGAGGTTGTAGTGGTTCTGCATGACCACGAAGCGTGTCCACCCGTGCCGTTCCGCGGTGAACTGCGCCTTGGCGAACTGCCAGGCGTACATCGACGAGGCGCCGACGTAGCGGGCCTTGCCGGCCTTCACCACGTCGTGCAGCGCCTCCATGGTCTCCTCGATGGGCGTCGAGGGGTCCCAGCGGTGGATCTGGTAGAGGTCGACGTAGTCGGTGCCGAGACGGCGCAGGCTGTTGTCGATCTCCGTCATGATCGCCTTACGGGACAGCCCGCCGCCGTTCGGGCCGGGCCGCATCCGCCCGTGCACCTTGGTCGCCAGGACGATCTCGTCTCGCCGGGCGTACTCGGCCAGGGCCCGGCCGACGATCTCCTCGCTGGTGCCGTCCGAGTAGACGTTGGCGGTGTCGAAGAAGTTGATCCCGGCCTCGGCGGCGCGACGGATCAGCGGGCGGCTCTGCTCCTCGTCCAGGGTCCAGGCGTGGTTCCCCCGATCGGGCAGGCCGAAGCTCATGCACCCCACGCAGATCCGCGACACGTCCAGGCCGGTCGTGCCGAGTTTCACGTACTCCATTCGTCTCCCTCTCCCTCGAATGCCGCGCGGCGAGCGAAAAGCTCGGTCAACAGCCTGCCACCAGCCGACATCCCGCACTATTTCGGGTGCCCCAGCTCAGCTTCACCGAGCGTTCGACACGTCCACCCACGACGAAGAGAGGGCCCGGTGGTGGCGGGCCCTCTCGATTGGGAGCGATCGTGTGTTGGTACTCCGTCGCGTCGGCGCCGAAGCGGTTAGCGGAGGTCCTCGACGATGGTGACCAGGTCATCGTCTCCGTCGTCGACGACTCCGCCCTCGTGAGCCTTGAGGATGGTGACCCCGCCACTCCACGTGGTGACGATGCCCTTGTTGAAGAGGTTGCCGACGGTCGCCTGGCCGGCCCGGCACACGCGGAGGCGACCCCCGCCGATCCCGGCCTCGCCACCGAGCTCGACATCGACACTGCCGTCGTCGATGACCGAGCCGATGGTGACGCGCCCGCCGACCTCGACGCGGCCCTGGTCGAAGACCGTGGTGATGGCGGCCCGGCCCTTGACGATGGCCTTGCCCTGGCCGCGGATCTCGCCGATCACGGCCTTGGTGCCGGTCTCGACGATGACGATCGCCTCGCCGAACACCTCACTGATGGTCGCGTGGCCGCCCTCGCTGAGGACGACGCGGCTCTCAGCACCGGACACCTCGCCGATGGTGGCATCGGCGACACCGGAGATCCAGAGGTGGCCTCCGCCGTGAACCTTGCCGATCGCCGCCCGGCCGATGACGTCGACGCCGCCTCGCAAAATGCCGCCGATCATGCCGGGGAGGGCGTCGGTGGTGACCTCACCGATCGTGGCCTGGCCGCCTTGGTACACGAAGAGGCGACCGGTCACGGTGTCGGCCCGCAACTTCCCGCCGTCGAGGACGGCGACGAGACCGGTGACGTCGGCGCGTTCGACCTCCTCGCCTGCTTTGACGACGAGGTCGAACTTGCTCAGGTCCACACCGCTCATGCCTACGGTCGACATGTCGTTCCTTTCGTTTTTGTAGCGCCCCACTCTGGTTGGAGCGCATCACCCGATTTGCGTAAAACGCCGCCGTTAGTCCGGAGGCGTTGCGAGAGACCGTACGGATAAGGGTCCACCTCGCACGTGCTTTTGACGCAACGACGAAGCCCCGCGTTCCGGGTGGAACGCGGGGCCTCTGACGTGCTCGTCCTACGGGTGGTTGACCGACTCGGCCGCGGGCGGCGGGGAGTCGGGCACCGAGGCGGGCTTGGGCTCACCGGTGAAGGTGAACTTGGCGGTCTCGCCGGTGCCCTCGACACCGACGATGACGATCTCGCCGGCGCGCAGCTCGTTGTACAGGATCTTCTCGGACAGGTTGTCCTCGATCTCCCGCTGGATCGTGCGGCGCAGCGGACGGGCACCCAGCACCGGGTCGTACCCGCGCTCGGCCAGCAGGTCCTTGGCCTCCTGGCGAAGCTCGATGCCCATGTCGCGGTCCTTCAGCCGCTCGTCCACCTTGGCGATCATCAGGTCGACGATCTGGATGATCTCCTTCGGCGTGAGCTGGTGGAAGACCACGGTGTCGTCGACACGGTTCAGGAACTCGGGCCGGAAGTGCTGCTTGAGCTCCTCGTTGACCTTCGCCTTCATCCGGTCGTACGACCCCTGCTCGTCGTTCTCCCGGGCGAAGCCGACGGAGACGCCCTTGGAGATGTCGCGGGTGCCGAGGTTCGTCGTCATGATCACGACGGTGTTCTTGAAGTCGACGACCCGGCCCTGGGCGTCGGTCAGGCGACCGTCCTCCAGGATCTGCAGCAGCGAGTTGAAGATGTCCGGGTGGGCCTTCTCGATCTCGTCGAACAGGACGACGGAGAACGGCTTGCGGCGGACCTTCTCGGTCAGCTGGCCGCCCTCTTCGTACCCGACGTAACCGGGCGGGGAGCCGAACAGCCGCGAGACCGTGTGCTTCTCCATGAACTCGGACATGTCGAGCTGGATCAGCGCGTCCTCGTCGCCGAACAGGAACTCCGCCAGGGTCTTGGACAGCTCCGTCTTACCGACACCGGACGGGCCGGCGAAGATGAACGAACCGCCCGGACGCTTCGGGTCCTTCAGGCCGGCGCGGGTACGGCGGATCGACTGGGACAGCGCCTTGATGGCGTCGTTCTGGCCGATGACCCGCTTGTGGAGCTCGTCCTCCATGCGGAGCAGCCGCGCGGACTCCTCCTCGGTGAGCTTGAAGACCGGGATGCCGGTGGCCGTGGCGAGGACCTCGGCGATGAGCTCCTCGGTGACCTCGGCGACGACGTCCATGTCGCCGGCCTTCCACTCCTTCTCCCGCTGCGCCTTCGCCTGGAGAAGCTGCTTCTCCTTGTCGCGCAGCGCGGCGGCCTTCTCGAAGTCCTGCGCGTCGATCGCGGACTCCTTCTCGCGCCGCACGTCGGCGATCTTCTCGTCGTACTCGCGCAGGTCCGGCGGCGCGGTCATGCGGCGGATCCGCATCCGCGAGCCGGCCTCGTCGATGAGGTCGATCGCCTTGTCGGGCAGGAACCGGTCGCTGATGTAGCGGTCGGCGAGCTGGGCGGCGGCCACCAGCGCGCTGTCGGTGATCGACACGCGGTGGTGCGCCTCGTAGCGGTCCCGCAGGCCCTTGAGGATCTCGATCGTGTGGCTGAGCGAGGGCTCGGCCACCTGGATCGGCTGGAAACGGCGCTCCAGCGCGGCGTCCTTCTCCAGGTACTTGCGGTACTCGTCCAGCGTCGTGGCGCCGATGGTCTGCAGCTCACCGCGGGCCAGCATCGGCTTCAGGATGCTGGCGGCGTCGATCGCGCCCTCGGCGGCGCCCGCCCCGACGAGCGTGTGCAGCTCGTCGATGAACAGGATGATGTCGCCGCGCGTGCGGATCTCCTTGAGCACCTTCTTCAGGCGCTCTTCGAAGTCACCGCGGTAGCGGGAACCGGCGACCAGGGCGCCGAGGTCCAGCGTGTAGAGCTGCTTGTCCTTCAGCGTCTCGGGCACCTCGCCCTTGACGATCTTCTGGGACAGGCCCTCCACGACGGCGGTCTTGCCGACGCCGGGCTCCCCGATCAGCACCGGGTTGTTCTTGGTACGGCGGGACAGCACCTGCATGACCCGCTCGATCTCTTTCTCTCGCCCGATGACGGGGTCGAGTTTGCCCTCGCGCGCGGCCTGGGTCAGGTTGCGGCCGAACTGGTCCAGCACCAGCGAGGTCGAAGGCGCCGCCTCCGACGGCCCGCCGGACGACGCCGGCTCCTTGCCCTGGTAACCGTGCAGCAGCTGAATGACCTGCTGGCGGACGCGGTTCAGATCGGCGCCCAGCTTCACCAGGACCTGGGCCGCCACGCCCTCACCCTCGCGGATCAGGCCCAGCAGGATGTGCTCGGTCCCGATGTAGTTGTGGCCGAGCTGCAGCGCCTCACGCAGCGACAGCTCAAGGACCTTCTTCGCCCGCGGAGTGAACGGGATGTGTCCCGAAGGAGCCTGCTGCCCCTGGCCGATTATCTCTTCGACCTGCTGGCGGACGGCCTCGAGGCTGATGCCCAGACTCTCCAGAGCCTTGGCGGCAACACCCTCGCCCTCGTGGATGAGGCCCAAGAGGATGTGCTCGGTGCCGATGTAGTTGTGGTTGAGCATCCTGGCCTCTTCCTGAGCCAGGACGACAACCCGCCGCGCGCGGTCCGTAAACCTCTCGAACATCTCGTCGCTCCTCACAGAGCGGTCGGGCAGAAGCCGGGATGTCCGACCCTGTCCTCCCGCATGCTAGCCCGCCCCGCGGTCCCTACCTCGGCGCCGTACCAGAGAAGATTCCCCGGGCTAGGACTGTTCATCCTCATCCAACTACCGCGCGGGCCCTGGATGTTCCCCGTACGCCGCAAGCGAACGGCCCGCCGCCGACAAAACTCGGGCAACGGGCCGGTCAGACTTCTCTGTGCCGCGGTCAGTGCGCGCGCTCGTACTCCTCGACGACAGTCGCCGGGATGCGGCCACGCTCGTTGACCTTGATCCCACGCGCCTTCGCCCACGCACGGATGTCCGCGCTACGCTCGCGGCTCGAGGCGGCACGGCTGCGGCGGCGGCGTCCCACACCGGCCCTCCGCGCGTGCTCCACGAACGGCGACAGAGAATCACGCAGCTTCTTCGCGTTGTCGCTGCTGAGATCGATCTCATAGGAGACACCGTCGACAGAGAACGGAACCGTCTCCTCCGCCTCGCCGCCATCGAGGTCGTCGATGAGGCGCTTAATGATCTGCTCTGCCATGGAGACTGACCTTTCACCGGAGCAAACTGCATTCGGTTGCCAAAGATATACCGCCACGGTGGCCGATGACAATTCGAACCACAGATCCGAGTTTAGCACGCCCGTTACGCAGCGTTATCCCCGGCAATCGCTCCGGATCCTCCGGGTTACTCGCCGCTCCGGCGCTTCTCGGGGGTACGTTCGCGCCGTCGCTTACCGCCCATCTCTCGCCGCACCACCCAGAACACGCCTGCCAAGAACGCGGCGGCCACGGTGAGAGGCGGCGCCAGCGCCGCCAGGTCCTTCCACATCCAACCCACGCCTTCCGTTCCGGTCGGGTTAAACGGACGCCTGCCCCGAACGCTGCGCTCTTGGACCTGCATCCTCACCATGAAATTGTCCCCCGGCACCTCGCCGGGAGGTGCACCGCCCCCTTTCGGGCCCGACGTCCGCGAACATCTGGGCCGTACGGTGGCGTGGGATTGGTCGAGTCCGGCCCCGAGCCGACTGATCAACGTACGGGCCCGCCATCGGCGTTCCCGCAGCGTCCGGGGCTTCGAGCGCCCGTACGACGCCGGCGGCAGCTCGTTCAGTAAACGGGCGTCTCTCCGTTTTAGCGACACCTCCGGCATCGCGAATAACAGCCGCGAAGCAGCCCTTAAGCCCCACGGTGCATGGGAATGCGCCGTGCGGACCACCGCCTCGGAGTCCGCGATCCCCTGTGAGCAAGGGCTTCCGGGGAATCCGGCCGCACCGGCGATCGGGCGATCATAAGTCCCGGGGCATGGCAGGATCCAATGCGGTTGGGTCGGACGATCGAGAGACGGCGGCGACGACGTGATGTTCTACGCGGACCTTCATATCCATTCGAAGTACTCCCGCGCCTGCAGCAAGGACTGTGACCTTGAACACTTGGCCTGGTGGGCCGGACGCAAAGGCGTATCGGTCGTGGGCACCGGGGATTTCACGCATCCGGCGTGGATGGAGGAGCTGCAGCAGAACCTCGTTCCCGCCGAACCGGGCCTGTTCCGGCTGCGGCCCGAGCTGGAGCGGCGGGTGGCCCGTACACTACCGCCCGCCTGCCGGGCTCCGGTGCGCTTTCTGCTGTCCGTCGAGATCTCGACCATCTACAAAAAGGGTGAACGTACACGGAAGGTGCATCACCTTCTTTATGCCCCCACGTTCGAGGCGGCCGAGCGCATCACCGCCGCGCTGTCCCGCATCGGCAACCTGACCTCGGACGGACGGCCCATCCTCGGCCTCGACTCCCGCCACCTCCTGGAGATCACGCTGCAGAGCGACCCGGGGTCGTACCTCATCCCGGCGCACGTGTGGACGCCGTGGTTCTCCGCCCTGGGGTCGAAGTCCGGGTTCGACGCCGTCGCCGACTGCTATGACGACCTCGCGGACCACATCTTCGCGGTCGAGACCGGCCTGTCCTCCGATCCCCTGATGAACTGGCGCGTCGGCTCCCTGGACCGGTACCGCCTCGTCAGCAACTCGGACGCGCACTCCCCGCCCGCGCTGGCCCGGGAGGCGTCGGCCTTCTCGACGGATCTGGACTACTACGCCCTGCGCGCCGCGCTGGAGACCGGCGAGGGGTACGCCGGCAGCGTCGAGTTCTTCCCCGAGGAGGGCAAGTACCACCTCGACGGGCACCGCAAGTGCGGCGTGCGGCTGGAGCCGGAGGAGACCAAGGCGCAGGACGGCCGCTGCCCCTCCTGCGGCCGCCCGCTCACCGTCGGCGTGCTGTACCGCGTCGACGAACTCGCCGACCACCCCGAGGGACGGCGGCCCGAGGGAGCGGCGGACTTCCGCAACCTCGTCCCGCTGCCGGAGATCGTCAGCGAGATCCGCGGAGTCGGGCCGCGGTCCAAGTCCGTGCTCGGCCACATCGCCGAGCTGGTGGCGACGCTCGGCCCGGAGCTGGCGATCCTCGACGAGGTGCCGCTCGACGACGTACGCCGGGCGGGCGGCGAGCTGCTGGCCGAGGCGATCGCCCGGCTGCGCCGGGGCGAGGTGATCCGCGATGCGGGCTACGACGGCGAGTACGGCGTGATCCGGCTCTTCGAGACGGGCGAGCTGCGCCGGGAGGGGAAGCGCGCCGTCGGCCTACTGGGCGCACCCGACGACTCGGGCCTGTTCGACCTGCCCGAGCCCTCCGCCGCCCCCGCCACGGCCGTACGGAACCCGGCGCCCGCGGTCCGCGAACCCGGCCTGTTCCACGTGCCGGGCGCCGACGACCGCCCGTCCCCGCTCGAGAGCGCCGCCACACAGCCCACAGAGGCCGCTGAAGAGGTCGAGAAGGTCATCCCCGACGAAGTACCGATCGAGGGTCAGCAGGACATCCTGGAGGCCGTCGAGGCCGCCGAGGAACCGGACGGGTCGGTGCTGGACGGGCTGGACCCCGACCAGCGGGCGGCGGCCGCGCATCCCGGCGGGCCGCTGCTGATCATCGCCGGGCCCGGCACCGGCAAGACCCGTACGCTCACGCACCGCATCGCCCACCTCGTCGGCGAGCGCGGCGTCCCGCCCGAGCGGTGCCTGGCGATCACCTTCACCCGCCGGGCGGCCGAGGAGATGCGCGAGCGCCTCGACGCGCTCCTGCCCGGCCGCGCCCACCGGCTCACCGTGACGACCTTCCACGGTCTGGGCGCGCTGATCCTGCGCGAGCAGCACGTCCGCGCCGGGCTTCCCAACGGATTCCGGATCGCCGACGAGACCGACCGGCTCGACGTGGCGCGGGAGATGACCGGCTCGGACAAAGAGGCGCGGCGGCTGCTCGCCGGGTTCGACCGGCCGGAGAGCGGGACCGGGCGGGAGGAGTCCGAGTCCCGCAGCTCGTTCGAGAAGCGGCTGCGCGAACGCGGCCTCGCCGACTTCACCGATCTCCTCCGCCTGCCCGTGCGCCTCCTGGGCGAGGACGCCGAACTCGCCCAGACCTACCGCGACCGCTGGCCGTGGATCAGCGTCGACGAGTACCAGGACGTCGACGAGACGCAGTACGCCCTGCTGCGCCTGCTGACCCGGCCCGGCGGCGGGCCGGGTCGAGCCGACGGCGAATCGGCCGCGGACGGCGGAACGAACCCGGCCGCCCTCGGCTCCGCCCCGGCGGACGGCGGAGCGGACCGGGTGAA
This sequence comes from Actinoallomurus sp. NPDC052308, assembly GCF_040679195.1. Classification (NCBI taxonomy): domain Bacteria; kingdom Bacillati; phylum Actinomycetota; class Actinomycetes; order Streptosporangiales; family Thermomonosporaceae; genus Actinoallomurus; species Actinoallomurus sp. NPDC052308. The sequence continues at coordinate 105,944 of NZ_JBFAUM010000001.1, read as the reverse complement.
CGGCGGGTTGACCGCGATCGGCGACCCGGACCAGGCCATCTACTCCTTCCGCGGCGCGGACGTCGGCTTCTTCCTGCGCTTCCAGGAGGACTTCGCCGGTGCGACGACGGTCCAGCTCACCCGCAACTACCGGTCGGCGCCGGCGATCGTCGACGGGGCCGTACGCGCGATCGCCGCCACCAGCCTCGTGCCCGACCGGAAGCTCCTCCCCCAGCGCTCCGGCGACCGGCTCATCCAGGTGCACGAGACCGCCGACGCGCAGGCCGAGGCCGACCACGTCGTCGGCACGATCGACCGGTTGCTCGGTGGTTCGTCCTTCCACTCGATGGACTCCGGGCGCTCCGACGGCCACCACGCCGACCACCTGGACTTCTCCGACATCGCCGTGCTGTACCGGACCGACGCCCAGTCCGAGGCGGTGATGGAGGCGCTGACGCGGGCGGGCATGCCGTACCAGAAGCGCTCGCACGACCGGCTGCTGGGCCGGCCCGGCGTACGGGACCTCGCGCACGAGCTCCGCCACCACGGCGGGCCGCTGCGCGACCGGCTCCGGGCCGCGACCGGCGTGCTCGCCGAGGTGCACGACGAGGCGGTGCTGCGGTCGGCGGCCGAACTGATGACGCCGCTCGCCGACCGCCACGGCGACGACCTGGAGGCGTTCCTGAGCGAGCTGGCACTGGGTGCCGAGGTCGACGCGTACGATCCCCGCGCGGACCGGATCGCGTTGCTGACCCTGCACGCGGCCAAGGGGCTGGAGTTCCCGGCCGTGTTCGTCATCGGCTGCGAGGACGGGCTGCTGCCGCTGCGGCTGCCGGACAGCGACGAGGCGGAGGAGCGCCGACTGTTCTTCGTCGGCATGACGCGGGCGCGGACGCACCTGTTCCTGTCGTCCACGCGCCGCAGGGAGCCCTCGCCGTTCCTGCGCGCGATCCCGGCCGAGCTGGTGACCCGTCCCGAGGCGGCCCGCCGCCGCCCGAAGGATCGGCAGCTACGACTGCTCTGACTCCGGCTCGTCGATGAGATCGGGCTCGCCGGGCTCCTCTTCCACGGGGCCCGGCGCGGGTTCCACCGCACCCGGCGGCGGCGGCCGGACGTCGATCACGAGCGTGCCGGCCAGGCGGTCGTGCAGGGCCTGGCGGTACGACCCCTCGAACACCAGGCCGTTCTCGACGAGCCAGAAGATCCCGGCGAGGACGTTCAGGATCGGCACGGGACGCGCGGCGGGCGGCAGCGCGTAGATCGCCGCCCGGATGAGCGCCTGCACCACGGTCGGCCGCCGCCCGGTCACCGAGACGACCCGCAGTCCCGTGAGGCGCTTGCCGACCGTGCGGCCCCAGACCGCCAGCTGCACCACCTCGTACAGGAAGAAGACCACCGCGAAGGCGATGGGCGCGACGACGCGCTGCGCGGTCTCCCGGGGGAACAGCTCGGTCGCGCCCAGGCCGATGGGCACGCCCACGATGAGGATGTCGATGATCCGGGCGACCAGTCGCTGGGACGGCTCCGCGACCGCGCCGGCGCCGTCCTCGGTCACTCTTCCGCGAACTCTCGGTCGTCGACCACCACGGTGGCCGCCAGCCGGTCGTGCAGCGCCTGATGCAGGGGCTGATCCCAGATCGCCCAGAGGTACGCCATCACCGTGCCCACTCCGCAGCCGAAGAGATAGACGACGTTGTTGACCGCCGCGCGGGCCGCGGCGCGGCCCGGGGTCAGGGGCTCGCCGGTCTCGGTGAGCACCCGCAGCCGCAGCACCCGCTTGCCGAGCGTCTGCCCCCAGAGCGCGAGCTGCACCGCCTCGTACCCGAACGGCAGGATCCCCAGGACGAGGATCCAGCCGAAGATCGCCGTGCCGGACCAGATGCCGCCGCCGTTCTTCACGTGGCTGCCCGGCTCGTTCAGCCCCACCGCCGCGATCATGAAGGGGAGGATGAGCGCGAACCCGACCACCCCCAGCAGGCCCGCGTCGAGCAGGCGGGCGGCGGCCCGCCGCGCGATCGGCGCGAGAAGCAGCTCCGCGGGCGGCTCCGAGTCCCCGTGCACGCCGTCGTTCCCGTACGCGCCCTGGCTCCCGTAGGCTCCGCTGTCCCCGTAGGTGCTCTGGCCGCCGTACGCGCCCTGGCTCCCGTACGCGCCGTCGTCCCCGTAGGCGCCGTGGTCCTCGTACCTGCCAGGGTCCCCGTAGGACCTGTCGTCGCCGTACGCCCCGCGATGCTCCGGGTACCCCGCCGACCGGCCGTGCGACGGGTAAGGCTCGCTCATTGACCACCTTCCAGGTGCAGCAGCATCCGCGTGTTGCCCAGGGTGTTCGGCTTGACCCGCTCGAGGTCGAGGAACTCGGCCACGCCGTCGTCGTAGCTGCGCAGCAGCTCCTCGTACACCTCCGGCGAGACCGGCGTGCCCTTGAGCGGCTCGAACCCGTGGCGGGCGAAGAACTCCACCTCGAAGGTCAGGCAGAACACGCGGCGCACCCCGAGCTCGCGCGCGGTGTCGAGCAGCCGCGCGACGATCCGGTGCCCCACGCCATGCCCACGCCGGGACGGATCGACGGCCACCGAACGAACCTCGGCCAGATCCTCCCACATGACGTGCAGCGCGCCACAGCCAACGACCTCGCCGCTCGCCCGGTCCTCCGCGACCCAGAACTCCTGGACGTCCTCGAAGAGGGTGACGGTCGTCTTCTCCAGCAGGCGGCCCGGCCCGGAATACAGGTCGATGAGCCGCCGGATCGCCCGGACGTCGGTGACGCGGGCACGGCGGGTCGCTATATCCACAATCAGGGGACCCTAGTCGGTAGGGCCCACTGGTCAGATCAGCTGCCGCCGTGCCGCCCAGACGACGGCCTCGATGGGGGTGTTCACGTCGAGTCGGTCACAGATCGATCGCAGCCTCCTCCGCAAGGTGCGCGCGCTGAGTTCGAGTTTTCGCGCCGCCACATCTGCTGTGACGCCCGTGGCGATCTGCGCGAGCAAGCGGAGCTCATCCTCGCTCAGACGCGGATCGTCGGTGCCACGGCGGGTGAGTGTGGCCTGTTCCACTCCGTCCTCCCTCGTCCCGGGTGATGGCTGCGGGGATGCGGCGATCGCCGCATGGGCACGGGTAGGCCGGAGCGCACTTGACCGGAGTTGGCCGCCCGTTCGCATGGGGATGCGCGACGCGGGAACTCCAGGTAACGATTCATACGTTGGAGAGTTGAGCGGGAACGTCGCCTCGGGTGAGCGAGGAAACGTCCCGGCGACGCTGCCGGGACTGACTTCGGCGTGTCCGGATGAGGTCATGTGTGCGCCCTCGCCCCCATCCTTTCGCGCAGCGATCCGGCAAGATCGTGAATCGTTTCAAGCTGCGCTCCGCTCCGGAACGCTAAGCGGCCGTCTTCACACCGTCAAGGGTTGGCATGTTACGCCGCGTACAGCCATGTATTCATTCCGCTACATAACACATCGGCCACAGTTGTTCACCCTCGTCGACCTGCGAAAATCGCACTCACCGGGAAGGTGGAAGCGTTGACGCGCATCAGCATCCGAGATGTGGCGATCCATGCGGGAGTCTCGGTGGGCACAGTTTCGAATGTCCTAAATCGGCCAAATCTGGTGGCCGAAGCGACCCGTGAACGCGTCCAGGCGTCCATCGGCGAACTCGGCTTCGTTCGGAACGAGACCGCGCGGCAGCTCCGGCAGGGCCGCGGTCACGTCCTCGGTGTGGTCCTCCCGAGCATGGCCAACCCGCATTTCACGGAGGTCGGCCGGGCCGCCGAGGCGGCGATGAACGCCGACGGGTTCGACGCGCTGTGGTGTACGAGCGACGGCTCCCGCGAGAAAGAGCAGCGCTGTCTCGACTTCCTGGAGGAGCAGAACGTCTCGGGGGTGCTGATCAGCCCGCTCGACCTCGGCGAGGAGCGCGTCGCCGAACTCCACGGCCGCGGCCTCGCCGTCGTGCTGCTCGACCGGATCGGCGTCCGGGCCTGCTCCGTGGCGGCGGATCACCGCGCGGGCGGCGCGCTGGCCGCCCGCCACCTCCTGACCCGGCGGCACCGCCGGCTCGCGATCGTGACCGGCCCGCTGTCCGCCCGGCCGGTCCGGGAGCGTCACCACGGCGCCGTACGGGCGGCGCTGGACGCCGGGCTGACCCGGCACGACGTGACGACGTTCGAGCAGGCGGAGATGACCGCCGCGGCCGGCCAGGCGGCGGCGGTGCGGCTGCTCGGCCTCGATCCCCTGCCGACCGGTGTCTTCTGCGGCAACGACCTGCTCGCGATCGGACTGGTCAACGAACTCGTACGGGCCGGCGTGAAGGTGCCCGCGGAGATCAGCGTGGTCGGCTACGACGACATCGACCTGGCCGCCACGGCCGTCATGCCGCTGACGACCGTGCGCCAGCCGCGCGTCGACCTCGGCCGTACCGCGACCGAGCTGGCGCTCGCGGAGACCGGCGACCCGGAGCACCACGACCACCGGCAGGTCGTCCTGTCCCCCGAGCTCGTCGTCCGCGAGTCCGCCTGACGGGCCGAGCGGAGACGCCGGTCGGCGAACCACCGCCGGGATCACGCCGCAGGTTGGTCGCACGTTGGAGGATATCTTGGCAACCGATATATCCTGTGACACATGACGGAACGAGCGCTGACCGAACAGGCCTTCCTCGTGCTGACGGCCCTGGTCGACGAGCCCCGGCACGGCTACGGCATCGTCGGCGAGGTGGAGCGGCTGTCGGACGGGCGGATGCGGTTGCGGATCGGCACCCTCTACGGGGTGCTGGACCGCCTGACGGCCGACGGGCTGGTCGAACTCGACCACGAAGAGGTCCACCAGGGCCGGTTGCGGCGGTACTACCGGCTGAGCGATCCCGGGGCGGCCACCCTCGCCGCCGAGGCCGACCGTCTGTCGGTGCACGTACGTGCCGCGACGTCGCGGCTGCGCGCCCGCCGGAACCGTCTCTCGGAGGGCGGGGCATGACGGACACCGCCGGCCGGGACGAACCCCTGATCGTTCAGAGGTACCGCACCCTGTTGCGGATCCTCCCGCCCTCCTACCGGGCAGCGCGGGAGGAGGAGATGGTCGCGGTCTTCGCCGAAAGCGTCGGTCACACGGAGGAAGAGGAACTGGGCCGGCCTGACCTGGCCGAGACGGCCAGTGTGGTGGCCCTCGCGACGCGGGTCTGGTTCGGCGGCCTCGGCGCGCCGCCGCGCCTGTTCGCCGTCGGGCAGACGGTCCGGTTGTTCGCCGCCCTCGGCGTTCTCGCGCAGGCGATCCTGGCCGGTGCCGGGGCGCTCGGCCTGCTCACCGTCGTCTTCTTCGGATCCGACGACGCACGTGACGTGCTGCGGACGGCCTACGCCGGGTCGGGGCGGATCGACATCGCCGGGCGGGTGGCCTGGAATCTGCTGGACCTGCTCTGGATACCCGTCTACGTCGCCGTGGTGCGCGGGCGGCACCGTACGGCACGCCTCCTCGCGGTCCCCGCCGCTCTTCCGCTCCTGATCCGGCTGACCGTGCCGTTCGAGTGGCCGTGGAGCACCGTCGCCGTCGTCCTCGGCCCCGTACTGGTGCCCGCGCTGGCGATCGTGGTGGCGCTCCACCGGGACGCGCCCCCCGTACGCCCCGTGGGCGGGCTCGCCGCGCTCCCGGTCGGCGCGGCCGCCCTCTTCGCGGCCTCCTGGCTGATCCCGAGCCTGCTCCCGGACCCGGACGGCGTGTACTGCTGGGTCGCGCTCGACGCCGGCGCGGTGTACCTGATCCGCTGTCGCTCGTCAGCCGGCCCCGACGGGGCGCACCGTTCACTGGCCATCGCGCTGTACGCGGTGCTGGTCCTCGTCGTGCGGGTGTGCTCGGCCGGGGCCTCGAACTCCCTCCCGTACGCCGGCCCGACCGTGTACGGCCAGGTCGGAGCCCTGCTGTTGCTCACCGCGGCGCTTCCGGTCGTGGCCGTCCGTGCGCTCCGGCGCGCCGGCCCGGCCCCGCACCGGCGGTCCCGCTGATCCCGCCGTCAGACGAACACGGGGATCTCCACGCCCGCGGCGTGGAGATCCCCGGCGACTCTCCTCGCGGCGGCCGTCAGGCCGTGGCGGCGACGGTGGCCGTCTCCGGGTGGCCGATGGCCAGGCCGGTGCCGGCGTCGAAGAAGTGCAGGCGGCTGGTGTCGACCGACAGGTCGATGTCCTGGCCGGGCCGCACGTGCGAGCGGGCGTTGACGCGGGCGGTCCACAGCGCCTTGTTGTCGGCGAGCGGGATCGCCGCGTCGTCCTCGTCGGCGTCGTTGGCGAGGTCGGCGGTGTCCTTGTGCTCGACCGGCGGCGCGTCGATCGTGAAGATCACGTTGATCTCGCTGCCGAGCTCCTCGGTGACGTCCGCGTGCACCCGGATCGTCGGCCACTCGTTGCTGCTGTGACCGGACTCCTCGAAGTCGGACGGCCGGATGCCGAGGATGACCTCGCGGCCGAAGTAGTCGTCCAGGCCCGTGCGGGACTCCAGGACCGACTCCGGCACGGGCAGCTTGTAGCCGGCGAAGGCCACGGCCGGGCCGTCGTCGCGGACGAGCTCGGCGGTGACGAAGTTCATGGCCGGGGAGCCCATGAACCCGGCGACGAACAGGTTGACCGGGTGGTCGAAGAGGTTCTGCGGGGTGTCGACCTGCTGCAGCTTGCCCTCGCGCAGCACGCAGACGCGGTCGCCGAGGGTCATGGCCTCGATCTGGTCGTGCGTGACGTACACCGTGGTGACGCCGAGGCGGTCGTGCAGCTGGTTGAGGGAGGCGCGCATGGACACGCGAAGCTTGGCGTCCAGGTTGGACAGCGGCTCGTCCATCAGGAACGCCTGCGGCTCACGGACGATCGCCCGGCCCATCGCGACACGCTGCCGCTGACCACCGGACAGGGCGGCCGGCTTGCGCTTGAGGAACTGGTCGAGGCCGAGCATCTTGGCGGCCTCGTTGACCCGCTTCTTGATCTCCGGCTTCGGCGTGCCGCGCAGCTGCAGGCCGAACGCGAGGTTCTGCTCGACCGTCATGTGCGGGTAGAGCGCGTAGTTCTGGAAGACCATCGCGATGTCGCGGTCCTTGGGGGCCAGGTTGTTGACCACCCGGTCACCGATCGAGATCTCTCCGTCGCTGATGTCCTCCAGGCCGGCGATCATCCGGAGGGCGGTCGACTTACCGCAGCCGGACGGGCCGACGAGCACCATGAACTCCCCGTCCTGGATCTCCAGGTTGAGGTCGTCCACCGCCTTCACTTCGTTCGTGTAGGCCTTGACCACATGGCTAAGGACGATCTTCGCCATAGGGGAATCCTCCGAGGATGCATCGACCGGTAAAAGTGTCCACAACCATAGCCAGTGTTCGCATATATGAACAAGACCCGAACGGGACTAAGCTGTCCCCTGGTTCCGGCGTGGTCGCCGGGCCGCGCGAGAGCGCAGGCCAGGTGCTCGGGAGAGACCGTATGGACGCATCTGAGAGGATCGCGCCGGGCGTAAAGTCCGCGACGCGGACCGTCGCGCTGCTCGACTTCTTCGCCCGCCAGGGCGGCATGTACAGCCTGACCCAGATCCAGCAGGAGCTCGGCTATCCCAAAAGCAGCCTGTACGCCCTGCTGCGGACCCTCGTCCAGCTCGGCTGGGTCGAGACCGACCCCACGGGGACGCTCTACCGCATCGGCATGCGGGCCCTGCTCGTCGGCGCGTCCTACATCGACGGCGACCCCGTCGTCGGCATGGCCCACGAGACGCTCGACTGGCTCGCGGAGGTCACCGGCGAGACCGTGCACTTCGGCCGCCTCGACGACCACGACGTCGTGTACCTCTCCTCCCGGCCGTCCCGGCACAACCTGCGGCCCGTCATCCGGGTCGGCCGGCGCGTGCCGACGCACAGCACCTCACTCGGCAAGGCGCTGCTGGCCGACCACCCCGATCCGGTCTTCCCCGCGGACCTCGAGCGTCAGACCGAGCGCACGATCACCGATCGCGACGATCTCCGCGTCGAGCTCCGCCGGATCCGCGAACGCGGCCACGCCGTCGACCGCGAGGAGAACACCCCGGGCGTCTGCTGCTTCGGCGTCGCCCTGCGACTCCAGCGGCCCGCGCGCGACGCGATCAGCGTGTCGATCCCCGCGATCCGCCTCGACGACGTCCGCGAACGCGAGATCTCGGCGCTGCTGCTACAGGCCCGCGAACGCATCGAGTACGCCGCGTACCACCTGATCCATCCCTGACCGCGTCCACCGCCCCGGACCTACGTACGCCTACCTACGCGGTTCAGGTAGTCGACCAGGTATTTTCCCCAATTCGGTGGCGCCGTACACGAGGCATGCTGGTGAATGAGAACGACTAGTACCACCAGTGAGAGGGGATGAACCCGCGATGTGTCAGCACCGTCCGCCGTGCCCACCGGCGGATGCCCCCGACCACGACGCTGCACGCCTCGTCGCCTACCACGCCGAACAGGGCTGGGGACTCCTCTGCAACGGTGTCATCGTCTTCGAGGACACCGGCGAGCTGCTCCCCGACGGCCGCAGCGTCCCCGACCACCGAGGGCTCCTCGTACGAGCCGCCTAGACCTTCATCCTGCGGATCACAGTAAGAGGCCTGCGACGGACCCCGCGGGGTCCGGCGCGGCCGCCCCCGCGTCAGACGCCCCCACTGACCCCCGGGATCCCCTGAGTGAACGCCGGGGCGGCCACGCCCACCGTGTCGGCCCCGGCGTTCATTACCGCTACCGTCGCCGATCGCGCGCGGCGGCGCGCGCGGACTTGGTGATCGCCTTCCAGCGATCGGCACGCTCCTTCCGCAGCCGCGCGTCGGCGCGGGAGGCCGCCCAGGCGTTCTCCCGCTGAAGTCTGCGGTAGCCGTCCAGCCGCCGCTGGTCCAGCGCGCCCTCGGCGATCGCGGCCAGCACCGCGCAGCCGGGCTCCGACTCATGGCCGCAGTCGCCGAACCGGCAGTCCCGCGCCAGCTCCTCGACGTCCGCGAACGTCCGCCGCAGCCCCTCCTCCGCGTCGAGCAGCCCGACGCCGCGCAGTCCGGGAGTGTCGATGAGCACCCCGCCGTTCGGCAGCCGGACCATCTGGCGGCGGACCGTGGTGTGCCGCCCCTTGTTGTCCTGCGCCCGTACGGCGCCGGTCTCCAGGACCGCGGCCCCGAGCAGCGCGTTGCCGAGCGTCGACTTGCCCGCCCCGGAGGGGCCCAGCAGGACCACCGTGCCCGTGAGCACGGCCTGAAGCGCGTCGATGCCCTCGCCGGTGACCGCACTGGTGGGGACGACCTCCACACCGGGCGCCGACCGCCGTACCTCGGCCACCGTCCACGGCAGGTCGGCCGACTCGTCGATCTTCGTCAGGACGACGACCGGGAGCGCGCCGCCCTCCCAGGCCAACGCCAGCAGCCGCTCGACGCGACCCGGCTTGACGTCCACGGCGGCGGAGACCACCACGGCCGCGACGTCGACATTGGCGGCCAGCGCCTGACCGTGCGAGGACCGCGACACCGCCGAACGGACGATCACGCCGCGCCGCGGCAGCAGAGCCGCCAGCTCCGGATCGCGCCCGGGCCGCAGCGCCGCCCAGTCCCCGGTGCACGGCAGCTCCACCGGATCGGCCGACCGCACCAGCGACGTCCCGGCCCGTACGGCGCCGTGCTCGGTGACGACGTCGCACCGGCCCCGGTCGACGCCGATGACGCGGCCGGGCACCAGCCCCTTCGCGCGGTACGCGGTGAAGGATCGCTCGCGCTCCTCGTCCCAGCCGTAGTCGGCCAGGGCGCGCTCGGAAGAAGAAGAGTGTGACAACGTGAACCCCTTGAGAGAGGGGGTCCCGGCGAAGCGGCTCACAGGACGGCGAGCCGCGCGGAGGGAAAGGTCAGCCGAGGACCCCGGACGTGAGGACGGACCGAGTGCTGCGCGTGGCAGCGACCATTGAGACGGTCATCGACCTCACCCCTTCATCGGCTCTCGCTCGCGTACGCCGTCGGGCCGACCGTAACACCGGACTCGAGCGGCGAGCATCTGAATTAATCCCGCTCGTAACACTCGACGTGTTCTCGACACGTAGGGGGTGTTCACCGCCCCCTGGGTGAAGGAGAGTCCTGTGCGACGTCGACAATCCGGCCATCGGGCCTTCGATGGATGACCGCAAGGCCAGATTCGAGGAGATGTACGCCGCGACGTACGGCCCGATCCTGGGATACGCGTTGCGGCGCTGTTCCTCCCCGGAGGACGCGGCCGACGTCGTCGCGGAGACCTTCACCGTCGCCTGGCGGCGGTTCGACGAGGTACCCGCTGGCGAGAAGGCGCGGCTCTGGCTGTACGGCGTCGCGCGCCGGGTCCTGGCCAACCAGCGGCGCGGGGAGTCCCGGCGGCGGCTGCGGACCACGTCGCTCCGGGACGAGATCGCCGCGGTCATCGCGGATCCTTCCGACGCGCCGGCCATCCGCCGGGCGTTCGGGGGCCTGTCCGATGACGACCGGGAACTGCTCGGCCTCGTCGCCTGGGAGGGCCTCGACCACTCCGGCCTCGCCGCCGTCCTCGGCTGTTCGAAGGGCGCCGCGCGCGTCCGGCTCCACCGGGCCCGCAAACGCTTCTCCCGAGCGCTCCACGCGGCGGGAATCGAGCTGAAGCCCCTGACCATGAACCAGGCCCTGAGCGAGCGGGGATCTTTGACATGAAGCCTCATCCCACCGACGACCTGGTCCGTACGATCGCCCACGTCCACGACGACTCCCTGGCCGGGTTCGAGAACCGGCCGGCCGCCCGGGAGCTGCTGGCCGATGTCACGGCCCTGGACGTGACACGGAACAAGCACCGGGTCCGCCGCCGTCCGGTGATCCGAGCGGCCGTGGCCTGCGGCGTGGCCGCCACGGTCGCCGCCGGCGCCATCGTGCTCACCCGCGGCGGCGGCTCCGGCCCCACCGGACCGTCGACCATCCAGGCGTCCGAGGTCGCGCAAGTGACGAGCCTGGTCGCCGCGGCGGCCCGGAAGCAGCCCGACCTCCACCCGCGCGACGACCAGTTCATCCACGTGAAGTCGGTCGAGGTGACCGTAGGAGCCGACGTCTTCGACAAGAACGGCCACTACACACACGAGAAACTGCCGCCCATCAATCGGGAGCTGTGGCTGTCGGTCGACGGCCACCGCACCGGCCTACTGCGGGAGACTCCCTGCCCGCCCGGCCAAAACTGCGACGATCCGGTGCAGCCGTACCCCCGGACAGGGGCCCCGGCGCCGGGCAGCCCGGCGGCGCTCCGGTCGCTGCCGACGGATCGGGTCGAGCTGCTGAAGGCCATCGACACGATGGACTCCGGCGTGCCTCGGCCTGAGCTGCGGTTGAAGAGAATTCAGGGCCTGATCATGGAGCACTACCTTCCGCCGAAGGTCCGGGCCGCGATCTTCGAGGTCCTCGGCGACCTACCCGGCGCGACGATCGACCGCGACGCCACCGACGCCGTCGGGCGACCGGGCATCGCCATCTCCGTGCCCGACGGCATCGGTGGACACGTCCAAACGGTCTTCGATCGGCGGACCTACCAGTACCTCGGGACCCGAAGCATCGCCGGCCCGCCCGCCGGTGGAAGGCTCGTCAGCCCGTATCCGGGAGCGACGCCCTACCGCCTGCCCAAGAACGGCTACCGGCCCGCGGCGGGCACCGTCACGTACGCCGCCGCACTCCTTTCGGTGGACGTCGCCGACCAGCCGCCCGCCCACTGACCCGCCGGATCGGCGGAGCCATCCGCCGATCCGCGTTCGGCCTTCGTTGAACAGCCTCGTAGCCGCTACACAGTGGCAGGAAAAGGATTTCCGTGAAGAAGCGAACGACCGTGCTCGCAACCGCGCTGGCGGCTGCGGCCCTTGTCTCAGCCGGCCCCGCGCAGGCGGCACCCGCGGCCCGCTCGACGCAACCGGCACAACCGGCGAAACGGGCGCCACGTCAGCCGGTCCTTCCCCACGGTTACCGTGGGATCGCCGTCACCGGCGGGTCCGTCCCCACAACCCTGAGTCGACCCGGTGATGTCCTGGGCGTCCTCAATGGCGCCAAGCGGCTCCCTGCACCCAGCGCACCCGCGATCGCCACGGACGACACGCATACGGTCACCGTCGACGTGCTGGACCGCGACGGAAAAGCGCCACAGACCGCCGACGCCCAGTATGTGATCTTCCGGTCGCTGGACGGGACGACGAACGGGTACGGCCAGTTGGACAACGGACACTTCACCGGCCAACTCGCGCCCGGCGAGTACGTCGTCGAGGCCGGAGTGTCCACGCCGGAACCGGGCGGCGGGAAATCTCTCACCGTCGTCTACCTGCCACGGTTCGTCCTCGACCAGGACCGCACCGTGGTCCTGGACGCCCGCGAGGGCCGCCCCATGTCGATCGACGTCGATCGCCCGGACGCCCGGCTGACCGGCGGTGACGGCGGCGGCGGGTACGCGCGCGTCGTCCAGACCATCGGCGGCGAGACCACCACCACCGCGAACATCTTCCTGAACGGACAGCCCACCTACATCACGCCCAGCGGTCCGGCTCCGGGACTGCGGCTGCTGCTGCAAGGCCGGCTGACCAAAGACGGTGCCGTGACCGGTAGCCCCTACATCTACAACGTCGCCGGCAGCGCCTCGGACCAGGACGTCATTCCGTCCGATCCCGCCCTCCGGGTCCGCACGGCCGATCTGGCCACCGTGAACACTCGCTACGCTCGCCAGGGCCGGCCCGCATGCGCCGGCACCCACGCGGGCGCCCACTGGCCGGGCGGAGGTTTCACCACGGGGTTCTACGTAGGCGTCGGGTCACTACCCGCCACCCGCACCGAGTACTTCAGCCCCGGCGCCGACTGGGAGACCGATACCGACATCGGCGCGGACTGCGACCTCATCGAAGCCAGCGTCACCGCAGCCCCTGAACGGTTCCCGCGCGCGGGCACGTACACCCGCGACCGGACAACCGGTCCGCTCGGCGCCGGCGCCGACTTCAACACCCTGCTCAGCGACGGCACCCTCCAGTTCTGGGTGCCGATGCTCAGCTCCTGGGACGCCCACTCCGGCATCGCCCCCTACGACCACGTCACCGGCCAGACGACACTCCAGACCTCCGACCGCAAGATCATCGCCACAAGCGACCAGCCAGGCTACGGCGAGTTCAACCTGCCCGCGCCCGGGCGCGGATCCGGACAAGCGGCCTACAAGGTCACCACCGACGCCGAACGGCAAGCCCCCTGGTCGGACCTGGCCACCCGCCAGCATGTCGTCTGGACGTTCACCGCACAGCCCCCGAGCGGCGACCGGGCAGAAGACCTGCCCCTGCTGTCGGTGCTCTACCGCACCCGTCTCGACGACGACAACCGCGCCTCCACGAGCACCCAGCATCTCGCTCTCAGCGTACGGACCAATCAGGACGCACCGACGCCCACCGTCCGCCGGCTCACCCTCCGGGCCTCCTACGACGACGGCACCACCTGGAAGAACGTCCCCGTGTACAACACGGGGCAAGGCTGGGAGGCCACCCTGCAGAACCCTCCGGGGTCGGCAGGGAAATACGTGTCCTTGCGCGCCGCCGCCGAGGACACGACCGGACGCACCGTCGACCAGACCGTCATCCACGCCTACGGCCTCGCTCCCTGATCTCACGTCAGGGCGATACCGAACAATCTGATGTGACAGCGCGGTGGACGGCGGGTGCGCCAAGTGGTGCACCCGCCGTCAGACCGGGAGGAAGAGCGCCTCGAACGGCGGGGTGCCGACGCCGGTGGTGACGTGGCCTCGCCCCTCGGTGTCGGCGGCGAGGACCATGTCGCCCGGGCCGAAGCGGCGCCGGTCACCGCCGCTGACCTCCACCTCGATCGTCCCGCGCAGCATCACCACCCACTGCTCGCGCGGCGCCGGGTGCGGCGCGCTGTCGAACTGGGCGCTACGAAGGAACGACACGCCACCTGCGGACGGCAGGCCGCCGACCGCCATGGGGGGCACCCCCTCGGCGACGTGCCGCTCGGCGAGCGCGATCTCGCCCTCCTCGAAGGCCGACCCGCCGTCCTCGGTACCGACGATCCTGACGAAGCGCATCAGCTCGCTCCGATGAACTGATAATCGGCGCGGATCCTGCCGTCGTCGTCCAGGGCCAGAACATCCAGACCGCCGCCGACGGCCTCACCACTGCTTGTCGACGTCATCGACCACCGAACGCCGACCACGTTGGGCAGCAGGACGCATACCTCCGCGGCGGCCTCGAAGACGTGCTCACCCGGCGCGACGAACATCTCGTAGGCACGGGTCACCCGGGCGTCCATGGCGGCGTGGCCGCGAACCTCCAACGGCGGCACCGCAAACGCGAGGCCGGCGGCGGCCTGGCGGATCTCCTGAGGCGGGTCCACGAGAACCTGAACTCCGTCCTCCGCCCACAGCTCGCGAATCGCCGCGCTGCGCGCCGCCGGATCGGACTCGTTCCACTGGGCGATATAGCGGTCGGCCAGTTCCTTGACATCGAGTTCGTTGCTCATGCAGCGCAGTGTGCGCCGGCGACCTGCACCTTCGCGATTCCCTCGAAGGAATGACCCGGCCGGTACGGGGCGTACCGAAGGCTCGGAGAACGCGGTCAGAGACCGGGACGAATGCCGCAGGCCGCCGCCTGGATGTCGCCTTCACCGAGCATTCGGTACGCCCCCACCCCGGATTCCCGGGCCGCCGGTCAGGCCGGCTCGGATTCAACCCGGTGAGCGCCTTGGAGGGCCTCGACGAGCGTGGGGACCATTCCGTCGTCGAGTTCGACGACGAGAAGCTCGTCCTCGCCGAACCGCACGGAGGTGATCTCCTCGTCCGCGTGGTGGACGACCCGCAGCTGCGTGTCCTCGGGGACATGGGCGCACGTGGAGACGTAGACGCCTTCGACCTTCATGAGCACGGTGACCTCCTGTGATCGGACTTTGCCATCTGCCTGGCGATCCTGTCACCGAGTGATTACGCTGCGGAATGGTTGCAGCTCGTACTCCTGTGCTCTCCCCCGACGCGTACAAGGAGCCCGTACCCATGGCGAACTCCTCCGGCTTCGTCTCCTACTTCGGCACAGAGCTAAGACGCCACCGCGAGCGCATGGGCTGGCCCCGCGAACAGCTCGCCGAGCGCGTCCCCTGGTCCGTGTGGACGGTCGCGTCCGTCGAGCAAGGCCGCCGCAAGCCCCCACCCGGCCTCGGCGAACACGCCGACGCCCTCTTCAACCTCCCCGGCGTCATGGCCGAACTCTCCAAGAAGGCCCAGGACGACAGCAGCCCCTTCGGCGACTTCGTCGATCCCGAACAGCGAGCGCTGTCGATCAGACTCTTCGACATGCGGGTCGTCCCCGGCCTCCTGCAAACGCCCGCATACGCCCGCGCATTGAACCAGATGCCCGGACGGGAACTCCCACCGCAAGAGTTGGATGGGGTGGTCCGAAGGCGTATGGAGCGTCAACAGATTCTTGATCGTGAGAATGCCCCGACCCTGCATACGGTCATCGACGAAGCCGTGCTCTGCCGGCGGATCGGTGACTGTCAAGTTATGCGCGAACAGCTCGCCGCACTGTGCAGGTCACGCCCGAACGTGACCGTGCAAGTGCTCCCCTTCTCTGCGGGCAGCCATGACGCGGTTACCGGCCCGATTACTCTCATGCGTCTTCCCGACGAACCGGACGTCGCCTACGCCGACGGCTGGCCCGAAGGCCAGCTCATCGATACTCCCGCCGAAGTCTTTCGCGCACAGCAGGCGTTCGAACAGGTCGCCACTCTAGCGTTGCCGCCGGATCTAACTAGGGAGATGATTCAGGCGTATCTAGAGGAGGAGTGAGATATGCCTGGATGGCGTCGGAGCACGTACAGCACCCAAGGTGACTCGCAGTGCGTCGAGGTCACAGTCTGGCTCGATCACGAAGCGGCCTCGTGAACGTAGGCGACCATTGGCGTATCAGCACCTACAGCGCGCAAGGCGAGTCGCACTGCGTTGAAGTGAGGATCCGCTGGCGCAAGGCGATCTACAGCGGGACCGGAGAGTCCAACTGCGTAGAGGTCGCCGTTCGGGGCTCGTAGCGAACCGCTGTGAACCGAACAACCACCGCCCCGGCCTGGGGGCGGTGGTTGTCCGCGTTGGTGGGGCGCGGCGAGGATGAGGGCCATGATCGAGATACGTACGGCGCATACCGGGGAGTTGGACGCCGCCCTCCTCAAGACGGTGCGGGGCTTCCTCGAGGACGTGTTCGAGGGTGATCTGAGCGACCAGGACTGGGACCACGCGCTGGGCGGAATGCACGTTCTGGCCTGGGAGGGTTCCGAGCTCGTGGGGCACGCGTCGCTGGTTCAGCGACGACTGCTGCACGACGGGCGGGCACTGCGGACCGGCTATGTGGAATGCGTCGGGGTGCGCGCCGACCGGCGCCGCCACGGGTACGGCGCGATCGTGATGGACGCCCTGGAGCGGCTGCTGCGCGGCGCGTACGAGCTGGGAGCGCTCGGCGCCTCCGACCGGGCCGTGCGCTTCTACCAGGCTCGCGGTTGGAAGGCGTGGCAAGGGCCGACCTCGGTGCTCACACCGGCCGGAATCCGGCGTACCGCGGACCAGGACGGCGCCGTCCACGTCCTTCCGCTGGCGGCGGCCCTGGACCTGTCCGGCGAGCTCGTCTGCGACTGGCGCGAGGGCGCCGTCTGGTGAGCCCCCGCCCAGCGGGCCCCTTCGTTCACGGAGACGTCCGTCACATCCGGACTTTTGGGTGGATCCGGTGATTCACGGAAAAGTCTCGGTAAAGTTCCGGAGAATGCGTGATCCCGGGAAGGGGAAGCGGTGGCGGGCGAGGAGTCTCGGCCAGGTGAGTTCGATGCAAATGTGCCGAATATCGCCCGAATGTACGATTATTACCTCGGCGGGAAGGATCACTACGAGGCCGACCGCGTACGCGCCGAGGAGGCGGTCGCGGCCGATCCCACACTGGTCAACCTGATCAAGGAGAACCGCGCCTTCATCGGACGCGCGGTGCGGTACATGGCCGCGCAGGGCATCGACCAGTTCCTCGACATCGGCACCGGCCTGCCCACCCAACAGAACGTGCACCAGATCGCCCACGCGGTGAACCCGGCCGCCCGGGTGGTCTACGTCGACTACGACGAGCAGGTGGTCGCGCACGGGCGGGCGCTGCTCGCCGACGCGGAACGCACCACGATGATCCAGGCCGACCTGCGCCGCCCCGAGGAGATCCTCGATCGCATCCGGACGAGGCGGCTGCTCGACTTCGACAAGCCGATCGCACTGCTCCTCGTGGCGACCCTGCACTTCATCCCCGACGAGGACGACCCGCACGGCATCATGGCGCAGTTGCGCGACGCGCTGGCCCCGGGCAGCCACTTGGCCCTGACCCACGCCTCGGCCGATGGGGTGCCCGACGTGGTCGCCAAGGTCGTCGAGGTGTACAAGCGGACGTCCGCGCCCGGGACGGCGCGTACCCAGGAGCAGGTGATGGGCCTGTTCGGCGACTTCGCGCTGGTCGACCCCGGCCTGGTGTGGGCGCCGCTGTGGCGCCCCGAGCGGCCGGTCTCCATGAAGGAGGCCGTGCAGACCTGGTTCTACGCGGGAGTCGGCCGCAAGCCGTAGGTCCTGGCGCACCGCCCGGTCGGCCTGAATGGCCGGCAGCGTCGGTCAGGTCGGCTACGACAGCGGCTCACGTCTCCCTTCGGTACGCATCAGCCCCGGCCAGGGATCCACCGTCCCCGTGACCCTGTCCCGGCGCTGACGCCACGGCCGGTCTCCCGTCCGCGCGGAAGGGAGACCGGCCACGGCCGTCGTCGATCGGTCCTTACGCCGTCGCGGCGACGTCGGGCTGGGAGTCGGCGGGACGGGCGGCGACCGCCCGGTTCGGGCGGCGGAGCACCGAGTCCAGGGCCCACACGCCGGGGCCGAAGACGGCGATCAGCAGGAACGCCCAGCTGAACATCGCGGCCGGCTCGCCGCCGTTCTGCAGCGGGATGATCCCGTTCTTGATGTGGACGGTGAAGTAGGCGTACGCCATGGAGCCGGAGGCGAGGATCGCGGCGGGGCGGGTCAGCAGCCCGACGAGGACGAGTCCGCCGCAGACCAGTTGGATCAGGGCGGCGTACCAGCCCGGCCAGGTGCCGGCCGCGATGGCGTGACCGGAGCCGCGGTTGCCGCCGAACACACCGAAGATCGACGCTGCGCCGTGGAACACGAACAGCAGCCCGACCACGACCCGGTACAGGGACAGGATCGGACCGTGGAACCGACTCGTACTCATGGGTGACCTCCCGATTGACCTGAGCGCGGCCCGCGGTCACGAAGCCGCCCGCCATTCGGTCACCGGCCCGCGGGATCGGCGGCCGAGCCGCCGATGGATGAGCCCAGAATCCGTTCGGACTCCGATCCTGTCAACGAGTCAGTGTCGAAGACAGGGTTTGCCCTACGCCGACGTGCGGTTCTGTCGTGCGTGAAGACGCATCGGCGTGAAAGTGCCACGAACGAGCCCTCGCGCCCGCGACCAGTTTCCGTCCCACCCGTCGTCCTACGTGATGACAGGTCGATGAATCGTCCTTCGGCCGCGGCCGAAGGTGCAACGGGAGGACACTGAACGTGCTGCTTGTAACCGGGACGACGGGGTTGAACGGTTCCGCGGTGGTGCACGAGCTGGCACACGAAGGGGTCGCGGTCCGGGCGCTGGTGCGCGACCTCGCCAAGGCGCGTCAGGCGCCGGTGCCGTCCACGGTCGAACTGGTCGAGGGGGACATGCTGTGCCCGGACACGCTCGGGCCCGCGCTGGACGGGGTGGAGCGGGTCCTGCTCATATCCACGGCCAACGAACGGATGGTCGAGACGCAGACCACCTTCATCGACGCCGCCAGGCGGGCCGGCGTCGAACACGTCATCAAGTTCTCCGGAAGGGCCACCGATGCCCCCTCCGGTTTCCGGTTCGCCCACATGCACGCCGAGATCGAGGAGTATCTGCGGTCGTCCGGGATGCGCTGGACGATGCTGCGCCCGAGCGCGTTCATGCAGGTGTACTTCCGGGAGGTCCCGTCCATGACGGGCGAGGGCGTTCTGAACCTGCCGATGGGCGACGCGTCGATCGCGCCGGTCGACGTCGCGGACATCGCGAAGGTGGCGAGCGCGCTCCTCCAGGGCAAGGGGGAGGCCGACCGCCGTTATGAGATGTCCGGTCCGGAGTCCCTCACCATGGATCAGGTCGCCGAGACCGTCTCCTCCGTCATCGGCAAGCCGGTGCGGTACGTCGCCGCCGACCCCGCCGCCAAGCGCGAGGCGCTGCTGAAGGCCGGGCTGTCCCCGTTCTTCGCCGACGCGTTGGACGAGCTGTTCGCCGAGCGCCGCAGGGGATGCGCCGAGGCTGTCGTGGATTCGTCCACCCACGAGGCCTTCGGTGTGCGTCCGACCACGTTCGCGGAGTTCGTCCGCAAGCACGAGGCGGTGTTCCGGGGCGAGGCTCAACCGTCCAACCTGTGGGCGGCGGGCTGGCTGCCATCCGGCCGGTGAACGAGGACGGGGCCAGCGCCGACCGGCGCTTTGACCGGGCCGCGCTGGAGGAACAGCTCGCCGTCCTCCGGCCCGAGATCACCCGGCACTGCTACCGCATGCTGGGGTCACCGTTCGACGCCGAGGACGCCGTCCAGGAGACGATGCTGCGGGCCTGGCGGGGAATCGGCGGGTTCGAGCGCCGCGCGGCACTGCGGTCGTGGCTGTACGCGATCGCGACGAACGTGTGCCTGGAGCAGCTTCGCCAGGCCCGGCGCCGGGCGCTGCCGATGGACCTGGCCGACCCCTCGCCCGGCCCCGGCCCGCTCGGCACCGCCCGCGCCGCCGACGCCTGGGTCCAGCCGATCCCGGACGCCCGGGTGCTGCCCGCGGATCTCGACCCGGCGCTGATCACCGTCGAACGCGAGTCGATCCGGCTCGCGTTCGTCGCCGCGCTGCAACGGCTCACCCCGCGGCAGCGCGCCGTCCTGCTGCTGCGAGACGTCCTCGGCTGGCGCGCACGCGAGGTCGCCGACCTGCTCGGCCTGACCGAGGACTCGGTGAACGCGCTGCTGCGGCGCGGCCGCGCGGCCATGCCGTCGCGCCGTCCCGCCGCGTCGGAGACCATGCTGGACGGCGAGCAGCGCGCCCTCCTCAGCCGCTACATCAGCGCCTTCGAGCGGTTCGACATCACGGCGCTGGTAGGGCTTCTGCACGACGACGCGACGCTGTCGATGCCGCCCTACGGCCTCTGGCTCCGCGGCGCGCCCGCGGTCGCGGCCTGGTTGCGCGCGGGGGAGGCGCTCTGCCGTGACGGCGCCCTGGTACCCGTCGAGGTCAACGGCGGCGTGGGCGTGGCGCAGTACCGGCGGGACGCCGGCGGCTCCGGACTGCGGGCCTTCGCCCTTCAGGTCGTCGAGACCTCGGCCGGACGCATCGACGGCCTGCACGTGTTCCTGCTCCCGGAGTTGTTCCCCCTGTTCGGCCTCGCCGAGAAGATCCCCCGTCCGGGACGTACGGCTACTCCGGCTTGACCAGGGGGAACAGGATCGTCTCGCGGATGTTCTTGCCGGTGAAGGCCATGATCATGCGGTCGATGCCGATGCCGACGCCGCCCGTGGGGGGCATGGCGTACTCCAGGGCGCGGAGGAAGTCCTCGTCGAGCTGCATGGCCTCCGCGTCACCGCCGGCGGCCAGCAGGGACTGCTCGGTCAGCCGGCGGCGCTGCTCGATCGGGTCGATGAGCTCGGAGTAGCCGGTGCCCAGCTCGGTGCCGAAGCCGATGAGGTCCCACTTCTCGGTGAGCAGCGGGTCGTCGCGGTGGGTGCGGGCGAGCGGCGAGGTCTCGAGGGGGTAGTCCCGCACGAACGTCGGCTGGACGAGGGTGTGCTCCACCAGCGCCTCGAACAGCTCCTGGACCAGCTTGCCCTGCCCCCACTTGGGGTCGAACTCCAGGTCGCGCTGCTCGAAGATCTTCCGGACGTCATCGATCGGCGTCCCGGTGGTGATCTCCTCGCCGACCGCGTCCGAGACCGCGCCGTACAGGGTGACCTGCGGCCACTCGTCGCCGGCGAGGTCGATCTCCTGGTCCTTGTGGACGACGACCGTCGTGCCGAGCGCGGCGACCACCGCGGCCTGGTACAGCTCACGGGTGAGGGTGGCGATCGTGTCGTAGTCGCCGTACGCCTCGTACGCCTCGAGCATCGTGAACTCGGGGTTGTGCGTGGAGTCCGCGCCCTCGTTGCGGAAGTTGCGGTTGATCTCGAAGACCTTCTCGATGCCGCCGACGACGAGCCGCTTGAGGTACAGCTCGATGGCGATCCGCAGGTAGAGGTCCATGTCGTACGCGTTGATGTGCGTGGCGAACGGACGTGCGGCCGCGCCGCCGTGGATCGGCTGCAGCATCGGCGTCTCGACCTCGAGGAACTCGCGGCCGGTGAGGTACTCGCGGACCGCGCGGACCGTGTCGCTGCGCAGGCGGGCCATGCGCCGCGCCTCGTCGTTGACGATCAGGTCGACGTAGCGCATGCGGACCCGCTGCTCGGGGTCGGTGAGGCCGGCGTGCTTCTCCGGGAGCGGGCGCAGCGACTTGGAGGTCAGCGCGAACCGGTCGGCCATGATCGACAGCTCGCCGCGCCGGGAGGTGATCACCTCGCCCTCGACGCCGACGTGGTCGCCGAGGTCGATGTCGCGCTTCCAGGACTCCAGGGCCTCCGGGCCGACGTTGGCGAGCGAGAGCATGACCTGGATGTCGCCGCTGCCGTCGCGGATCGTGGCGAAGCAGAGCTTGCCGGTGTTGCGGGCCAGGATGACGCGGCCGGTCACGCCGACCTTGTCCCCGGTCGACGCCCCCGGCTCGAGGTCGGGGTACTTCGCGCGGACCTCCGCGATCGTCGCGGTACGCGGGAACCCCAGCGGGTAGGGGTCCACGCCCTGCTCGCGCAACCGGTCCACCTTCTCGCGGCGGATCCGCATCTGCTCCGGAAGATCGTCGTACGACTCGCTCACGATGAAAAAGGCTACCGGCCCGGCGGGCCCTCCTCGGCCGTCGGGCGTTCAGCCGCCGAGATCTTCGGCGATGCGGGTCAGGTCCGCGCGTAGCGGCTCCACGCGTTCGGGGCCGAGGACGCCGACCATGCGCCGCTCGATCTCGAAGACGTCGGCGTGGGCGCGACGAAGCCGCTCCCTGCCCTCGGCGGTCAGGCGGACGGGCAGCGCCCGCCCGTGAGCCGCCTGCGCCGGACGCTCGACGAGCCCGCCTTCCTCCAGGCCGCGCAGGACGACGTTCATCGACTGGCGGCTCACGAAGGCATTTCGGGCGAGCTCGGCGTTGGACAGACCCGGCCGCCGGCCGAGCCGTTCGAGGCAGACGTACTGCGGGGTGGTCAGCCCATGCTCGCGCAGGGCGGCGTCCATGGCCGCGCGGAGCGCGGCCTGCGCCCGTTTGAGCACGTAGCCCACGCTGGCGTCGAGTTCGTCTTGCGTCATGTCAACATCCTGACATACGCTCCGCATGTCAAAGTCCTGACATACATCCCGGGAGTCGAAAAATGACAGTGAGCGGACCCGACTTCGTCGCTCTGCAGGTGCGCGATGTCGCGGCGGCGGCCGCCTTCTACGAGAAGCACCTCGGCCTCCGGCGGGCGCCGGCGTCACCGCCGGGCGCGGTGGTCTTCGCCACGGAGCCGATCAGCTTCGCGGTGCGCGAGCCGCTGCCCGGCCTGGACCTGGACGCCGGGCCGGCCGGGCTCGGCGTGGCACTGTGGCTGAAGACCGACGACGCCGACAAGACGCACGACGACCTCGCCGCGGCCGGAGTCGCGATCGTCCGGCCGCCCTCCGACAGCCCGTTCGGCCGGATGTTCGCCTTCCGCGACCTCGACGGGTACGTCGTCACGCTGCACGGCTGACCGGTCGGACCGACCGGCCGGCGGAGGCGTGCGGCCGCCGGCTCAGCCGGAGACGCCGACGTTGCGCTCGTAGACCAGGCGCAGGCCGATGAGCGTCAGCCACGGCTCGTACACGTCGATGCTGCGGGCCTCCTCCAGGACGAGCGGGGCGAGGCCGCCGGTCGCGACGACGGTGACCTCCTCCGGATCGTCCGCCAGCTCCTCCGACATGCGGCGTACGACGCCGTCCACCTGGCCGGCGAAGCCGTAGATGATGCCGGACTGCAGCGCCTCGACGGTGTTCTTGCCGATGACGCTGCGGGGCCGTACGAGCTCGACCTTGTGGAGCTGCGCGCCGCGCGCGGACAGCGCGTCGACCGAGATCTCGATGCCGGGGGCGATGGCGCCGCCGACGTACTCGCCCTTGGAGGAGACGGCGTCGAACGTCGTCGCGGTGCCGAAGTCGACGACGATCGCGGGGCCGCCGTGAAGGTGGCCCGCCGCCAGGCTGTTGATGATCCGGTCGGAGCCGACCTCCTTGGGGTTGTCCATCCGGATCGGCACCCCGGTCTTGACGCCCGGCTCGACGATGACGGCGGTGACGTCGCCGTAGTAGCGACGGCACATCTCCCGCATCTCGTGCAGGACCGAGGGGACGGTGGAGCACAGCGCGATGCCGCTGATGTCGGTGTCGGCCAGCAGCGGGCTCTGCTGGACGAGGCCCTGCAGGACGACCGCGATCTCGTCCGCGGTACGCCGGGCGTCGGTGTTGATGCGCCAGTGCTCGATGACCTCCTCCCCTTCGAAGAGGCCCAGCACCGTGTGGGTGTTACCGACGTCGATCGTGAGCAGCATCAGGTCCCCGCTGTCGAGAGGTCAAGGCCGATGTCGAGCGCGCCGGCCGAATGGGTCAGCGCCCCCACGGCAAGGTAGTCGACTCCGGTCTCGGCCACAGCGCGGGCCCCGTCGATGGTGAGCCCGCCGCTGGCCTCCAGCTCGGCCCGGCCGTCGGTCAGGCGTACGGCCTCGGTCAGCTCGGCGATGCCCATGTTGTCCAGCAGGATCGAGCGCGCCCCGGCGGCCAGCGCCTCGCGTACCTGGTCGAGGGTGTCGCACTCGACCTGGACGTGCAGGTCCGGCCTGGTCACGGCGGTGAACGCGGCGGTCACCGACCCGGCGGCGGCCACGTGGTTGTCCTTGATCAGTGCCGCGTCGGCGAGGGACATGCGGTGGTTCACGCCGCCGCCGAGGCGGACGGCGTACTTCTGCAGCGCGCGCAGCCCCGGCAGCGTCTTGCGGGTGTCCCGGACGCGGGCCTTCGTGTGCGCGATCTCGTCCGCCCAGCGGCGGGTGAGGCTCGCGACGCCGGACAGGTGGGTGAGAAAGTTCAGCGCGGTGCGCTCCGCGCGCAGCAGCGGCACCAGGGGGCCTTCGACGGTGAGCAGGACGTCGCCGGGCGCGATCCGGGACCCGTCCTCGACGCGGGTGACGACCTTCAGGGCGTCGCGGACCTGCGGGGAGTGGTCGAGGACCGCGGCGAAGACGAGCTCGGCGACGGGGAGGCCGGCGACCACGCCGGGCTGCCGGGCCACCATGTCGGCGCGGCCGGTGGCGCTGGGCGGGAAGATCGGTTCGCTGGTGACGTCCGTCTCGCCGTCCTCGGCCAGCGCCGTACGGACGAGGCCGTCCACAGCCTGTGGATCCAGTCCGGCGGCGCGCAGCCTCGTCTCGAGTTCGGTGTTCAAGAAAGCTCCCGGGGCTCGTAGGTCGTGGTGATGGTTCCGTCGGCGGCGAGGGTCGAGACCAGGTGACCGCGCCACGTCCGGTCGGCGTCGGGGAAGTCCTCCCGCCAGTGGCTGCCCCGGGTCTCCGCACGGCGCCGGGCCGCCGCCACGATCAGGGACGCGACGGTATGCAGGTTGGTCGCCTCCCACGCCTCGGTGCACGGCTCGTCGGTCGTACGGTCCGCGAGCGCGGCGAGCTCCCGTGCCGCGCGGTCCAGTCCTGGACCGTTCCGCAGAACGCCGGCGTAGGAGGTCATGATCTGCTGGACCTCCGCGCGCACGCCGGGATCCAGCAGCGCCGGCTCCCCGGCGGTCCGAGGGGTTTCCTCGGCGGTTCGCGCGGCTTCGCCGGCGAGGTCGGCGGACAGCGCCTCGGCGATCCGCCGGCCGAAGACCAGGCCCTCGAGGAGGGAGTTCGAGGCGAGCCGGTTCGCGCCGTGCACGCCGGTGCAGGCGACCTCGCCGCAGGCGTACAGGCCCGGGACGGACGTACGGCCCCACAGGTCCGTACGGACGCCGCCGCTGGAGAAGTGCGCGGCCGGCAGCACCGGGATCGGCTCGTGCACCGGGTCGATGCCGTGCTCCTCGCAGATCGCGAGGATCGTCGGGAACCGGTTCGCCCAGGTCCGCGGCCCGAGGTTCCGGCCGTCGAGGTAGGCGCAGGAGGCGCCGGTCTCCCGCATCATCGTCGTGATCGCCTTGGCGACGACGTCTCGTGGGGCGAGGTCGGCCAGCGGGTGCCGCCCGGCCATGAACCGGTCACCCTGCTCGTCGATGAGGTACGCCCCCTCGCCGCGTACGGCCTCGGAGATCAGCGGCTGCCGCCCCTTCGCGTCAGGGCCCAGCCACATGACAGTGGGGTGGAACTGCACGAACTCCAGGTCCGCCACGGCCGCCCCGGCGCGCAGCGCGAGCGCGACGCCGTCGCCGGTCGACACCTCCGGGTTCGTGGTGGCCTGGAAGACCTGGCCCAGGCCGCCGGTCGCGAGGATCACCGCGCGGGCGCGGAGGGCGCCGACGCCGTCGCGGCGTCCCTCCCCCATGACGTGCAGCGTCACCCCGGCGACCCGCCCCTGCTCCATCAGCAGATCGAGCACCAGGGCGTGCTCGATGACCTCGATGCCGGAGTCCTTGAGCTTCGCCAGCAGCGCCCGGCTGACCTCGGCACCGGTCGCGTCGCCGCCCGCGTGCGCGATGCGGCGCTTGAGGTGCCCGCCCTCGCGGGTCAGCGCGACCTGCCCGTCCTCGCCCCGGTCGAACTCGGCGCCGAGCTCGATCAGCTCGAGTACGGCGTCCGGGCCCTCGGTCACGAGCACGCGTACGGCCTCGTCGTCGCAGAGGTCGACACCGGCGGTGAGAGTGTCGCGGAGGTGCTCCTCCGGGGAGTCGTCCGGGTGCAGGGCCGCCGCGATGCCGCCCTGGGCCCACCGGGTGGACCCGTCGTCGAGCAGCGCCTTGGTGACCAGCAGCACGCGTCCGGCCGTACGGGCCCGCAGGGCCGTCACGAGTCCGGCGACGCCGGAGCCGATCACGATGATGTCGGTGTCGATCGTCCAGCCTGGATCGGGTGCGGTGAGGCGTCGGGGGACCATGGACCCTCCTCCGGAGGCATTCTCGTCAGATTGACTATAACCGGTCGCCCGAACCGTTCCATTCCTCCGGGGTCATCCCGCTTCGCCGGGGTCGCTGCCCCATTCCCCGCAGGGAATTGCCCGCCGCCGTCGCCGCCCGCAGGATCTGCGGTGCCCCCGAACCACGACAAGGAGATCCCGTGACCGAGATGAGCGGCGGTATGGACGTCGGCGTGCTGCTGCCGACCGGGAGCGCCCAGTGGGGCCCGGACGGCGACCCGCGCGACCTGGTCGCGTTCGGCCGCCACGCCGAACGCTCGGGCTTCTCCTCCCTCTTCGTCAACGACTCGCTGATCAGCCCCCGCATCGAGGCGCTGACGATGCTCGCCGCGCTGGCCCCGGCGACCGACCGCGTGACGCTCGGGACCGGGGCGCTGCTGCCGTTCCTGCGCCGTCCGGTGCAGGCGGCCCAGGCGATCGCGTCGGTCGACCTGCTGTCCGGCGGCCGGCTCGCCGTCGCGGTGGGCGCGGGGTTCCCGGGCCGGTTCGGCCGGCCGTTCTACACGCTCTCGGAGGTGCCGTGGGAGCGCCGCTTCACGCGGCTGGACGAGACGGTCGCGCTCTGGCGCGACCTGTGGAACGGCGCCACCTCTTTCCACGGCGACATCCTCCGGTTCGACGACCTGCCGCCCGCCACCCGACCGTTCCGGCCCGGCGGCCCGCCGATCTGGCTCGGCGGCGGCACCCCGGCCGCGCTGGCCCGCACCGGGCGGCTGTACGACGGATGGCTGCCGTACCCGCCCGATCCGGCGGACTACGCGACCGGCCTGGAGGACGTACGGAAGGCGGCCGCCGACGCCGGACGCACGCCCGAGGACGTGACGCCCGCCCTGTTCGTGTCCGTACGGGTCGACGAGAGCGTGGCACGCGGCCGCGAAGCGCTGGAGGACTACGCGCGGGCGGCGTACGGCATGCCGCTGACGGAGCTGGAGAAGATCCAGGCCGTCGTCACCGGCACCGCCGACCAGGTCCGCGAGGGCCTCGGCCGGTACGTCGCCGCGGGAGCACGGCACCTGGTGCTCCGCCTGGGCGCGCTGGACCTGCGCGGCCAGCGGGACCAGCTCGAGCGGATCGCCGACCTGCTCCCCCGGCTACGGGCGTCGGCGGATCAGGTCTCGGGTGGGGCCTGACCGGCCAGCGCCTCGAAACAGGGCCGGAGCAGCCGCGTGATCTGCTCCGGCGTCGCGTCACGGAGCGGGCCGAGCTCGATCAGATTCCGTCCGGTGGACACGCCGAACAAAATCGCCAGGATCAGCGCGGCCCGCAGCTCGGCGTCCTCGCCCGGGATGGCGGCGCTCGCCTGCCCGACCTGCCGGGTCATCGCGGCCCGCATCCGCTCCGTCGCCTCCGGATGGGTGAACGTCGAGCGCAGCAGCGGCAGTGACGTCTGCGGGAGCTCGCCGAGCTTGACGCCGACGATGGACAGCAGCAGGTCGATGAGCCCGGCGGGGTCGCCGGGCAGCTCCTTGTCGGGCGGAACCTCGACGGCCCGGCGGAACAGCTCCTTCTTGTCGCCGAAGTACTGCATGACGAGCGCGGGGTCCACCTCGGCCGCCGCCGCGACCGCACGGATCGTCGTGCGGTCGTAGCCGACCTCGGCGAACCGCGCGCGGGCGGCGGCGAGGATCCGCGCCTCCGTCCGCCGCCTCCGCTCCGCCCGGGTCATCGGCTCGTTCGCGTCGCGCACGGCCCGAATCTACCGGCGTTGACCGAAGATCCAATTTCGCTCTACGCTCGTTGAGTCTCAACATGCGTTGAGCGAATGGAGGCTTGGTATGCCGGCGACCGGTCCACGGCAGGTGTTCGAGGGGTTCCGCGACAGGGTGCTGCGCGGCGAGTGGGGCGCACCGGAGGCGCTGCGCTCCGGGGACGTGACGATCGAACTGCCCTGCGCGCCGCCGGGGACGTCCCGGCGATTCACCGACGGGGCGGAGTTCCACGCCCACACCGCGGCGAGCCGGGCGGCGCTGCCCGTACGGTTCGAGGAGTTCCGCGACGTCCGGGTGCACGAGACCACCGACCCCGAGACCATCGTCGTGGAGTACGAGATGGCCGGCACCGTCACGACCACCGGCCGCTCCGCCGCCGCGCCGTTCGTCCTCGTGCTACGGGTCCACGACGGCCGCGTCCGGCTCTGGCGCGAGTACCAGCCCACCCTGGCCATCGCCGACGCCCTCGGCGCCCTGGACGCGCTGCTCGCCGGCGCCCGCGACCTCCCGGCCCCGGCCCCGGACCCGGCGCTCTCCCCCTGGTCACCGTCCGGCCCGGTACCCCGCCCGGACGGCCCGATGTCCGGCACGGACGGCCCGGTGCCCGGCCCGCGCGCGGTGTACGAGCGGATCCTGCGGGCCGCGCTCGACGGGTCGGCCGACGACTACGCCGACCTGTACGCGGACGACGCGGTCCTGGAGTTCCCCTTCGCCGCGCCCGGTCCCCCGCGCTCCCTGCACGGCCGGGCGGCGATCCGGGCCCACCTGCGGGCGGCTATGGGCGGGGCGCTGCGGATCGAGGAGTTCCGCGGCGTCGTCGTGCACGAGACGACCGACCCCGAGGTGATCGTCGCCGAGCACGCCATCGTCGGCACCGCGACCGCGAGCGGCCTGCCGTGCTCGATCGCGAACCTCGTCGTGCTCACCGTCCGCGACGGCCGGATCGTCCGCCAGCGCGACTACCTGGACGTCCTCGCGGCCGCCGCCGCGGCCGGCCGCCTCCCGGACCCGGCACCGCGCTGACCGGCCTAGGAACAGCCCCGGACCGGGACGCCCTCGCGGCCGACCCCGTGCCGGATCCGGCTCGGCGTTGAAGAGCCGGGGTCAGGCCGGGACGTCCTCGACCGCGTCGCCGCGGACGGCGGCGGTGCCCGGGACCGGCTCGGCCGGGTCGGTGCCCAGGTCGACGATCCGGTTGTCGCGGTCGACGTGGACGACGCGCGGCTGGAACGTCCGGGCCTCCGCGTCGGTCATCGTCCCGTAGCTGATGAGGATGACCAGGTCGCCGGGGTGGACGAGGTGGGCGGCGGCGCCGTTGATGCCGATGACTCCGCTGCCGCGCGGCCCGGTGATGACGTACGTCTCCAGGCGGGCGCCGTTGGTGATGTCGACGATCTGGACCTGTTCGCCGGGCAGCAGGTCGGCGGCCTCCATGAGGTCCTCGTCGATCGTCACGGAGCCGACGTAGTGCAGGTCGGCCTGGGTGACCGTGGCGCGGTGGATCTTCGACTTGAACATGGTGCGGAACATGCGGGTCACTCCGAGGCGGGACCGAAGAGCAGGGGGACGTTGTCGATGAGGTGGGTGGTTCCGACCCGGCCCGCGACGGCGAGCACGGCCGGGCCGGTGTGGGCGTCGTCGACCTCCTGGAACGTCTCCGGGTCGACGAGCACGAGGTAGTCCAGCTCGAGCGGCGGGTCGGCGGCGATCGCGCCGTCGAGCACGGTCCGCGCCGCCCGTACGACCTTTGCGGGACCGTCGCCCACCGTCTCGGCGCCCGCGCGCAGCGCCATGGACAGTGACACGGCGGTGAGGCGCTCGGCCGCGGACAGGTAACGGTTGCGGCTGGACAGCGCCAGGCCGTCCGTCTCCCGTACGGTCGGGGCGCCGACGACCTGGACGGGGATGTTCAGGTCGGCGACCATCCGGCGGATCATCGCGAGCTGCTGGGCGTCCTTCTCGCCGAAGACGGCGAGGTCCGGCCGGACCAGGTTGAACAGCTTGAGGACGACGGTGAGCACGCCGTCGAAGTGGCCGGGGCGGCAGGCACCTTCGACGATCGTGCCCATCTGTCCCGAGTCGACGGTGACCCGCGCGCCGAGCGCGGTCGGCGGATACATGACGTCGACGGTCGGCGCGAAGATCAGGTCGACGCCCTCCGCCGCGCAGATCTCGATGTCCTCGGGGAGGGTCCGGGGGTACCGGTCGAGGTCCTCGTTCGGCCCGAACTGCAGCGGGTTGACGAAGATGCTCACCGCGACGACGTCGGCCAGTTCCCGGGCCCGGCGCAGCAGCGACCGGTGGCCCTCGTGCAGCGCGCCCATCGTCGGGACCAGCGCCAGGGTGCCGTCGGGGGCGCGGGCGGCGGCGAGTTCCTCACGCGTGCGGGCGATGACGGGCATCAATCTCCGGTCCCCTCGGTGTCGTCTCCACGGCCGCCCGCCAGGGCGTCGAGCAGGCGCTCGGCGTCCTCCGCGCGCAGCAGCCCGGCGGCCAGCGCGCGGTCGGCGGTCAGCCGGGCCAGCGCGATGTACGCGTCGTGCGCCTCGGGTGAGACGCGGGCGAGTTCGGTGACGTGCTCGGCGACCGTGCCGGCGTCGCCGCGGACGACCGGGCCGGTCAGGCCCCGGACGCCGAGCCGCAGCCCGTTGTCGAGCGCCGCGCCGAGCAGCGGTCCGAGCATCCGGCCCGGCGCCTCGACGCCGACCCGTGTCAGCAGGTCCATCGACTCGGCGACGAGCGTGACGAGGTGGTTGGCGCCGCCCGCGAGGGCCGCGTGGTAGAGCGCGCGCCGATCCTCGGGGATCCAGACCGGCTCGCCGCCCATCTCCACGACGAGGGCCTCGGCGACGGGCCGCAACGGCTCGGGCGAGGTCACGCCGAAGCTGATCCCGGCCAGCCGGTGGACGTCGTCGGGCCGCCCGGTGAAGGTCATCACCGGATGCAGGGCGAGCGGCAGCGCCCCGGCGCGCGTGGCCGGATCGAGGACGCGCACGCCGTACCGGCCGCTCGTGTGCGCGAGCAGCTTGCCCTCGACCTTGACGTCGGTGGCGATCAGCCCGGTGACCAGCGGCGCGAGCGCGTCGTCGGGAACGGTGAGCAGGACCAGGTCGGCGGCGGAGACGACGTCCTGGACCGGGCGGAGCGGAACGCCGGGCAGCCGCTGCCGCGCGCGTTCGCGGGAGGCCTCGGAGACGCCGGCGGCGGCCACGACCGTGTGGCCGGCGAGCGTGAGCGCGTGGCCGAGGGCCGAGCCGACACGGCCGACACCGACGATGCCGACGGCCAGCCGCCCTGGCCGGTCATGCGAGGCGGTCATCCGGCCGCCGCCACCGAAAAGGCGGGATTCACAGGGAGCGCGGAAGGCGCCGCGGGCGCCAATGGCGCGCGCAGGGGGCCGCCGTTGAGCGGGCTTCGCTCGGTCATAGGTCGTTCCAGTCCTTTGCGGGTACCGGACGGTGCGGGCCCAGCCTATATCGGGCCGGCCAGCGCCCCGCCCGCCGTCCCGACCGTGACATCGGGCCGGGCAGCGCCCTCGCCTGCCCGGCTCCGCCACCGGCCCACTCCGGGTGGCCGGACAGCACACCGGCCCGCCCGGTGGCACTGCGGGCGGGCCGGTGAACGTCGTTACCTGTGCGACCGGGTCAGGACGAGGACCACGGGCGGTGGTAGCAGGGCGGACGGTGGTGGTGGCAGGGCGGACGGTAACCGTGCCCGCCACCGACCGAGGCGCCGCCCTTGCAGCCGGCGAGCGCACCGCCGATGACGGCGACGCTGTTGCCGCAGACGTTGACCGGGATCGTGATCGGCGCCACGACCTGGTTGCCGGACACGATGCCGCCCTCGCCGCTCGTACCGATCTCGCCCGCGTTGGCCGGGGCGGCCAGCAGCAGCGCGCCGGTGACGGCGGCCGCCGCCACCCCGGCCGCGGTGAGTTTCTTGAGCACCTGAGTTTCCTCCCGTACTTCGGTTCGCAACCGCCCCGAGGGGCGGTCGGTACGTACGGTAGTTATCCAGCTACTCCCAGGTAACGGTAAGCGGATCTACCTTGGCGTAATCGCATTGTTACATTAGGTGACTGCTTTGTCGCCGTCTGTCGATAACGCCCCCGCCTACTCGGCCGCCAGTGACTCGACGATCGAGGTCCGCGCGGCCCGCCTGCCGGGCATGATCGCCGCGGCCACACCGGCGACGGCCGCCAGAAGGATGAACAGGACGATCCGGCCGATCGGCAGTCCGAGCACCGCGCCGTCGACGGCGGCGGAGATCGCGGCCCAGCCGAGCGCCGTCCCCATCACCACGCCGACGAACGCGCCGATCAGCGAGATGATCAGAGCCTCCAGGGAGAGCATCCGACGCAGCCCGCGCCGGGTCAGGCCGAGCG
This sequence comes from Actinoallomurus sp. NPDC052308, assembly GCF_040679195.1. NCBI lineage: Bacteria > Bacillati > Actinomycetota > Actinomycetes > Streptosporangiales > Thermomonosporaceae > Actinoallomurus > Actinoallomurus sp. NPDC052308. The sequence goes on along the minus strand of NZ_JBFAUM010000001.1, from coordinate 73,595 downwards.
CCCGCAACAGCGCCGACTCCCTGGTCCGCTCCACCACCGACAGGGTGAGCGTGTTCGCGATGCCGATCAGCGAGATGACGATCGCCAGGGCGAGTAGCGCGGCGACCAGCAGGAAGACCTGGTCGAGGGCCTTCGACAACTGGTCCTTGATGTCGGCCGCGGAGCTCACCCGGACCGCCGGATAGTCCTTCAGCGCGTCGTTGACGGCCGCCCGGGAGGCGTCCGTCGAGACACCCTTCTTGGCGATCAGGTAGACCTCATGCGGGTCCTTGGCCCCGAACGACCGCGTGAAGTCCGACTCGTCGAGCAGGACCTCCGGGAGGATCGACTCCCCCGAGATGATCGCGGCCACCCGCAGGGTCGTGGTGCCGCGGGCGGTCCGCAGGGACACCGTCCCGCCGACCCGTGCGTCGGACCCGCCGGGCGCGTCCTGGCGCAACACGACCGCGCCCGGCCGCAGGTCGGTGAGGGAGCCCGCCGCGAGCTTCGGCTTGATGTCCCGGCCGAGGTACCGCTGGGTGACGGACCCGACGTCGTCCTTCCGCCCGTCGACCGTGGCGGACGCCGTCCGTACCTCGATGACGGCCGAGAACTCCGGCTTGCCGCGCAGACGCGCCACCGCCGCGCCCGGGATCGGCCGGTCGTCCTGGCCGGACTGGGCGCTCAGCTGGTAGTCGACCGGGTAGTGGTCGCGGAGGTTCCCGTCCGCCGTGGACCGTACGGATGCCAGCGCCACCGAGAACATCGTCATGAGCGTGACGCCCACCGTCAGCGCGACCGTGGTGACCGCGGCGCGCTTGGGATTGCGCCGCGAGTTGGCCAGGGCCAGCCGGCCGGGCACGCCGAAGATCCGTGCCGGCAGTCCTCCGACGACCCCGCTCAGCGCCCGGACGATCAGCGGGCTGAGCGCGACCACGCCGAGGAAGACGAGCGCGCCCGCCGCCACCACCATGAGGAACGGCCCCTCTCCGGGCTTGGCGGTCAGCGCGAGGACGCCCACGCCCGCCCCGGCCGCGCCGAGGAGCGCCCCGATGATGATCCGGACGATCCCGGCGCGGCCCCGCGCCCGCCCCTCCGACTGCGTCCGCAGCGCCGCGACCGGCGGCACCCGCGTCGCCGCGCGGGCCGGCATCAGCGCCGACAGCACGGTCACGGCCAGGCCCGTGGGGACGCCGACGAGGAACGGCGTGGCCGAGACGACCAGCGAGCCGCCCGGCATGCCGGTTCCGGAGGCGAAGACGAGGGCGGCGCCGTACCCGAGCCCGATCCCGACGATGGCGCCGAGCACCGAGGCCAGCAGGCCGACCACCGCCGACTCGACAAGGACTCCTCGGAAGACCTGGCCGCGGGTCGCCCCGACGCAGCGCAGCAGCGCCATCTCCCGCGTCCGCTGGGTGATCAGGATGTTGAACGTGTTGTAGATGACGAGCGCGGCCACGAACAGCGCCACGAACGCGAACGCCAGGAAGAACATGGCCATGGTGTCGACGTTCAGGCCCGACGAGGCGGCGAGCCGCTTGGCGAGGCCGTGGCTGGTCACGGTCGTGTACGACGATCCGACCGCCGCGGCGACGTCGGTGCGCAGCCGGTCGTTCGAGACGCCGGCGGCGCCCTTGACGTCGATCTCGACGTAGCCGCGCTCGCCGGTGAGCTGCGCGGCGACCTGCGGGGTGAACCCGACGGCGCCGCGGAAGCCGATCTCCTGGTCGACGCCCACGTCGACCAGCCCGGTGACGGTGAAGGAGCGCGCGACGCCCTTCTTGTCGAGCACCCGGATCGCGTCGCCGACCCGGTACCCCGTGTGCCCGGCGACCCCCTTCTCCAGGACGGCCTCGCCCGGTCCGCCCGGGGCACGGCCCTTGCTGATCGTGTAGCGGGCCAGCGGCCCGGTGGTGATCGACATTCCCACCGTGGGCATCTGGCCGTACGCCCGGCCGTCCTTGCCGAGCAGCGCGGCGTCACCGCGGATCAGGCCCTGGGCCTCCTGGACCCCTTGCACGGCGCGGACCGCGCGCAGCGTCGACTCCGGGATCTTCGCGTCGTCATGGGTGAGGACGGCGACCGAGACCTTCTCGGCGGAGGCGGTGAACTGCCGGTCGAACCCGGCCTTCATCGTGGCGGTCAGCACGAACGTGCCGGCGACGAAGCCCACGCCGAGCGTGATGGCCAGGGCGGTGAGCATGAGGCGCAGCAGGTGGGCGCGGAGCCCGGCCAGTGTCGTCTTCAGCATCGTCAGGACTCCAGGCTCTTCAGCGCGTCCAGGACGCCGTCCGGGGTCGGGCCGTACAGCTCGGTCATGATCCGCCCGTCGCGCAGGAACACCACCCGGTCGGCGTACGAGGCCGCCACCGGGTCGTGCGTGACCATGACGATCGTCTGGCCCATCTCCCGCACCGAGGCGCGCAGGAACGACAGGACCTCGGCGCCGGACCTGGAATCGAGGTTGCCCGTCGGCTCGTCCGCGAAGATGACCTCCGGCCGGCTGACGAGCGCGCGGGCGCAGGCGACCCGCTGCTGCTGGCCGCCGGACAGCTCGCTCGGCCGGTGCGACAGGCGCGGCCGCAGCCCCACCGTGTCGACGACCTGGTCGAACCAGCGGCGGTCCAGCTTGCGGCCCGACAGCTCCAGCGGCAGGAGGATGTTCTGCTCGGCGGTGAGCGTCGGCAACAGGTTGAACGCCTGGAAGATGAAGCCGACCCGATCCCGGCGCAGGTGGGTGAGCTGCTTGTCCGACAGGCGGGTGATCTCCACGTCGCCGATGCGGATCGCGCCCTCGTTCACCGTGTCCAGGCCCGCCAGGCAGTGCATGAGCGTGGACTTGCCGGAACCCGACGGCCCCATGATGGCGGTGAAGGCGCCGCGGGCGAACCCCACGCTCACCCCGTGCAGGGCCCGGACGGCGGCCTCGCCCGAGCCGTAGTCCTTGACCACGTTCTCGGCCAGGACGGCGGGCGGCGCGCCTACGGCGGTGCTTGTCACGACTACTCCTCGATCGCTACTGAACGTCGAGATCGACGGTAGATTTCGCCCGCTCAGCCGCCATCGGCCCTGCGGACAGCGTTCTGTCAGCCTCTGCGGTGACACGGACGCGCCTCATCAGACTTCGGTCGTACGGGTCCGGGTGACCCGGAGCGCCGAAAGCGATCCGGCCGGCCCACGGAGATAGGTGAATCGCCGAACAGGAGATCACCGATGCGCTTCTACGAGACCACCCTCGCCGAACCGCTCAGCGCGTCGTCCACGGCGCGCGCCTACCACCTGGCGCTGCTCACGAAGGGCCGCATTCCCGACCCGCCGGTCTACCGGCTCCACGACCAGGACCTCGCCGCGCTGAACTCGCGCTACCACTCCGCCGGGAAGTCACTGACGGGCGCCCGGGACACGATCGCCGTCCTGCCGGGCGAGACCTTCCCCCTCGGCATGGGCTCCTACGACGTACGGCTGCCCGGCGGCCGCACGAGCCGCGGCTCGTCGCCATGTGGGTGTCCGGGGCGTTCGACCAGGCAGATCGCGCACCCGCCGGCTCGACGTTCCGCCTCGGCATCAGGGCCGACGACGAAGCCACCGGCTCAAATTCCCTTACCGGGACAAGTAGCCCAGAGCGCGAACCTAATCCGAGCGTTACGCCCGGCCCTTCCCAACCTGGAGCCGTCCAGCTGAATCGATCGGCCTCATTGACGTCGGCATTGACCCACCAAGACCGGCGAACCGGTCATACAGCCGACCACAACGGCGGCAACGCGACCACCACGACGGCGAAGCCACCGCGGAGCAAGATGCGGAGAGATGGCGAGGTGGCCGACCGATAGCGGACTTCAAGTGTCAGAGAGCCCCCGGCCGATGGCGCGGGGGCTGTCTCGCTGCTCAGCTGTTGACGACGGCGACTTCGACACACTCGCCCTGCTGGCCAGAGCGGGAGGACTTGCGCCATTCCAGGCGCGTGGAATCACGATTGCTCATGGGGCACACATCTCTCGGGTCCTGCCGGTCAGGTACGTGCTGCCTCTTCGGACAGCAGGGTGATCGTAGCCTCCGGGGGCAACGCCTTTACGTTCAGACGTCGGAAGACCTGGCGGTAGGGGTCCACCTCTGCGGGCTCTTCTAGGAGCAGTTCTCCGCCGATCGTCTCGATATAGGCGGCGTCCGGGTCGCCTTCGGGAAAGGACAGCAGGGTGAAGGGGCCGAACAAGCCTGGATGCGGGCCAGCCTCGAACGGCAGCACCTGAACGGTGATTCCCGGCATTTGCGCCAGCTCGATCAGCCGTTCCAACTGCGCCCGCATCACCTCTGGGCCGCCGACCGGGCAACGGAGCGCCGCCTCATACACCACCGCCCATAGGCGCGTCGGGTCCTCACCGTAGAGAATCTTCCGGCGCTCCGCGCGGACCGTGACCCGCTTCTCAACCTCCTCAGCGGACAACTCGGCCGCGCCCGAGCTGATCAGCTCGCGGGCGTAGTCGTCGGTCTGTAGCAGGCCAGGCATGATCAGTGGTTGAAACGTGAGGATTTCCGACGCCTCCGCCTCCAGTCCGATGTAGGCGGTGTACTTCTTCGACAGCATCCGGCTATACGGCGTCCACCAGTCCTTCTGCCCGCCTTCTTTCGCGAGCGTGATCAGCTCGTCCCGGATCGGGTCATCGCCGGCGACGCCGTAAGTGTCGAGCAGGTCGCGGACGTCACGCCAGCGCGGCTTCGTCCAGCCTGCGCGTTCGATCCAGTGGATTTTGTCGGTCGAGCAGCCCAGCGCCTCGGCAGCCGTCTCGACCTCGACGCAGGCTTCCTGTCGTAGTCGCTTCAGTTCAGCGGACAGACGGCGTCGTCGGAGGGTGGGCGTGCTCCGTGGCATGGCGTCGATCGTAGGGCAGCGTGCGGTCGTCGACAGAGAAGCAGACATAAGAGTGTAAAGCGCTTTCGTTTGAAGCATTCACTTGAAGAATGCGTTCGTTGACTGCAAGCTAAACAGGCGCATCTACCCAGTCGGGCGCACCTGACCCGGCATGACTACAGGGAGTTGATCTCCCGTGACACCCGATCCAGCGGTCATCGCCGACCGCTTTCCATATCCCCCCGCACCGGCGCCCGCGTCGCTTTCGCTCCATGTCCGGCGCGACGCCGTACGTGACGCCCGGCGCTTCGTCGCCGACGCCGTGGCCGGGCACCCCTACGACCCGTACGAGATCGCGCTGCTGGCGTCCGAGCTGACGACCAACGCCATACGCGCCGCCGAGGACATGCACCCCACCTGGCCCGACGACATCAGACCGATCGGCGTCGAACTGACCCTCACCGCCCGCTACGCGCACCTGGCCGTCAGCGACCCCGGCACCGAACCCCTCCCCGCCCAGCAGCACGGCGGCCTGCTCGCCGAACGCGGGCGCGGCCTGGCCATCGTCGACCAGCACGCCGCCGCCCGATGGGTCACCTACACCGACCACGGCAAGCGCCTCCTGACCGGCTACCTGGTGGGCATGGCGCTGGTGTTCCCCCTGTTCGCCGGCTGGGACCACCGGTTCTCCGATCTCGTGAAGGCGGCGGGGATCATGACGGCCGGCGGTGTCGCGCTGCTCGTGCTCGTCGGCATCCGTAACGGCTGGGCCGGCGACACGCTGGCGGAATGGCGACCGGAGCTGGCCCGCCCCCACGAACTCGCGGAGAACCCGCGCCTGAGCGGCACCGGGTCGCTGGCGTACGTGGCGGCCCTGCTCGCCCTGGCGTTCTTCGGCCTGGTCATCCAGTCCGCCACCGCGGACATCCGGGCGACCGCCCGGGGCACCGCTCAGGTGCGAAGTTGCGGGGTCAGCCACGACTCCCGCACCGGCCGGGTGATCCACTCAACCTGCACCGGAACCTGGGTCGTGGCCGGCAGGACGTACTCCGGAGAGGTGCCGGGAGGAGACCCGGATATCCGTTACGATCCCCACGATCCCGCGACGCTGGGCAAACGGTCCTTCAAGGGCCCGATCGCCCTCACCTTGTTCCTGGGCGTGATCGCCGGCGGCCTCACCCGGCGATGGATCACCCTCGCCCGAGACCCCTACATCGAAGAGCTCGAAGCGCTCGCCTGGCGCCCGGCCCGAGCAGCGGAGCGGTGACGGGAGCGCGGTCACCCCTGCTCACGGGCGGCGAAGTCACCGCATGACCGAGACGCGACGGCCGGGACGCCGTCCGCCGGGACTCGGTGCTCGCCACCACGTCCCACCGGATCGATCAGCCACTGTGACGCCGGCCTCGGCCGTCAGTCGGCGCCGCTGCGGACGAGGCCGGTCTCGTAGGCGAAGACCACGGCCTGGACGCGGTCGCGGAGCCCCAGTTTCATGAGGACGCGGCCGACGTGGGTCTTGACGGTCGCCTCGGAGACGTACAGGCGGCTCGCGATCTCCCCGTTGGACAGGCCCTTGGCCACGAGGTGCAGGACCTCGCGCTCGCGGGCCGTCAGGGTGTCCAGCCTGCCGTCCGGCACCGGCTCCTCGGCCGGCAGGTGCGGCACGAACTTGTCGATCAGGCGCCGCGTGGTGCTGGGCGCGACGACCGCGTCGCCGGAGCAGACCGCGTGGATGGCCTCGATCAACTGCGTCGGCCCGGCGTCCTTCAGCAGAAACCCGGCCGCCCCGGCCTTCAGCGCCGCGAAGGCGTACTCGTCCAGGTCGAAGGTCGTCAGGATGATGACCTTCGGAGCGTCCGGCAGCGCACAGATCCGCCGGGTGGCCTCGATGCCGTCCATGCGCGGCATTCGCACGTCCATGAGGACCACGTCGGCCGGGGTCTGCCGGACCACGCGCAGGGCCTGCTCGCCGTCGCCGGCCTCACCGGCGACCTCCAGGCCCGGCTGCGCGTCGAGCACCATGCGGAAGCCCGCGCGTACGAGCTCCTGGTCGTCGACGAGCAGGACCCGGATCGGTCGTTCCTCGTCCGTCATGCCGCACTCGTCTCTGTTCGTCGGGACTCGGTCGCCGGAAGGCGGGCGAAGACCTCCCATCCGCCGCCGGGCCGTGGCCCGCTGCGCACCGATCCGCCGTACAGGGCGGCGCGCTCGCTCATGCCGACCAGCCCGTGGCCCTGTCCGTCGCCGACGGCGGCCGCGCCCCGGCCGTCGTCGCGGATGCGGATCTCCACCGCGTCATCACCGTAGTGGAGGTTCACCTCCGCCGTGGCCGCGGGTCCGGCGTGCTTGCGGGTGTTCGTCAGCGCCTCCTGGACGATGCGGTACACCGTGAGCTGCAGCGCGGTGGGCAGCTCCGACGGCACCCCTTCGACCGTGAGGCCGACCGGCAGCCCCGCCGAGCGGATCTGGTCGACGAGCTCGGCGAGCTGCTCGACGCCGGGCTGCGGCGCGTACGGGCCGGCGTCGCCGCCCTCGCGGAGCACGCCGAGCATGCGCCGCATCTCGGTGAGCGCCTGCCGCCCGGTCGTGCCGATCGTCTCCATCGCCCGCTTGGCCCGGGCCGGATCGATGTCCACCATGTACGACGCGCCGTCGGCCTGGACCACCATCACGCTCACGCTGTGCGCGATGACGTCGTGCATCTCCCGGGCGATCCGCGCCCGCTCGCCCGCCGCCGCGACCTGCATGTGGGCGTCGCGTTCGCGTTCCAGACGCTTCGCGCGCTCCTCCAGCTCGGCGGTGTACTTCCGCCGGGTGCTCATGTAGAGCCCCCAGATCCACATCGCGCCGGTGAAGACGGTGAACGGGAGCAGGGCGCTCCACTTGTTGGGGGCGTTCGGCTCCACCCACCAGCGCCACACGGCGAGCGCCGCGCCGAACTCGGCCACCGCGACCGCCGCGAGCGACCAGCGGAACGCACACTGGGCCGCCACCGTGTACAGCATGATGAACACGTTGACGTCGGCCGGCCCGGCCTGGACGTTGAAGGCCCAGTGCACGAACGCGACGATCGACACGACCGCGAAGACCGCGCGCGGCCACCGGCGACGCCAGATCATCGGGACGCACATCCCGGCGACGATGGCCAGGTACGCGTACGTCGGGATGGCCTGCCGATCGTCGAACGGCGGGTTCGTGTACGTGTGGATGACGGTCAGCGAGATGCCGAGGATCGGCAGCGTCCACACGGAGTCGACGAGCCGGGGATGACGCCGAAGCCAGGCGAAGACACGGGCGAACACCGCTTCAGCGTACGTTCGGCCGCCCCGGCGCGCGTCCGCCCTGAGTCGGACCCGCGTCCACCGCGAGGCGCACGCGGTACGGTCAAGAGGTGGGTCAGGTCGGGTGGCGGGCGGCGATGCAGCAGGCGCTGTACGGGCCCGAGGGCTTCTACACGCGGGGCGAGCGGCCCGCCGCGCACTTTCGTACCTCGGTGCACGCCTCACACCGGTTCGCCCTGGCCCTGGCGCGGCTGATCGTCGAGGTCGACACGGCCCTGGGCCACCCCGCCCGGTTCGACCTCGTCGACGTGGGCGCCGGCTGCGGGGAGCTGCTGGCCGAGATCCTGCCCGTGACGAGCCTGGCCGGGCGGCTGCGGCCGATCGCCGTCGAGGTCGCCCCGCGGCCCGAGGGGCTGAGCGGGTCGATCGAATGGCGTGCCGCGCCGCCCGACGAGATCACCGGGCTGGTCATCGCCAACGAGTGGCTGGACAACGTGCCGATCGACGTCGTCGAGCTGACCGACGAGGGGCCTCGCCTGGTCGTCGTCGACCCGCGCACCGGGGCGGAGATCCCGGGCCCCGCGCCCGCCCCGGAGGACACCGAATGGCTCGAACGCTGGTGGCCGCTGCGCGAGCCCGGCGACCGCGCCGAGATCGGCCGGCACCGCTGCGCGGCCTGGGCGTCGGTCCTCGAACGGCTGCGCGGCGGTCTGGCGCTGGCCGTCGACTACGCGCACGAGCGGGATCACCGCCCGCCGTACGGCACGCTGACCGGCTACCGCGACGGCCGCTGCGTCTCCCCGGTGCCCGACGGTTCCTGCGACATCACCGCGCACGTCGCCCTGGACGCCTGTGCCGAGGCCGGCGGGCGCGCCGGGGCGACCGCCACCCTGCTGACCACTCAGCGTGCCGCGCTGCGGGCGCTCGGGCTACGCGGCGAGCGGCCGGCGCTCGACCTGGCCCGCTCGGACCCGCGCGGCTACCTCCAGGCGCTGCGCGCCGCCGGCGAGGACGCCGAGCTGATCGACCCATCCGGGCTGGGCAGCTTCGGCTGGCTGGTGCAGACCGTCGGGGTCGACGTGCCCGCCGTCCTGGGCAAGGGTCAGACCGCCACCTGAAGCGACCGCAGGCCGCGCAGGACGTAGCCCGGCTTCCACTCCGGGTCCGCCTTGACGGTCAGCCCGGGCGCGAGCCGCAGGAACGCGCGGAACGACTCGGCCAGCTCCACCCGCGCCAGCGGCGCGCCCAGGCAGAAGTGGATCCCGGCGCTGAACGCCAGGTGCGGATTGGGCGTACGGGACAGGTCGAGCACGTCCGGGTCCGCGAAGACCTCGGGGTCCCGGCAGGCCGAGGCGAACTGCAGGGCGACCTCGGCGCCGCGCGGGATCGGCACGCCGTCGACCTCGATGTCCTCCAGCACCCAGCGCTCGAACAGCGGCAGCGGCGTGTCGTAGCGCAGCAGCTCCTCCACCGCCGTGGGGATCAGCTCGTGGTCGGCGCGCAGCCGCTCCAGCTCTCCGGGGTTGCGGAACAGCGCCCACCAGGAGTTGCCGGTGGCGTTCACGGTCGCCTCGTGCCCGGCGTTGAGCAGGAGGGCGCAGGTGCCGATCAGCTCGCCCTCGGTGAGCCCCTCGACCTGGCACAGCGCGCTGATGAGGTCGTCGCGCGGGTCCGTACGGCGGGCGCGGGACAGGTCGCGCAGGTAGCCGGAGAACTCGATCGAGGAGCGCACCGCCGCGTCCTGGATCTCCTTGGACGGGTTGAGCTGGTACATCCCGCACATGTCCGCCGACCAGGGCCGCAGCAGGTGCCGATCGGCCTCGGGGACGCCGAGCATCTCGGCGATCACGGTGACCGGCAGCGGCTCGGCGACCTCGGCGATCACGTCCCCGCCGCCCCGCTCGACCAGGCCCCCGACGAGTCCCTCGGCCAGCGCCCTGATCCGGGGCCGCAGGTCCTCGACCATCCGCGGCGTGAACGCCTTCGACACCAGCCGCCGCAGGCGGGTGTGGTCCGGCGGCTCCATGTCGAGCATGCCCGCGTCGTTCAGGTCCCAGAACGGCTTCAGGAACTCCGGCTGCGGCTCGCGGCCGAACTCCTCGTCGGTGGCGACGTGGTGGTACGTCCGGCCGAGCCGCCGGTCCCGCAGCAGCGCGTTGACGTCGGCGTACCGGGAGATGACCCACTGGTTCGTCGGCTCGTGGAAGAAGACCGGGGACTCGCGGCGCAGGCGGGCGAGCGCGGGGTAGGGGTCGGCGACGAAGGCCGGCGACCCGGGGGCGTAATCGTTCATCGGGCCCAACGTTCGGTGCGGATGTCGGTCGCGCGCGCCCGGTGCGCCCGCCCGGCCGCCGACTCGACGATCGCGCGGGCCTCCCCGAGCTCGCGATCCTCCGCGGCGACCTGGACCGGTCCAGGTGGCGCGTCGATGTGAACGGTACCCAGCCCCAGCAAACGCTGCAGCGGGCCGGCGGTGAGGCGGACGCTCTGCGCCCGCGCGTGGGCGATCACGTCGAGGCGCCGGCACACCCGGCCCCGGCGGGTGACGAACAGCGAGTCGTCGGTGCCGGCCTCCCCCTTGCGGAACGGCGCGAGCCAGGACCGGGGCGTCGGCAGCAGCGGAACCGCCTCGGCGTTCGTGCCCGGGAAGACCAGGCCGACCATCTGCAGGGCGACGTGCCGGGGCGCGACCGGCAGCAGCACCGACGACAGCGCCTGCCGCTCCCCGACGTAGCCGGCGACCGTGACGTCGATGCGGGCCCAGCCGGTCCCGCGCCACAGCAGCGGCTCGACGACCCGGACGGCCTGCACGCGGCCCGGCGGCACCGTCTGCATCCGGGTCTCCATCAGGCCGTACCGCAGTCGCAGGCCGTCCGGCGACAGGGCCGCCGTGAAGTTGGTGTGCATGACCAGCGGCGCGATCACGCCCCGGGCGAGGCCCAGCAGCACCGGCAGGGCGGCCGCCAGCACGCCGAGCTCCCCGAAGGCGACCCCGAACGCCAGCAGCGCCACGAACAGCATCAGCGCCCCGATGACCGGCAGCTTCATCAGCTGCGAGCCCAGCAGCGCCCCGAAGCCCACCCGCCAGTAGGGACGTTCGGGCGCCTCGGGCGTGTGGCCCGGCAGCCCGGCGGCCCGGGCCAGCAGCTCGGCCCGCAACTGCTCGGCCAGCGGCCGCCCGAGATAGCGGAACTTCGTCTCGGCCTGGTCGCCGCCGGCCAGCTCCACCCGCACCTCGGCGAGCCCGAACACGCGGGACACCAGCGGCCGTACGACGTCCACGGCCTGCATATGCGCCAGTGGGATCCGGCGGTTGCGGCGGCGCAGGATGCCGGTCTCGACGACCAGGTCGTCCCCGGCGATCCAGAACTTCAGCGACCACCAGATCCAGAACCCGATGGCCGCGGCCACGACGCTCACCGGCAGCATGACGAGGAGGAAGCGGGCGATGACCGCCGGGGTGAGGACCACGGCGACGCCGTCCGCGGTCTGGGTGAGCAGCAGCGAGTAGCCGCCGAGCACGAACGCGATGACGACGACCCCGACCGCGTTGATCACCGGCGTGGCCATGTGCAGCCGGTGCACACCGTGGGAGAAGTGCACGGGCGGCTTGGGCGGCGGGCCGTACGGCGGCGGCCCGTACCCTGGCGCGTACATCGGCGGAGTGAAGTGCGGGCGCGGCGGGGGCCCGTACGGCGGCCGCCCCGGCCCGTAGGGACCGTTCAAAGCCCGATCGACCTCGATTCGCCCTTCTGCGCGAGCCGGTCCCGCAGGATCGCGGCGTCGCGGGCGGGCAGCCCGGGGATGCGCGCGTCGGTGGCCGCCGCCGCGGTGTGCAGCCGTACGGTCGCCACCCCCAGCCACTGTTCGAGCAGCCCGGCGGTGACGTCGACGTACTGCATGCGCCCGTACGGCACGACGACGAGGTGCCGGACGAAGAACCCGTGCGTCACCAGCAGGTCGTCGGCGCGCTCGGCGAATCCCCAGGACCGGTAGCTCAGCTCGGCGACGACCCAGCTCACCGCGCAGGCGGCCAGGACCAGAGCGAGCCAGATCAGGCCGCCGGCGAGGCCGCGCGTCCGGGACAGCACGAACGCTCCGACGATCGTGACCGGCAGCGCCCACAGCAGCACGGCGATGCGCCGGTGCCAGGTCAGCTTGGGCGAGACCCGTACCCACGTCATGCCGCTCGGCGGGTCGAACGCCTGCTCCGCCCGCGCGCCGATGGGCACGGCCGAGGGCATCGACGGCCCGCTCGGGGCGGGCGGCGGAGGCGGCGGCGGGCCCTGCCGCGGGCCGGGCGCCGCGCCGGGCGGCAGGATGTTCGGACTGCCCGGCGGCATGTCCTGCGCCGCGCGCGGATTCGGATACTGATCGCCAGCATTCATGTCAGAGGTAAGTCAACCCCAACCGGGCCGCCTTCCGCGAGACCTCGCATGGCAGGATGGATGATCGGAGCGAGTGGAGAAGGCGAGCGCGGCAGTGAGCACCGAGCGGATCGTGGGCGTGGGCGCGGGGACCAAGGACCTCGCCACCGAGGACATGACGCTCAACATCGGGCCGCAGCATCCCTCGACGCACGGCGTGCTGCGCCTGCGGATCACCCTGGACGGCGAACGGATCACCGCCGCCGAGCCGATCATCGGGTACATGCACCGGGGCGCGGAGAAGCTCTTCGAGGTCCGCGACTACCGGCAGATCATCGTCCTGGCCAACCGGCACGACTGGCTGTCGGCGTTCGCCAGCGAGCTGGGCGTCGTCCTGGCCGTCGAGCGGATGCTGGGCATGGAGGTGCCGGTCCGCGCGGTGTGGGCGCGCACCCTCCTGGCCGAGCTGAACCGCGTGCTCAACCACCTGATGTTCCTCGGCTCGTACCCCTTGGAGGTCGGCGCGATCACCCCGATCTTCTACTCCTTCCGGGAGCGCGAGCAGGTGCAGCGCGTCATGGAGGAGATCTCCGGGGGCCGGTTGCACTACATGTTCAACCGGGTCGGCGGCCTGAAGGAGGAACTGCCCGCCGGCTGGCTCGGGCGCGTCACCGACGCCGTCGCCGCCGTGCGCCACGGTGTCGGCGACATCGACAGGCTCATCCGGGGCAACGAGATCTTCCGGGCCCGCACCCGCGGGGTCGGCGTGCTGACCCGCGAGCAGATCGAGCAGTACGGCGTGTCGGGGCCGATCGCCCGCGCCTCCGGCGTCGACTTCGACCTGCGGCGCGACGAGCCGTACCTCGCCTACGGCGAGCTGCAGGACGTGCTCCGCGTGGTGACCCGGACCGAGGGCGACTGCCTGGCGCGGTTCGAGTGCCTCCTCGACCAGGTGCACGCCTCACTCGACCTGGCCGACGCCTGCGTGGCCCGGCTCAAGGAGCTGCCGCCCGGTCCGATCAACGTACGGCTGCCGAAGGTCCTGAAGGTGCCGGAGGGTCACACGTACGCCTGGACGGAGAACCCTCTCGGCATCAACGGCTACTATCTCGTCTCTCACGGCGAGAAGACCCCGTGGCGGTTGAAGCTCCGGTCGGCGTCCTTCAACAACATCCAGGTGCTCCGCGAGATGCTCCCCGGCCACCTCGTCGCCGACATGATCGCCATCCTGGGCTCGATGTTCTTCGTCGTCGGCGACATCGACAAGTAACCGCCGGCTAAGCGACGACGAGCCACTCGTCACCGAAGTTGGCGACGATCTTCAGCTTTCCGCCGAGCGCCTCGACGTAACGGGTCAACACCTCGGTCCCGCTCGCCGTTCTGGGCACCCGGGCGGCCGGGGGCAGCGCGGGGCCGAGCCGTCCGAGCCCAGCCCCTGCTTGCGGTCGTCGCCGGGCGGAAGAAAGTAAGGCCGGGCGGCCGTGCCCATGGTGGCCGCCCGGCCGGTCGTTACCCGGTCGGTCGCCCGGGTGGTCGTCGGTCGGTCAGCGGGCCGGGGCTGCGCCGTTCTGGCCGCCCGGGGCGCCGCCGGGGCCGCCGGGGGCGGCGCTGGGGCGGAGGGAGGCGCAGGCCTTGAGGGCCTTCTGCTGGGCGGCGGACATCGTCGGCATGCCGCTCGGGCGGCCCGACGGGCGGGCGGTGGGCCTGCCGGACGGGTTGCCGGACGGTCTGCCGCTGGGGGCGCCCCCGCCCGGCCCGCCGCCGGGGCCCCGGCTGGGCATCGTCACGCCCTGTTTCTCCATGCACTGCCGGTAGGCGGTCATGGCACTGGAGTTCGGGCCGCCCTGGCCGGCCTGCTGCCCGCCGCTCTGCCCCGAGGTCTTGTCGCCGCCGCCCCCGCAGGCGGCGCTGAGGAGCAGGGTCCCGGCGACGGCCGTGCCGCCGAGCAGCCGGACGGTCAGTTGCCTGGTACGCATGGTTCTTCTCCTTCGAGAGAGGGATTCCGCGAAGCCGTCAGCCGCCGGACGAGGTGCCCTGGACGGACGTCGCGGTGAGGGTGCCGTCCGCGGCCTGGGAGCCCTGGACGGTGACGGTGGTGCCGGTCTTCAGGGCGGAGGCCGAGCCGCTCCGCAGCACGCGGACCTTGGTCTTGTCCGTCACCTTGACCTGCACGACGCCGTTCTGGGTCTTGACGTAGATGGTCTTGCCGGTGACCTTCTGGACCGTGCCGGTCGTCCCCGGGCTCGCGCCGTTGGCGGGCGCGGCTCCGCCGGGCATCCCGCCGCCGAAGGTTCCGCGGCCGCCGCCCGGCATCGTGCCGCCCGTCGCCGCGCGCGAGCCCTGGGCCGTGGTGCTCGTGTGGTCTCCGAAGTGCCGGTCGACCTGGGCGCCCGCCCCGAACCCGGCGGCCAGCAGCGCGCCGGCGCCCAGGTAGGCGGTCAGGCCGAGTCTCCTGCGGGCCTTGGGGGCCTTGGCGAGTTCGCTCTCCAGGTCGCCGTCGAACGGCGAGGCGGAGAGCACGTCGTCGCGGGTCACCGAGGCATCGGGCTCCTCGTACGGCGTCCACGTTCTGCGGCCGGTCACGTCGTTCTCCTCCGGGTCACTCATGGCGCAGGGCCTCGATCGGGCGCAGCTTGGCCGCGCGGTTGGCCGGGTAGCTACCGAAGAACAGCCCGATCGCGACGGACACGCCCAGCGCCAGCGCGATCGAGGAGGGCACGATCACCGGCTTGACGCCGACGACCTTGAAGAGGCTGCCGACGACTCCGACCAGCACGCCGAGCACGCCGCCGACGAGGCTGAGCACGGTCGCCTCCGCGATGAACTGGCCGAGGATCGCGCCCTTCGGAGCCCCGATGGCCTTGCGGATGCCGATCTCGCGGGTCCGTTCGGTGACGGTGACGAGCATGATGTTGGTGATCCCGATGCCGCCGACCAGCAGGCTGATGGCCGCGACCGCGCCGAGCAGCACGGTGAAGGTCTTGCTGGAGGCGCTGACCGCCGACTGCAGGGTGGCCTGGTTCATGATCTGGAAGTCGGCGGTGTTGGACCCGGAGATGTCGTGCCGCTGGTTCAGGATGTCGGTG
Source organism: Actinoallomurus sp. NPDC052308 (assembly GCF_040679195.1). NCBI lineage: Bacteria > Bacillati > Actinomycetota > Actinomycetes > Streptosporangiales > Thermomonosporaceae > Actinoallomurus > Actinoallomurus sp. NPDC052308. The sequence continues at coordinate 58,039 of NZ_JBFAUM010000001.1, read as the reverse complement.
ACCTCGCTCTGGGCCCGGTCGGTGACCTTGGAGTTCTTGGCCTCCACGACGATGGAGCCGAGCCCGCCGAACCCGGTGATGTTCTGCTGCACCGTGGTGAGCGGGCCGATCGCGACGTCGTCGGCGTCCTGCATGCCGGACGAGCCGGACTCCTTGAGCACCCCGACGACCGTGAAGGGCGTGCCGCCCACGTTGACCTGCTTGTTCAGCGGGTCGACGGTGCCGAACAGGTCCTCGGCGACCGTCTGGCCGATCACCAGGACCTTCCGGCCGCTCGTCACGTCGTCGTCGGTGAAGGCCGCGCCGCGCGCGACCTCCTTGTTCGCGGCACTGAAGTAGGACGGGTAGGTCCCGACGAACTGGCTGATCGAGTGGCTCGTCCCCTCGTACGTCGTCGTCACGGACGAGGACGTCACCACCGGCGACGCGCTCTTGACCGAGGGGGCGTTCACCGGGTCGACGAGCGCCTTGGCGTCGTCGACGGTGAGGTCGTGCGCCTGGGTCCGGGGGCCGTTGGACTGCTGGCGGTTCCGCATGCCGCCGAAGCCGCCGAAGCCGCCCGCCCCGCCGCCGGAGGTCGACTTCGAGACGGTGAGGGAGTTGGCGCCGAGCCGGGAGATGTTGTTCTTGATCTGCTCGGAGGAGCCGTTGCCGACCGCCACCAGCATGATCACGGCGCCGACGCCGATGAGGATGCCGAGCATGGTCAGCGCGCTGCGCATCTTGTTGGCGGTCAGGCCGCGCAGGGCGAACCGCAGGATCTCCCAGGGGCTCACCGGGCGCCCTCCGCGAGGGAGGCGGCGGCGGGCGGCGGGCCGTCCACCGGGGCCTGCCGGCGGTCCTCGATGATCTCGCCGTCGACCAGCCGGATCACCCGCTTGGCGCGGGCGGCGACCTCGTCCTCGTGGGTGATCAGCACGATGGTGCGCCCGGACAGGCTGAGCTGGTCGAGGATGCCCAGCACGTCGGCGGTGGAGCGGGTGTCCAGGTTACCGGTGGGCTCGTCGGCGAGCAGCAGCGCCGGCGACGTGACGAGGGCGCGGGCGACGGCGACGCGCTGCTGCTGACCGCCGGACAGCTCGTTCGGCTCGTGGTCCATGCGGTCGCCGAGTCCGACCTGCCGGAGCGCGGCCCGGGCCCGTGTCCGGCGCTCCGCCGGCTTCACGCCGCCGTACGCCAGCGGCAGTTCGACGTTGGCGAGCGCGGACATCCGCGGGATCAGGTTGAACGACTGGAAGATGAAGCCGATCTTGCGGTTGCGCAGGATGGACAGCCGGCGTTCGTCGAGCACGCCGACGTCGGTCCCGTCCAGCAGGTACCGGCCGCCGCTCGGTACGTCGAGGCAGCCGAGGATGTTCATGAGCGTCGACTTGCCGGACCCGGACGCCCCCATGATGGCGACGTAGTCGCCGCGCTCCACGCGGAGGGACACGCCGCGCAGCGCGTGCACGGCGGTGTCGCCCTGGCCGTACACCTTGGTCAGCGCGCGGACGTCAAGGACCGCGGGTTCGGGCGTCACGGCCGGCCTCCCCCGGGAGCGCCGCCGCCGGGCGCGCCACCGCCGCCGCCGATGCCGCCGCCGAGCCCGCCGCCGGCCCGGCCGAAGCCGCTGGAGCCGCTCGTGCTGGTCGTCGTCGTGGTGATCACCACTTGGTCGCCCTCGTTCAGCCCGGACTTGATCTCGGTGCCCTGGTTGCCCTTGACGCCGGTCGTCACGGTCTTGACGGTCTGCCTGCCGTTCTGCAGGACGGTGACCGTGCTCTGCCCACCGGCGGTACGGACGGCGGCCGCCGGGACGTACAGGACGTTCTGCGCCGTGGCCGTGGTCACCTGAACGGTCGCGGTCTGGCCGATCCGCACGGAGCTCGGAATCGAGGTCAGCGTGATGGTCGCGCCGTACTGCACGACGTTGTTGCTGGTCGTCGGCGACATGTCGATCTGGGTGACCTTGCCGGTGGCGGTCGTGCCGCTGAGTGCGTCGAAGGAGACGGTCGCCTTCTGGCCGGTCTTCAGCTTGATCGCGTCGGCCTCGGTGAACTCCCCGGTGACCATGAGCTTCTTCGGGTCGGCCAGCTCGATGAACCCGCTCCCCGACGAGGACGAACTGCTCGTGCTCGACGACCCGGACGAGCCACCGGAGCCGCCGCCGTTCCCGGCCTGGCCCGATGACCCGGACGAGGAGCCCTGTGAAGCGGAGCTTGAGGAGGAGCCCGAGCCGGAGGACGAGCCGCCGACCGTGCCGTTGAGAGCGACGACCGTGCCGGCGAAGGGCGCCCGCAGCTCGGTCCCCGCCAGCGCGCGGACGGCCTGGTTGTAGGCGTTCTTCGCCGAGACGTACGAGGAGTAGCCGGAGGCGGTGGAGGTGTCGCCGTCCGCGGCCGCGGTGAGGTTCGCCTTGGCCGAGGTGAGGTTCTCCTGGGCGGAGGTCGTGTCGAGCCGGGCCAGCAGTTCGCCCTTGGAGACCTTGTCACCCGCCTGGACATAGATCTTGGCGACCGTGCCGGAGGTCGTGAACGACAGCGAACGGCTCCTGGCGCTCGCCACCGATCCCGAGGCCGACACCGACGAGACGACGGTGCCGCGCGTGACCCGGGACGTACGGCTGAGGGCGGACGCGCCGGCCGAATCGTCTCCGCCGGTCAGCGAGAGATATCCGACGCCGATGCCGGTGACCAACAGCACGCCCAGCGCGCCGTTGATCACGAGGGATCTGCGTCCGAGTAGACGTTTCACCTGACACAAGCTGGCGGAGGAAGGTTGGATCACCCTAATTTAAAAATGAAAATACGATGAGAGATCTTCCCCAGGAAACTCTCATTTAAGGCCCAGATTGGTCTCATCCGGGCTCGTCATCATGGCACGCCATGAGCTTTCGGGTGTCCGCGCCGAATTTCCGGCTGAAACGTACCCAGGTGGCGACCGGCCTAATCGGCGTCGCCGTGATCGGCGCGGTGACGGCCGTCGCCGTCGGCACCGGCGGTGGGAGCGGGGCGGCACCGACGTACGCGACGGTGGCCGAGGGCGAGGTGACCGCCACGGCGGGCGCGGCGGGGAACGTCACGAGCGCCGACAGCCGCGACCTGGCGTTCAGCACGTCCGGCACGGTGAAGAGGGTGTACGTCAAGGTCGGCGCGAAGGTGCACGCGGGTACCCGCCTGGCCCGCGTCGACCAGACCGTGGCTCTCGAGGACGTCGCGGCGGCCCGCGCCGCGCTGGCCGCCGCCGAGGCCGCCGAGTCCTCCGGGAGCGGTACGACGAGCGCCGACGCGGCCGCGGCGACGACCGCGGACCGCGCGACCATCGCCCTGGCCGCCTACCGGCCGACGGTCTCGCCGACCCCGACGCCCTCGGCGAAGACGAGCACACCGAGTTCGACGAAAAGCCCGTCGACCCGGCCGAGCACCCCGCAGAACACGCGAACGTCGAAAGCGCCGGCCTCCGGAAACTCCTCCGGCGGTGGTACGCCCCAGGGCGGCACGACCTCGGCGGCGCAGCTCGAGGCGCGGGTCATCCAGGCCAAGAACACCCTCACCCAGGCGGAGCGGGCGCTGGCCGGAACGGTCATCAAGGCGCCGATCGACGGCACCGTCCTCGCCGTGAACGGCCACGGCGGTGACACGGTCTCGGCGTCGAGCACGTTCATCACCATCGGGGACCTGAACGAGCTTCAATTGCAGGCGACGTTCTCCCAGAACGACGTGGCGCACATCCACGTCGGTCAGGAAGCCAAGATCACCCTCAGCACGGACAGCACGAAGACCTACGCCGGGTCGGTCACGCACGTCGACACCAACGCGACGACCAGCGACCAGCTCGTCAAGTACGGCGTGATGATCGCCTTCGACGACGTGCCGTCCAAGGTGCTGATCGGCCAGTCCGGAACCGTGTCGGTCACCACGGCGTCCGCGGCGGACGTGCTCCACGTGCCCTCATCGGCCGTACGGACCGCGGCGAACGGCACCTCCACCGTCCGGGTGCGGCAGGGCGACCGCACCGTCACCCGTACCGTCAAGGTCGGCGTGCGCGGTGACACGTACGTCGAGATCACCTCGGGCCTGTCGAAGGGCGAACGCGTCGTGACGTCCGGCTAGGTCACTCGATGGGCCGGCCGTGCTCCTTGAGCAGGCGCACCAGGTTCTGGATGAACGACGTCCGGTCGTCGGCCATCTCGTCCACCCATTCGAGTCAATTGATCGCGGACAACCGAAGCATAGGGTCGCGGTGAAACCGAATCACCGTTTCGTCCGCCAATCCGTGCTCGCCGATTCGCCGTTTCGCGTACACAGCCGGAATGTCGCGACGCAAGGGCCGGACGTGATCACAGATCCGCGCCACGGCCGTTGCCACTCGGTGGTGACGTGCGGCGGATCCCGGCCGCGGTGAGGCCGAACTCCTTCTTGAGGGCCCGGCTGAGGTGGCCGGAATCAGGAATGCCCCACCGAGCGGCGATGAATGCGGCGGTACGGGTCGCGAGAGCGGGGTCGGCGGGTGATCGAGCGGCCGTCTCGGCCGTGGCGACCCGTCCTCGCGACGCCTGCCCGAACCACTGGTGACCGAACCGCGCGCAGGCGCGACCGCCCGTGGCGCTCAGCCCGCCACCCGGTAGGCGCGCGAGACGGTCTCCGTCACCTGGTTCCCCGCGCTGTCGACGGCCGTCGCCCGCAGGTCGACATAGCCCGGCTCGGCCGGATTGGTCACGGACACCGTCCCGTTCACGACCGGGAGGGTCTGCCAGGTCTTGGACCCGTCTGTGGACGCCTCGACCGTCAGCGTCGTGACCGCGTGCGCGGTCGCGCCGGGGTTGGTCACGACGCGGACCGGGATCTCGGTGGTGGAGCCGGGCGCGGCGGCGTTCCGGTCGTCGAGGCCACGCGGCGCGAACCGTACGGTGCTGAGCGGCAGCACCGTCTTCTTCGACGTCCGCGCCGATGTGAACACCCAGCTCACCTGGACGCGGTCGGACAGCGTCGCCTCGGCGGCGTCGCGGGTGGCCGTCACGTCGAGGTGGTAGGTCGTCGCCGACTTCCCGAGGGTGACGTCCGGTTCGTACGCGTCGAGTCCGAGCGTCTTGGTGCCGGCCTGGAGCTTCACGTTCGCGATGGTGAACTGGTCGAATCCCCAGTTGCCGGGAGCGTCGGACAGCAGGTTGACCGGCGTGTAGTGCAACTGGTCGCCCGTCCGGTAACCACCGGGTGCGGCGGGCCCGAACACCGCGGCGTTCCAGGTCTCGGCGGGCGCCGTGCCCTTGGCGTACGTCCGGGTGGCCAGGGTGACGTTGCCGAACAGCGGGTGGGACGACGACTCGTACCACAGCTCCCGCTTGCAGGCCACCCCCGGCTGGACGTACTCGGTGAGGGTCGTGGGCGCGTCGAACCACAGCTCGTCGTCGCCGCCCCAGGCGGTGCCCTGGCAGCGCGGGTTCGCCTTCATCCCGTCGCCGAAGGACCGGTAGGTGACCTTGACCTCCGCGAGGTCGGCCTTGGTGACGTGCTGGGTGACGCCGGCGGGAATGCCCCCGGAGTAGGAGGTGCCGAGGCGGTACAGCGTGCCGGACCCGGTCCAGGTGCTGCCCTGCGTGAACGTCACCCCGGAACGCGTGACCGGCACCGCGTACAGCCGCCCGGGAACGTCGTCGGTGGTGAAGTCCATCGCGCCGTGCCGTACGTGCACCCGGATCCGGCCCTGCACGGACGGGTCGCCGACCGACAGGTCGATCGCCTTCCCGCCCTTGGCGCTGAGCGTGACGTGGTCGTGGCCCTTGGACAGCTTGTACGTGGCCAGGACCACGGTGTTCTCGGGCGACTCCCCCGGCTCGTTCCGCGCGAGCGTCGCGTAGATCTCGTACGTCCGCTTGTCCGGCAGCTTCGCCACGGCGTTGTCGCGGCCCATCACCGGCCAGGACTTCTTGGCCGCCGGGTCGTAGATCTGCGCGGTGATCCAGGGCACCTTCCCGGCGCGGCTCAGCCCCTTGATCGTGAGGTACCGCCAGGTCGTCGCCGAGGCGGTCGCGGGCAGCGAGCCGAGGACGAGAGCACCGGCGACCCCGGTGATGAGCGCACGTCTCGCCGACCCCATGGCCACCCTCCACCACACCGCAGAATGAAGATCACAAACCTTACATTCCGGGCATCACGCACACAGCGTTTGGCCGAACCAGGCCAGGTCTGCCGTCACGCCGCGATCGGCGTCAGCGGATAGGCCGGTGCGTCAACACGACGGCGCGGCTTCGGCGCGCCGAAGGGTGCCGAACACCGGCGGGGTCGTCCAGCCCCGCAGCGTCGCGAGGATCGTCGATCGAAATACCGTCTCGGCCGTGGCGGCGTCGAGCGCCCCGCCCAGTTCGAGAGTCACGAGTCCGTGCAGGGTGACCCAGATGGAGATGGCGATGGATGTCGCGTCGCCGGCCAGTACTGACGCCGCCACGGCGCGACCTATCGCGTCGATGAGCGGTCGTACCGGGTCGGCGGCACCGACCGCGCCCGACGGATCGAAGGACTGCACGCCACCGAACAACACGGTGTAAAGGTGGCGGTGCTCGCGCCCCCATCCCCGGTAGGCGACGGCGAGCGCATAAAGGTCGGCGAGGGAGTCGTCGGAGGCGGGCACCGCCGACAGGTCCTTGAACAGCCCGGCGACCGCCCTGTCGCGCACCTCGCCGATCAGCCCGTCCTTGTCACCGAACAGCGAGTACAGGGCCGCGGTGGATGTCCCGGCGGCGGCGGCCAGGGCGCGCACGGTGATCGACTCCCGCGGGCGGGTGGCGAACATCTCGGTCGCGGACTCGACGAGCCGCTCCTTGACGGTGTCGTCGTTCGTTCTCGGCCTACCCACGACGACCAGCTTAGCGAAGCTGCTAACGTTGTTTTGAAACAGTGTTTGGAAACTATTGCGAGGACCGCCGATGCCGAAACCGTTCATCCGTCCTGTCCGCTTCGCCGGTCGTCTCGGCCTGAGCCTGGTTGCGGTCATCGCGCTGGTCGTCCTGTTCCTCGCACTGATCGTCCTGACGGACGGGGCGGGCTCGGGACTCGCCGCCTGGCTGACGACGCTCGGCATCGGCGCGGCCGTCGTGCTGTGGCGGAGCCGTCGGCGTACCTGGCCGACCCGTCTGGTGCGGCTCCTGCCGGTGATCGTCGTCGCGGCACTGACGGCATCGGTCTGCGTTCCGACCGTGCCCAGAGAACGGCGTTATCCGAGCGCCCTACCGTTCGTGGCGACGCGGTATTGGAGCCTGGCCACCGGAAGCCGGGTCGCGGTGTACCACTATCCGCCCGCCCAGGACGGCACCCGGCATCCACGGCCCCTCGTGTACCTCAACGGCGGACCCGTCCGCGGCATCTCGGTGCTCGACCACCGGTTCCTGCAACTCCTGGCACACCAGGGTTACGACGTCTATACCTACGAACAGGCGGGCGGCGGACGAAGCCATCTGCTCCCCATGGGGCAGTACACCATTTCCAGGTCGGTCCGCGATCTCGGCGCCTTCGTCGACCGTCTGGGCAAGGGCCCGGCCGACGTCCTCGGGTTCTCCTCAGGTGCGGTGGTGCTCACCCGGGCGCTCGCCGACCCGCACGTCGCCGCCCACGTGCACCGGGCGATCATCGCAGAGCCCGGCCCCATGGACGGACCCACCGCGCGGATCACCGGGCAGCGGGGGCGGCCTTCCGCGCGTGGTCTCGCACCGGCCATGACCGGACCACGATCGACGCGTGTCCCCCGATACGCCGTCGCGTTCGGCCTCATGCGACTAGGGCTCCTCAGCCCCAGCACCGGCCTGATCGGGCAGGCCGAAGGCGACAACGCGTTCAAGGCCGCCGATCTCGGCAGCGACACCGCGTCCGGCTACTGCGCACGGGACGCGCACCGCATCCCCACCGAGGACACGGCGGCGAACTTCTCCTTCAGCGCCGCCGCGAGCCTCCACGTCGATCAGACGATCAAGGACTCGCCCTCCATCGCTCCACAGCTGGGCCGCTCTCACACCCCCGCGATGCTCATGATCGCCGAGTGCTCCGCGCAAATCCGCCAATGGGAGACCACCGTCCTCGCCGACGACCCCGCCATCCAGCGCACCCAGTACATACCCGGCGTCGGACACCACATGTGGAACGGCCTGGACGACAACAACGAACGAGCCGCCGCCGTCATCACCGCATTCCTTGCGAACGAACCGGCCCCCTTGCCCAACTACCCGACCCGCGCCGACATACCCGCGTTCCTTCAGGCTCACAAATGATCCCCGCAGCAGGAAAATGTCTCGCGCGCAGGGCTCTCAGCCGAGCCAGGCCAGGCCCGCCGCGAACGGCGGTGCCCCCGGCATCGCCGATGCGGCCGAAAGCCAGCCTGTTCCGCCGATTGCCCTCTGCGCTTCCGGCGTCGAGCCGACGCCGACGGAGCTGAGCGCCCTGACCGCTCAGGCAGATCTCTTGAGCTCGGCCCGCGCCTCGCCCGCGAGCTCGTGGATCTTCCTTTCGGTCTCCCGCAGTCTCGCCTCGGCCTGGGCGGTCCGCTCGGCGGCGCGGCGCTCCCGCCTCGTCGGCTTACGATGCGTCCGGACCTTCGACTTCGAGCGGGTGAACAGTCCCATCACACTCACTCCTTCGGCTGTGCCGCGCTGGTGCCGCCAGGAGATTCCCCGTATCGAACCGTTCATTCCGATCGCGGGTCACCCGACGCGGGCCCAGAAGCCGGGCCGAGATGTGCTCCTGGGCCAGGAGCCGGAGGGCCGTGATGAGCCTCTCCCCCAGGATGGTCCCGATGACGACGCTCTCGGCGATGCGGTCGGGGTCCGGGCGGGAGGCGACCGCCGCGACCTCGCGCTCGGCGAGCCGTTCGACGGCATCGGCGTAGGAGTCCAGGTCGGCGGCCAGGTCGCCCTGGCCGAGCGTGTGGAGAACGGCGATGGTCTCGGCCAGCGTCGCGATGGCGGGCGCGTCCGGCTCGATCGCCCAGCCTCTCTTCTCGATCAACTCACGGACCTGGGCCTCGGCGCGGGTGTCGTCACTCTCGACCGGTTGGCGCGGCGGGGCGAGGGCGCGGTGCACGGCCCCGATTCGGTGGTGCAGGGCCTCATCGCCGGCGTCGAGCGACTCCAGCACCTCCTTGACGCGCACCACCGGAAGACCGGCCAGATCGATGAGGGCCCGGATCAGCCGGAGCCTGCGCAGGTGCCCATCGGCGTAGTCCGCCTGGTTGGGGCTGGTCAGCTCGCCGGGCGGCAGCAGGCCCTCCCGCAGGTAGAACTTGATCGTCGGCACCGAGACGCCCGATCGCCGACTCAACTCCCCGATACGCATCCTTGCCATCCTCTCCGACTTTATGGATAGTATCACTACCCATATAACGGATAGCGGGACTATCCACTCTGATCGGAGGGGTCGTGGTCTACCTAGTCCTCGGCGGTTCCCTGCTGGGCTTTCGTCTCCTTGGTGCGCTCGGTGTGCGACGGTTCGCGGGCTGGTCCGTCAGCGCGGCGCACGCGCTGGCGGTCATGCTCGTCGTCACGGCGAGCGCGCACTTCGTCCCGGCGAGCGTGACCGTGATGCCGAACCACGGCGACATGGTCCGGATGGTGCCGCCGTTCGTCCCGTTCGCCGACGCGATGGTGTACGTGACGGGCGTTCTGGAACTGCTCGGCGCGGTCGGCCTGGTGGTCACCGCCACGCGGTGGGCGGCCGGGGTCGGACTGGCCGCGCTGTTCGTCCTGCTGCTTCCGGCCAACATCTACGCGTCCGTCGCTCACGTGCCCTTCCACGGCGGCGAGGCGACTCCGCTGTGGCAGCGGATCCCCGAACAGGCGCTCTACGTCGCGGTCGCCGTCTGGGCGGTCCGGGCGTCCGACGGCGCGGCGGCCCGGCGTCTCGCGCGCCGGCTCCGCGTCGTTCCCGCGAGGCCCGCCTCCGTGTCCCGATAGCCCTCTCACCACCAAGGACTTCGCCATGCACACTCTGGCCCTCAGCACCGAGTCCCGGATGATCGCCGGGGCCGTGCTCCTCACGATCGTCACCATCGAGTTCGGCGGCTGGTTCATGACCCGGATCGCGCGCGGCGGCGTGCCGATGACCGACTTCCAGCGCGCCTTCGCGCGCGCCGGACACGGCCACGCCGGCGTCCTCGTACTGCTCAGCCTGATCGGCCTGCTCTACGCGGACGCCACCGGCCTGACCGGCGTGCTGCTGTGGACCGCCCGGCTGGGCGTACCGGTGGCCGCCATCCTGATGTCCGGCGGGTTCTTCGCCGCCTCCGCCGGTCGCGGCGCCACCGCGCCCAACCGATTCGTCTGGATGCTGTGGATCGGCGCGCTGTCCCTCGCGGCGGGCGTCCTCAGCCTCGGCCTCGGCCTGCTGACGGCATGACCTGGTGCAGTGATCACTGGCGATCGCTGCGCATAGGGCGCAATGATCGCCGGTGATCAGGAGCCGAGGTAGCGCAACACCACGAGGACGCGGCGGCTGTAGCCGCCACTCACTGGGATGAACGGGAACACGGTGTCGACCGCGTTGGCCAGGCCGGCTCCGGGCGCGCCGAGGGACTGCATGATGTCGGCGGCCAACCCGGCGATCCCGCCGGCCGGCTCCGCCGCGGTGCTCATCTCGATCATGCCGACGACGCTAGAGACCGTACGGACGTGGCGTAATGCGGGCGGCCGCCCGGCCAGGGTGCGGAAAACCGCAGGGTCTGTCCGCCCCGCTCTGCCGTGCCGGCCGGTGTCCTAAGCTGCGCGGAATGGACATCCCCACGCTGCCCCCGACGGAAGAAGACCTGCGGCTGGTCGAGTTCGCCCGGCGGATCGTCGAGGAGAACGGTGACGGCGAGGTGCACACCGTCGGGGCGGCGGTGCGGGATGCGCGGGGACGGGTGTTCGGCGGCATCAACGTGTACCACTTCACCGGCGGGCCCTGCGCGGAGCTCGTGGCGCTGGGGCACGCCCGCGCCGCCGGCGCCCGTGAGCTCACCACGATCGTGGCGGTCGGCGGGCAGGGGCGCGGCGTGCTCGCCCCGTGCGGCCGGGACCGGCAGATCCTGCTCGACCACCACCCGCGCATCCGCATCCTGATCGACACGGCCGAGGGCGTCCGCAGTGTCGCCATCGGCGACCTGCTGCCCTGGGCCTATGTCTGGGCGGGTCACGCGGGGGCCGCCGGGCAGGAGCCCGCCGCTCACGCGGAGGCCGCCGGGCGGGATCCTGCGGCCGTTCCGTCCCTGCACTTCCACCGCGACTACCTCGACGCCGTACGGGCGGGCACGAAGGTCACCACGATCCGGTTCCGAGACCCGGGGACGATCGGGCCGGTGAACCTGGTGTTCGAACTGGACGAGGAGGTCACGCTGCCGGGCCTGATCACCGAGGTCGTCGGCAAACGCGTCGCCGAGCTCACCGAGGCGGACGCCGTCGCGGACGGTTTCCGCGAGCTCGCCGAGCTACAGGCCCGGCTCCGGTACCACTACCCGGAGATCCAGCCGACCGACGAGATCGTGATCGTCCACTTCCGGCTGACGTGACGGGCTTCTAGCGCAGGCCGTGGCGGTCCGCCCAGTCGGAGACGGCGGCGGCGATCTCCTCCGGGCGGTCCTCCGGGGCGTGGTGGCCGGACTTGCCGCAGGCGACGATCTCCAGGGCGGCGATGTTGGCCGCGCACCAAGCCGCCAGCTCGTCGCCGATGAGCAGCGTCGGCGAGCCCTCGAAGGTCATGAGCAGCTTCGGGACGTCCGGGCTGGTCGCCAGCCACTCGTCGTACGCCTCGATGCGGGCGACCAGCTCGGCCGGCTCACCGCCGAGCGGAAACTGGCGAGCCCAGGCGAGGATCGGGCGACGGCTCTCCGGGGTCGGGTACGGGGCGAGGTAGGTGGCCAGGTCCTCGTCGGAGACCGGGGTGAGGACGCCGCCGGTGAAGGCCTGGCGGACGAAGAGGTTCTGCTCGAGGACCATCTCCTCGCCGACTCCGGGAGTGCGGATGGTCTCGGAGCGCTTGCGGGCCTGCGGCGACAGGTCCTCCCAGGCCATCGGCCTGACGAAGGTCTCGAGAAAGGCCAGGCCGAGGACGCGGTCGGGATGGCGGGCCGCCCGGTCGAAGGCGAGCGCGCCGCCCCAGTCGTGGCCGACCAGGACGACGCGGTCCAGGCCGAGGGCGTCGAACCAGGCGTCGAGGTACCGGGCATGGTCGGCGAAGGCGTAGGGGATGTCGGGCTTGCCGGAGCGGCCCATCCCGATCAGGTCGGGGGCGAGCAGGCGGCCCGGCCCCACGGCGCGCATCACGTCGCGCCACAGGTGGGACGAGCCCGGATTGCCGTGCAGGAAGACGAAGACCGTCCCGTCACCTCCCGTGTCCTCGTAGTGCATGGTCGAGTCGAGTACCCGGATCTCTGGCATGTCAGGAGTCCTTTCGTGGCAGGTCGAGGGGGGCGTCCAGGAGGGCGCTCAGGTCGCGGACGAACGCCGCGGCGCGCGGATCGTCCTGGCCGCCGAGCGGGGTCAGGAGCCGGTCGAGCAGCTCCTGGACCTGGCTCAGGGCCGGCCGTACGGCCTCGCGGCCCCGGTCGGTGAGGGCGAGACGTACGGCGCGGGTGTCGGCGAGGTCGCGGGTGCGCTCGATGAGGCCGTCGGCCTCCAGCGTCCGGGCGAGCTTCGAGACGTACAGCGCCTCCAGGCCGGCGTGGTCGGCCAGCTCACGCTGGCTGGGCCGCCGCCCGGCACTCTCGATGCCGTACAGCGAGGCCAGCAGCACGTACTGCGCGTGCGTCAGGTTCAGCGGCGCCAGCGTGCGGTCGACCGCGACCCGCCACTTGTTCGCCAACCGCCAGACGAGGTAGCCCGGCGTCGGCACCATCGGTGTCCCGCTCATGAGAAACAATATACATGGCTACTATGTACATGGCAACTGTTCTCCGCCATCGGTCGCGCGACGGAGCGCCGGCGGCCCGCCTCCGCCGTACGGGCGAGGGGGAAAGATCGGTGGTCTCGGCGATCCGTCGGCCGCTCCCGGCGCGGAGCATGAGGCGCATGAAGAGACCGCTGTCCCTCCACGGCCTTCGGGCCGGGCCTCGGCTAGCGGTCCGCGTCCTGGGCCCGCACGAGGCGCTTGGGGGCGGTGAGGCGCCAGGCGTCGGTGAGCAGCTCACGGAGATGGTCGACGTCGACCCGCGGCACGTCGACGCCGATCCAGCCGTGCCGCCCGACGTACGCCGGGAAGGAGAAGATCTCCGGCTCCTCGGCGAGCAGCGCCGTCTGCTCGTCCTTCGTGGCCTTCACGCTCGCGAAGGCGCCGTCCTCCGACAGCATCGCGAAGATCCGGTCGCGGACCCGGAAGGTCGGCCTGCCCCACGTCTCGCGCTCCTCGGCCTCGGGCAGCGCCAGCGCGATCTCACGCACCTGTTCTGTGGACGCCATACGCCCCTCCCGTCTCGGTCAGCCGCCGCACGAAGCATGGCAGCCGCCACCGACACTCAGATGCGCGAGGCGTGCCGGTGGTCGTTCTCGTCCTCCGGGCCCTTCGGCACGCGGCAGGAGTACTCCAGGAAGAGCGCCGCGCCGATCAGCGCGATGCCGGCCAGTGCGGTGCCGCCGCTGACGAAGAAGTCGCGCCGGGGCGTCGGCTTGTCCAGCGACGAGATCAGGTAGACGGCCATCCCGGCGAAGCCGCCGGCCAGCACGGCGGCGGCGTGCGAGCTCGCCTTGGCCAGGGCCGCCAGCCGGGCGGCGACCAGCGGCTCGATCGGCTTCGTGCCGGACCGGCGCTGGATGCGGGCGCGCGTGAAGAACGCCGTGTACAGCTCGCCGAGGGCGAGCAGCAGCAGCGACGGCACCATCGTCCAGGGCAGGACCGGCAGCGAGGTGTACAGAAAGCGCACCACCGCCCACACGACGACGGCGACGCCGATCAGTACGGCGGCCAGGACCGTGATCCGGGTCGGCTTCACGCGGGCGGCTGCAGGGAGAGGTCGTCGCGGCGCCGGAGCTCCTGCCCGGCGACCGCCGGCAGCAGGTCCGCGACGCGGCCCCGGCCCGGCAGCAAGGCGTCCGGGTCGACGTCCGCCCAGGGCACCAGCACGAACGCCCGTTCGTGGGCGCGCGGGTGCGGCAGGACCAGCTCCGGGGCGTCCGAGGTCACGTCGTTCACGGTGACGATGTCGATGTCGAGCGTGCGGGGCCCCCAGTGGACGTCCCGGACACGGTCCATCGACTCCTCGATGTTCAGCACGCGTTCGAGCAGCGACTGCGGCGCCACGCTGCTGTCCGCGACGATCACCACGTTGAGGAAGTCGTCCTGCTCCGGGCCACCGACCGGTTTGGTCTCGTAGACCGGGGAGATCGCGATGAAGTCGAGGCCGGGTGCGTCGAACAGCGCGTCGATGCCCTCCTGCAAATTGTCGAGGCGGTCGCCGAGGTTGCTGCCCAGCGACAGCACGGTCCGGCTTTTCTGCTCAGAAGTCGTCATGAGCGGCTCCGGTGGATGGTCACGGCCACGTCGGTGAAGGGATGGGGCACAGGGGCGTTGGGTTTGTGCACGGTGATCTCCACGCTCTCGACCTGTGCCACGTCGAGACAGCGGGCCGCCAGTCGCTCGGCCAGCGTCTCGATCAGGTTGACGGGTTCGCCTTCGACCACGGACACGAGCCGGTCGGCCAGTGCCCCATAGTCGACGGTACGCAATAGATCATCTCCGGCCGCGGCCGGGCGGATGTCAAGACCCAACGTGACATCGATGACGAACTCCTGCCCGAGTTCGCGTTCGGCGGGCAGGACGCCGTGCCGGCCCCACGCGCGCAGGCCGCGCAGCACGATCCGGTCGCCATTCACTGTCACTCGGTCTCTTCCTCCCTGCCCAGGACGGGCGAGCCGTGGTGAAGCCACAGCCGCCACCCGGCCTCCGTACGTACGAACACGTTGGTGGTCACCACGCTTCCCCCGGAGGTCAACCCGATGTCGGTCTCCTCAGCGGCGGTGATGATGTTCTCCGCGCAGCTGACGACGGCCTGATCGCCGGAGATCTTGATCTGGGTGTCGGTCAGCACGAACTGGATGTACGGGGTGTTTGCCATGATCAACGCCCATGAGCGCAGGACCGCGCCACGGCCCCGGATCACCGGCCAGCCCGGATGGACGCAGACCACGTCGTCGGCGTACGCGCCGTCCGCCCAGACCGCGCCCATCCGGTCGAGGTCCGCGGACTCGAACGCGGCGTAGAACTCGGCGTGCACGCCCTCGATCGCCCGTACGTCCAGCTCGGTCACCGGGCGGCTCCCCAGGCGGCGGCGACGCGTACGGCGTCCGCGCTGGGCCGGACCTCGTGCACGCGGACGCACCATGCTCCGGCGGCGGCGGCGAGCGCGGTGATCGCGACCGTGGCGTCGTCGGACTCGTCGAACGGGCGGGGCGTTCCGTCGGGGGCGGCGAGCAACCGGCCCAGGAACCGTTTGCGCGAGGCGGCCACCAGGATGGGGTGGCCCAGGGCCAGCAGGGCGTCCAGATGGGCGAGGAGCGTCCAGTTGTGGTTGTCCTCCGGCCGCTTGGCGAAGCCGAGACCGGGGTCGACAATCAGGAGGGCCGGGTCGACGCCCTCGTCGACGACCGCGTCGATGCGGGCGCGCAGCTCGTCGCGCACCTCGCGTACGACGTCGGCGTAGACGGCGCGCTTGTCCATGTCGTGGCTGTGCCCGCGCCAGTGCATGACGACGTACGGGACGGCCGCCTTCGCGACCGCGCGCGGCATGGCGGGGTCGGCCAGCCCGCCGCTCACGTCGTTGACCAGCCGGGCCCCGGCCGCGACGGCCGCCTCGGCGACCTCCGCCCGCATCGTGTCGACGCTGACCGGCACCCCCTCGGCGGACAGCGCCTCGATCACCGGGACGACCCGGCGCAGCTCCTCGCGCAGGGACACCCGCTGGGCGCCGGGCCGGGTCGACTCGCCGCCGACGTCGACGATGTCGGCGCCTTCGGCGACGAGATCGAGGCCCCGGCGGATGGCGGCGTCATGGTCGAACCAGGCGCCGCCGTCGGAGAACGAATCGGGCGTGACGTTGACGACGCCCATGACGAGGCAGCGCCCGGGATCGGGCAGGCCGGCGACGCTCATGGTCATATCGCCAGACTAGAGGGTCCCGGTGATCATGGTCGTTTCAGACCGGGGATGCGCAGGCGCGGCCAGACGATGAACGCCTCGGCCTCCAGCGCCGCCAGCGCGATGCGGGGCGCGTCGTTGAGGCTCGGGTAGACGAAGAACCTCGGCTGCCACTCCGGCTGGAACTTGGCGTTGAACTTGTACAGCGACTCGATCTGGAACCAGCGGGACAGGAAGATCAGCAGGCCGCGCCACGCCTTGAGGACGGGACCGGCGCCGATCCGCTCGCCGCGGGCCAGCGCCGCGCGGAACACCGCGAAGTTCAGCGAGATCCGCTTGACGCCGAGGTCCGGGGCGGCCTTGAGCGCCTCGACGATCAGGAAGTCGTTGAGGCCGGGCTGGGCGGACCGGTCGCGCCGCATGAGGTCGAGGGACAGCCCGTCGGCGCCCCAGGGCACAAAGTGCAGGATGGCGTGCAGCTCGCCGTCGTTCTTCGCGGTGGCGACCACGCACTCCTCGTCGCCGGGCTCGCCCACGCGGCCCAGCGCCATCGAGAACCCCCGCTCGGTGTCGGTGCCGCGCCAGGCGTCCGCCTGGGCCCACAGCGCCGTCAGCTCCTCGGGTGCGTAGTCCTTCTCGCGGCGGACCTCGGCGGTGTAGCCCTGGCGGGCCACCCGGTTCACCATCTGCCGGACGTTGCGCATCGTCCGGCCCTCCAGGGAGAACTCGGCAACGTCCACGATCGCCTCGTCGCCGAGCTCGAGCGCCGACAGGCCCGTGTCGCGGCACCAGACCTCCGCGGCGAGCTCGCTGCAGCCCATCACGGCGGGCGCCCAGGCGTGCCGGGCCGCCTCCTCCAGGAACGCCTCGATCGCGCCGGGCCACGCCTCCGGGTCGCCGATCGGGTCTCCCCCGGCCAGCATCACGCCGGACACCACGCGGTACGTGACGCACGCCTTGCCGGTCGGCGACCAGATCACGCTCTTGTCCCGGCGCAGCGAGAAGTAGCCGAGCGAGTCACGGGTGCCCTGCCGGGCGAGCAGGTCCCGGATCCGCTCCTCGTCCTCGGCGGACATCGAGGGGGCGGGCTCGGCCGGGCGGAGGAACAAGAAGGCGGTCGTCCCCGCGGTGAACAGGCCGAGCGTGCCGAGGATCAGGCTGAACAGGTCGTTCCGGCGGTCGGAGACGAACGTCACCGGGCCGGAGGCGCCGAACAGGCCGGTGACCACGTGCCACAACTGCTCGGAGAGGGAGTAGTCGCGGACGAGCCCGTGCCGGTTCACCGCGATGAACAGCAGGCCGACCCCGACGCTGGCCGCGGCCAGGAACGACCCGACCCACAGCGCCCGCCACCGGGTCCGCGGGTCGCCGGTCGCGTAGAACTCCCGGCGGAAGTAGATCAACGCCCCCAGCAGCGCCGCCGCGACGATGGCCGACAGCGCGAAGTCCTTGACGACGTGGGAGACGATCGTGAAGGCGAGCAGGCCGACCACCGCGCGCCACGCGCGGCGCTTGCGGCGGCGCAGGCCGTGGGACAGCAGGAGCAGGAGCAGCCCGGCGACGAGCGTCGCCGTACGGGCCGCGTTGTTCACCGAGCCGGGGACGTACTCGTCAAGCCGCACCATCCGGCGGTGCCACTCCGGCAGCAGCGCCCCGACGACGTCGTGCAGGCCGATCAGGAAGGACAGCCAGCCGGCGACGGCCGGCACCCAGCGCCGCTGCCGGCGGCGCTCCGGCGCGCGCCCGCCCGGCTCCGGGCGGGTCGGCGCGTTCTGCTTCGTGTCTCCCATCACGGCCCCACAGCGTCGTCGTCACCCGGGTTCGCCCGGTTCGCCATCAACACCGCCATCGATTCCTCGGAATCCGGCCGCAGCAGTCTCCCGCAACGCTGAACTACTCGTTCGACGATTGCTCAAGGCGTGGAGTTCGCCACTCGCCCGCTCGGTCAGGAGGTCGTCACCTTGAGGGCAGGTGCCGCCGGCCCGAGGCCGACGGCACACGTGTCAGCCGCCCAGGTGTCAGCGGCCGAGGATGAGGCTCATCGCCTCCGCGCGGGTGCTCGGCGACTCGCGGAAGTCGCCCCGCACCGCCGAGGTCACCGTCCGCGCGCCGGGCTTGCGCACCCCGCGCATGGTCATGCACAGGTGCTCGGCCTCGATCACGACGATCACGCCGCGCGGCTTCAGGATCTCCATCAGCGCGTCGGCGATCTGCGACGTCATGCGCTCCTGCACCTGGGGTCGCCGCGCGTACACGTCGACGAGCCGGGCCAGCTTGGACAGCCCGGTGATCTGCCCGCGGGCGTTCGGCGTGTAGCCGACGTGCGCGACGCCGTGGAACGGCACGAGGTGGTGCTCGCAGGTGCTGTACACCTCGATGTCCTTGACGAGCACCATCTCGTCGTGGTCGGCGTCGAAGACCGTGGTCAGGACGTCCTCAGGCTCCTGGCGCAGCCCCGCGAACTGCTCGGCGTACGCGCGGGCGACCCGCGCCGGGGTGTCGAGCAGCCCGTCGCGGTCGGGGTCCTCCCCGACCGCGATCAGGATCTCCCGTACCGCCTTCTCGATCCGTGCCTGGTCGACCGGCGGCCCGTGGAGAACGGGCTCCTCACTCACGCCTTGCCTTCGGTGTCGCTGTCCTTGTGCTGCTCGCCCAGCGCTGGGCGGGACGAACCGCTGCCGTTGCCCTGGGTGAGGTCCTGGACGTCCTTCGGGCCGAGCAGCGCCAGCTCCTTCGGCGTCAGCACCGGCGGGCGGTCCGACGGGAGCCGCTTGCCGTAACCGCTGTACGACGGGGCGGCCGGGCGCTTCTGCACGGGCTCGAAGATCTCCAGCACCTGCTGCTTGGAGAGGGTCTCCTTCTCCATGAGATGCAGCACCAGGTCGTCGAGCACGTCGCGGTACTCGACCAGGATCTCCCACGCGATGTCGTGCGCCGACTCGATCAGCCGCCGGACCTCGTCGTCGATCGCCGAGGCGATCTCCTCGGAGTAGTCACGGTTGTGCGACATCTCCCGGCCCAGGAACGGCTCGCCGTTGCCCTCGCCGAACTTGCGGGCGCCGAGACGCTCGGACATGCCGTACTCGGTGACCATCTTGCGGGCGATCGAGGTGGCCTTCTCGATGTCGTTGGCCGCGCCGGTGGTCGGCTCGTGGAAGACCAGCTCCTCGGCGGTACGACCGCCGAGCAACATCGCCAGCTGGTCGAGCATCTCCGACCGGCTCGCGAGGAACTTGTCCTCCATCGGCAGCGTCATCGTGTAGCCCAGCGCCTGCCCACGGGACAAGATTGTGATCTTGTGCACGGGGTCGGCGTTCGGCAGCGCGTGCGCCACGAGCGCGTGACCGCCCTCGTGGTAGGCGATCGTCTTCTTCTCCCGGTCGGACATGACCCGGCTCTTGCGCTCCGGGCCGGCCATGACCCGGTCGATCGCCTCTTCGAGGGTGTTCATGTCGATCTGCTTGCGGTCCATGCGCGCCGTCAGCAGGGCCGCCTCGTTGATCACGTTGGCGAGGTCGGCGCCGGTGAAGCCCGGAGTACGGCGGGCGATGGTGTCCAGGTCGACGTCCGGCGCGAACGGCTTGCCGCGGCCGTGCACCCGCAGGATGCCCTTACGGCCCTCCAGGTCCGGCCGGTCGATGACGATCTGCCGGTCGAAGCGGCCCGGGCGCAGCAGCGCCGGGTCGAGGATGTCCGGCCGGTTGGTCGCGGCGATCAAGATCACGCCGCCCTTGACGTCGAAGCCGTCCATCTCGACGAGCAGCTGGTTCAGCGTCTGCTCGCGCTCGTCGTGACCGCCGCCGAGCCCGGCACCACGGTGCCGGCCGACCGCGTCGATCTCGTCGACGAAGATGATCGAGGGGGCGTTCGCCTTGGCCTGCTCGAACAGGTCACGGACGCGCGAGGCGCCGACACCGACGAACATCTCCACGAAGTCCGAACCGGAGATCGAGTAGAACGGCACACCGGCCTCACCCGCCACGGCGCGGGCCAGCAGCGTCTTACCGGTACCCGGCGAGCCGTACAGCAGCACGCCCTTGGGGATCTTCGCCCCGATCGCCTGGAACTTGGCGGGGTTCTGCAGGAACTCCTTGATCTCCTGCAGCTCCTCGATCGCCTCGTCGGCCCCGGCGACGTCCGCGAAGGTCGTCTTCGGCGTGTCCTTGGTGACCAGCTTGGCCCGCGACTTGCCGAAGTTCATCACCCTCGAGCCGCCGCCCTGCATCTGGTTCATGATGAACAGGAAGATCAGCACGACGACGACGATCGGCAGGAAGCTGAACAGCAGGCTCAAGAAGACGTTCTGCTTCGGCACCGAGGTGTTGTAGCTCTTCAGCTGGCCCTGGTCGGCCTTCTGCTGCAGCAGCTTGGCCAGCTCGTTACCCTGGCCGCTGACCCAGTTGGCCTGGAGCTGCTTGCCGTTGTTGAGCTTGACCTCGATCCGCTGATCCTTGTCGATGATCTGGGCGGACTTGACCTGATTGTTCTGGATGGCCTGGACGACCTTCGAGGTATCGGCCTTCTCGTACGAGCCGCCGGGATTGATCCCGTACATGACGAGGAGCACCAGCGCCCCGAAGGCCAGAATCCACAGCAACGGCCCACGAAAGTAGCGCTTCAGATCCATTTATGCGGTGCCCCACGATGGGGCCCGTCCCTCCTGACCAGCGTCTCCAAGACCCCGCCGCGTAATGCGACGAGGCGGCCTTCCCGAGTGTGGCTCCCCGCATTGCAGCCGGGATACCGAAGGTACACCGGTCTCACGGAAGACCGCAGCACGACGACCGGTGTCCTACTTCGCAACTAGCAACGTACTGAACTAACCCTCTTGTTCCCCACTTCCACCGTAGACGTGTGGGGCAAGTGTTCCCACGAACGGAAGGTTGCGGTAGCGCTCGTCGTAGTCGAGGCCGTAGCCGATCACGAACTCGTTCGGGATGTCGAACCCGACGTACTTCACGTCGACCTCGATCTTGGCGGCGTCCGGCTTGCGCAGCAGCGTGCAGACCTCCAGTGACGCCGGGCCGCGCGACTCCAGGTTGCTCATCAGCCAGTGCAGGGTGAGCCCCGAGTCGATGATGTCCTCGACGATCAGGACGTGGCGGCCCATGATGTCCGCGTCGAGGTCCTTGAGGATCCGTACGACGCCGGAGGACTGGGTCCCGGAGCCGTACGAGGAGACGGCCATCCAGTCCATCGAGATCGGCGCGTGCAGGGCGCGGGCCAGGTCCGCCATGACCATGACCGCGCCTTTGAGCACTCCGACGAGCAGGATCTCCCGGCCCGCGTAGTCGGTGTCGATCTGGGCGGCGAGCTCCCGGATCTTGTCCTGGAGCTCCTCCTCGGGGATGAGCACCTTCTCCAGATCTGCCCGCATGTCCGTTTCGTCCACCGCAGAGCCTTTCGCGATCATGCCGTCCGCTTCACGCCTGTCCGAAAACTGCAGGTTGCCTAGATTTCTGAGGATTCGGACGGTCCGAAGAGCAGCTTTTCATACCGGCGACGAGCCTGAACGCGGCCGGGTAGGTCCACGTGGGACTGGCCCCGCCAGGCCGTGACGAGGGCGTCCACCGCGTCGACGTGGACGGCCGCCAGAGTGCCCGGCGGGCTGCCCGCGGCGATCGCCGCCCGGCGCAGCACCCGCGTCCGCACCGCCCGCGGCAGCCCGGCCAGCACCTCGACGGACAGACCGAACCCCCCGGCGCCACCGCCGGTCTCGGCGTCACCGCCGGTATCCGCCTCCTGGAACGCGCGGTCGGCCCAGGCGTCGAGGGCGTCGGCGTCGTCGCGGAGCATCCTCGCCGTACGGGCCAGCGCGCCCGCCACGCCCGGCCCCAGCTCCTCCTCGAGCAGCGGCAGGACGTCCTGGCGGATCCGCGCCCGGGCGAAGGCCGGGTCGCCGTTGTGCGGGTCGTCCCACGGGTCCAGGCCCATGGCCAGGCAGGCGCGGCGGACCAGGTCGCGGTCGAGGCCGAGCAGCGGCCGGCGGTAGCGGCCCGCCGCCCTCGGCATCCCGGCCAGGGACCGGGCACCCGACCCGCGCGCGAGGCCGAGCAGCACGGTCTCGGCCTGGTCGTCCAGCGTGTGCCCGAGCAGGACGGCGGTGGCGCGATGGCGCGCGGCGGCGTCGGCGAGCGCGGCGTACCGGGCGTCGCGGGCGGCGGCCTCGGGGCCGCCGGACGTCCCGACGGTCACACGCACGGCCTCGGCCGGCTCGAGACCGAGCCGCGTCATCGTCCGTACGACCTCGGCCGCGCGCTCGGCCGAGCCGTCCTGCAGGCCGTGGTCGACGGTGACGCCACCGGCCCGATGGCCGGATCTGGTCGCCTCGAAGGCCAGCGCCCCGGCCAGCGCGAGCGAGTCGGCACCGCCGCTGCACGCGACGAGCACCAGATCGCCCGCGTCGATCTCGCGGAGGGCGCCGCGGACCGCGAGGCGTACCGCCGCGACCGCCGGATCAGGTCCCACGCCCCCATTCTCCAGCGCGACGGCCGCCCGAGGAGACGGTCCCCGCGAAAGGACGGCCGGCGGGGCCCCTCCCCGGGACAGGCGGGGTCACTCGGCGGACGGCAGCTCCGGCTTGCCGACCACCCGGTTGATCCACAGGGCGGGGTCGGAGATCTCCGCGTGCGTCGGCAGGGTGTTCGGCGAGGTCCAGACGCGGTTGAACTGCTCCATCCCGACCTGCTCGATGACGGCCCTGACGAACCGGGAGCCCTCGGCGTACTGCTTCATCTTCAGGTCGAGGCCGAGCAGGCGGCGCATGACCCGGTCCACTCCGGAACCGCCCTCGCGCCGGTGCTGGAACTTGGCGCGGATCTCCGCCACGCTCGGCACGACCTCGGGACCGACGGCGTCCATCACATAGTCGCCGTGCCCCTCGGCCAGCGTCATGACGGCGGTGAGGCGGTCGAGGATCTCCCGCTGCTCCGGCGTCTGGATCGCGTCGATGAGGTTGCCCTCACCGCCGCGCACCGCGTCGGCGACGGCCTCGCCCACGTCGCGCAGCCGGTTGAGCAGCGCGCCGGGATCGAGGTCGGCGGCGAGCAGGAAGGCCGTCATCTGGTCCTGGACGTAGGCGCGCAGCCACGACACGGACGCGAACTGCGCCCGGTGCGTCTCCTCGTGCAGGCAGACCCACAGCCGGAAGTCGTGGGTGTTGACGTCCAGCTCCTGCTCGGCACTCACGATGTTGGGCGCGACGAGCGTCAGGCGCCCCGTCGGCGCGCGGCCGGCCGGGTCCGGCGGCAGGAACAGCTCGTACTGGCCGAGCACGCGGCTGGCCATGTACGCGAGGATGGCGCCGACCTGGGCGCCGGTGACCCGCGAGCCCACGGCCTGGATGACCGCGCCGCCGGCGCCGCCGCCGAGCCCGTCGAGCATCCCGCCGCCACGGCGCTCCTGGAGCTGCTCCATCAGGGGCTCGAGGACGACCCGGAAGCCGTCGACGTTCGCCTTGATCCACCCTGGACGGTCGACGACCTTGGCCGGGGACGGGTCGAGTCCGCCGTCCATCCCGGTGAACTCACGGACGTGGCCCTGCGCGATCCGCGACAGGTCCCTGAGCTCGGCGACGACCTGGTGGGCCTCGGCGGGGCTCACCTGGGGTCCCGAGCGGACGAGACGGGTCCCCGTCTGTACGGCGACGTTCCAGTCGATCATGGATGCTGGCATCACGTAACCTCTCCGGCCGGGCACCTCTACCGTACGTCCCCGCTCTTCGCGGGGGCATGCCCATATTCGCCCAACGCGCGAAGGGGCCGGATCGACTCCCGGCGGCAGCCGCAGGTCACGCCCTCGCAGCCGGATCGACCGCCGAAGACCGCGGTCGGCGGCGGCCACCAGTCGCGAGCCCGCTACCGGAACGGCCGCCGGGAACCGGTCAGCGGCGGCCGCGCGTCGGCGAGGCCGCCGGCCGGGTGCTCTCCGCGGCCGGCCGGTCAGTGGCAGCCGCAGGTGGCGAGGCTGCCGGCCAGGCCGTCCAGCGCGGCCAGCGCGGCGCTGGGGTTCGCGACGTTGTTGGCCATGAAGGCGAACGCCAGCAGCCGGCCGTCGGCGTCGTACACCACGCCGGCGAGGGTGTTCACGCCGTTCAGCGTGCCGGTCTTCCCGCGGACGAGGCCCATCCCGGCGGCGGAGCCACCGGTGCGGTAGCGGCCCGCGAGGGTGCCGGAGAAGCCGCCGATCGGCATCCCGGACATCACCGAGGCCAGCTCCGGGTGGGCCCCCGAGGAGGCGGCCACGAGGATCCGGGCCAGGGCGTTCGGCGTGATCCGGTTGTCGGGCGACAGGCCGCTGCCGTCGACGGTCGCGACGCCGTTCGCGAGGCCGAGCCCGGCCAGCACCTCATGGACGGCCGCCGCTCCTCCCGCGAAGGACGCCGGCCGATGGCGGGCGAGGGCCACCTGGCGGGCCATCGCCTCGGCCATGTCGTTGTCGCTGTTGGTCAGCAACTCCTCCACCAGCGCCGAGACCGGCGGGGACTGCACGGCGCCGAGCTGCTGGGCGCCCTGCGGCGCGGTGGTCTGGGAGCCGATGGTCGCGGAGATCCCCTGTTTGCGCAGCAGCTTGGCGAACGCGTCAGCGGCGATCCGGGGCGGGTTCTGCACGCGTACGTGCGAGGACGGCGCGACCCGGCCCTCGTCCACCTCCAGCGCCCACACCGGGGAGACATCGCCCTCGGTGACGTAGTTGGGCTTCCAGCTCGGCCCCATCTGCTTCCCCGGGAACAGGGACACGTCGTAGTCGACGCGCACGCTCCGGGTGCCGGCCGCCTTCAGCGCGGCCGCCGTCTGCTTGGCCAGGTCGGTCAGCGAGGCCGGACGCGGGTAGGCGTTCTTGGCCGGTGACCGGGTCAGGAGCGAGTCGCCGCCGCCGACCAGGATGACGCCGCCACCGCCCTTGACCACCTTGGTGGTCAGCTGGTGATCGGGCCCGGCGGCGGCGAGCACCGCCGTCGAGGTGACCAGCTTGGTCGTCGAGGCGGGGACGGCCGGCCGGTCGGCGTTGCTGGCGTACAGCGCCCGGCCGCTGCTCGCGTCGATCACGGTGCCGGTCAGGTTGGCCCCCATCCCGGCATGCTGCATCAGGCCGTCCAGGCGCGAGGTCAGGCTGCCCGAGCTCGGCACCGGGGCCGTCGCGGCCAGCGAGCCCAGCGCCGGCGCCGCCGCCGTCACGAGCGCGCGCTGCGCGACGGTTGGAGGCCGCAGGGCAAGGGAACGGTCAGGTGTGAGCTTGACCACTGCCAGCGCGGCGGTGACGAGGAAGACGTTCAAGAGCGCCAGTGTGAGCATGGCCACAACGCGCTCGGGCCTCGGCACGTGCGCCCCTCCCCCATCGTCGTGCACTCGCTACGGTGCGAGATCCTTGTATGAGCCAACATCCAACCAGAACAACCTCGGCCCGCCCCGGGGAGCGGAGGACATTGTGGAATTCGACGTCACTATCGAGATTCCGAAAGGCCAGCGCAACAAGTACGAGATGGACCACGAGACCGGCCGGATACGGCTGGACCGGATGCTGTTCACCTCGACCCAGTACCCCGCCGACTACGGCTTCGTCGAGAACACCCTGGGCGAGGACGGCGACCCGCTCGACGCCCTGGTCCTGCTGCAGGAGCCGACGTTCCCCGGCTGCCTGATCCGCTGCCGCGCCGTCGGGATGTTCCGGATGACGGACGAGGCGGGCGGTGACGACAAGGTGCTGTGCGTGCCCGCCACGGATCCGCGCTCGGAGCACCTGCGCGACATCCACCACGTCCCCGAGTTCGACCGGCTGGAGATCCAGCACTTCTTCGAGGTGTACAAGGACCTGGAGCCCGGCAAGTCCGTCGAGGGCGCGAGCTGGACCGGCCGCGCCGAGGCCGAGGCCGAGATCGAGTTGTCGATCAAACGGGCGGCACAGCACGGTCACTGAGCGGCGATCGGGCGGGTGGCTCCGGCGTAATCCGGACGGAACGCCGGAGAGATCCGCACCCGCGCGCCGGTGAACGGCGCCTCGACCATCTGCCCGTTCCCGATGTAGATCCCGACGTGGTGGATCGTGTTCGGGTCTGCGGGGCTGTGCGCGAAGAAGACCAGGTCCCCCGGGCGCAGCTCGCCGCGTGACGGGTGCGGTCCGGCGTTGTACTGCGTGGTCGCGTAGTGGACCAGCCGGACCCCGGCCTTCGCCCAGGCGTACGTCACCAGGCCCGAGCAGTCGAACCCCACGGTGCCCGCGCCCTGCGCGATGCCCCGGGTCGGCCCGGTCTCGTTGCCCCCGCCCCAGGAGTACGGCGTACCGAGCCACTTGAGCGCGGCGGACGCCGCGACGGAGCCGAGGTCGGTGCCTCTGGCGAGCGCGCGGACGAGCGCCCGATCGCCCGAGCCGAGCCGGGTTCCGGCGGGGACGACCTGGTGCGACGATACGGTCCGCTCGGTCCCCGGAGTGGCGACGCGAGCCTGATCGAGGGCCGCGGTACGGGCCTCTTCGAGCGCCGCGACGTTCGTCCGGGCCGCCTCCAGCTCGGCAACGAGGGCGGCCTTCCGCTGCTGAATGAGCTGGACGGCCTCCTGCTGCCGCGCCACCGCCGCGTCGGCCACATGCCAGGCGTCCTCGGCGCTCCGCGTCGCCTCCTGGCGGGCCGCGAGGGCCTCGCGCGCCTGACGTTCGAAGACGTCCGCGACGGTCTTGACCGCGGTCTCCCGCTGGAGCACGGCGTGCCGCCGCTCGGTCAGCGCCTTCGTCGTCGCCCGCGCGAGGAACCCGGCCGGTCCGCCGGGCCCGCCCAGAGCGGCGGCCCTGGACAGCAGGCCGCCCTGGCCGCGATAGGCGTCGACCGCCAGCCTGGCCGCGTCGTCCCGTACCTGGGCGAGCCGCCGTCGCGCCTGCGCGGATCGCCGCGCCGCCGCCTCGTACGCGGCCTTGGCCTGGTCGAGCCTGACGCGCTCGCCGTTGTACTGCTCGACGGCGCTCTCCGCCTGGCCGCCGAGGTCGTCGAGCAACGCGTCGGCCTCGGCGAGCTCCGCGCTGATGCGCCCGACCCGGGCGGTCTCGGCGCGTACTCGCTCCCTGCCCCGCGCGAGATCACGGGCGCTGGGCCCAGGGCCCTCATCCGGCGCGAACCGGATGCCGGGCGCGTCGTGGAGAAGGACGTCGGCGCCGGCCGGGCCGGCCGACGGACCGGCCACCGCGCACGTCGCGAACACCACGGCGCCGAGCCGGCGCCGGACAACAGCTGACAAAGTGCCCCCTCGGATCCCGTTCCGCGTGAGCGATCTGTCACTCAGTTAGCCCCAGGAGTCACAACAGAAACACCGGTCACAGTCCGGATTCGCTCATGAAGGCCCGCAGCGGGACCCGGTGCGGCGCACCGGCCACCCGGCACGACCAGCCGATCAGGCACACCTCAGGAGGCGGCCGATCCACGGCCGTACGGCCGACTTGGGCGGCAGCGGCCCCCGGGGATACGTGAAGATCGGGACCTCGCCACCGTGGCCGGCGCGCAGCTCGGCCGCCTTGCACCAGTCGGCCGGAGTACGGGTCGCGGCCCACGCCAGGGCGAGCGCCTGGCGCACCTCGGGAACGCGTTCCCAGAGCTGCAGCAGCGTCACGGTCGCGTGCGCGGCGGCGTACCCGTCGTCGGGGTAGGCGCGGCTGGCGAAGAACGGGGCGGTCACCCGGCCGCCGTGGGTGGTGGCCAGCACCCACGTCCAGTTGGCGACGACCAGCTCGCGCACCGGGTCGGCGAGCCGCTCGGCCGCGTCGTACATCCGTTCCTGGCGCCGGCCCGTGAGCCGGTGGGTGTCCAGCAGCCAGTCGATCTCGCCCGGGGCGTCGCCCTCGGCGAGCCAGGCGAGCACCGTCAGGCCGCGCGCCGACTGCAGCCGGCACAGCTCGGCCACCTCACGGCGCATTCGGACGCCGGGCTGCAGCCACTGCGGCCACGGCGCCCGCTGGATCCGCTCCACCACGTCGACCAGCCGGGGCGGCACGGCGAGCGGGGCGACCAGGTCACCGCGCAGGTCGCCGGGGCGCAGGGTGTAGGCCGACACTAGGTGTTCTCCGCGGCGGACGGCGCCGGGTTCCGGGCCGGGTCGGAGCGCCGTTCGCCGACCTCCGACTGCTCCGTGCGTCGTTCGTCGCCCTGGCGTTCGTCGGTCTGTCGCTGGGGAGCGGGACGCCGCTCCGGCGGGCCGGACTGCGAGGAGCGCGCGGTGGCCGGCGGTGAGTCCGACGGGCGGCCGGACGGCGGCTCCGTCGACGGTGGCGGGGCCGGGGTCGCCGACGGTGGCGGGGCCGGGGTCGGCGGCGGGGACGACGGGGGCTGCGGCTGGGTCGGCGAGGGCGAGGGCGAGGGCGGCGACGGAGTCGGCTGCGGTGAACCGGGAGGCGGGGCGGACGGCGGGGTCGGCGGGGCCGGCGCGCTCCAGTCCACGACCACCCGCATCCCACCGGGCGAGAAGGTGATCACCGCCTCGCCCGGGCCGTCGCCGGGTGCCCGTACGACGGTCTTTCCGGTCGCTCCCGGGCCGAGTGAGCCGTCGGAGGGTTCGACGGTCACCGCGCCCGTCGTCGCGGCATGCCACTGCACCGCCCCGTCGACCGCCTGGAGCACGACCGTGCCCGTGCCGCCGGAGCCGAGCCTCAGCCGCCCGGGCACGGCATAGACCCATCCGTTGTCGGCGGCGGGCACGAGGGGCGCCGGCCGCGCGGTCGGCGCCACCGCCCCGTCACGCGGACCGAGCGCGAACGTCGCGGCCACCGGCCGTCCGACCGCGGGCGGCCCGATCAGACCGGGGCTGGGCACGCGGGTGCGTGGCCTGGAGGCGCCGCCACCGGCGACGACAGGCAGGTGACGGGTGTCCCGGCCGATCAACTGGCACACGGTCGCGACACCGACCGCCGTGACGACCGCGCCGGCCGCCGCGATCACTCCACGCGGCCAGCGTGCCCCGCGGGCGGCCGGGTCGGCGCGGCCCGGCCCCTGCTGCCTGGGGAAGCCCCGGGCGCCGAAGGCGCGCAGGCGGGCGGCGGCGAACAGC
Source organism: Actinoallomurus sp. NPDC052308 (assembly GCF_040679195.1). Lineage (NCBI taxonomy): Bacteria > Bacillati > Actinomycetota > Actinomycetes > Streptosporangiales > Thermomonosporaceae > Actinoallomurus > Actinoallomurus sp. NPDC052308. The sequence goes on along the minus strand of NZ_JBFAUM010000001.1, from coordinate 28,959 downwards.
CGATAGCCGGCCAGCCGCGGGTCGGTGAAGCAGCCCGTGACCTGCCGGCGCAGCGAGTCGGACGGGACGGCGTGCGGCAGCAGCGCGCAGACCTTGGCGGTGGAGATCGTGCGCGGCAGGTGCGCCGCGCAGACCTCGCATTCGATCCCGTGACTCACGAGAGCCGCGCGTACGTCGTCGCCGAGCTCGCCCCGGCGGTGGCGCAGGATGGCCGCCCGGCCGTCGCACTCGAGCGTGTCCTCGTGGGCGAGGATCTCCGCGATCACGGCCGCCTCGAGCAGCTCCTCCGCCTGGCGGAGCAGGTCCGTGACCTCCCGGACCGGCAGGCCGACGACACCGGCGAGGTCGGACGTCTCGAGGGAGTGGCGGTGGTGCAGGTCGAGGAGCTCCTGGCTGAGTGCCGGCAGCCCGGTGACCGCCTGCCAGGCGATCACGCGCAGGTCCACGTCGTCCTGGTCGTGGCGGGCGATGGGCAGGTCGGGGTGCGGCACCCCGAGCGGCCGCCGGCGGCGGCACTCGATCCGCGCGAGGGCGTACAGCCATGGCCCGAACCGCTCGGGGACCCGCAGCTCGCCGATGTGGGCCTCGGCGGCGAGCAGCGTGTCACGGAGCGTCAGCTTCGCCGCCTCGCGGTTGCGCAGCTGGAACCAGCAGTAGTCGTAGAGACGATCGGCGTAGGCGTCGTACACCGCGCCGATCGCGCCGGGATCGCCCGACCGCAGGCCACCGACCATGAGGCGGTCTTCCATGGCGCGAAGGTAAAGCCTTTTCCGCCTCGCATTCAACTGTTTCCCGGAACCCTTGCGTAGATAATTTGGCCACGCCAGATAAATGATCTCCAAGCGCCTAACAAATAGACGAAAAAGACGGATTTCAGCGATTCGCCGGAAAGGTGCGGCGAAAGGCGTCTCGCCGTGATTCGGCGGCGCGATCGGCCCGTACAGAGCTCGACGGCACCCGTGCGGCCAGGGGTTCAGCCAGTGCCGCGCGACATCCGGCACCGGGCTTCAGCCGGTGATACGCGACATCCGGCGCCGAGGCTCATCCGATGACACGCAGTATCCGGCACCGGGATTCGGCCGGTGATACGCGACGTCCCGAGCCGGTGACGCGCGACTTCCCGCGCGACGGGTTCAGCCGGTGACGCGCGATATTCCGGCCATGGCGCAGCCGGCTTCCAGCTCGGACAGACCGAAAGCCGCGACCGGCCCCAAAGCCCCTGTTTCCGTCATTCCGCCGGCGGCCTGGCGGGCGCCCCAAGCGACGATTCCGGCCGTGAAATCGTACGGATCGCCGCCCGAGAGGTGGATCTCCGTGAGGAGCGTGCCCTGCGCGTCGTAGGCGGCGGCCACGATCCGCGACGTCAGCGTGCCCTTGCCGGCCCGGCGGCGCGCGATGCGGGCCAGCCCGCCTCCGCAGAACCCGATCACGGCGGACGCGGCCCGGCCGCGCGGCAGCCGGGCGGCGATCCGCGTGGCCGCGCCGAACCAGCCGAGATGGACGTTCACCTCGCGCAGCCCGGGATAGGACGCCGGCAGCGTGAAGTGCTCGGACGCCCCCATGGACATGGCGGCCCGCGACCGGCCCGCCATCTCGAAGTCCCGCACCCGCGACCGCGGCTCGTCCACGACGCCGTCCTGGTAGGTGAACATCCGTGTGGCCAGCAGGCCAGGCGCCGAGTCGAAGGTGCCGGCGGAAAGCCCGCGCGCGAGGGAACCGCCGCCGAGGAAGTAGCCGACGTCGACCCGTACGGCGTCCTCGCCGACCCGGTCGAGGGCGAGGGCGCCCGCGAGGTTGCCGGGCACGTGGTGGTAGCCGAAGGCGGGCAGCAGGGCGGAACTCGCCTTGGCGCCGTACTCCTCGAAGACCTCCCGTACGAACCGCGGCTCCCCCGCCGTGTCGAGGTAGTGCGCTCCCGCGTCGACCGCCGCGGCGAGGGCCGCGTGACCGTGCCGGGAGAACGGGCCGACCGTGGTGACGAGCACGTCCTCGCGTTCGACAAGGGAGCGGACCGTCCACGGATAGGCGGCGTCCGCGTACGCCGTCTCCAGGCCGCCCAGTTCGGCGGCGAGCGCGGCGAGGGCCTTGGTGTTCCGCCCGGCGAGGACCGGGCGTACGCCTTGGTCGATGAGCGCTCGGACGGTCAGCGTGCCGGTGTAGCCGGAAGCGCCGAAGATCACGATGCGCCCCGCCATGCGACCTCCCCGGCTGCGAAAAGATATCCGCCTGTCGCGCTGAGCGTACTAATCCGTCACCAAGCGTGCTGGTTTTTCGTTATATGTCGATCATCGGGGGAAGGATGCGTTCCGCCGCGGCGGCGATCGCCGCCACCTCCGCGGTGGTGAACAGCACGGGTTGCCGCTCGATGAGGCGCTTCACCCGGTCGGCCCGGTGCAGCAGCACCCCGTCGTACACGATTCCGCCGCGCGGCAGCCGTCCCCCGTGCACGGCGATCACCGGTGAGATCTCGACCTCGTGACCGGTCTCGGCGGCCAGGCGGGCCGCGACCGCCGAGGCGGCCCGGCGCGTCCGGGCGTGCAGGCGCGTCAGCGGCCGGGGCCCGGCCCACAGCCGCCCGTCCACCCGCAGCCGGGTGAGCGGCGGCCACCGCCGCGAGGAGATCGCGTACACACCGGTGTGGCCGACGACCAGGTGATCGAGGTTCTCCCGGAACCCGTCGGGGAGCGCCCGGTCGTGGAGTACGTGGAAGTACGCCGGGTCGAGCCGGGACAGCCGGCGGCCCATCCGCCGCTCGGCGGCCGCTCCCCGCCGCCAGTCGGTGAGCACGCCCGGCCGGATGCGGAAGTAGAGGAGTTGCGCGAGCAGCAGACCCAGGCCGACCGCCAGCCCGAAAGGCCAGCCGAACAGCCCGGCGGTCATCGACCCGGCGACCCCGGAGATCACGACCCGCGCGAGGGCGCGTTCCTGGCGCCGTTCCGCGCGCAGGGCGCGGTACCTGGCCTGCGCCGACGCGCCGGCCATGGACGCAACTCGTCCGGACACGGCACTCCTCCTCATCGGACAGGGTGCTGCGCGGACGTCGACCGTTCAAGGCACTTGAACGGCCTGTGCAAGCCGCTTGACGAAGTGCCGACCCGCCGGACATTGACACTGCAATAATTACAGTGTCATCGTGAGAGGCATGGACGGACCATGGACGCTCTCGGAGCTGACGACCAAGGCCGCCGCCGCCCTGGCCGACGGGCGTTCGCCACGGCCGAGCGGACGGGGCCGCGACCTGCCCAACGAGCGCACCATCCGGTGGTATGTCACGATCGGCCTGGTCGACCCACCACTGAGCCGACGCGGCCGCGTCGCCGTGTACGGTCCGCGGCACCTGCTCCAACTCGTGGCGATCAAGCGCCGCCAGTCGGAGGGCCACTCCCTCGCCGACATCCAGGCCGAGCTCACCGGCGCCACCGACGCGACCCTGCACCGAATCGCCCGCCTCGACCCCACCGCCGACCACCCGGCGGATTCCCGCGCAGCCGCCTCGACCTCGGCGCCCCGCACGCCGATCCCTGGATCCGGCCCACCGGCCCCGAATCCCGGCGCACAGCCGCCGGAGCACGCCGGAGAGCCGTCGATCCGGAAGTCCGACGTACGGCCGCCGACGCCGGGCGCCCGGCGGTTCTGGGCCGAGCGCCCGGCGTCACCAGCCGGTCCGCCGGCCCCAGCGCCGGCTCACCCATCCGGCCCGCCCATCCCAGAGCCGGCGTCGCCGGCCGGTCCACCGGCTTCGGAGTCGGTGTCCCCAGCCGGTCCGCCGGGCCCGGAGTCGGCGCCCGGCGTGCTCGTCCGGGGGGTCCGGCTGGCCCCCGGCGTGACCCTGCTCCTCGACTCCTCACCGTTCCCGGAGGACGCCGCCGCCATCGCGGCAGCCGCCGCTCCCCTGCTCGACCTGCTGACCGAAAGAGGTCTCCTATGAAGATCGAAACGTTGTCCGGCGAGGTGGAGCCGGTGCTGGACGCCGGGCTGGGCGCCCTGCGCACCGAGCGCGGCAACCTGCCCCTCGAGTCCGTCGACATACGGGCGGCGGTCACCGGGCTGTCCGCCCGCGTCACGATGACGCAGGACTTCCAGAACCCCTTCGACGTGCCGCTCGAGGCGACGTACGTCTTCCCGTTGCCGGACCGTGCCGCCGTCACCGGCATGCGGATGGAGGCCGCCGACCGCATCGTCGAGGGGGTGCTGAAGGAGCGCGGGCAGGCACGCGAGGACTACGCGGCGGCGCTCGCGGCCGGGCAGCGTGCGGCGCTGGCCGAGGAGGAGCGCCCGGACGTGTTCACGATGAGCGTCGGCAACATCCCACCCGGCGAACGCGTGACCGTGCGCCTCACCCTGAGCCAGCCGCTGCCGTACGAGGACGGCGAGGCGACGCTGCGATTCCCCCTCGTGGTCGCGCCCCGCTACATTCCGGGCACCCCGCTGGACGGCCCGCCGGTCGGCGCGGGGACGCGATCCGACACCGACGCCGTGCCCGACGCCTCGCGCATCAGCCCGCCCGTGCTGCTGCCCGGCTTCCCGTACCCGGTGCGACTCAGCCTGTCGGTGGACGTCGACCCGGCCGGCCTGTCCCTCGACGGCGTACGGTCGAGCCTGCACACCGTGACCACCGACGGCCGGACCCTGCGGCTGGAGCCGGGCGAGCGGCTCGACCGGGACTTCGTCCTGCGGCTGCGGTACGACGCCGGGGCCTCGTGCGCGGTGTCCGGCGAGACGTTCACCGTCACCGTGCTGCCGCCCGCCGGCCCGGCCGTGCCCCGTCCCCGGGACGTCGTCATCCTGCTCGACCGGTCGGGAAGCATGATGGGCTGGAAGATGGTGGCCGCGCGCCGCGCCGCGGCGCGCATCGTCGACACGCTGCGCGGCGGCACGGAGGGCGGTGACCGGTTCGCCGTGCTGTCGTTCGACCACGAGATCGAGCGCGCCCTCCCTGGCGAACTGTCCGCCGCGACCAGCCGCGCCCGGTACCGCGCCGTCGAGCACCTGGCCCGGCTCGAGGCGCGCGGCGGCACGGAGATGCTGCGCCCGCTGGAGGAGGCGGTCGCGCTCCTGTCCGGCGATGGCGACCGCGACCGGATCATCGTCCTGGTCACCGACGGCCAGGTGGGGAACGAGGACCAGATCCTCGGGCGACTGTCGCTGGACGGCATCCGTGTCCATACGATCGGCATCGACCAGGCGGTGAACGCCGGATTCCTGGGCCGCCTCGCCGCCGCAGGCGCCGGCCGGTGCGAACTGGTCGAGTCGGAGGACCGGCTCGACGAGGTGATGGACCACGTCCACCGCCGCATCGCCACGCCCGCCGTGACCGGCGTGTCCCTGGAGATGCCCACGGCCGTCCCCGGCACGCAGGCGCCGGCGCGGCCGGGCGACCTGTTCCCCGGCGTGCCCCTGGTCGTCCGGGGCCGGTGCACCGCGCCCGGTCCCGTGACCCTGCGCGGCGTCGCGGCCGACGGTTCCCCCTGGGAGCAGCGCCTCGAGCCGGTGGCGACCGAGAACCCGGCGGCCACCGCCATCTGGGCCCGTGCCCACCTCCGGGAGCTGGAGGACCACTACTCCTCGGGCGTCGCCGCCGCGCACCCGGACGTCGAGCGGATCATCGACACGTCCCTGCGGTACGGCGTGCTGTGCCGGTTCACCGCGTTCGTGGCCGTCGACACCCGCGTCGTGACCGACGGCGCGCCGACGCACAAGGTGATCCAGCCGGTGGAGTCGCCCGCCGGCTGGGACACGACCCTGGCCGCGCACACGCTCGGCGCCCCGGCACCCGCCCCAGGCGCATACGGGGCCCCGCCCGCAGCTCCGGGTTCCTACACGCCCCCGCCCGCCCCGGGGTACATGGCTCCCCCCGCACCGGCCGCTCCGCCGGCCGGCGGGGGGCCGGGCGGTCCGGCGCGGGGCTTCGTCCACGCCCGGGCGCGCATGCCGAGGCGCGAGCCGGCTCGGGCCGTGGACACCCACGGCCAGGTCGCGGAGGAACTGCGGCGGCTGCGCGCGGCCCGGCCCGCCTCGGAGGTCGAACGCCGCCAGGTCCTCGCCGACCTGGGCAGCCGCCTCGAGGTACTGGTTCCGGGCGAGTTCACCGAACTCGTCGCCGCGCTCCGTACCTGCGACGACCCGGCCGGTCCCCGAGGCCATGCGCTGGACGAACTGTGGGACCGCGCGCTCAGCGAACTCGCCGCCTACGCGGAGCCGAGCGAGCGCAAACCGTTCTGGCACCGCCGCCCGCGCTGACCAGAACGCCGTTATCGCCGAGGATTTCCGTCGCTACAGCAGCGAAAATCCTCGGCGATAACGGCCACCCACAGCAACGGGACGAGCTCCGCGACCAGAGTTACGACGCCCAGGTACAAATCCGGCGGCCCCCCGGGGGTCGCCGGCCGGTCTTCGTCGGCGGCGACGGCGGTCGGTCGGGTTGTTGTCAGCGGTCGGCTGCGGTGGTGGTGCGGATGCGGCGGGCGAGGGCGCGGTTGAGCGTGCGCGGCCAGAGTGGGCCGCCGTAGATGAGGCCGGTGTACGCCTGGACGAGCGTCGCCCCGGCGCGGAGGCGCTCCCAGGCGTCGTCGGCGGTCTCGACGCCGCCGACGGAGATCAGCACGAGATGGTCGCCGGCCCGGTCGCGCAGCCGGCGCAGTACCTCCAGGGACCGCCGTTTCAGCGGTGCCCCCGACAGGCCGCCGCCGCCCGCCGCCTCGACCTCGGCCGGGTCGGTGGCCAGTCCGTCGCGGGAGATCGTCGTGTTCGTGGCGATGATGCCGTCGAGGCCGAGTTCGAGTGCCAGGTCGGCGACCGCGTCGACGTCGGCGTCGGCGAGGTCCGGGGCGATCTTCACGAGCAGCGGCACGCGCCGGTCCGACACCCGGTCGGCGGCCTCCCGTACGGCGGTGAGCAGCGGCCGGAGGTGCTCGACGGCCTGGAGGTCGCGCAGGCCGGGAGTGTTGGGCGAGCTGACGTTGACGACGAGGTAGTCGGCGAGTGCGGCCAGCGCCTCCGTGCTCGCGACGTAGTCCGCGACGGCCTCGTCCTCCGGCACGACCTTGGTCTTGCCGATGTTCACCCCGACGATGACGTTCCGTGGTCCCCGGAGGCGGGCCGCCGCGGCTCGTGCGCCGTGGTTGTTGAAGCCCATCCGGTTGACGATCGCCCGGTCCCGTACGAGGCGGAACAACCGGGGCTTGGGGTTGCCGGGCTGCGGGCGCGCGGTGACCGTTCCGATCTCGACGAACCCGAAGCCGAACGCGCCGAGCGCCTCGTACGCCTCGGCGTCCTTGTCGAAACCGGCGGCGAGCCCGAGCGGCCCGGGGAACTCCAGGCCGAGGGCACGGACGCGCAGCGCCGGGTCGCGGGGGCCGAGGGCGCGGCGCAGCAGCGGCAGCGCGCCGGGGACCGCTCCGAGGAGGCGCAGCGCCGCGAAACTCATCCGGTGGACGGTCTCCGCGGGAAGGCGGCGCAGGATCAGCGAGAACACGAGTCGATACATCGGATGCGATTCTCTCAGCGTCCGCCGGTGCCGCGCCGGGCGGCCCGGCTCGCTATGTTGTGATCATGGCACCTGCTACTCCCCTCCGTGTCGAGGTGGACGGCGGGCCGGCGACCGCAGACCGGCTACAACACCTCGCGCTGGTGAACTACGGGCACCTGACCGTCATGCAGGTCCGCGGCCGGCGCACCCGCGGCCTGGGGCTGCACCTCGCGCGGCTGGATGCGGCGAACCGGGAGTTGTTCGGCACGGGTCTGGACGGCGACCGGGTCCGCGATCACATCCGGCACGCGCTCGGCGACGACTTTCCGGACGCCACCATCCGGCTCGTCGTCTTCCGGCCGGACGAGGCGGAGGACGTCTCGATCCTGGTGATCGTCCGCCCGCCGCACGACATGCCCGCCGCGCCGCAGAGCCTCCGGACGGTGCGCTATGAGCGACCGGTCGCGCACGTCAAGCACGTCGGGTCGTTCGGGCAGATCCACCATCGGTCGGTGGCCGAGCGCGCGGGCTTCGACGACGCGCTGCTGACCGGGCCCGGCGGCGTGATCTCGGAGACGTCGATCGCCAACATCGGGTTCTTCGACGGCGACTCGGTCGTCTGGCCCGACGCTCCCCTGCTGCCGGGGATCACGATGCAACTGCTCGAACCGGCGCTGGCGGCTCGTGGCCTCCCCTCGCGGCGGCGCACCGTCCGGGTGGCCGACCTGCCGTCGTTCGACACGGTGTTCGTCAGCAATTCCGGTGGCGTGGCACCGGTCGGCCGGGTCGATGACGTGTCGCTCTCGATCGATCCCGGGCTGGTCAAGACCCTCTTCGAGACGTACGAGTCCGTCCCCTGGGACGTGATCTGACGTCGCCCTTCCCGAGGCGTCTCACGGCATAATGCGGTGATTCACCGGGTATCAGGGCCGATTTCGGTTAATGCGGTTTCTGCGGTCGTTTCAAGGAACGACGAGTCTTTACCGTAGGAAACTTGACACGCCATGGCAAGATCGCCGACAGTACAGAGACCAGATCTGTCGCCGGGAGGCAGTAAGGCAATAACCGCCACGATCACCTTAAAGCACCATTTTAAGGCTGGTCATGGGACGCCCGGATGGGCGTCTTTTCTACTTTTCAGGGGGGACCCGATGAAAGCAACCACCGCCCAGGAAGTAGGGAGGACGGTGCGGCTCGCGCTGCGCACGTGGGGCCACACGTTCCGCCTGGTCACTCTGGTGATCGTGGTGACATGGCTGTTCATGGCCACCGAGCGGCTCCCGTTGATCACCTGGTGACGCCAGGTTCCGGGCGCCATTCCGCCGCCCGGAACACCGAATTCTTTGGTCTTCCTCCTCGACGCCGAGGAGGAAGACCGGTCCACGAACCCCGCCCCCGATGACCGTCACCGCAGGACCGCTCAGCGCGGTTCACCCCCATCCCCCTCGCCATTGAGCCGCATTTCCCGTCGCCGGATTCGGCGCCCTGACGCCCCGCTCCGGATGAGTTTCAACCGTGATCGCGCGTCGTACGGTTCCGGGCGGCCGGAGCCGCCCTCCAAGGATCATCGGCGGCGGCCGTCGACCGGGCCGTCGACGAGTGACGGCCCGCACACGCACCGCCTCCGCCGCACGAGCCGGCCCGCCTCGGCGTTGGCGTGAGCATCTGCTGTCATGTGTTACGTTTTGGCAAATTTCTAACTTTAGACCTTATGTACCTGATTGTCCGTAACGACAATCTGCCCTGGTTCACCATCGGCCGGGCTCCCCTCCCTCATGCCCGGCCCGAAAGGGGTCTCGTGAAGAAGCTTGCCGTCGTCGCCGCGACGGCCGGTCTCGGTATGACCGGGCTCGGCCTGATAGGCGCCACAAGCGCGTCCGCGGCCACGGACGCGTCCGATACCTTCCGCCCGGCGAGCCTGAGCTGGCACGCCTGCCAGGCGGACATCGTGAACGGAGCCAAGGCGTACGACGCCCTCGGCCCGGTCAAGGTGTCCACGATCATCCAGTGCGCCGAGCTCCAGGTTCCGCTGGACTACGCCCACCCGAACGGCCAGAAGATCACCCTCGAGGTGACCCGTACCCCGCACCAGGGCTCGGGCCCCGCCAAGGGCGACATCCTGGTCAACCCGGGCGGTCCGGGCGGCGAAGGCGCCCTGTTCGGCCCGCGCGTGTACGCGCAGAACTCGGCCGCGATGCAGCAGGCGTACAACGTCATCGGCTTCGACCCGCGCGGCATCGGATTCAGCACGCCCAAGCTGACCTGCGACGAGAACTACAGCAACGCCCCCCGGCCGAACTACGGCACGGGCGGCAAGGCGACCGACGCGGCCTGGCTGAGCAAGACCAAAGCCTACGCCCAGGCGTGCGCCCAGAAGTGGGGCAAGGGTTCTCAGCTGGACCTGCTCGACCACATCAAGACCATCGACTCGGTTCGTGACATGGACACGATCCGCAAGGCGCTGGGCAACAAGAAGCTGGACTACTACGGCGCCTCGTACGGCACCTACCTCGGCCAGGTGTACGCGACGGTCTTCCCGAAGCGCGTCGGCCGGATGGTCCTCGACGGGAACGTCAACCCGAAGCACGTCTGGTACGACGCCCAGCTCGACCAGGACCGCGCGTTCGACAAGAACATCGAGTACTACTTCGGCTGGATCGCCAAGTACGACAACGTGTACCACCTGGGCAACACCCAGCAGAAGGTGCACGCCTACTTCTACGGGCTCGAGAACACGCTGGCCAAGAAGGCCGTGACCTCCCAGGGTTCCGCGGTCGGCCCGGACGAGCTCGTCGACGGCATCCAGACCGCGGCGTACCGGCGCAGCCAGGCCGTCTGGCACACGTACGCGGCCGCGCTGTCCGCCTACAAGACGGGCGACGTCGCGACGTTCGTCGGCACCTACGGCGTCCAGACGACCGGCGGCAGCGACGACAACGAGTTCGCGGTCTACAACGCCGTCCAGTGCACCGACACCCAGTGGCCGCTGAACTGGAGCAAGTGGCACAACGACGCCGTCAAGGTCAACAAGACCGCGCCGTTCGAGACCTGGGGCAACGTCTGGTTCAACGCCCCCTGCCTGTACTGGGGCGCCAAGGCCGGCACGCCGGTCAAGGTCGGCCAGACCAAGGACCTGCCGAAGAACATCCTGATGTTCCAGGCCACCGACGACGCGGCCACGCCGTACGCCGGCGCGCTGGAGCTGCACAAGGTCCTCAAGGGCTCGCACCTCGTCGTCCAGGACGGCGACCGTACGCACTGCATCGTGCACCGCGGCGACCTGCGGCCGGGTGGCGTCGACTCCTACTTCGACGCCTACTTCCTGAACGGAACGCTGCCCAAGCAGGACACCGTGCACGTCTCGCAGCTCGGTGACCCGACCCCGCCGGCGTCCACCGCGAAGACCGCGGCGACCGCCCACAGCGAGGTCGTCAAGTAACACCCTCCACGGAGAAGGGGCCCTCGACCCGAGGGCCCCTTTTTCGCGCTCTCGCCCGAGGCACGGCCGCCGCCCGACGTGCGGCCGGGTCAAGATCCGGCAAAAGCGTCGATCCGCCCAGAACTGGGCGGTAAGGTCCCACCGGCCAAGATCATGTCCTGAGGAGCCCCCGTCCCATGCGGAAGACCCCCCTCGTCCCCCTCGGCCTCACCGTGGCCGCGAGCCTCGCCTGCGGCGCGCTGACCGGATGCTCGTCGAACGCTCCACGGACGGCCGGCGCGCGCCAGGACTCCGCCGTCGTCCAGCCGCAGGACGGCAGCGTACGCTCGGCGTCCCGGCCCAAGGGCCTCATCCCCGGCGTCGACGTCAGCGCCTACCAGCCCAAGGTCAACTGGGCGTCGGTCAAGGCGCGGGGGAACAGGTTCGCGTACGTCAAGGCGACCGAGGGCGTGCGGTACGTCAGCTCCACCTTCACGGCGCAGTACGCCGGCGCCCGCAAGGCCGGGCTGGACCACGGCGCCTACCACTACGCGACGCCGAACACCTCGAGCGCGAAGCGCCAGGCCGACTACTTCATCGCGCACGGGGGCGGCGGCAAGGCCGACGGTCACACCCTGCCCGGCGTGCTCGACATCGAGGACAACCCGTACGGCAAGAACAAGTGCTACGGCCTGAGCCACGCGAAGATGGTCGCCTGGATCGGCGCGTTCCTGAAGGAGTACCACGCCCGTACGGGCCGGCGGGCGGTCATCAACACGTTCAAGGACTGGTGGATCGACTGCACCGGGAACTCCACGGCGTTCTCCGCCACGGACCGGCTCTGGGTGAACGACCACAAGGCCACCGCGAGCAAGGTCCCGGTCCCGTCGGCGTGGAGCTCGTACACGATCTGGCAGTGGACCGACAAGGGCGTCTACGGCGACGAGGACTACGTCAAGTCGGCCACCGTCTACCGGAAACTGCTCACGAGCTGACCGGGCGCCGCGTCCTGGCTTCGCGACCGGCCCGTCAGGGATCATGATCCGGTGGCGTGGGGCATCGGCGGGGTGCCGCGGCCTGGCAGCCGACCGGCGACCAGGCCGCTGCTGTACGTGGACATCGACGGGGTGCTCAACCCGGCGGCCACGGACACCGAGGGCTTCACGGCACACCGGATCGGCGGGCTGACCGTCCGCCTCTCCCCGGCGCACGGGGACTGGCTCAGGGAGCTCGCGGACCGGTACGACCTGGTCTGGGCGACCACGTGGGAGCACGAGGCGAACGCCCACGTGGGCCCGTTGCTCGGTCTGCCGGAGCTACCGGTCGTGGAGTTCTCGGGCTACCAGCGGCGGCGTGACGATCCGAGGTTCCCGATCGTCCATCTCTTCGAGATGGCCAAGTGGGCCCCCATCCTCCGGTACGCCGACGGACGCCCCTTCGCCTGGATCGACGACGTCATCCCGGCGCGGATCCGGCGTCAGGCGTGGCCGTACCGCGGAATCCTGCTTCTTCCGGTCAATCCCCGCGAAGGTCTCACCCGGCGGCACGTCGACCGGCTCCTGGCCTGGCCCCGGGCGAACCGCGGAACGGGCAGCCGAAGGCTCGGTCAACGGCGTTGAGAACAAGGACATGGCGCCCGAATCGCCCGGCCGGCGCGTCGTTCGCCGAGCGTTCCGTACGCCGAGGAGCGGGCCGCGCTCGCGTGGGTAGGGACGGGGACGAGCCGGTGCCCCGCTGCCGGCGGATCCGGGGGACGCGATGCAGACCTTCCTTCCCTACGCGGACTTCGCCGCGACGGCGCGTGTCCTCGATCAGCGCCGCCTCGGGAAGCAGCGAGTCGAGGCGCTGCAGGTGCTGCGCGGGCTGACCGTGCCCGGCTACGGCTGGCGGCACCACCCGGCGGTCCGGATGTGGGCCGGGTACGAGGAGGCGCTGACGTGCTACGGCCTGGTGATCTGCCGCGAGTGGTGCAGCGTGGGCCGCCGGGACACCTGCGCCGCCAGCCTGCGCACCGAACTGCGCACGGCGAGATTCATCCCCGCCGCCCGCGACCAGGCCGGGCTGGCCGAGGCCGACGCCCTGCCGCCCTGGCTGGGCGATCCGGCCTTCCACCGCAGCCACCAGTCCGCGCTGCTCCGCAAGGACCCCGACCACTACGCCCGGTTCTTCCCCGGCGTCCCCGACGACCTGCCGTACGTCTGGCCCGTCGCCGACCGCCTGGGCACGGCGGAGCGCTCCGGCGACCCGTAGCAGCGGCGGCTCAGCTCTGCGGGACCGTGGCCACCGCCCGCCTCCGTCCGGCGGTGGCCACGGCGATCATCCAGATCGCCGACAGCAGTCGCCACAGCGGCTCGAGCCGGGTGACGGGCGTCACGACGATCGAGACCAGCGACACCGCGAGCAGGGGAGCCAGCACGAGACCGAACCGCAGCGCCCACCGGGGCCGGAAGCCCGCGGGGAGGCCGGTCCGGGAGACGAGCCAGACCAGGACCCCCAGCGCGGTCAGGTGCAGCGCGCCGCCACACGCCAACGTGAGCCGGCCGAGCGCCTTCAGCGTGCCGTCCCCGGCGTCGTCGGCGATCGCCACGAGCAGCAGCGACAACGCCACCGAGGCGCCGAAGGCCGCCGCCGCGGCCCCGCCCGCCCACCGGACGCGCCTGGCCACCGGTCCTCCGGGATCGAGGGTCCGGGCCAGACCGACGCCGAACCAGGCGAGGCACACCGCCGCGACCGCCTGCAGCGCCGCGGCGGTCACGACGGCGGCGGCGCTGCCGGTGTAGTACTCCCGCAACTGCGCGGCGGACGCGTCCGGCAGGTACAGGGACGTCTTGGCCAGCGCGCTGCTCGCCACCAGACCGGCCACGAACGTCACGACGAATCCGACGCCCGCCGGCCGCCATCCTCGCCCTGCCGCAGGTTCGAGCTCCATGGGGGCATCTCCCTTGCCGAGCCGCCGATCGGGCGGCGCTCTCCGAGTTCCCCCAAGATTCCCGAGCGGGTACGCGGCGCGTCGTCCCTCAGGAGCGGCCTCGTCCCGTACGGTCCCGGGCGCAGCCCGCGCGCCGGCCCGTACGCCACCGGACGTACGGACCGGCGCGCGGCTCCGGGCGTACGGACCGGTGCGCGGCTCCGGACGTCGTCGGCGCGCGGGACCAGGCGTCGCCCGCGCGCGGGACCAGACGTCCCCGGTGTGCGCCGGGCCGCGCCTCAGGTGTCGGTACGACCGGGGCTGATGAAGGCGAACACCGACAGGGGGTCGTACCCGGAGCGCAGCAGGCGGATGACGACGATCGCCATGGCCTCCAGGTGACGGGCCTGCGTCAGGTCGCCGGCGTCGAGGGGTGCCGCGCCGAGGTCGGTGATCAGAGTGCGCGCCACGGCCTTGCCCTCCTCGTCACCGGCGATCGGCACGGCGAACGGGCGGCCGTCGAAGGCCGGCGGCCGCATCCGCCAGACGCTGCTCTCCGCCTGGTTGAACGCCTTGACGACGTGCGCGCCGGGCGCCAGGCGGGCCACCTCCTCGGCCATCGACGTACCGCCTTCGAAGGCGATCCGCGAGAAGTCCGAGAAGTCGACGGCGTTCCCGCAGTCGATGATCGTCTTACCGGCCAGCGCCCCCTCGGGGCCGCCCGCCGCCACCAGCGTCTCCTCCAGTCCGGCGAGGAGCACGGCGAGCAGCAGCACGTCACCGAACTCGGCCGCCTCCCGCAGCGTGCCCGCCTTGGCGCCGACCCGCTGGGCGAGGTCCTCGGCCTTGGCCGGGGTACGGCCGCCGATCAGGACGTCGTGTCCGGCGCGTACCCAGCCGGGCACGAGCGCCTCGGTCATCCTTCCGGCTCCAAGCACACCGATTCTCATGGCAGTCCTCCTGTCACGTCGAAGTACTGCCTGAGACCGTAGGAAGCCGTGGGGAACCGAACGGTTCCCTACGCCGAGCGGACGGCCCCGGCGGCGCGGGCGTCGAGGAGGGCACCGGTGTTGTCCTCGGCCCAGCGGGACAGGCCGCACAGGGGTTCGAGGAGGCTGCGGCCGAGGTCGGTGAGGCGGTACTCCGCCCCGGGCGGCGCGGTCGCGAGGGCGCGCCGCTCGACCAGACCGTTGTCACCGAGCCGGCGCAGCGTCTGGGTCAGCATCTTCTTGCTGATGCCGCCGACCTTCTCGCGGAGTTCGGAGTAGCGGGCGGGACCACGGCCGAGCGCGATCACGACGACCACCGACCAGGTGTCGGAGACCAGTTCCAGAGTCGTCCGGGCCGGGCAGTCGGCGAGGAAGACGTCGTAGTGGACCACGACCGGATGGTACGCCGATCCGCCGGTCCCTCGGCCGGTGCGCCTGGCCGGATCTCGCCATTCCGCCGCGTCCGTCGTCTCTGGCACGAACCAAGATCGCGGGAGATCATCGATCGTCCGATCCGCTCCGCCGAACAGCCCCCGACCCCCTCTCCCACCGGAGCGGACCGATGAAGCTCGGCATCGTCGACCCGTCCAACGTCCTGAGCCTCTCCCGGGAGGGGCTGACCGGGTCGGGTGTCGTCGTGGCCACGGTGCGGCCCGCGAGGCCCAACCCGGATCCGGGGTCTGACCGGGATCAACCTGGCGATGACCGCGATCCCGCCTGCGACGTCTCGACCGATCCGCTGTGCGACGGCGGCGGCTATGACAACTACACCCTCGAGGTCGTCGACCGCATGGGCTTCGACTCGTTCACCCCGGACAGCGGGGTCCTGCTCGCCAAGACCAAGAACCGCGCGCCGGGCGTCGGCGTCGCGGCGCCGCAGCGGGGATGGGCCCGGTGCACGCTGCCGCTGCGCAACACCGGCACGGCCGGGACCGCCCCGTACGGCGACTCCGACGTCTACCGCCTGTCCGCGACCACGGTGGGCCGGGGCTGGACGGCCTGGCTGCCGAACGCCCTCGCCACGGCCAAGGCGGGTGAGCGTACGGCGGTGCGGGTGTACGCGAAGCGCGGTGCGGGCGCGGCCCACGCCGGCCAGGTCAGGCTGACCGCCACCTCGGAGAGCGACCCGACGAAGAAGGCCACCACGACCTGCACGGTCGTCGGCTGACCGGAACACCCGGCGGAATCGCCGGAGGAGGAAGGCCCCTCCTCCGGCGGCCACCCGGCTTGCCTGCCACACCGTCCCTGTGGTCGCCTTGGCGCGTGCCGACCTTCTCCTCCCATGACGGGACCGTTCTGGCGTATCACCTCGCAGGCCAGGGTGATCCCCTCATCTGCCTGCCGGGCGGCCCGGGGCGGCCCTCGGGCTACCTCGGCGATCTGGGCGGCCTGACCACCTCGCGCCGATTGATCCTGCTCGACAACCGGGGAACCGGCGGCTCGGCCGCGCCCGCCGACCCGAGCGGCTACCGGGCCGACCGGCTCGTCGCCGACGTCGAGGCCCTGCGGGAGCATCTGGGCCTGGCGGCGATCGACCTGCTCGCCCATTCGGCGGCCGCCGATGTCGCCGTCCTCTACGCCGCGCGCCATCCGCACCGCATCCGCCGGCTCGTCCTGGTGACGCCGAGCCCCCGCGCGGTCGGACTGGAGCCGACCGACGAGGAGTGGCTGGCCGGGATCCACCGCCGGTCGGCCGAGCCGTGGTACGAAAAGGCGCTCGCCGCGCTGGAAGCGTGGGAGTCCGGCGATGAGCGCGAGGAGACCTATCTCGCCGCCCGGCCGTTCCTCTACAGTCCCTGGGACCGGACGGCCGAGGCACACGCCCGATCATGCCCACCCGTACGCGCGGCGGCCGAGGGCTTCCACGGTGAGGGGGCGTTCGACCCGGACGCCACCCGTACGGCCGTCAAGCGGCTCCCGGCGCCCGTCCTGGTGATCTCCGGAGAGAACGACCCGTCCCCCACCTCTGACCAGGCCGCCGCGTACGCCGCGCTCTTCCCCGAGGGGCGGAGCACCTCAGTGCCGGGCGCGCACTTCCCCTGGGTCACCGCTCCCGAGCGGTTCGCCGCGTCGGTCGAGCGTTTCCTCGCCTCCTAATGGGAGCTATCGCACCGGCATGTCGCGGAGACCGTCGCTACGCGCTGTGGAGGGCGCGCTCGGCCACGGGCCAGTTCTGGCGCAGCCGGTCGAGGTAGGACTGGGCGACCGATCCGGGTCGGGCACCTCGGGCGAACGCCAGCATGTTGCCCGGGCCCGCGTTGTATCCGAGGGCGAGCAGTTCGTTCCGGGTGTAGTGGCCCGACCGCCGGGCGGGCAGGCGGACGGCCAGGTCATGGAGGTACCAGGCCGCCGCGGTGATGGCGAGGTCCGGGTCGTCCGGCAGCTCGTCCCATCGGCGATCGGCGAAGGAGCGACCGCGCTTGACCTCGTCGAACGCGGCCCTGTGCATGTCGGCGATGCCGAACGCGGCGTCCGGCTTGATCTTCTGCCAGGCCCGCTCGAACCCCGGGTCGTGCGGCTTGTCCGACTCGTTGTACAGGATCGCCATCAGCAGTTGCGGGGAGATCTTCGCCGTGCGCGCGTGCTTGCGGACCTGCGCGGCGAACCGGACGGGGTCGTACGCCGAGGTCGGCGTCGCGGCGGGCCGGCCGGTCGCGCCGGACCGCTTCGACGCGGTGGCACTGGGCGTCGCGGACCGATGCGGGGACGCGTCGCCGGAGTCCCCTCCGCCGCACGCCGACGCCCAGCCCGCCACGGCGAGCACGACCGGCACGACCAGCCATCGTCCCCGATGCCCTCGCACTGTGTTCCTCCCCTGCCGCGTGGCCCGATGTGTCCAGTGTCGCCGCCGGCCGGGCCGATGCCATCCGTCTGGAGAATGACGCCACGGGATCCGGTGCCCGCGGGCGGAGGGCGACCGGTACGCGCCAGGACCCGACTTGAGCGGGGGTGACGCCTTCGGCGGCGGGTGACTATCGGGGCGCGGCGTCCGGGGCGACGATGGCGGAGCCGAAGACCCACGGGGAGTTCTGGGCGATGAAGTCGCCCGGGAATCCGAGCGTGAAGCCGGTCGCCTCCTCCAGGCGGGTGACGGCCTCCGGGGGCAGGGCGAGGTCGGCGGCGGCGAGGTCGTCGCGGAGCTGGTCGACGTCGCGGGCCCCGACGATGGGGTGAACGGCGCGGGAGCGGCTCATCACCCAGGCGAGGGCCACCTGGGAGGGCGTGGCGCCGAGGCCGTCGGCGATCTCCTGTACGACCCGCGCGACGGCGTGGTCCCGCTCCGAGAGCGAGTCCGCCGACAGCCGGCCGCGGGCCGCGGCCCCGTCCGGGCGGGTGTACTTCCCGGACAGCACCCCGCCGGCCAGCGGGCTCCACGCCCTCACGCCGATCCCGAGGGCCTCGGCCATCGGCAGCAGCTCGCGTTCGACGTCGCGCTGCAGCAGGCTGTAGGGGACCTGCAGGCCGATGAACGGGCTCCAGCCGTGCCACTGCGCCAGCGTGTTCGCGCGGGCCACCACCCAGGCGGGGGCGTCGGAGATCCCGACGTACAGCACCTTGCCGGCCTGGACCGCGTCGTCCAGGGCGCGCATGGTCTCCTCGATCGGCGTGTCACGGTCCCACATGTGCACCCAGTACACGTCGACGTGGTCCGTGCGCAGCCGGCGCAGGCTGGTCTCGAGCGACGCGCGCAGGTTCTTGCGGTGGTTGCCGGCGGCGTTCGGGTCGGCGGGGTCCCGGGACACGGAGTACTTCGTGCCCAGCACGAATGACTCCCGCCGGCCTCGCAGCAGCTCCCCGAGGAACTCCTCGCTGGCGCCGCCGCGATAGTTGACCGCGGTGTCGATCATGTTGCCGCCGGCCTCGGCGTACAGGTCCAGCATCCGGCGGCATTCCGGCAGCGGCGCGCCGACCCCGCCCTGCTCGCCGAAGGTCATCGCGCCGAGGATCAGTTCGGGGACGCGCAGGCCGCTGCCGCCCAGGGTGCGGTACCTCACGCCGTCACCGAGCCGTCGAACAGCTCCGCGGCGCGGGCGGCGATCTCCTCCTGCGGCACGTCCCGTACGTGCTGGTCCAGCGCCCAGCGGTGCCCGAAGGGATCCAGCAACTGGCCCGTACGGTCCCCCCAGAAGGCGTCGTGCACCGGCTCGAAGACCGTGGCACCGGCCGCCATCGCCCGCGACCAGGCAGCGTCGGCGTCCGGGACCCGTACGTGCAGGGCGGCGGAGGTGCCGCCGAGAGCGGCGGGGGCGCGCATCCCCAGGTCGGGCAGCTCGCCGGCGACCGCCAGGACGGTCTCCCCGAGCAGGAGCTCGACCGTCAGCGTACGGCCGTCGGGCAGGGTGAGCCGGCTCGTCTCCCGTGCGCCCAGGGCGTCGGCGTACCAGGTGGCGGCCTGGTCCGGGTCGGTGACGACAAGGTGGATCGCTATCCGATTCATGGGGCGGACCATACACTGTGTATGGACATGGAGTCCATACAATCCATCCGTGCTCGTTAGGATGGACGGCATGCCTGCCAAGCGGACCGCGTCCTCTGCCCGCCGATCCAGGCCCCAGCCGGCCCCCGCGGAGCTGCGCGAACGCATCCTGTCCGCGACGCGCGAGCT
Source organism: Actinoallomurus sp. NPDC052308 (assembly GCF_040679195.1). Classification (NCBI taxonomy): domain Bacteria; kingdom Bacillati; phylum Actinomycetota; class Actinomycetes; order Streptosporangiales; family Thermomonosporaceae; genus Actinoallomurus; species Actinoallomurus sp. NPDC052308. The sequence continues at coordinate 9,570 of NZ_JBFAUM010000001.1, read as the reverse complement.
GCTGCGCGGGCGTCGCTTCGACGATCTCAGCGTCGCCGACGTCCTGACCGCCGCCGGGGTCTCCCGGGCCAGCTTCTACTTCTATTTCCCGAGCAAGCAGGCCGTGCTCGGCGAGCTGGTGCGCGACGCGGTCGCGCAGGGGCAACAGGCGGCACGCCCCTGGATCGCCCAGGAGCAGGACCCGGTCGCCGCGCTCCGGGCGGGCGTCAGCGACGGCGCCCGGCTCTGGCGTGAGAACGCGGGCGTGCTCATGGCGATCGTGGAGAGCTGGGGATCCGACGAGGGGCTGCGGAACCTCTGGCTCGAGCAGATGGACACGTTCACCGAGGCCGCCGCCGCGCGGATCCACGCCGATCCACACGCTCGCGAACGGCTCGGCTCGATGGACGTGCGCGCGGTGGCCGCCTCGCTGACCTGGATGGGTGAGCGCCTCTACTACCTGGCCGCGGCCGGCGTTCCGCCCTTCGACGACGAGCAGGTCCTCATCGACACCCTCACGAACGCCTGGACGTCGGCCCTCTACGGTGTCACGGTGACCGGCCCGGAAGAGCCCGTACGAGACCGGGTGGACGAACCGCGCAGCGGTGCGTGACGGGACGGCTCGCTGGTTGACTGCTGTGACCTCGTCGTCGTCGCGCAGGCCCGGCGAACGGCATGATCGAATCGAAAGGCTTAAGGATGGAACACCGGCCCCTCGGCCCCACCGGAACCCTCGTGTCCACGCTGTGCCTGGGCGCCATGACCTTCGGCAAGGAGAGCGACGAGAAGACGTCCCACGCGCTGCTCGACCGGTTCGTCGAGCGCGGCGGCGACTTCATCGACACCGCGGACGTCTACTCGCAGGGCCGTTCCGAGGAGATCATCGGACGGTGGTTCGCGGCTCGGCCGGGCGTCCGGGACCGGGTCGTGCTCGCCACCAAGGGACGCTTCCCGATGGGCGACGGACCCAATGACCTCGGGCTGAGCCGTACGTACCTGACGCGGGCGCTGGACGCCAGCCTGCGCCGGCTCGGCGTGGAGGCCATCGACCTCTACCAGGCGCACGCGTGGGATCCGCTCACCCCGATCGAGGAGACCCTGCGCTTCTACGACGACGCCGTACGCGCCGGCAAGATCCGCTACGTCGGGGTCAGCAACTTCGTCGGCTGGCAGCTGCAGAAGGCCGCCACGCTCGCCGAGGTCCGCGGCCTCACGCCGATCGCGACCCTGCAGCCGCAGTACAACCTGATCAGCCGGGACATCGAGTTCGAGCTGGTGGACGTCTGCCGGAACGAGGGCGTCGGCATCCTGCCGTGGTCGCCGCTGGCCGGCGGCTGGCTGACCGGGAAGTACCGGCGGGACGAGGTTCCGACCGGAGCGACCCGGCTGGGCGAGGACCCGGAGCGCGGAATGGAGGCGTACGCGCCGCGCAACGCGCAGGAGCGGACCTGGCGGATCGTGGACACGGTCCGCCAGGTGGCCGAGGCCCGTGGCGCGTCGATGGCGCAGGTGGCGCTGGCGTGGGTCGCCGACCGCCCGATGGTCACCTCGGTGATCCTCGGCGCCCGGACCCTGGAGCAGCTCGACGACAACCTGGGCGCGGCCGGCCTGCACCTGTCGGAGTCGGAGACCGCGCTACTGGACGAGGCCAGCGCCCCGACGGTCGCCGACTATCCGTACGGCGGACCGGGAGTGGACCAGCGCTCCCGGTCGTTCTGACCTTCGTCGGAGGTCCGGGCTCCCGGCCCGGACCGCCGGCGGGTCAGTCGACGCCGAACTCCATCGCGGCATTGTCGAGCAGCTCGTCGTCGACGGCGACCGCCCCGGCGGCCGACTCCGCCCGGCCGGAGGCGATCGCCTCGGCGCCGCCCTCGGCCATCGCGCCGATCAGCCCGGTCGAGGCCGCCTGCTCCGCGCCGATCAGGGTCGGGTGCGGGCGGCTGCTGCCGACCATGCCGAGCGCGGCGTACTGCTCGAGCTTGGACCGGGAGTCGGCGATGTCGAGGTTCCGCATCGTCAGCTGACCGATCCGGTCGACCGGCCCGAACGCGGCGTCCTCGGTCCGCTCCATGGACAGCTTGTCGGGGTGGTAGCTGAACGCCGGCCCGGAGGTGCCCAGGATGGAGTAGTCCTCACCGCGCCGCAGCCGCAGCGTCACCTCGCCGGTGACGGCCGTGCCGACCCAGCGCTGCAGCGACTCGCGCAGCATCAGCGCCTGCGGGTCGAGCCAGCGGCCCTCGTACATCAGCCTGCCGAGCTTCCGGCCCTCGTTGTGGTAGCTGGCGAGGGTGTCCTCGTTGTGGATGGCGTTGACCAGCCGCTCGTACGCGGCGTGCAGCAGCGCCATGCCCGGCGCCTCGTAGACGCCCCGGCTCTTGGCCTCGATGATGCGGTTCTCGATCTGGTCGGACATGCCCAGGCCGTGCCGGCCGCCGATGGCGTTGGCCTCCAGCACCAGGTCGACGGCGGAGCCGAACTCCTTGCCGTTGATCGTCACCGGCCGCCCGGCTTCGAAGCCGATCGTGACGTCCTCGGTGGGGATCTCCACCTCGGGGTCCCAGAACCGGACGCCCATGATCGGGTCGACGATCTCGATGCCCGCGTCGAGGTGCTCCAGCGACTTGGCCTCGTGGGTCGCGCCCCAGATGTTCGCGTCGGTGGAGTAGGCCTTCTCCGTGCTGTCCCGGTAGGGCAGGCCGTGAGCGAGCAGCCACTCGGACATCTCCTTGCGGCCCCCGAGCTCGTTCACGAAGTCCGCGTCGAGCCACGGCTTGTAGATCCGCAGGGAGGGGTTGGCGAGCAGGCCGTACCGGTAGAACCGCTCGATGTCGTTGCCCTTGAAGGTGGAGCCGTCGCCCCAGATCTGCACGTCGTCCTCGAGCATCGCCCGCACCAGCAGCGTGCCCGCGACGGCCCGCCCCAGCGGGGTGGTGTTGAAGTACGCGCGGCCGCCGGAGCGGATGTGGAACGCCCCGCAGGCCAGGGCCGCCAGGCCCTCTTCCACGAGGGCCGCCCGGCAGTCGATCAGCCGGGCGACCTCCGCGCCGTACGCGGTGGCGCGCCCGGGCACCGAGGCGATGTCGGGCTCGTCGTACTGCCCGATGTCGGCGGTGTAGGTGCAGGGAACCGCACCCTTCTCGCGCATCCACGCGACCGCAACCGACGTGTCGAGGCCGCCGGAGAAGGCGATCCCGACACGTTCGCCGACAGGCAGGGAGGTCAGCACCTTGGACATGAGCACAAGTATGCATGAGGATGCATCACTATGCAAGCGACCGAGGCCACGACCTGAGAAAGGGACAGACCGAAGCCGGGAGACCGGCCCGAACTCCGCCGATCGGCCGGGCGGCCGTACCGACGACCCGGAGTCGCGGCCCCGCCGAGCGGTCGTACGGGCGACCCGCGCGGGGCGGGGCCGCGGTCCTCAGACGGCGCGGTGGTACTGATCGGGCCAGGTGGGCTCGGCGCCGAGCACGCGGGCCGCGCGGTTCGGCCAGAACGGGTCGCGCAGCAGCTCGCGTCCCACGAGCACCGCGTCGGCCTGCCCCGAGGCGATGATCTCCTCGGCCTGCCGGGGCTCGGTGATCTCACCGACCGCGGCGACCGGCACGTCGGTCTCGGCCTTGATCCGCGCGGCGAACGGGACCTGGTAGCCCGGCCCGGCCGTGATCCGCGCGTCGGGGGCGATGCCGCCGCTGGAGACGTCGAGGAGGTCGACGCCGTGGGCCAGCAGCTCCTTGGCCAGCCGCACGCTGTCGGGCACGGTCCAGCCCTCGCGGCCGTCCTGGGGGTTCTCGCTCAGCCAGTCGGTCGCCGAGATCCGGTAGAACACCGGCAGCTCGTCGGGCCAGACCGCGCGTACGGCGTCGACGACCTCCAACGAGAGGCGGATCCGGTTCTCGAACGAGCCGCCGTACTCATCGGTGCGCCGGTTGGCGTGCGGCGAGACGAACTCGTGCAGCAGGTACCCGTGCGCGCCGTGGATCTCGGCCACCTGGAACCCTGCCGCGAGGGCCCGCCGGGCGGCGGCCGCGAAGTCCTCGACGATGCGGCCGATCTGCTCGCGGGTCAGCTCGGCCGGCACGGGACCGTCCGCGGTGAACGGCAGCGGGCTGGGAGCCACCGGCCGCCAGCCGTACGGCTCGTCGGGAGCGATGGGAGCCCCGCCTCGCCAGGGCCGCTCGGTGGAGGCCTTGCGGCCCGCGTGGGCGAGCTGGATGCCGGGCACGCTGCCGTGCGCGCGCAGGAACGCGACGACGCGGGCGAGTCCGTCCTGCTGACGGTCGTTCCACAGGCCGAGGTCGGCCGGGCTGATCCGGCCCTCCGGGTTGACCGCCGTCGCCTCGGTGATGATCAGACCCGCGCCGCCCACCGCGCGCGCCGCCTGATGCGCCAGGTGCCAGTCGCCTGCGACGCCCGTGTCCGGCCCTTCGTCCGGGGCGGAGTACTGGCACATCGGCGACATCCACGCGCGGTTGGGGAACGTCAGCTCCCGCAGAGTGAGGGGCTCGAACAACGCACTCACGGATCATTCTCCTTCGGCCGGGTTCCTTAGTACGATATACGCCGTAGTACGTAAGACGTCAAACTACGAAGGTCGTCGTACTTAATCGACGGGCCGGGAAAGGAGCTGCCGTGCCGACCGCCGGCCGGGTCCTCGATCACCCCGCACGCGCGGACATCCGACTCGAGTCGGTGCTCCACGCGCTGTCCGACCCGGCGCGCCTCCAGGTGGTCCGCTTCCTCGCCGAACTGCCGCCCGGTGAGGAGGTCGCGTGCTCCGCCATCGACCTGGCGGTCACCAAATCGACCACCACCCATCACTTCCGCGTCCTCCGGGAGGCGGGGCTGATCAGCCAGGTCTACCGGGGCACCGCCAAGATGACGGCCCTGCGCCGAGCCGACCTGGGCGCGCTGTTCCCCGGTCTCCTCGACGCCGTACTGACGGCCGACGCCGCCCAGCGGCACCGCTCCGCGACCCGTCAGGACGGATGAGCCCGCGCCACCTCACGACCACGCCGGCGTCCGGGCGCACCACCCGCCGCCCTGACGCCGGCTCTGAATCGCGGCCTCACGAGGCGTCGCCGGCGACGCGGTCGAGCCACTCGCGCAGCAGGGTCTGCTCCCCCTCGGTCAGGACGGTCGCCTCCGGAAGGACCGCGCGGAGGGCGACCGCGGCGCCGACCGGGCCCCTCGACGCCGGAACCGGCACGTCCGTAGTGATCGCGGCGATGACGGCCTCCCGGGCGAGGTCGGACAGCCCCAGGTCACGGGCCTCTTCCGGCAGCGCGATGAGCGCCAACGTCGTCCCCGAGCCGGCGGCGTGGACGAGCTGCGCGGCGCGCTCTTCGCCGACCTTCAGGCGGCCCGCCCGGGCGATCCGGCCGATGTGCCCGGCCAGGATCTCGGCCGCGGCGACGGCCGCCGACGGCGGGGCTCCGGGGCGAGGGTCGGCGTACATCAGCGCGTAGAGCGCCGGATTGGCGAGGCCGAAGCCGACGTGCAGGTCCCACCCGGCCCGCAGGTCCTCGACCGGGTCGTCGCTCGGTTCGCGTTCCGTCTTGCGGCCCAGGTACGCGGTGAACCCGTAGGTCGCCAGCGCGTCGAGGAGCCCGCGCTTGTCGCCGAAGAGGCGGTAGATGGTCGGCGCCTGCACGCCGGCGGCCGCGCCGACGGCCCTGGTCGACACGGCCTCGTAGCCGCCTTCGGCGAGCAGGTCGGCCGCGGCGGCGAGGATCCGCAGCCGCGTTCCGTCACGCGCGCCGGCCGAGGCGGCGGTGCCCTGATCGTCCATGAATCAATGTTAACGGTCCATCGTTAGCGGCCTTTCGTTAACGGTGCTAACGTCGTCACGTTAGCGACGGCGGAGCAGGCCACCGGGCCGACACGGATTTGCCGCCCCGCGACTGGAGGTCGAGATGATCATCGTCACCGGAGCCAGTGGTCAGCTGGGCAAGGCGACCGTGGAGCGCCTGCTCGAACGCGTCCCTGCCCACCGGATCGGCGTCAGCGTCCGCGACCCGGAGAAGGCGTCCGAGCTTCGCGCGCGAGGCGTCCGCGTGCGCCAGGGCGACTTCGAGGACCCCGAGAACCTCGCGCACGCCTTCGAAGGGGCATCGCGGGTCCTCATCGTGTCCGTCGACGACACCGGCGAAACGGCGCTGCGCCGGCACCGTACGGCGATCGAGGCGGCCGCGCGGGCCGGGGCCGACCGCATCCTCTACACGAGCCACATGGGGGCGAACCCGTCCTCGCCGTTCGCGCCGATGCCCGACCACGCCGCCACCGAGGCCGCGCTGAAGGACTTGGGGGTGCCGTTCACCTCCCTGCGCAACGGGTTCTACGCGGCATCGGGGGTCATGCTGCTCGGCAACGCGTTGGAGACCGGCGAACTGGCCGCGCCCGAGGACGGCCCGGTCTCCTGGACCGCCCACGCCGACCTGGCCGAGGCCGCCGCGATCGCCCTCACCGACGACGGTGGTCTGGACGGCCTGACCCCCGCCCTCACCGGCGCGGAGGCCATCGACCTCACTCGAGTCGCCGAGATCGCCTCCGAACTGACCGGCCGCACGATCCGCCGGGTCGTCGTGTCCGACGAGGAGTACCGGGCCGGTCTGGTCGCCCACGGCCTTCCCGAGGCGCTGGCCGACCTGCTGCTGGGCATCTTCGTCGCGAGCCGGCAGGGCGAGTTCGCCGAGGTCGACCCGACCCTGGCCCGCCTCCTCGGCCGGCCGCCCACGTCGTTCAGGGACGTTCTCACCGCGACCGTGTCGCCGGCGCGATGAGTCGGCCGCCCGCCGCCGCCCGCCGCCACCCGGCGACGGGCCACGGCGGACCGGTCGGCCGCCGGCCCGCGCCGCGTCCGCGACCGAGGGCGTCCCCGCGCCGCGGTCGCGGCCCTGACCGCGTCGCGACAGAATGACGAGCATGAGCGAGCGCGGCCCGGACACCTGCCACTGCGGGCTGCCCGCACCGTACGACGAGTGCTGCGGGCGATACCACCGCGGCGACGCGAAGGCGCCGACCGCGGAGCGGTTGATGCGCTCGCGCTACAGCGCCTTCTGCGTCGGCGACGAGGCCTATCTCCTGCGTACGTGGCATCCGTCGACGCGGCCGCCGCACGTCGACTTCGACGAGGCCCTGCGGTGGGAGCGCCTCGAGGTCCTCCGGACCGCCGGCGGGAGCTACCTCGACACCGACGGAACCGTCCACTTCCGCGCCCACTACGTCGTACGGAACCGCCCGCGGCACCTGGAGGAGAACAGCCGCTTCATCCTCCGGGACGGCGCCTGGCTGTACGTCGGCCCCGTCGGCTCCCTGCCGGGAATCGGATAAAAAATCTGATGCCGGGGTGTCGATTCCTCGTGTCGTCGTTCGACGCCTAGGTGACGGCCGGCCATCGCGTCCGGAACCGACCGGACCCGGCCCGACACGACAAGGGAGAAAGTCATGCGATTCCTGATGATGCACCGGCTCGACGAGCGCGCCCCGGAGGCCTGGAACCCCAGCCAGGAGTTCATGCAGAAGATGGGCGAGATGATCCAGGACTGGACCGACCGGGGCATCCTGATCACCGCGGAGGGGGTCCACCCGTCCGCGAAGGGCGCGCTGGTCCGTAAGGACCGAGGCGCGGCGACCAAGGTCACCGACGGGCCGTTCACCGAGGCCAAGGAGGTCATCGGCGGCTTCGCGCTGATCAACGCCGAGGACCGGGCGCAGGCCGTGCGGTACGCCGAGGAGTACGCCGACCTGTTCGAGGAGATCGAGGTCGAGGTGCGGCAGGTCGTCGAGTTCGACGACCTCCCGCCCCAGGCCTGACCCGACGACCGATCGAGGTGCGTTGGTCCGCTCGTGGTGCCGAGCGGACCAGCGCGCTGCTGACCGTTGTCCCTCGCACAGGTGGCCGGGCACGACGGCGCGGTATTCCGCCGACATCTCAGCTTCAACGCGCGGCTGAACCTGGCCTCGGGGCCATCAGTTCGTGGATGATGACGACGCAGAAGGCGATTACGATGATCGACCACACCGGGCGGGCGTTCAGGAAGGCGAATTGCCCGATCACGACGAGCACCGTGAGCGCGATCCCCGGCATCTTGGCCCACGTCTGCCCGGCCAGAATCGCCCCGCCGACGACGAACTGCGCAACACCCAGGATGAGCCAGATCACGCCCCAGGCCGGGTAGTTGAAGACCAGCAGCCTGCTCGATGTGACCAGGTAATAATCCGTCTTGAGGAGGGCGGTGAGGCCGTCCAGAATGTTGAAGAAACCCGCCACGGAGACCATCAAGCCGACGAATGACAACCGGGTCGATGTAATCGCTTCGCGGGAAGAGTGATCTCCAGCAGCACCCGGCATGGCAGTCCTCTGGTCGGCAGAGTCGTTCAGAAGCCGTCGTTCCCGGTCTTCTATCAGCCCTAAACAGTACGGGTCCCGCAATTGCCGATCCTTCGAGGCGCTCTTGACGCGCATTTACCGTAGGGGGCTGGGGCCTGGCCGCGCTTCCGATGGGGTCCCTCGGGTGGGCCGGGACGAGAGAACCGATCTCGTCCCGGCCCACCGGTGGGTCAGGCCAGGAGCGGATGCCAGCCGTCGCGGTAGCGGACGCCGCCGCGACGGAGCCGGACCTCGTCGTGCCAGGCCCCGGAGACCGGTTCGGTCAGGACCAGTTCGGGCCGCTCCACGACCACGCACACGTCCTCACCGGGCCACCACCAGCCGCACGAGCGTGTCAGCGCGGCCCAGTCGCCGAGGTGCTCGAGGTCGTCCGGCCGGTAGGCGGCCAGCCCGAGCCGGTGCAGGGTGTCGTAGTAGGCGACCCATCCCGCGTCCTGCTGCCCGTACCAGCACACCGGTACGGGCCCGCGGCCCGCGAGCGTGTTCCGAACGGGTGTCCGGAACCCGTGGGCGAGGCTCCGGTGCAGTGCGGCGCGGACGCCCCGGTGCAGTACGACGCCCAGCGGAACGCCCGCCTCGATCGCCTTGAGCGGTGGCAGTTCGGGCCACTGCCCGTTGCGCTTGTCCTTGCGCGCGGGTGACAGTTCAGGGTCGGCGTGGGCGACGCCGGCGCTGAGCGCACCGCGCAACTGCGAGCCGACCATGGCGAGATCGCCGGCCAGTGGAGGTGTCCCCCGCGGCCGAGAATCTCGGATCCACTCGTACAGCCGGTCGAGGGTGGGCAGGCCGGTTACCAGCGGGATCGCCCGTTCCGGAGAGTCCACCCAGACGAACCGCGGCCGTCCGCGCGAGAGTCTCGCGTAGATGCTGGTCAGGCTGTGTTCGGCGGTCCGTCGGTCGGCCGGCTGCGTGGACAGGCCGTAGGCGAGCCACTCCTGCCGGATCTCGACGGCTTCCTGCCATAGGCCGTAAGCGCTCCTACTGCGGAGGGCGGCCTTGGGATCTGCGGCGTCATGGCGCCGCAGGGGCGCGATCAAAGCGCCTGGGCGTCGCCGCCCTTTCGGTTGGAGATCATGCCCCGATGATGGCCCGCGCTCCACGCTTCGCGCAACCTCCGATGTCGGCGTAGCCGTACTCGGCGATCTGCCGCACCTTGAGCGCGTTCGTGTACGACACCGGCGGCCGTACGGTCCTGG